>ONGP01000032.1 GCA_900317405.1 uncultured Prevotella sp.
TGCTCTCGCTTCTTGTACTACTTCTGTCTATGTAAATCTTTCAAAGAACTCTTTAATGCCTTTCGGCCTTGACTTCTTTCTCGACTCGGAAACCCAAGTAAACTTGTCTTTCTCTCGCTGATCAAGAAGTTCTTTTTGTTTGCTTGTCAGGTGGTGTTCCTGATTTGCGGGTGCAAAGGTACGGCTTTTTTTTGAACTACCAAAACTTTTCGAGAGAAATTTTTAATTTTAGTGCAAATTTTACACTACTCTTGACTATCATCAATTACAAAAACGCATACACCTTATTATATATTATATAAAGGGCGGCTATGATACAGCTACCATATAGTTTCGATATACCTACGCCCTTAGCACTGTCTTAGCATTGTCTTAGCATCGTCTTACCACTGTCTTACCATGCCCTTGCTACGTTAATTTCTGATAAAACGATGGCTATTGACAAAAAAATGCGTACCTTTGCACTCTATTAACAAAAGGAAAAGAAATAATATGTCGACGATATTACATATTGAAACAAGTACAGATGTATGTTCGGTAGCCGTCTCGGAAGATTCGCACGTAATATTCCAACAGGAAGATCACAGCGGACCTAACCACGCCGAGAGTCTGGGCACGATGGTTGACGAGGCTCTCTCGTTTACAGATAATCACGCCATCCCGTTTGATGCGGTAGCAGTAAGTTGCGGTCCTGGTTCGTATACCGGACTGCGTATCGGCGTATCGATGGCCAAAGGTATCTGCTACGGAAGAAACCTGAAGTTGATAGCCGTACCAACACTGGAGTTGCTCTGCGTGCCCGTGTTGCTGAGAGAGATACCAGAAGAGGACGCCCTGCTGTGTCCGATGTTGGACGCCCGACGCATGGAGGTGTATGCCGGAATATACGACAGAGCACTGAAGCCCGTACGCGAGATTGGTGCCGACATAGTGACCGAAGAGACATACAAGGAATACCTGGAAAAGCACCCCGTGTACTTCTTCGGAAACGGTGCAAAGAAATGCATGGAGACTATCAATCACCCGAATGCGCACCTGATTGAGGGTATAGAACCTCTGGCCAAGTGGATGCAGCCTCTGGCCGAGAAGCGACTGCTGAACGATAAGACAGAGGATGTGGCCTACTTTGTGCCATACTATCTGAAGGACTTTGTAGCAAAGCTTCCGAAGAAACTGCTTTAATTAAGAAATTAGTATTTAGAAATGGATATAAAAGGATTAGATTACAACACCCAGCGAGAGAAGCTCGTGATGTCGGAGTACGGACGCGAGATCCAGAAGATGATAGAGCACGCGTGCGAGTTGCCCACAAAAGAGGAGCGACTGCAGTGCGCATACACCATCATTAAACTGATGGAGACAAAGAACCCTCAGCTGAAGGAGAACGACGACTTTGAGCAGACACTGTGGAACCATCTGTACCTGATGAGTCACAGAGAACTTGAGATAGACTGGCCCTACGACATAAGCGAGGCCGACAACATACTGACAAAGCCACAGCCAATGAAGTTGCCTAAGGACGGAGTAAGACTGCGCCACTACGGACGACTGGTTGAGGAGTTGTTTAAGAAACTGATGACTATGCCCGACGGCGAGGAGCGCGATGCACTGGTGAGATATACAGCCAACCAGATGAAGCGCGACCTGGCTCTGTACGGACACGGATACATGGACGACGAGCGTATAGCCGACGATCTGGCCAGATACACCAACGGAGCGATACAGATAGATCTGAACTCGTTTAAGTTTGAGAAAGTGACTCAGCCAGAAGAGAAAAAGAAGAAAAAGAAGTAACCGATATGGCATCATTTATCATCGAAGGCGGCCATCTGCTGCAAGGAACCATCACACCACAGGGTGCCAAGAACGAGGCACTACAGGTAATCTGTGCAACTCTGTTGACAGAGGAAGAGGTGATTATCCGCAACATCCCCAATATCAGAGATGTAAACAACCTGATACAGCTGCTGCGTGATATTGGTGTTAAGGTTTCGAAGAGGGAGGAGAATACATATTCGTTCCAGGCCGACGAGTTGAGACTGGACTATCTGGAGAGCGACGAGTTTGTGCAGAAGTGCGCAGCTCTGAGAGGCAGCGTGATGATGATCGGTCCGCTGCTGGCCCGCATGGGAAAGGCTATCATAACCAAACCCGGTGGTGACAAGATAGGCCGCCGCAGACTGGACACCCACTTCCTGGGTTTCGAGAAACTGGGCGCTACATTCAATCGCGTAGAGGGTCGAGATGTATATGAGATATCGGCCAAGAAGCTAAAGGGCACATATATGCTCCTGGACGAGGCTTCGGTTACAGGTACTGCCAACATCATAATGGCAGCAGTATTTGCAAAAGGCACCACAACAATCTATAACGCAGCCTGTGAGCCCTACCTGCAACAGCTCTGTAAGATGCTGAACAACATGGGTGCACGCATAAGCGGCATAGCTTCGAACCTGCTGACAATCGAAGGTGTGGAAAGTCTGCACGGCACCGAACATCAGATACTGCCCGACATGATTGAGGTGGGATCGTTTATCGGTATGGCAGCAATGTGCGGCGACGGTATACGCATCAAGAACGTAAGTGTGGAGAATCTGGGAATAATCCCCGACGCTTTCCGCCGACTGGGCGTAAAGATAAAGGTTGAGGGCGATGACCTGTGGGTTCCACGCCAGAAGCACTACGAGATACAATCGTTTATGGACGGAACTATCATGACGCTGGCCGACGCTCCTTGGCCCGGACTGACTCCAGACCTGCTGAGTGTGCTGATAGTAGTAGCCACTCAGGCACGCGGCAGCGTATTGTTCCATCAGAAGATGTTTGAAAGCCGCCTGTTCTTTGTGGATAAACTCATCGACATGGGTGCACAGATAATACTCTGCGACCCACACCGTGCTGTGGTAGTAGGTCATGACCGCAAGATTACGCTGCGCGGCGGACGTATGTCGAGTCCCGATATCCGCGCCGGTATCGCCCTGCTGATAGCAGCAATGAGTGCAACCGGCACAAGCCGCATAGACAACATCGAACAGATAGACCGCGGATATGAGAACATCGAGGGCCGACTGAACGCTCTGGGTGCAAAGATAATAAGAGGATGATAAGACAAGAAGAAGTATATAAGATAGGTAAGCTGGGTAAGGCGCACGGCGTGAAGGGGGAGATATCGTTCCTCTTCGACGACGACGTGTTCGACCGCACCGACGCAGACTATCTGGTGCTCGACATCGACGGGATACTGGTTCCATTCTTTATCGAGGAGTATCGCTTTAAGACCGACGACAATGCTCTGATGAAGTTTGAGGGCATAGACACACAGGAGCGTGCCAGAGAGTTGACCGGTTGCGAGGTTTACTTCCCCCGCGAGATGGCAGAAGATGATGACGAGCAGTTGTCGTGGGCAGCTATCGTAGGCTTTGAGCTGATAGATGCTAACACCGGCAAAGTAGCTGGTCGCATCGCATCGGTAGACGACTCGACGATGAACATACTCTTCGAACTGGAAGACGGTAAACTGATTCCCGCATCGGAAGAGCTGATTACAAATGTAGATACAAAGAAGCAACAAATAATAGTAAAACTGCCGGAAGGCATTTTAGAGTTATGAAGAAACAAATAGCAATTCTCGGCTCTACGGGGTCGATAGGCACCCAGGCGCTTCAGGTAATCGAGGAGCACAGTGACCTTTACGAGGTTTACTGCCTGACAGCTAATAATAAGGTGGAGCTATTGGCCGAGCAGGCTCATAAGTTTAAGCCCGCCGCCATCGTGATAGCCAACGAGGCCAGATACGATGAACTGAAATCGCTGATGAGCGATATGCCCGATGTGAAGGTATATGCCGGAGCACAGGCACTGAACGAAATAGTAGAGGCAGGTCCAATCAATATGGTACTGACCGCGATGGTAGGTTTCTCAGGACTGAACCCCACCATCCACGCCATCAAGGCTGGTAAGACCATCTGTCTGGCCAACAAGGAGACACTGGTAGTAGCCGGTGAGCTGATTCTGGCTCTCGCACAGCAGTATCACACTCCTATCCTACCCGTTGACAGCGAGCACTCAGCCATATTCCAGAGTCTGGTAGGCGAGGATCAGAATCCTATAGAAAAGATTCTGTTGACAGCCTCTGGCGGTCCGTTCCGTCTGAAGTCGATGGAGGAGATAGCCCACGTGACCAAGGCCGACGCCCTGCGCCACCCAACATGGGATATGGGCGCTAAGATCACTATCGACTCTGCATCGATGATGAACAAGGGTTTCGAGGTAATCGAGGCCAAGTGGCTGTTTGGCGTAGATGCCAAGCAGATTCAGGTATTGGTTCACCCACAGAGTATTGTTCACTCAGCAGTTCAGTTCCAGGATGGTAGCGTAAAGGCCCAGCTTGGTGTACCCGATATGCGTCTGCCTATCCAGTATGCATTCTCATTCCCACAGCGACTGCACCTGAGCGGTGAACGCCTTGACCTGTTCAAGGCCCAGCATCTGGAGTTCTTCGAGCCCGACCTGGAGAAGTTCCGCTGTCTGGCACTAGCCTTCGAGGCTATCGACAAGGGCGGAAACATGCCTTGTATCGTTAATGCAGCAAATGAGATAGTAAACCGCGGATTCCTGGAGGACAAGTGCGGATTCCTGCAGATGGGCGACATCATCGCCGAGACCATGCAGCGTGCCACATTCGACAAGAACCCAAGCTACGATACTTACATCGCTACCGATGCCGAGGCTCGTCGCATAGCTACAGAATTAATGAACAAATAATCAATCATGGATATCTTTTTAATTAGACTTTTACAATTCATGCTGGCCATTGGCCTGCTGGTGCTGCTCCATGAGGGTGGCCACTTCTTCTTTGCCAAGCTTTTTGGCATACGTGTAGAAAAATTCTATCTCTTCTTCGACCCAAGCATCTGGAAATGGGACGGAAGCCTGTTTAAGTTCAAGCCCAAGAACAGCGATACACAGTATGGTGTAGGTTGGTTGCCACTGGGTGGATACTGCAAGATAGCAGGAATGATAGACGAGAGTTTTGATACCGAACAGATGAAACAGCCCGAGCAACCTTGGGAGTTCCGCAGCAAACCCGCCTGGCAGCGCCTGCTGGTGATGATTGGCGGTGTGCTGGTAAACTTCCTGTTGGCTCTGTTTATCTACTCGATGATACTGTTCTACTGGGGCGATACCTATATCCCAGTAAAAGACATGACTCTGGGTATGAAGTTCAATACCGAGGCCAAGCAGTACGGATTCCAGGATGGCGATATCCTGGTAGGTACAGATAAGGGCGAGTTCAAGGACTTCAGCGCAGACATGTATCGCGACCTGAGTGAGGCTACTCGTGCCGACATCATCCGCGATGGTAAGGCGATGAGCATCAGTCTGCCAGGCGAGATCAATCTTCTGGGTATGCTTAAGGCAGAGCCCTCGTTTGTGCGTCCACTGATTCCTGCTGTCGTAGACAGCGTGATGGAAGGAACACCTGCGGCCAAGATGGGACTGCAGAAGGGCGACAAGATTGTAGGCATCAACGGCAAACCCGTAGACAGTTACAACGAGTTTACAGACCAGCTGGGTGTGCTTGAGGATATGATGACCGGAGCCAAGACACAGGCCGACAGTCTGAAGATTCGCACCGTATCAATCGTATACGAACGCGAAGGTCTGGTAAAAGACAGCACCGATGCATCAAAAGCTGTAACAGCAATGATTGCAGACACAGCCGCAGTAACACTTACTCCAGAGCTTAAGCTAGGATTTATGGTCAAGACCGTTGCCGGACTCTATGAGCCCATAACAAAGGAATACGGATTCTTTGAGAGTTTCCCAGCCGGTATAGCATACGGAATCAATGTATTGAAGGGGTATGTAGGCGACATGAAATATGTGTTCACAGCCGATGGAGCTAAGTCGATTGGTGGTTTCGGAGCTATCGGAAGTCTGTTCCCACCAGTTTGGGACTGGTATCTCTTCTGGAAGATGACTGCCTTCCTGAGCATCATTTTGGCATTCATGAACATACTGCCTATCCCCGCACTCGACGGTGGACATGTGCTGTTCCTGATTTATGAGATGATCACCCGCAGAAAACCATCAGAAACCTTTATGATACGTGCCGAGTATTTCGGATTCGGATTGCTTATCCTACTGATGGTGTTTGCTAACCTGAATGATATCCTGCGCTGGTTGGGCTACATGTAGTTTTTTATAGAGAAAAAGCGAAAAGTATCACTTTTCGTCATAACATTCTATATATCAATAAGATACGAGAGTGATAGACAAATGTTATCTATCACTCTCTATCATTTATAAAAGAAAGTCTGACGGACTTTCTACAAAACCTGTAGATCTTCCGCCAGACCCAAACAATCTAATTCTGAAACAATTATATTGATATTACCATTTGATGCCACTCTCACTGTTTTCGGGCGACGATACTACCTCCATGGTAATCTTGCCATCCTCGGCAATAGAACAGTTGATTTCGGTATAGGCACCGAAAGCTGTCAACTCAAGATTAGGAATGTCAAGAGTACTGGCAGGCGCAACACTATTGACGCCGAAACTTTCACTCTTCTTGTCAAGCACCTCACCACGGGCATTAAAGGTGGTGATGGTATAGGTACCACTGTTGTCGTAGACCATGTCTGCATCAAAAGTAGGATTCTCCTTCACGATTGCATTGACAAAGAACGACTCCTTAGCAGGGAAAGTGATGTCTGCTTTGCCATGGCTGTGACCACCCGATACGGTCTGACTGTAAACAGGCACTGGTTCACGCTTGTTGTCAAGGCTCCACACAGCCCACTTAGTCACGAAGTACTTGCTGTTGGTAGCAGGATGTACAAAGTTATACTCTACGGTATAGTTTGTACATACGTTCTTACCCTCCCATGCAGGGGTATCTTCATTTGAACATGAAGAAACAACACTTGCGCCGCTGATTGTAAGGATGGCAGCGAGCATCCAATTCAACATTTTTTTCATAGTTGTACTGTTTTAAAATTAATAGAAATAATTGTTTATAAAACTAATTAGGAAAATAATCCGAAGCTGACAGCGTATATACCGACCCGTAGGCAGCGTCGTTGTAGAGTTTTACATGACTACCTGTCGTGGTGCGTGCCAAGTCATAGAACAGGTCGCGCAGGGTGATTTCGGGATTGTTGTTGATAGCGATACGGAAAGCACGTGAGAAGGCATTAGACAGGAACACGCCAAGCTCACGGTTATGCACGTCGGCCTTAGACGGCTCAATGGTATTGGCTGCTGTAATGGCAACCACGTCGGGCAGTCCAACGATAGCCTCGCCTATCAGTCCACTGAAACAGGTCTCGATGGCCAGCATGCAGCGGCGGTAGCCATTGCGTTGGTTCAGCTCATTCAGGATGTCGCGCATACGAGCACCACTAAAGACAGCGCTACCTGTACCATCGCTCCAGCACATGCCACGACCGTCGGCACCATGTCCACTCCAGAAGATGAAGACATTGCTTTGCTCAGTCGTGTTCAGCACGTGTGGCAGTCGTCCACCATCGGTATCACCCAGGATAATCTTACGGATATCGTCGATCTGCATGTCGGAGAAGTGGTAATCGACCACGGAGTGCTTGCGCACGTCATCATCATCGCCAAACGGACTGCCCGGTGTTGGCGGGTTCTCCACATAGATCTTACCCGGATATTTATTTTCGGGCGCATCAGCCAGATTATCCTCGCATATCAGCACGATATGATCGTCGTCGTAGCCATGGTGGCGCAGGGTCTGATACATCGAGAAAGCATCGGCCTGATGGCGGTAGTTGGCCCAGGTGGTAGAGGGGGTGATGACCAGTGCCCAGCGATCCTTTACATCAGGAAGGTTATGGTTAACGATGATATTAGGGTCAAACTCCTCTCGGATCTGCTTCTGCCACTCCCAGGTGGGTAGTGTAGCCACCTGACCATCGTCACCATGGGTCGAAAAAGTAATCAATGGATATCGGTCGCCTTCGCCATAGGTGTACCACAGCCAATAGGTGGTTTGCAGGATGGTGTTATGCATCTTTGCATCGAACAGCAGCTTACCGGTAGTACCACTCAGGCTTGGATTCTGTCCCTGCGCCAGCAGTCTGAAAGCCTTGTTCATACCATCCACCGTCCAGTTGGTCGGGGTACCACTCTTGTCGGCCACCAGCGCACGCATCCAGTCACTCAGGTTCGGTCCAAAGGGTTCGTCGCGATACTCCACTTTCTGCCCGTCGATGGTCAAGTCATCCGGTCCGGTAGGATTACCGGCACGTTTGGCTGCGCCCAAGGCAGCTATCATCAGGGCATCGTAAACCTGTGCAGCGCCATCTGGCGCATTGTGTTTGTAGTGTGTGTAGTAATCGGTTTCGAAGCCACTGATGGTGGCAGCTGCCGGGCTTAGGCCATAGAAGGGAACACCTGCACTATATACGGCTTTTGAATCACCAGTATCACTGACGAAATAAGTGACTGCCGATGCCTCGAATTCCACGAGTCCCAGTCGTTTGCGAGCGGCTGTAATCTGTTTGGCCAGATTCACATAGTCGGCTTCGTCGCTCACTGCCAGCAGCACCATATAGGGTTGCTGATCATCTTCGCAGGCTTTCTCTATCTGCTCAAAGACGTCGGTCAGATCCTGTCCTGGTTTATAGGAACGGATAAACTGGGGATTCACATTGATATTGAACTCGGTAGCCATGTATCCAAACCAGTTTCTGAACGAGTTACCATAGCGATCATCGCTATAGAAGAGGGCACCATGTCGCAGTTTGTAAGAGGTACAAAGGTTCATGATAGCTTCGCAGGCTGTTACGTCGCTCTCGGTCATAAACCATGCATAAGGTTTGCCGTCCATGATGCGCTGTATCTCGTCGCTGGTCACCTCGGGCATCATCACGGGCACACGTCGCTTGGCCGCATTGGCCAGTATCATCTCGGCTTTGGCCGACCTATACGGTCCCAGAATCAGGTGGCAGGTATCATCGCCCTCCTTGGGATAGCACAGTTGATAAACCGTCTGCTCCAGGTCGGCAGCATTCTCATCATGGTAACGCAGATTCAGTTTCACCTGTCGGGGCAGGGTTCGCTGAGCTTCGGCCAGGTTTTCAATCACCATATCGATGGCTGGTTGCCATAAGCTACGTATATCGTTAGGCACAATCACATCAACATTCAATGTTTCCACAACGGCAGTCTCAGCAGGCACCGATGGTGCATCATTATCGCTGTGGCAAGCTGTCAGGATGAGGAGCAGAGCTACAGCCACTCCATGCATCATCAATTTGATTATCTTATTCATAGCTTCTGTTTTACAATTCTACTTTCCCAAACACTGAATTTAGCCTTAGGGGCCCATTCTTCTTCGGGCATGTCGTCGGGGGTTGCGAGCCAACGCTCCAACCACGAACGCAGATTATACTTGGGTATAATATAATCCAGTTTTTCTTCAGTATTGCCCGGTTCGCCTATAATCACGGCCTGCGGCCAGTTATTATCGCCACGGTTTGTAATCCAGTACCACTCATAACTGCGGTTAAACACACCTAAGTCGATAAACTGCATGGGCTGACAGAACACGTTTGTAGCCGTGATAGGATTCACCCAATGGGTATAACCCAGCAAAAAGGCATCTTCGCTCAGGTTACTCATATCCGCTGTTTCATCCACATTTGTCAGGCACAAGTTATCAACATCAAAATCGCCTACCATATCAAGATCGATTTGGTAGTCATAACCAATCATCTTCTCAGGGAACAGCTCATGCAGCGTTTCGTTGAGACTATCGGCCACCTGCATGGTGCTGAACTCGCGCACAATCGTATATGGCCCAAACTCCTTTTGCACAATCTGTTTCTCTCTGACCGAGTCGGCATATACTTCCTCGTAGTAGTCTTTTCGGCGCACTATCGCCTGCCGCACAGCATCGGAAAACGAGACATTCAGCACGTGAGTACGTTCTTCGGGACCTGCAGCCTTGGCATCGGCAAGGTGCGTCTTCAGTACCAATACCTGATCGTCGTCACGCAGTGTCACCCCCTTCAGGCAGCGTAACAGTTCAGGCGAAGTCAGAATCAGCAGTCGGTGGTCGGTACCAGGACTTTTCTGAAGATCATCCGCGGCCCATTCTTTGATGGCCATAGCAGTCAACTCGAATGTACGCGTACAAATAAAAGAGGTTGAAACCGAATCCTTGTGGTCGCTGCCAAACTGTTGCATATCCAACTGTAAGAAGTCGTTAGTGCTCATGGCGCCCAGCTGTCCGGGTTCAAACACAATAGTAACACGCATCGGCAACCCTCTAGCTTCCTGAGGGACGTCAGATGCATCATCATCCTTGTTGCAACTGCCAAACACCAACAGCATCGGCAACAAGACAAACAGCATGTTTAGTTTCTTAGTCTTCATAATCATTAAATATATAAAATAACACACACTTTCAAAAAGCATCAGGCGCGGGGTCGTAAACCTTCACTGCCCCAGGCACCTCGTCGGAGCCAAACTTGATGATGTTGGCCGTCAGGACATAGTATTTTATCATAAAACTATTCCACTCCTTATCTTTCCAGTAAGTCATGGTCTTCTCTTCGCCAATATCACTCACCGACCAGTTGGTGACCTCCCAGAAGGTGACCTTGCGCCTACGTCCAAACAGCCACTCCGACTCACTGCTGTATTCAGCATTCAGGATCACCGCCGCAGGATAATCGCCTTTGTGGCCATACAAATGGCCTGGATACTCATAAAAGCCTTTGGGCAGCACCTGGTCGTGTCGGTTACGATACCTCTCTTCGGTACTTGACCGCTTCAGATAGGCAGAAATAGCATTACGGTAGCCACGCTTATTGCGCAACAACAGCTGCATGTAGAATTCCATATCAGTAGCCGTGGCATGGTTATATGGCACCCAGCAGCCCTCATCGTCATGATCAAGGTTATATGAACAGTCGCTGGTGCCATTATTCGTTTCAAAGTGGATGAGTCGGCCCGTTCGGTTGCCGTCGGTAGAAGTGCGCACACACACGTAGAGACCAGTGGTATAAGTAGAGCCACCATAGTACACCAGCTGTCCTATCATGTAAGGCGAAGCGGCATTCAATCCCCAGTTTTGCTCATCGATATATTCTATACGGCGCAGTGCGGGCATACAATCGATGTCCACATCGGCATACGCCAGTCGTTCACCATTGGTAACGCGGTGGAAAGTGAGCGTGCCTAATGTCTGTCGGCGCCCGTCGGTGCGAAGGTTCATATCAGCCAGCGTCACCGCCAGACCGTCGGCCGTTGTCTGCACAAAATGACTGCCCACGAGTGCACGGAACTGGTTCTCGGCCTCAGTCGCATCAGCCACGGCAATCGCCCTCACATAGGGTAATGCCTCATCGCGCACGCTACCGTAGACGGGAGCATACTGCTTGGTGTCGAAATCGGGACCTATATCGTCGCGTCCTGTCAACTTACTCAGGATATTGACCACTGCCATCTGCTGACGTATGATGAGACTATCGGCATCGGTCAGCACCTCCTTTTCGGTGGGAGGCGTTGGGGTATCGGTTTTGTCATCACTGCTACAGCTTACATAGCTCAGCACAACCAGTACAAATGCGAATATACTATAATATCTATTCATTTTCATATCTTATTTATTCTGTATCTCTTTTATCTTTGAAAGCGATGGATACTCATAGCAGGCGCCACGACACAATCGCACGGGATAGTAGTTGGTACGCCACTGACGGGAATTCTCACCTGAATAGGTGGCATCGGTAATCAGCTTGAGGTGATAATGAGCGTCGAGCACCATCAGACAAGCCTCAGCGCTGTTGCCAACAGCCTTCGAGGCAACTACATTCAAGGTGTTAAGGCCACGATGCTGATTGTCGCCCAGCGCATTCCCGTTCTCGATGTCGGCCTGACCACGATAGCCATTAAAGGCCGCCTCGAATCCGCTCACACCACCCCGGAACAGCGCTTTGGGCGAGTGTCCCAAATAGTTGTATAGCTGTCGCACCTGGTACGGCTCAGGCAGATACCAGTGGCGGTTGTTGTCACGCTTAAAGTATGTATTAGGCTCATAGCCATAGCCCCAGGCATTGGCCCTTTGGGCGGCGCTGCTAACATCGTATTGGAAACGTGTATAGAGCGTGCCGTCGGCCATCACGTCGCGCACATCGTCATCGCTGTCGGGAGTGGGAGTAAAGCCCATGCCATGCCCGATATCGGTCTGCGTCCAGAAGGTGGCGCCAATCTTCACAACTGGCGTGGCATGTGTCTCGCCTTCATAGCGGTATAGGAACATGTCGTCGTAGGTCTCAGGCGTCACCGTCTGGAATATATAATCGTGACGTTCGGGGTAAAGGTTTCCCCCCACATAGGCCAGTTCAGTGAGCTTGGCATCCTGCTTCAGGGTCTCGATGGGCACCACATAACACTCATCACCGCCAAACATCACGTAGGCAGGCCGGTGCACGCCATCGCCCAGGAAGATGCCCTGAGTCAGCCCCGCCTTATAATTATAAATAGGATATGCCACATTGACGCGCTCATCAGCACGGATCTGCGGTATATACTCCTGACACACATTCAGCACAGGTACACCCTTCACATAGACGATACGACTCAGACTCTTGTCGAACCGCAACGCATCGGTGATATCAAGCCAGTACACATCGGTAGATGCAAAGGCATCGCTCACTTTACAATTACTCTTGTTGGCACGATCCATGACTGCCTGCATCACCTCCTGGCGCATCTCACCGGTAAAGAGGTCCCACAGAGGGATGATATCAAAGTGTATCACCTCGAGCGATTCGTCGCTGCCCGGATGGTCGCTGTAGTTAATACTGCCCAGCCATTGCATCATGTGTTCTGGGGGCAGACCGTCGCCAGCACCCAGGCCTTTCACATCCTGCTCCAGCTGGTGGCGCAGTGAGGGATCTCCGCCTTTGATATTGATAGCCCCCTCAATCTGCTTCGAACTGCTCAGTGCCGACTGCTGCTGGTCGTCCCATTCGGCACGCGGCAGACGGCCAAAGGTAAACTCAGCCTGACAACGCATCTCCTCGTCGTAACGCAGACTGCCACTCTTGGTCATACAGAACGTATAATCGATCTTACCACCATAGTCGGCCTGCATCACCACATGGGTGCCATATTTGTCGAGCAACTCTTCGAGAGCCTGCCGGCGGTCACTACCCGTCTGGCCCGTTACCCGTTGCAGGTCTAACTGGAAGGCATAAGTAAAGAGTTGCTTACCGCGGTCGCGCAGATGTGTCAAGGCTCCACGGTCGATGGCACGGCTCCACACGGCCTTGGTCATGGTGCCATAAGCATAGTTGCTCACCATCAGCTCTTCCTTGCGGCACACCTTACTCAGCATGTCAACATTCTGGCGGAAGCCCATCAAGGCCACATCGGTGTTGCTGGCCGACGCCGTGAGCAACTTGGCAAACTCGCTGGCTGAGCGAGCGCATGTGATATTAAATTCGGTACGTGACAGACGGTTCTCGTGCACCACCTCATAGGTAGTCTGCGAACTATAAGTGCGCAGCACATCCACGCTCATCACAGGATGAGTCTTACGCACCGACATGGGGTTGTCGATACTCTGATAGATGTCGTAGCCATAACCCAGATAGCCATCAGATGCCGCATCGGCATTCTCATCGTCATCAGCAACCGACAGCTGACTCAGCGTGATGGCAGCGGTTTGGGTGTTGGCGGTAAAAGTGAGTCGGGCCTCACGACGGGTATTCGAGAGGTTATCGGAGGTTGAAAAACTGATGATACCATCGGTTGGTAAGGTATCTGTTTGCAGCGACAGCCAGTCGGCATCGGTACTGATGCGGATGGTGCCTTCGGAAGCCTTGCTGCGGGTTACTTTTACAGCAAGGCTCTCGAAGGAAGCAAAACGACTGAACACACTGTCGGCTACCGACACCGCAAAGGTGGTATCAGCAGGTGCTACAGGTGGCATCGTCATCTCATCTTGTTCAGCACAGCCTGCCAGCAGTCCCCCAAGGAGCCATATCACTATCCAGTTCTTCATTTCACAGGTCGCACTTCTCTTGGATTATAATAACCTATATAGTCAGCAGGGCGCGTATAGGTGTTGACACGCTGCTTATTGTGGTCGTAGCCGCTACTTTCCAGGGTCCACTCGTCGCCTAGGTCCAACGGACCATCAGCGGGTATTGTGATTACAAATTCGTTGGGTGCATCTTTGTCCACAACCACATAGCTCACATCTACCGTGCCATCGGGGTTCACCCCGTGTGTAGGTTCGACATACAGCATGGGGTCGGCAGGCGCATACACGTATCCGTCCTGACGCACAAAACTCAGCGTGCCGGCATTCAGATAGACCATCTCTGTCTGTTCGGGCTGTTCTTCCTGACTCACTGGCACAGCTTTCAACCACCCGTCGTCCATCATCAGCCGGTGCAGGCGGCCGTCATCCTCGCTCACGGCATAGCCGCATTGCAGTTTCACGTAGCCGTCGTAAACGGGATAGGCCGTCCAGAAATACTGTCCACGCCCACCCTTTACACTCAGGTATTCGTAACTTAACATAGCCACATAGCGCTCCTGGCTCACCACAAACACCACATGACGGTCGCTACGGTTGCCAACACGATGACTCACTGTTTCCCAGTTGCTACCCTTAGCAATCTGGCACGAGGCCACGGCATGGCGCAAGGGGAAGAAACACGATGAGAAGTTGCGCTCACCCAACAGCAAGCGGGCCTGTGCAGCATCCTGCAAAATACGGGCACGCAGTTTGGCTGATGCATCGGCATCGAAGGCAAACTCCCAGATGGGCACCACGGTCATATCGATCATCTCGGCCGTAGAGGCATATTCGTCGTCGGGCACAAAGGTGATACTTTTACGCCACTTATCCAGCTGCGAGAGGTCGAAGTTTCGCGTGCCGTCGTAACGCTGTTCGCCGAGTAGCTGCGAGAGTAACGACTGATCGCCACCATAGGCCGACACGCAAAGGGAGCCATCCTCTATCCACTGATATTGCTCAGACAACTGGCGGTTCTCAGTACGACTCTTGAAAGCATACAGCAGGTCCTCGGTCTTGAACTTATCCACTTGCAGTCGACGGCTATAGCGCTTCATCGAGTTCTTCAGGTCCATATGCAGTCGGCCACCCACGGCAGCACTCACCACCACATGGGTGCCATACACTTTGATGAACGAATCGACAGATGCCGGGTCGTTGGAATCACCCAAATGGCGCACGGCATCGCGGAACGACTGAGTGAGCAGCTGTTGCGGGTCGATACCAGCCTTCATGGCAGCACGCATGCTGGTCACGTTGAGATACTGCTGCGCCACCTGCTGCACCTCGTCGGCACAATAGTAGAAACTCTGGCGCACACCATCCTCCAGGATATTCTGGCGGATGCTCTGCTCCTGTTTATAAACCACACAATCTATGCTTGACTTCTCGTCGAGATTGAAGATAGCCACATAGTCGTGTAAACTATAAGCCACCGTATCGCGATAGCTTGCATGTGTGGAGTAGTCGGTAAAGAAGAGTCGTTCCTGCAAGTCGATGCTTGCCTGCTCCAGCTGCCGGCGGTTCAGCACCTGACTGCGTATGTCGTCGTAACAGCAGTAGCGGCCGTTCACAGCATTATAGCCATAGCCCACGCCGAAGTTACGCAGGAAGGCGATACGTGTCTCCTCTACGACACCTCGCGTCCATTGGAAGGTGGGTGGCGTCGTTTCGCCACCACCTTGCCAATCAACTTCGCTGCTACATGCTGTCAGCAGCGCGAGCCAAATTACTATATGTATGAACTTTGTCTTCAATACTTTACTTATCTGGTTCAACCTGGTACATCATATCTACATACTTCTCCAGGTCGTAGTTCTTATACTTCTCGATGAAGAACTGCTTGACAGCAGCCTGCACCTGTGCATCCTCAAACAGCTCCCACACACCCGTGAGTGTGATAGTAATCAGCGCTGCATTGCTGTTCTCGTACTTCTTGCCGCCGGTCTGAGTGCCATAGAGCGAGCTGACCCAACGCGACATTGCCTCATCGAGTTTCACACCATCGCGAGGGTTATCGCTGTTCATCACGGTTTCGATATCAGTAAGCAGCTGGTTAGCATTACCACCATAGATATCATAGGTACGCTTTGAGTTACGAACGGCATCCAATCCGTTCTGGCTCCAATCCAAGGTACCATTCACCTTAAACATACCCTCGCCCTCGAGAGCCGTCTTGACTGCGAGTGTACCTCTGGTGAAGAGGTAAGAATTACTCAACCAGCAGTTCATGTTGAGCGAACCACCCAGAACGGCACGGGCAATAATGAATGGACCGTAGTCGGAATCGATCTGTTCAAGCACTGCATCAATCTTAGTCTGATCTTTGCTGCGGAAAGCCGACGACAGCTTGGTGTAGAGATTAGCGAAACCCGAAGAGAATACACCACCATAAGTATGCAGATTATCCACCTGCTCATACATCGCATCGATACATGCTTTCTGATCGGCTGTGAGTTCCTCTCTGCCAAAGCGACGCTTATTGCGTTTCTTATAGGCAGCTGCCTGGGCATCAATCTTGTCATAGAGCGCCTCAACATCACCAGCGTTCATCATGTCGAGTGCATCCTGCTTGATGGCATAACTACGCAGCATTGATGGCTGGACGTAAGCGTTGTAGAGCGCCAGATTGCGCGTGATGGCATAATCCAGACCCACGTGGTTCATCGTATCTGCAGCATCATATTCACCGCCAACCTTCAGATTGAAGAAACCGAACGATATCTCCATGTTCAGGGTAGCCTTCAGTTTACGACCTTTCTGCACCAGCGAGTCCCACTTCACGATGCTGGCCTCACCACGTTCGAGCACCTCTTCGATATAAGGCTGCTCGCCGCTGAACTTGCCATTCTCCATCAGGCTTTCGATCTTACCCAGGTTGAACACGTTGTTCAGTTTGTGTATGGCCAGCGGGTTGAATTTACCAGGAGCGGCCTTGGTCTGGTCGCGGAAAATCTGTCCCACATTGATACCACAGCCCAAGCCTTTGCCACCAAAGGTCTGAATGTTGGAGTTAGAGGGAGCCTCACCATTATAGAGTGCTGTCTGGCGCAGAGTCACGGTCTGCGTCTCATCAGCATCGTTGGTGATGTAGAGGATGGCTGTGCGGTCAACCTCTGTACGGTTCTCGTCGAAAAGCAGCTGCAAAGTCTGCGAGCCTTGGTAGAACACTTGGTTATTCTCTATGCTCACCCAGTCTTTTCCTTTCTCAACAGCAACACTCCATGCGCCTTTGCAGGCAACATTCAGTGGCACAACAGCGCCCTCCATCTCGGTTTCCACGCCAAAGCGTGCCACCTTCTCGTCGAGCGTCAGGGTGCTGACCAGATTGTCGGCACCATTCTCGTTATTGTCGCTATCGCTACACGATACAACACCCATGCCCAGCCCCATCATCATGAAGGCAGAAAGCACTGAGTTTAGGAATTTACTTGTTTTCATAATCATTATATTTTTATATTTTTATATTCTTACCATTTCAGATAAAAGCGACAGTGAGAACTGGTTTCATATTTTCGAAGATTGAAAGCGATGTCAAACCCTTGATCTTGACGTGATAGAATAAAGACAACATCTTGCTCATTAGTAGCCCACTTCGAATTTCCTGAAAAATTAACACCACATTCAGCCAATTTCTTTGACAGTTCACAGGGAGTTGCTTGTGGTGTTCGATAATAAGAAGTATAATCGTCAAGACCAGCCTCAGTTTTCTTTTTGATATCGTCAAGACAATAAATGAGGTTATCCTGTCCGCCCATTGGGTCCTTGTCACCGCACTCTATGAGCATGCGCTGCAGCGTATAACTATCCATCTGACACCAAGTAGCACCAGGAACTGTGTGCGCTTTTACCCATTCAGCATCCACCTTGCTAGCTTCAAGAGCTGTATTGTCTGTTGAAAAAGGCATACTCGTTAATGGAATATCCTCAAAGCCAATAGCTACAGCGTGAGTTACCTTATAATAAATCTGATACATCTGTACAGGATAAGCTCCTGTGTATTTACCACTTACTTCATCGCTTTCCCATTTCATAGCGGCGATCATGGCCACAGCCTCTGTACCATCCTTCTTGGCTTCCTCCACACTGTTGTAGATACGACCGTTTTTGGCTACTACCTCACCAATGTCATGGCGCTGAACGTCTGCTATCGGTTTGCTGATGATACCCGTCTGGGGGTTTTTCACGTCAGCAGGGTCGTTGGCATCCTGGTTGGGGTGTACATCGCCATCCTGAGTCGTCACCTCGGGATTATCATTCAGATTAACTTTATGCATTTCATTATATACATACTCTCCGACTACATTGCTTATTGCTGTCTTCTCATGGTATTTACCGCCGCCGAGCTGCTTACCGGTCTTGTAGCGCAGTATAAAGCGCAGGCGACCATCGTCGAAAAATTTCTCATCTGGACCGTTACGGAAATCTACAGGCATATCCTTCAGGTATTTCTTCACGGCTCCGTCGTCCTTCATCTTGTGCATATTACTCTCTTTACCAGTGCCATTGGTGAACTGGGCGTGATACACGCCACCGTTCCAGCCTGTTTTCCATGAGTAACCATTATACACAAAGTTGAGACCTTTATCAGGATCGTCCATGGCAGCCTGTAACTTCTCCTTGGAGCACTTGAACACCTTCGCGTAGAGGGCCTGATCATTTGCTTCCCACGCCTCGGCTACACGCTTCCAGAAATAGATGTTATGATATTTGTAGTTTTTACTAAAATCGAAGTCATGGAAGAATTTTGGTCTAGGCGATGAACTCAGATTGCTGAGCCACTTATCAGGGTAGATCATAGCATAGAGCATCTCGCACAGGTTCTGCATGTGCTCCAAACTCTTACCTAAGCCGGTAGGCAGGTAGTAGTCAGTGTCCTTGTATTTATAATGATACGTGTTTTCATCGGACAGCGGCGTAGATACCGATATCCAGTGGCTGTCGCCCTTACCTTCAGGACCGAAACTGGGGCGCACACAAACCCAGTAGCTGCCCTGACCATCCTTCACCACGTCGCCAAAACGGTAATAGGCAGCTCCATCAAAACTGCCGTTATTACCCTGCTGTTCGGGCGTCTGGTAGAGAATTTTTTTGAGGTGAGGCACCTGCTTCAGATCCACATCCACCTGTGCCAGATACGGTTCGGTCGCAGAGCCACGCTTATAGGTGAGTTTGCCCACACCCTCGAGCGAGTAGCTGTAGCCCGTCATTATCTCGGAGAACCCAGCAGGGTTGCCTGCCAATTCAGCAAAGCGCGCTGCAGCTGTTTCTACATCGTTAGTTGCCACTACGCGGGTGTAGGGATCGCCATCCACCGCCTTACCGATGGTAGGCTCAAAAGTCTTATCCATCCAGCCGGCAGGAGCTGTGGCCTCGTCGGTGAGCTGACTGATCAGGGTCCAGCCCAACTCTTCCTGCTCGTTCACAACTTGGGGCTCGTCTTCACCACCAGGCTTATTATCACTCTTGTCGCTATCGCTACACGATGCAACACCCATGCCCAGCCCCATCATCATGAAGGCTGAAAGCACCACGGTTAAAATCTTACTTGTTTTCATAATCATTTATAATTAATAGTTATTATTTTTCATTATTCATACCCCAGTCGTAGCTCTTGTCGTTTAAGAACATTTGGTATTTAGTCTTGGCATATACATCCATTATAAACCTGTTTATCACATCGTTATCATCAAACAAATCCGGATCTAATTCCGATAGCAAACTCAATTTCTTAATGCGGGTACCGTCTTCGAAGGCTCTGGCCTCAGTACCAGTATCGAGCACGCGCTTCGCAGCAAATACCACGAGAGGCTCACGATACATGTTCGTTGGGCATGTACCTTCCAGGAATGAGCGATTAGGCGCATATAAGAAATTGTACAGGTTGTCGAGTCTCTGCGTCTTCTTGAGATAACCAGGCGAAGGGGTTCTCTCTTTGGTGCCGATCGTCCACCAGGGCAAGAGCACCCAGCGGTCCTCATTATAAGCTAATATGTCGGCGATGTCGGCCAAACCATTAAAATCCATGCGCTTGGGATGAGTCTGCAGATCGTGTGTATAGCTGTCATAGAAGTGCCAGCTAAAGTCGCGCCCACCTTTTTGCTGTTCAGCAGTATAGTCGCCAACGAGACGGAGCACACAGAGCGTGCCGTCGGTATCATAATAGAGCGAGCTGATAAATGAATTGATGACACTTTCCGCCTTTGGGGTATCTGTGAACTTGTGCATGGTGTCGCGGAAAGCAACTATATCAAACATATTCACGCCAGCGTGGTTCTTGACGTTTTCAATTGCTTGCATATATGTGTTTGTGCCGGTGGTACAGTTGTGAGCAATGATTTCCATACAGAAAAGCATCTGCATAGAAAGGTTCTTCGACGGCAGATTCGGGAAACCAGAATAAAGATTCTTGCCAAGTGCGTTCTCGTCGAAGCTGACGAAGTAGGCATATTTAGAATCTGGATGGTCACTATTGTTAGTGCTAGGCATCACACATATCCAACGGTTGTCAAAACCGTCCTTCACCACATCGCCTATAACATAGAACCCACGATTCTTGAAGACTTTATCCTCGGTTGTCACCTCCGGTTTGTCGTTCAGATCAACCAAATACGACTTGTTATACACATACACGTTTTCAACACCAGAGATAGCCGTCTTCTTGTCATATCTACCATTGGAGCTGAGCTGCTTACCAGTCTTGTAACGCAGTATAAAGCGCAGGCGACCATCGTTGAAGAAGTTCGGATCTGGACCGTTACGGAAATCTACAGGCATATCCTTCAGGTTTTTCTTCACGGCTCCGTCGTCCTTCACCTTATGCATATTGCTCTCTTTACCAGTGCCATTGGTGAACTGGGCGTGATACACACCACCGTTCCAGCCAGTTTTCCATGAGTAACCATTATACACAAAGTTGAGACCTTTATCAGGATCGTCCATGGCAGCCTTTAGCTGCTCCTTGGTGCACTTGAACACCTTCGCGTAGAGGTCCTGATTATTCTCATCCCACATCTTGGCTACTCGCTTCCAGAAATGGATGTTATGATATTTGTAGTTTTTAGTGAAACTGAAGTCATGGAAGAACTTGGGTCTAGGCGATGAACTCAGATTGCTGAGCCAATCGTCGGGGTAATTCATGGCATAGAGCATCTCGCACAAGTTCTGCATGTGCTCCAAACTCTTACCCAAGCCTGTAGGCAGATAATAGTCGTTGTTGTTACCACGCCAGTGGTACACGTTCTTATCGGGCAGTGGCGTCGACACGGTGATCCAGTGGCTGTCGCCCTTACCCTCGGGATCGAAGCTGGGGCGTACACACACCCAGTAGCTGCCTTCGCCATCCTTCACCACGTCGCCAAAACGGTAATAAGCCGTTGCTTCGACACTGTTATTACCCTGTTGTTCGGGTGTCAGGTAGAGAATCTTCTTCAGGTGAGGCACCTGCTTCAGATCCACATCCACCTGTGCCAGATACGGCTCGGTCTCAGAACCACGCTTATAGGTGAGCGTTCCCATGCCCTCAACCGAATAGCTGTAGCCCGACATCACCTCGGAGAAGCCTGCGGGATTGCCAGCCAACTCGGCAAAGCGGGCTGCTGCCGTTTCTACATCATTGGTCGAAACCACGCGAGTGTAAGGCTCGCCCTCGAGTGCCTCGCCAATGGTAGGCTCAAAGGTCTTGTCGGTCCACTCGGCAGGCGCTATACGCTCGTCGGTGAGCTGACTGATCAGGCTCCAGCCCAACTCCTCCTGTTCGTTCTCAACCTGTGGCTCGTTTTCACCGCCGCCAGGACTAGCCTCATTCTTGTCGCTATCGCTACACGATGCAACACCCATGCCCAGCCCCATCATCATGAAGGCTGAAAACACCACGGTTAATATTCTATTTGTTTTCATAATCATCATCTGTTTATCATTTTACACCTTATTATATATATAGGGGATTACTCGCCAAGGAAAAGAATAAACTTATCTGAAGCCTTCTGACCATTAAAATAAGAAGTCACACTGGTAAAAGAAGACATAAAATGGCCATTATTGGCACATTGATCACGTTTTTCATTGTCACAGAAGTACTCAGCGAGGATTTTTTTACCATTACCAGTGTGAGTGGGCTTAGTACCACGATCCTTCACTTTCATCACACGGACCATGGCGATAGGCTCATTATACATAGAGGTATAACTTCCGGCATAATCCATTTTCTGAGGATCCCAAAGAAACATCTCGGGAGTAACACTGCTATAGCTGTCAGTCCTTATACTCTCATGCATATAAATATCTAATGCTTTACCATTCTTCTGTCCTGCGAAGTTATTTCCATAAGTGTACCAAGGTAGTGTTACCCACTGGTCGTAGGCATACTGTTTCACCATACCTTGGTCGGTAAGGTCTTGTAAGAACATCTTGGTAGTATAGTTGCCTGTGGTATAAGCGTCCTGCAGTTTATTACAATTTAGACGAGTACCAGGACGAGGATTACCATTTTCGTCATATTCCGAGACACAGCAATCTATGAGAAAGCGCAGGTAACCTTGCTTCTTCTTAGCAGCATGAGTAGCATCACTATATGCCAGATTTACAAAGATATTCTGGATATGGTTCTTTTGCTCACCATTTGTAAATGCATCAAACAAACTATCACGACGTACAACCACTTTCGCTAAATCAACCTTTGCGTAATCCTTAATGTGTTTATAAACCCTGCCTAAGCCAGTATTAGCACCTCCCATACCCCAAAGACCATCCTGTAAGATATAAGAAAAATAAGAGGCAACCGTCTTGGCCTGTTCAAAGGTAGGCAAGTTCGTATAATAGTATTGACTATTACCCTCAAAGAGCGACTTACCTTTAGATGACACAGGTGTGAGACTAACGAACCAAGAATACTGACTGGGCCATATGCGTATATGCCCTTCATTCCAAACTCGGTCGGCATCTTCTCCATACTCTTTATACACTTCACGTATGGTTTCGTCATAGAGGCCTGCATGCTGAACGCAGAACCAAAGAGCACCATCCTCATCCTTCACCACGTCGCCTATGCGATAATAGGAGTCGCCATAATAACCATCGAGTGCACCATCCTTAAAATCATCAGCTGCTAACACCTCTGGGTCATCAGTCAGCTCAACATGATGCACCTTATTATATACATACACGTCGGTCGCACCACTGATAGCTGTTTTAGGATCATATCTGCCATTGTCGCTGAGCTGCTTACCAGTCTTGTAGCGCAGCACAAAGCGCAGACGACCATCGTTGTCGAACAGTTGCTGATCAACCTGCTGGCGGAAATCAATCGGCATATTCTTCAGGTTCTTCTTCACAGTGCTTTTCTGCAGCTTGTGCATGTTGCTCTCTTTACCGCTGCCATTAGTGAACTGGGCATGATACACGCCACCGTTCCAACCGGCAAGCCATGACTTACCACTATACACGGAGATTCTGTTTACTCCATGTCTTTTCAACAACCTTCCAGAAATAAACATTATGATACTTGTAGTTACCGTAACTGAAGTCGTGGAACATCTTGGGTCTGGGCGAACTGACCAGATTGTGGTTCCACTGGGTGGGATACAACATGGCATAGAGCATCTCGCACAGGTTCTGCATGTGCTCTACACTCTCACCCAAACCTGTGGGCAGATAGTAGTCGTTGTTGTTACCATGATACTCATAAATGTTCTTTTGGGGCAATGGCATCGACACAGAGATCCAGTGGCTGTCGCCCTTACCCTCAGGACCGAAGCTGGGGCGCACACAAACCCAGTAGCTGCCCTCGCTATCCTTCACCACATCGCCAAAACGGTAATAGGCCGTACCTGTGACA
>ONGP01000004.1 GCA_900317405.1 uncultured Prevotella sp.
GCACGCTTGAATGCGCGTGCAAAACGTTGACCTTTTCTCATAACTCTTTTTAACTTTTAAGAGGCTTGGCAGGAGTCAACGTATTTCAGTACAAGACACTATGGGCGAAAATTTTCTCAGCACAACCCTTCGCCGTCTCGCAGAAATTTACTACCTTTGCAGTCGATTAAAAAATAAGAAGAGAATGATACGATCTAAATTATACCAGCGATGCGTCTGGCTAGTCAATCTACTACGCCAATACAACAAGCTGACACTGGCCGATATAACAGAAAAGTGGGAGAAGGACATGGTGACCGACGGCAAGAATTTGGATCGCACCACGTTTAATCGCCTGCGCGATGGCATCCTCAACATGTTTGGCATCGTCATCGAGTGCGAGGAAAAGACCTACAAGTACTACATCGCCAACCCAAAGGTGCTGGGCGACGACACGATGGAGGGATGGATGCTGTCTACACTCACTGTGAATGCTGCACTAACCGACAGTCTCAGCCTGCGCGACTATTTATTATTAGAAAATGTACCTGCCGGTCAGGAGTTTCTGCAGACCATTATACAGGCCATCAAGACCCGCCGCCGCATCATGATACGCTATCAGAAGTTTGGCTTCGAGAGCGGCGAGAAGCTGATTGCGCCCTACGCTCTGAAGCTATTCCACCAGCGCTGGTATCTCCTGTCGCACACAGGCAACCACTTTGCCACCTACTCGCTCGACCGCATGCAGAAGGTGCAGATAACTGATGAGCCGTTTGAAATGCCAACCGACTTCAAGCCAGAGTCTTACTTCACTGAGTACTTTGGTGTACTGACCGACGAGACGCCCATGGCTCACGTGGTGGTGCGCGCCTATGGCCGCACGCCCAACTACCTGCGCACACTGCCGCTGCATCACTCGCAGCGCGAACTGGAGTCGACACATGACTACACAGACTTTTCGTTCGACATCCGCCCTACGGCAGATTTCTTGGGCGAACTCTTTTCCCACTGCCCTAATTTAGAGGTGCTAGAGCCCGCCGACTTACGGCAGAAGATGAAAGAACAACTAGCAGAAAATCTTAAAAGATATTAAAATTCAAGGGGGTGACACAGTTTTTGATACACCCCCTTTTTTATATTTGCCGCCGATAACTGAATGTCGAACTAAAATTTATAAAGTTATGGTAGCAATATTTTTTCTTATCGTGATGACTATCGCCCTTGGCAGCCTGTTTAATGACTATATGGGAGGCGCTAGCTATGGCAAGTAATGACACTATCTATGGCGAGATGACCGCTGAGGAGGCTCGCTATTTCGAGGCTGAATGCAAGCGATTTCCATGGCTGTCGCAGGTCACCATGAGCGATTACGACCTGTGCAGCAGCATCGATCGTGACATCCGTCCAGGCGTATCGTTCAATCTCTTTTCAGGTTGGCGCCTGCACTACGGCTGGGTGTTCATCAACATCCTTAAGTACTTCTACGAGCACGGCGAGTTCAAGCACTTCGACCACGGCTACATCGACGGCCAGGCCGAGTACATCCTAGCCCTAATCATGCGCACCCACGGCGCCGATCCTACCCAAGTCCAAAACGTACTATCACACCAGACCAATTTCCAATTCACCTAAAAATAACATTTTTCTTCCAAAATGTTTGGAGATTTGGAAGAAATATATTACTTTTGCGCCATGAATAAGATTATAAGAAGTGCAACATATACAAAAGAGTTTGAAGAATACTATCAAAGTCTCCCTCAGAAAGTGAAAGACAAGTATGACTTTGTATTTGAAATCATGCTCACAAAATATGTAGTCAGCACGAAATTCGTCAAGCGTCTTGAGAAGACCGAATTCTACGAAATGCGCGTATCTTTGGGCAACAATGAATATCGCACGGTTCTTTTTGCAATAGATGCAGACAACTTCATGGAGTGCAAGCATATGGTCATGCTCAACTCCTTCGTTGAAAAAAGTTCAAAGCAATATAACGCAGAGATTAAGAAAGCCGAACGATTATTAAAAGAATGGGAGGAAAGCTTATGATTAAGATTGATGAAAAGAAATGGGCAAAACTGCCTAAGATTGAAGATCGACTCGAAGAAAAGTATGGTCCAGTAGATTCTCCATCACGCAAGGAGTTTCAAGCCAAAGCAGAGGCATGGTACTATGCCGAAATCCTGCGCGATGAGCGCAAACGCCAGAAGTTAACCCAGCAGCAGTTGGGCGAGCGCATCGGCAAAAAGCGCGAGTACATCTCAGCGCTCGAGAAGGGACAGACTGACATGCAGCTATCTACATTCATGCTTATAGCCAATGCATTAGGTCTCAGATTCTCATTGGTAGTCGGCTAAAAAGCCACATTTTTCTTAAAATAGTTTAAAAGTTAGAGGGGTGACACAGTTTTTGATACACCCCTCTTTTTATATTTGCCGCCGATAACTGAATGTCGAACTAAAATTTATAAAGTTATGGTAGCAATATTTTTTCTTATCGTTATGACAATTGCCCTAGGCAACCTGGTAAATGATTACAAATCAACAATAGCCGACTAGCCATGGACAACTTAATCAACAAATCTCTCACCGCCCTTTTCCGTCTGGCCTGCCGCATCACCAGTCCTAGCCCATTCAAAAAGAATGGGCCCAAGGATGATAGCAAACCCAAGGTCATCAGGTTCTCTCCTAATGATATATTATAAAAGAAACGACCGCCGCTCAAAAGAGTGACGGTCGCTATGTTTATGAGAACCATGCAAAACAAACAGATTTCTTAAAAGAGTTTAAAATATATGGGGGTGACACAGTTTTTGATGCACCCCCTAGTTTACCTTTGCAGCCGACATTAAAAAACAAATAATAATTAAAAAGGATAATAGATTATGGAAATCAAAATGAAACAAAATGTTTTTTCAGGATCAGAGTTGGATCCAATGATTGAGATGGTTATTCGTGCAATTGTAAAGCGCGTGGCACATAGGGCTATGAATGAGTGTATGGACATGGTGCGCGAACTGATGGCGCAGCGACAGGAGAAGGGCACTCCTATGCAGCAACTAACCAGGGCAGTTTCTGAGGGCTCGCACCTGTTCTGGGCGGCATCGGCCTGGGCTGTGGTGTATGGCGTGGCGCGAGATGTGTGTGGCTACAAGGGCACTGTAAGCGACTTTGAGCGCAATGCATCGAGACTAAAGATGCCTGCCAACTTCGACTACCCATGCACGTGCAACAAGGTGAATCGTACTATCTGCGACCACGCGTACATGCGCCTGCACGTAAATAAGTGGAAAGAGTTTGGCGCATCAGACAGAGAGTTGGCTCTGCTAGAGTTTCTTATGGCTAGAATCGAGAAATAGCACAATCGCATGCATAAGCTTATGCACGTTTGATGGTAAAACATACCTAAAAATCCGCAGACCTACCTAAACCTCTGCACAACGCGTTCCAAGTAATTGGGGCGCGCTTTTTTTATGTCTACTTTTGCACCGTCGAAAGGACAAAACAACGAATTTAAAAAGATAAAAGTTATGAAGAAAGAACTAAAGAAAATTAATGTGATTACCTTGCGCAACGGATATGCGCTGAAGGTGGACGGTGAGAGTTACATGTACTACAATCAGCAGTCGCTGCTCGAAGGAATGCTAGTCCGCATAGGCATGGACCGACAGGACGAGATGACCAAAGACGATCTGCACGCGATGGTAGAGGCAATAAAGGACGGCAGCGCCATAAAGCAACTGCAGGAGCAGATAGCGGCAATGCAGACCACTAACGAAGACCTGCGCCGACAGATTCGCACGCTGAAGCGCCACGCTAAGAGAAACAATATGAACAACAACGATTAATACAATACGAAAAAAAGAGAAAATTATGAACACAAGTGAAACATTGATTTTGAAATTGAGAGAGTTTGAAGGTCTGCGTCTGGAGGCTTACAAGGATGCAGCAGGAGTACCAACCATCGGCTACGGACACACCAAGGGCGTGAGAATGGGCGACAAGATCACCCGCTGGTGGGCCATCGAGACACTGAAGAAGGACATCGAGGAGGTAGCACAGCAGGTAGACGAACTGGAGGTGGCGCACACTGAGGGACAGATGGACGCACTGGTATCGTTCGCATTCAATCTGGGCATCGACCGACTGCAGCGCTCCACCCTACTCCGTCTGATTCGCCAGGGAGCCAGTAAGGCCGCAATAAAGCGCGAATTCAAGAAGTGGGTATACGCCGGCGGCGAGAGGATGAAGGGACTTGAGCGTCGTCGCGACTGGGAGGCAAAGAGATTTTTCGAGTAATAACTGATAATGCAAGAAGTACTGATTAAAGACGAAAGTGTAGTAATGGAGCGCCTGATGAAAGGCGTACGTGTAGAAGGCCGCATATGGCTGGAGAAGACCACCAGCGGCGCGTGTGTAATCTGTTTCGAGCGATACAACCGCCGACCGCGCACCATGAGTGCCGACTGGCTGATACGTCGCAACGACCATGGCTGGGTAAAGGAGAGTGCAGAGCGCATAAAAATCTACGAGAGCGTACCAAAGATGCTGGGAACAGCGCGCGTACTGGCCATACTTGACAACGAGCACAAGGCCACAAAAGATGCACTAATCGACCGCGAACTAGTGGAGTTCTGTTAAGCCTATGTTTTGTTACCAGAGCAACTTTAGCAATCCCACACAGCCCGTTGACGAAGCGCAGTTCTATGCGCTCGTCAGGGCGGGCAAGTGGAACGAGAGCATCGACCGCTATCGAGAGACCCACGATGCCAGACTGAAGCGCAAGCTGCCAGCATTCATCTTCCAAGCCACATTCGACGAGACCACGTCGGCCAAGGGGCGCACAGGTGCATGGCGCAAGCAGGCCGCCACAAGGCTGAACGGACTGGTGGTGATGGACCTGGACCACATCGAGAGTCCACTGACACTATATCAAGGATGGGTGGACCGTGGACTAGACTGGAAGGCACTAGGCATACTGCTTATCTACATCACACCCAGCGGCAAGGGACTGAAGATAGTGTTTAAGGCGCGACTGGACTGGGGCAACCTGATATCGAACCAGCACCAGATGGCAAATCTGCTAGGCGACGATGTGGTAGTGGATGAGGCATGCAAGGACGCTTCGAGGATGAGTTTTATTTGTAAAGAAACTGACATTTTGTATATAGACAAGGAGATTTTTGAGTATGAGAACAAGGAGTATGCTGAGCGATATACTGCTCTATATCGCGACGGTCATAGCCAGGCTGAGAGAGAGGATGAACCGCAATTGTCATCTCGACTAAGCGGAGCGCATGGAGAGATCTCAAGAGATGTCTCGACTACGCTCGACATGACAAAAGGGGGAGCGCTCGACATGACAACGGAGGAAACCTACAACGGCATGCCAGTGAGCAAGATAATCAGCAAGTGGCTGCAGGGCGTAGACCTGAACAACAACCGCCACAACACACTGGTAGACCTGGCAAGCCATCTGCGATACGTGCTGGGCAAGAACGCCACCAAGATAACAGAGGTGGTGATGACACTGCCCTGGGTGCAGGACCTGCAGCGCGAGGGCGAAGACGTGGCCGGCACAGTGCGATCGGTGATGGACTTTAAGTACCACGAGTACATGCCCAAGCGCCTGCGCGAGGCGGTTGCCACACCACAGCAACGTGGCGATGAAAATATCTCACAACAGCTATGGACGTGGGGCGAAGAGATAGAGGCACTGATGCCCTACTTCCCAGCACTCAAGGACATGTGCAAGGGACTGAAGCGCAACCAGTATCCAGCAGCGATGTTTGTAGGCGGCGGACTGATGATGACGCTGATGACACGCTGCACCTATCGATTCTACGCCCGCCCAGAGGAGCTGCGACGACTGAATAACTCGACACTTATAATAGGTGATCCAGCCAGTGGTAAGAGTTTCGCCACACGCCTGTACAACCTGCTGGCAGAGCCCATCATCGAGGCCGACAAGGCTGGCAAGGATGCCATCAACGCCTATCGTGAGATAACCAAGACCAAGGGCGCCAACAAGGAGAAGCCGCCCAAGCCCAAGGTGATAGTGCGTGTGCACCCAGCGCGAACCAGTAATGCACAGTTCATACAAGACATGGTGAACAGCGTGGAAGAGGTGGACGGCCAGCCGATGCAGCTGCACATGCTGACGTTCGACACTGAGCTCGACAACACCATCTGTGTGCAGAAAGGTGGCAGCTGGATAGACAAGATGAGTCTGGAACTGAAGGCATTCCACAACGAGTGGGACGGTCAGGCATACTCTAATGCCGACTCGATACTGCAGGACTTCTACGTGACGTGGAACTTTATCTACACAGGCACACCCATAGCACTGAAGAAGAAGGTGAACGAGCAGAACTTCGGCTCAGGTCTGTCGACACGATTGACATGCATACCGCTGCCATCGACCAACTTCAAGATGCTATCGCGCGAATCGACCATCGACTACGAAAGCGACAACCGTCTGCGAGAGTGGGCCAAGAAGCTTGACAAGACCAAGGGCGAACTGAAGCTGACGAAGATAGTGGACGAACTGTACGACTGGACTGCACGCCGCATGGCCGACGCTGAGGAGAACAACTCGAAGGCCGACGAACTGCTGCTTAAGCGATGCGCTTATCATGGGTTCAACTTTGCAGCGCCCTTCATCATGATGCGCCACTGGTGCCAGCTGCACCAAGACGGCGACTACTGGTGTGGCGAGTTTGACACTGACGAGGTAGACTGGCAACTGGCTGAGTTGATAGTAAACATACAGTACGCCTGTCAGCGACACTTCTTTGGAGCGATGGCTGAGCACTATTTTGAGAATCAGAGTCGTGAAGCCAACGTGAACGTGCAGCGCCGCCAGAAGACATTCGACGGTTTTGAACGACTGCCAGAGGAGTTTACCAGCGATGATGTGATACGTGTGTTCAGCTTAGCCAACGACGCTACCGCTCGCAGCAAGATAAGCCGACTGCAGTGCGACCATCTGATAGAAAAGGTGAGCGACGGCCGCGGCAACACGCAAGGCAAGACTGTATATCGCAAGACTGGTATAGTGATGCTATAAAATGATTGATCCCCCGCCCCATTACAGGGCGAGGGATCTTTGGGTTGGTAGCCCCCACGCTATAGTGCATCAGTGCACCAGTGCGTCATTTACAAATTCTTCTTTGGATAAAGGGCGTCCCACCATGATGGGTCGTCCTTAAGCCACTTCTGGAACCAGGCCATCTGGGTGGCTAGCCACTTCTCCTTCTTGTTGTAGTCGAGTATGTGGTGATTCTCGCCCTCAACCTCAACCAGCGATACCTCGCGGCCAAGCAACTTGAGCGCAGTAAACATCTGCAGACTCTCGATGAGTGGCACGTTGGTGTCGGCATTGCCATGCAGCAACAGCAGTGGGGTGTGAATCTTGTCGGCATTGAACAGTGGGCTCTGGTTTACATACAGCTGGCGATGGCTCCATGGATAGCTGTTGGCCATACACACCTCGCTGTAGTTGTAGCCCCAATAGCCCTCGCCCCAGTAGCTAGTGTGGTTGGCTATACCTGCATGGCTTACGGCAGCTGCAAAGATGTCGGTCTGCGTCTGCAGATACTGGGTCATAAATCCACCATACGATGCGCCCATACATCCTATCTTATCCTTATTGATAAATGGATGCTCTGCGCAAATCTTCTTAACGCCCTCGATGATATCCTCGGCAGGCCCCTGACCAGCGGTGTTTACGTGGCGCGATGCCCACTCCTGACCAAAACCTGTAGCACCACTTGGCTCAAGGATATAGGCTACATAGCCCAGCGAGTTCCAATACTGTGGAGCGTAAGGCGATTCAAAATATCTTGACACAGGCGAGCAGCCGCCATAGTAATACACAATCATAGGATATTTCTTGCTTGCATCGAAATCCTTAGGCAGATACATACGGCCATAAACCTTGTCGCCTTTAGAGTTGATGAAGTTCCAGTCCTGGCAAGTACCAATCTCAGCATCGCCCAGAGCCTCAGCACCAGCAAAGTAGGTCTGCTGCTTCTTACTCTTCAGGTCGAACACATAGGCCGATGCAGGCTCCATGGTCTTGTACGACAGATAGGCCAGTACAGGTGCATGGGCAGCCATATCGAAGCGGTATGCATAGTCGCCCTGAATGGGTAGTTTGGTAATCTTGCCAGTCTTAGGGTTAAGACTAAACATATTTACATAATCGCGATCCTCGGCCGAGAAGTAAATCTGTCCGTCGGCCCACGACCAGTCTATACGCTCAATGCTAGGATTGAAGTCCTTGGTGAGTGGTGTAACCTGCTTGGTGGCGATATCGTAGAGGAACAGCTCGTTCTCTGTCATGCTAGGTGTGATGGTGGCAGGCAGCTGACAGCCGATGCGATCGAAAGCCTCAGGATTGCCAGTAAACACTATCTGCTTGCCATCAGGCGAGAACGAGCCATTGCCCAAGAACTCTGCACCTACAAACAGGGTGTCGACCTTCAGTGTCTTGGCGTCCATCATAAACACATCGCTCACAGCCGTTGGGCGCTTGCTCAGGCGAGAGCGGTTGCTGATAATGAGCAGCTTAGAGCCGTCTTGCGAGATGTCTGACAGATACTCGCCCTTGGTGCCAAAGGTGATGCGCTGGGTGATGCCAGTAGCTATATCGTACTTGGCCAGATAGCTGCGAGTGCGCCAGCCTGGCTGACGGTCGTTCATCTCCAGTACCTCGAACACGTCCTTATCCTCCTTAGGTCCTTCTTCCTCGAGAGAGTAGATAAGATAGTCCTCGTTAGGAGCGACGGTGTAGCCGCCCTCAGGCACATTGTAAGCAAAACGTGTGCGAACGCCTGTGCGAGGGTCTACACGATACAGCACGCGCTTGTTGCCGTCCATCTCTTCCTCAATCCATGCTATGCTCTTGGGCATCCAGCGGGCATTGCTCTTGGGCTGCGAAATAAGCTTACCAGTCTTAACATCGCGCAACTCATAGCTCCACACGCTGTTGCCACCACGTGCAGTGGTCTGATAAGCCACACAAGCAAGCTGGCCGTCGGCCGACAGACTGATGCCACGCACACGGCGACCGTCGGTCAGGTCGTGTACCATATAGGGGTGGCGGCTGTCGAGGGTGTAAGCGATAGCCTCAGGGGTATCAAAACAAACCTTGATAGAGTCAGTGTCCTTAGGCTCGGCCAGATACTGGATAGTGAAGGTGTGGTGCTCAGGGGCAAGCTTAAGTTCGCCACCAGCCTCAACACCATCGATATACAACTTAGAGTGCTTAGGACCCTTAACCTCTATCTTACCCTTAAGGTAGCTGCTGTTGTTGACATAGAACGACAGCAGACCTACGCTCTTGCTATCGGCCAGCGATGGCAGCACAGCGCCAGAGAACTTGCCTGTGACCTGCGATGTGAGCGCGATGGCACCCATCAGCGAATTAGGGTCGAACTTCTGACCCTGCACATTGACTGTATCTACACCAAAGGGTGCAGCCACAGCGTATGGGCCAGCAATATTAAACTCAGTGACAGCGGTCTTTACCTGCGCCATCGATGACAGCGCACAGTTAGCCGCGAACAGTACAAATAATACTTTCTTCATTTAATCTTTAATGTTTAATGTTTAATGTTTAATGTAAAGCCTAGTACGCCTCACGATACTTGCCCTCGTCCTTATCATTAAGCATCGACAGGTACGACTGGTATCGGCTTTCGGCTATATAATGGTCTTCGAGCGCCTTGAGCACAGCGCATCCAGGTTCGTGGGTGTGGGTGCAGTTAGAGAAACGGCAGTCTTGCGAGAAATGGAATATCTCCTTGAAGTAGCTGGTCAGTTCCTCTGGCTCCATATCGAACGTGCCAAAGCCCTTGATGCCTGGAGTGTCGATGAGGAAACCCCTAGACTGGCTTAGTGGCAGCGACGGGTCGATAGGTATCATCTCAGAGAATGTGGTGGTGTGCTGACCAGTGTTGTGAGCGTCGCTAATCTCGGCCGTACGCAGACTGGCGCCTGGCACCAGGCGATTGATAAGTGTGCTCTTACCCACTCCACTATTGCCGCTTAGCAGTGTAATCTTATCAGTGAGCAGTGGCTGCAGGGCCTCTACCCCATCGCCAGTGCCTGCTGATATCTGATGACACTCGTAGCCTATGGTCTGATACAGATTTACCATCGCCGCTTGATAGCGCAGCATGTCCTCATCGAGCAGGTCGGTCTTATTAAACACCAGTATCACTGGCACGCGATAAGCCTCGGCCGATGCCAGGAAACGGTCTATAAACGTGGTGCTGGTCTGTGGATTGGCCACAGTTACCACCAGCATGGCCTGGTCTACATTGGCCGCCAGGATATGACTCTGCTTAGAGAGGTTGATACTCTTGCGAATGATATAGTTGCGACGGTCCTCGATCTCAGTTATCCAGTCGCCCTCGCCCACCGTCACACGGTCGCCCACAGCCACAGGATTGGTGCTGCGTATGCCCTTAAGACGGAAGTTACCTTTTATCTTACAATCAAGAAGCTGGCCATCGTCTGTCAAGACGGTGTACCAGCTGCCTGTATTCTTAATAACAAGTCCACGCATTTAGACTGTCATTATCTCCTTGTTCTTAGCCGTAATCAGGTCGTCGATCTTCTTGATATACTTATCGTGCAACTTCTGCAGATCGTTCTCAGCGTCCTTCTCCAGGTCCTCTGAGAGTCCGTCCTTGATGGCCTTCTTAAGTTTTTCCTTGATATCACCACGCACGTTGCGCACCTCAACCTTAGCCTTCTCAGCAATCTTGTTGCACTGCTTGGTAAGGTCGCGACGACGCTCCTCAGTGGGCTGAGGGATGTTAAGGCGGATAATCTCGCCGTTGTTCTCAGGTGTGATACCTACATCGCTATCCATGATAGCCTTCTCGATGTTACGAATCTCCTTGCGATCCCATGGCTTGATGGCGATGGTACGAGGATCGGGCACACTCACGTTGGCCACCTGGTTCAGGGGCACCTTGCTGCCATACACTTCTACGCGTACAGCATCGAGAATAGCCACATTGGCGCGGCCGGCGCGAATACGGTTCAGCTCCTCTTCAAGATACAAGGCAGCCATCTCCATGCGCTCTTCACTCTTGCTTAAAATTTCTTTTACGTCAACCATAATTATTGTACTTTTAGTCGTTTTCTGATGACAAAAGTAAGGTTTTTCTGCGAAAGTACCAAATAATTGTGTTTTTTTCGTTCAAAAATTTTTTTATTTATACAAAAATAGCTATCTTTGCGGATGTTTACTACCATACTTAGAGCACAATAGATGTATACTGAGATATTACATAATTACGGTTACCTGATAGCAGCATTCCTACTTTCTGCTGCCTGTATGGTGGTATACAACAGGTTGACATACTACAAACAGCGAAGGGTGACGCGACGCCTGCAACGACTAAATGCGCAGCTATCGCTCATAATGGATGCCAACAAGACAGGTGCCTGGACATACGATATCAAGAAAAACCAATTTAAGGAAATATCTAAAAACGATCTCACAGAAACACTCTACACCCCATTCGAATTCTCCAAGCGATGCAATCGCGATGACTTCTTGAATATCGAGAAGGCTATCGACAGCATAATGAAGAGAGAGATACTGACAGACACGATGACAGTGCGCAACGATCCAGCCGAGGGCGAGGAGCTGAAGTACTACGAGATAACACTATCAGTGCTGCGACGCAATCGCAAAGACATGCCAATGGAGATATTGGGCACACAGCGCGACATAACACAGGAGACAAAGCGTGCTGAAGAAATCAAGAACCTGATGCTGAGGTCGCACACTGTGTTCAACTCGTCGCTGGTGGATATGGTATACTACGATGCCAAGGGCAATCTGGCCGACCTGAACGAGACGGCTTGCAAGACGTTTGGAGTAAAAGATGCCCAGGCGCTCATAAAGCGTGGTATGAAGATGAACGACATACCATCGTATAGAGACATCGACGTGCAGACGCTGGAGCACACCACACTGTCATCAATCACAGATATTGCCCAGGTAAAAGCCACCGACGAGCGAGTGCCTGAGGTGACAGTGAAGAGCAAGATGTACTACGAGGTGATGCTGGGCCCTATACGCGACCAGCTGAACCACCTGATGGGAGTGATAGCCGCAGGACGCGACATAACAGAGATGGTAGAGTCGAACCACAGAATGAAGGAGTCGAACCGACAGATCGAAGAGCGCACCAAGGCTCTGCAGCAGTACGTAAGAGACATAAACTACTCGCTCGAGGTGAGCGAGAGCCGACTGATAAACTATTATCCTGACTGCCACGAACTGGAGATACTGAGCGACCTGAGCGGACCAGGCAAGCGCATACCACAGCTGCACGCAGTGGCACTGATGCACAGAGACGACCAGCACGCCGCAAAGAACATCATAAAGCGTATGGACCGTCGACACATGGGCACCATATCAGAGACGCTGCACACAAAACTGCAGGACAAGCATGGGCGCGATATATACCTGAACCTGAATATGATGCCTATCACTGACAAGGCTGGCCACGTGACCCACTACTTTGGCATACTGCGCAACGATACAGAGATGGCCCACACAGAGCTGCGACTGAAGGAGGAAACAGCCAAGGCACAGGAGGAAGAGCAGCTTAAGAACGCATTCCTGCTCAACATGAGCTATGAGCTGCGCGTGCCACTGCAGGCTGTGATAGGATTTGCAGAACTGTTCAACACAGAGCACGACCAGAACGACGAGCGCATATTTGCTGAGGAGATAAAGAAGAACACTGACGTGCTGCTAAGCCTGATAAACGACATACTGTTTATATCGCGACTTGACGCCCACATGATAGAGTACCACTACGAGACATGCGACTTTGCATCGCTGTTTGAGGGATGGTGCCAGCTGGGCTGGAGCGACGTGAAGCAGTCGATACCACGCACCATAGAGAACCCATACCAATCGCTGGTGGTAAACATAGACCCACAGAATCTGGGACAGGCCATCAAGAAACTATGCGCCTACTCAGGTATGTGCGCCAACCAAGGCGGCCTGAAGGCCAAATACGAATACCTGCACGACGAACTTATAATAATCGTGGAGGACACTGGCGTGGGTATGGATTTCGACGAGGTGCCAAGAGCCTTCGACCGCTTTGCACGCGAGGGCAAGCACAAGCGCATAGGCACTGGTCTTGACCTGCCTATAGTGAAAGAGATGGCAGAACAGATGGGCGGCACCATCGACGTGCTGTCGGAGCCAGACAAGGGCAGCACATACTTTATGAGCATACCCTGCGAGATGATAAGTTATGTAAAGAAATAAAACAGCGTAAGCATGCAGATACTGATAGCAATACTAACCCTGATGGTCATTATCATAGGAGTGATACTGAACCGCATAACGCTCTACAGCATTCGAAAGAAGACTGAGAGGGCCAGGGAAATTGCCACCATAATGGAGCATACGCTGAACGATAACAACTATGTGACCAAGCTGAGCCTGAAGGAGCGACGTGCAGATAATATGTATGGCGACTTCCTGCCACCTGAGGGCATGTCTTACGAAGAGAGTCTGCTATACGTCCACCCTGAGGATAAGCACAATTATCAGAACTTTATGAACCGCCTGGTGCGTGGCGAGAAGTCTACTGAGACCTGCTATCGCTGGGACAAGAGCCTGAGTCTGCATCTGGGCGACTGGCACTACATGAGAGTAGTAGGTGTAGGCGAGTATGACGAGAGCGACAGCAAAGTACCACTGCACTTGTACTGCACGCTATACGACGAGACAGAACAGCGACTGCAGCAGAAGGAGGAGATGGACCTGACAGACCGCTATCGCAAGCTGTTTGAGCAGAGTATCGTAGGTCAGGCGTTCTACGACAAGGAGGGCAACCTGCTGACGGCTAATCAGAAGCTGCGCGACATACTGAAATTCAAGGGCGAGAGCGACCCATTCTACTATCACTACACCCTGTTTGAACTGCCCACCTTCCGCTATCTGCTGCGCAAGGACGCTGTAGACGACCTGTACTTCTGCACTCAGACGGTGATATACGAGCGCGACGTGAATCTGGTATCAGAGATACGTGTGCACCCCATCTACCACGACAATCAGTTGCAGATGTTTACACTCTACATACGCGACATAACCCAGGAGCGCGAGCTGTATCTGCAGCACAAGCGCAACCTGCAGCAGATTAATCGCACCAACAGGCACATCAAGGAGTATGAGACTGAGCTGAAGTACCTGATGGAGAATGTAGACATGCGATTCTTCCGCACATCGTTCGAGAAGCGCGAGGTATATATGTATAAGGAGATGAGCCAGCCTGAGATGGTCTTGGGATTCAACGACGTGATAGAACGATTCATGGAAGGCGGATTTGCCCAGGAACTGCAGAACCCATTCGAGCTGCTGAAGGAGCCAAAGTCGAAACTATGCCAGATGCACTCACTATTCCACGACAGCAGCGAACTGGAGTGGAACTTCATCGACAGCGTGCCATACTATGACGAGAATGGCACCCTGACTGGCACATACGGCGTGGTGCGCAACGTGACCAAACTGATGCAGAAGCAGGAGTTGCTGAAGCAGGAAACTGAGCGCGCCAGTCAGAGCGGTATGCGCAAGAGTACGTTCCTGGCCAGCATGAGTCATGAGATACGTACGCCACTGAATGCCATCGTGGGATTCAGCGATGTGCTGGCTACACAGGATACGCCTGAGGAGCGCGAACACATACTCGATGTGATAACCACCAACTGCGACATGCTGCTGCGACTGGTGAACGACATGCTGGCACTGTCGTCGCTCGAGAATGGCGCCATCTATATCAAGCCGGCACGACTGAACTTCACCAAGTGTTTTGCCGATGTGGCAGCATCGCTGGCCAGAAGGGTACAGAACCCACTGGTAGAATACATAGTAGACAACCCCTACCCCAAACTATACACCACGCTGGACGGCGGACGCATACAGCAGGTGATAACAAACTTTGTGACCAATGCCATCAAGTACACCCACAAGGGGCACATCAAGATAGGCTATCGCAAAGAGACACGCCACAATGCAGAGGGACTGTACATCTACTGCGAGGACACTGGCGACGGCATACCAAAGGAGCATCAGGGCAAGGTGTTCGACAAGTTTGTAAAACTGAATGACTTTGTGCAGGGCACTGGTCTGGGCCTGAATATATGTAAGGTGATAGCCGACAACTGCAAAGGCGACATCGGCGTGACATCTGAGGGCGCAGGCTGTGGATCGACATTCTGGATGTGGATTCCATGCATAGAAGAAAATGAAGAAACAACCTAATGATTATGAATAGATATAGAATATATGCACTACTCGTGGCCTGCCAACTGGCAATAGGCAGCGCACACGCTCAACAACAACCTGAACAAACACAGGACAGCGCAGTGGTATACACCGACAAACGACCACTGATATACGAAGACGCATGGGACCTGTGGCCATACGTATTCCTGAACGAGAACGGCGAACCTGACGGATACAACATCGACCTGCTGAAGATGATATTCAAGGAGCTCGACATACCATACATAATACGTCTGCGTCCAACACTTGAGGCACAAAAAGACCTGAAGGAGCACAAGTCGGACCTGATGCTGCGAATGGATGCCGACTTTGCACGACACAACTCATCATACGGTCGCGCCATAGTACAGATATTTACACACAGCCTGGTACAGCCCAAGGGCAATGGAATAAAAGCTACCACAGGCAAGGAACTGGCCCAATATCCAGTGATAGTACACGAGGGCAGTTTCAGCCATCACCTGCTGATGGAAAACCAGTGGGCTAAGGAGATAATCCCCTTCGACGACATGAAGGAAGCCATAAAGCGAGTAAGTACTGAAGGCAAGGGTACAATACTATGGAACTCGATGTCGCTGAAATGGCTGATGACAAAGTATCGTACAGACAATCTGGAGATTACACCATTCGAGTTTCCCTATGGCGAGTACAAGTTCTTCTCGAACGACCAGCATCTGCTGAACCAGCTTGACAGCGTGTACTCGTATCTGCGAGCCAACGACCGACTGACAGCGATACAGAACAAGTGGTTCTATCCTGAGCGACAGGAGAGTGGTATACCTGCGTGGGTATGGGATATGGTGCAGTGGGGATTGCTGATAGGTATAGCACTGATAGTTTACTACACATTCTTCAAACTGCGCGAGCGCAAGATGAAGAGACAGATTGCAAAGGAAAACGAGCGCCTGTCGCTGATAATACGTACCAGTAACGTGCAGTTCTGTACATATAATGTAGAGACGCAGCACTTTGTAACCATGGACTCATCAGGCAATCCTGAGCGATCGTACTCGCTGATAGAGTTTTCGCATAGGTTTGAGCCGTCAGACTTTAATGAAGTGACACAGGCTCTGCAAAACATAATAGATGGCAAGCAGGCCAATGCCACGCTGCAGATAAGGGAGTACGACAACGACCTGATACACTACAGCAACTACACAGCCAACCTGACAGTGCTACGCAAGGACAGACACGGCAAGCCACTGATAATCATCATATCAAAGAGCGACACCAGTCAGGACCATCTGCGACAGGAGCAGACCAAGGAGTCGATGCTGAGATACCAGTCGCTGTTCAACTCAGCCCTGGTGGATATGGTGTACTACAATTCAGAAGGCTACATCACTGACATGAACTCCAAATCGCTGGAGTCTACAAATGTCAACATCGAGTGGATACGCAAGCAGAAAATACACCTGCGCGACGTGCTGGGCATACCTGACCTCGATATCGACAAACTGGAATACTTCTATGCCACACAGCTATTCAAATCGCCAGACGATGAACGTCCACTCAACAAAATACTGAAACGTGAAAAGCTATACTATGAACTGCAGATAATACCTATACGCGATAAGTATGGCAATCGCATAGGATTCTATGGTTCAGGCCGCAACGTGACTGAGGCTGCCAACTGGTATCTGAAGGTTAAGAAGAACTCGAACGAGTTGCAGGAGATAAAGGACGAAGTGACCACCTATGTGCACAACATCGACTATGTGCTGCAGGTGGGAGGTGTAAGTCTGGCACGCTACAATCTCGACACACATATACTTACAGTGTTCAGCGAGGTAGGCAAGGCCAGATACACAATGACACAGACCAGAGCCCTGTCGTTTGTCGACAGCTCGTCAGAGAAACAAGCCCTGCGCGTGCTCAACAAGATGGACAATCACCAGAGAGGAAGTATGCAGGCAGAGATAAAGACATGCATACGCAGACGCGATGGCATGCCACTGCATCTGTCAGTAAACTTTGTACCAACATCGAAGGAAGGCGACTTCACAGAATACTTCGGCCTGATACGTGACATCAGCGACATTAAGGCTGTAGAAGAGAAACTGGCGCAGGAGTCAGTACGCGCACAAGAGGTTGAGACAGTGAAGAATGCATTCCTGCACAACATGAGCCATGAGATACGTACACCACTCAACACCGTCGTAGGATTCTCAGAGCTATTCGAGATGGAGCACTCGGCCGAGGACGAGGCTGTGTTTATCAATGAGATAAAGGAGAACTCAGCATCGCTGCTCAAACTTATCAACGACATTCTGTTCCTGTCGCGTCTGGATGCTGGCATGATCAACATATCGCCACAGCCAGTAGACTTTGCCAGCCTATTCGCAGGTCGCTGCGCATCAGTATGGGACAACCACAAGATAGAAGGTGTGAACTACATGATCCAGAGTCCCTACAAACGACTGGTGATTGAGATAGACGAGCCACACATATCGATGATAATCAACAAGATACTGACCAACGCCATACAGTACACCACCAAGGGCTACGTGTTGGCACGATATGACTATATAGCCGACCGCTTGATAGTATCAATAGAGGATACAGGCTGCGGCATAAATCAGGAGGCAATAGGTAATATCTTTGGCCGATTTGTTACAGGCGCCAACAGCGGCTCTGGACTGGGACTGAGCATAAGCCATGAGCTGGTAAACCACATGGACGGCAAGATAGAGTTGACATCGACTGAAGGCAAGGGTACCACAGTATGGTTCTCGATACCATGTAAGATGATAGAAATGGAACGCAACCAATAATAACACTAAAGATTATGATGATCAAGAAGATATATATACTAGCCATTATAAGTATGCTGGCACTGTGCCATACCCACAGCGCCAAGGCAGAATATCTGCGTGAATATACCAAGGAGAAACCACTTGTAATCGTGGCCGACTGGGAGTTTCCTCCATACGAGTTCAGAAACGATATGGGCGAACCAGACGGATATAACGTTGAAGTGCTCGACGCCATACTGGCCAAGCTTGACATACCCCACTATTACGTGATGAAGGAGTGGTATCTGGCCACACAGACATTCGACAACCGTGAGGCCGACCTGATACACGTGCTGAAGTTTAAGTACGACAAGCCCCCCTACTTCTACACTCAAAACATGATAACATATTATAATGTGAGAGCTGTACGACTGAGGAGCACTCGCCCGCTGAAGCACATCAGCCAGCTGGGCCCTGGCGACACGCTGACACTGAAGAAGAACGACTATGTAGACCTGAAGATATCAGAACGCAAAGACAAGAACTTTACAGTAGAATATCACTCGCCACGCGAGGCACTGATGGGCATACGCAGCGGCAAGTACAAGTACTACATGTGGGGCGAACAGCCACTGAAGCAGAAGGTGAAGGAGCTGGGACTCGACGGCATAGAGTTTGACGATACAGACATGCCATCAGGCGAGCTGCGCATAGTAGGATACGACAAGGAGCTGATACAGGCCATCGACGACATGTATGCACGACTGGAACAGGCAGGCGACATACAGAAGATACGCGACAAGTGGTTCCACCCAGAGCGTGTACACAACGACGCATCGCCCATGGCACTCATCCTGCTGATAGCCATCGCCATGGCTGCCATCGTGATAATACTGTTCAGCCATATGATGCGCGTTAGGGTTAAGAAGGCCGTAGAGCAGTCTATCGACATCAACCAGATGATGACTCAGGCACTGCGCTCAGGAAACTTCTATGTGATAGAAAACGATCTTGAGACCAAACGCATACGCAATACCTATGGCGACATGCTGCCCAAGGACGGACTGAGCATCGAACAGTTTATGGACCGTCTGCCCAATGAAGAGAAAGATAACTATAAAGAAGCCATGGAACAGATGGCACGTGGTGAGAAGGATCTGGGATCACTGAGGCGCCGATTCAACAAAGGCACTGACAAGGAACCAGACTGGCGCTGGCTTGAGGGACACGCTGTGGTGGAATATCAGGACGGCAAGCCACGCTACGTCATCACATCGTTCAGAGACTATACCCACGAGATACTGGAGGAGCGAATGAACGAGGATATAGCCAGTAAGTATCAGAACATGTTCGACAATGGCCTTATCGCCATGTCGTTCTACGACAAGAGCGGAGCACTCATCAACGTAAACCGTCGTATGAGCGAGCTGTGCGAGTTTGACAAGGATGGCGAAGAGTACTTCCGCAAGATGAACCTGTTTGACGTGCCACTGATTAAGGGCCAGTATACCAAGAACGACGATGAGCCGTTCCATGTATGCCAGCGCATGTTCTATCCAGAGATAGGCATCTACAAGTATATCGAGATAAAGGTATTCCCAACGTTCGACGAAGAGGGCAAACTGCAGTTCTACGTTACTACAGCACGCGATATGACTGCAGAGCGCAGCCTGTATCTGGAGCAGGACAAGCACGACAAAGAACTGAGTAAAGCTACCAGCGATATCAAACTGTATGAGGAGCAACTGGGATATCTGCTTGATACATGTAAGATGTTTGTGTGGACACTCGACGTGAAAGAGCGACTCATCCACTTCAGCTATAGCGGCCGAAAGACTGACTACACCAAGTCGCTGGAAGAGTTCTTTGGAGGTGTTACTGATGAGTTTAGCGCAACAGCACTAAAGGACGCAATGGAAACTATTGCTAATGCAAGGGAATACAACAAGACCATCCACATCAAATACACCTTCATCAACCCTAGTCCAGTATGGTATGCCATTAGCGGTATTCCTGATATTGATGAAAATGGAAATGTGTATAAGTATTTTGGTGTGGCGCGTAACATTGATGCCCTGATGGAAGCACAGCAGCGACTGAAGGACGAGACCCAGCGCGCTGAGGAGAGTGGTAAGATGAAGGCTGCATTCCTGGCCAACATGACACATGAGATACGCACACCACTGAATGCCATCGTAGGATTCAGCGATCTGCTGCCTGTGGTCGAAAATCATGACGAGCGCATGGAGTTCATTCGCATCATTCGCAACAACTGCGACATGCTGATGCGACTGATCAATGATATCCTTGAGGCATCGAACGTAGGACAGTCGCTTGCCATACAGCCAGAGGAGGTTGACTTTGCCAAGGTGTTCGACGATATCTGTCAGACACTACAGCAGCGTGTAGACGAAGCTGGCGTGCTGTTTATCAAAGACAATCCATACGACACGTATACAGCCACAATCGACAAGGGACGCATACAGCAGGTGCTGACAAACTTTACCACCAATGCTATCAAGTACACCCACGAGGGCCACATCAAGGTGGGTTATCGTGAGCAGGATGGCGGCATATACTTCTACTGCGAAGACACTGGCGCTGGTATACCTAAGGACAAGCAGGCTGCAGTGTTCGAGCGATTTGTAAAGCTGAACGACTTTGTACAGGGCACTGGTCTTGGTCTTAGCATCTGTAAGGCCATAGCAGAGCGCTGCGAAGGAAAGATAGGTGTTACGTCAGAAGGCGAAGGTCATGGATCTACCTTCTGGATGTGGATACCAAAGAAATAGAAACAAAAAGCCCTCGCAAAACTGCGAGGGTTTTCTGATTATTTAGAAGAGCAACATTCGCTCAAAATAGTACGTTATCATACCTGCGATATAACCTGCAAAGGCTACCCAGGTAATCTTCTTCATATACCATCCAAAGGTAATCTTCTCAAGACCCATTACCACTACACCAGCAGCAGAGCCGATGATGAGCATTGAGCCGCCCACACCAGCACAGTAGGCCAGCAACTGCCAGAAGATACCATCGATAGCCATATCGCCAGCAGCAGCTACAGGATACATACCCATGCAACCTGCCACCAGAGGCACATTATCAACGATAGACGACAGCACACCAATAATACCTGTTACAAGGAAGTGATTGCCCTCGAATGTGGTATCGAGCACGCCACCCAGCATGGTCAGCACGCCAATCTCCTGCAGCACTGCTACTGCCATCAGGATACCAAGGAAGAACATGATGGTAGAAAGGTCGATCTTTGACAGCAAGTCGCTTACACGCTTTGCCATTGTATCATCGTCAGAGGTGTTATGGTGGAAAATCTCAGTAACAGTCCACAGCAGACCAAGAACCAGCAGGATGCCCATGAATGGAGGCAGGTGGGTGATGGTCTTGAAGATGGGCACAAAGCACAGACCGCCTACACCAAGCCAGAAGATGATGTCGCGCTGCGACTTAGTGAATGTGCTAACATCGGCCTTAGGCAGATTCTGCTCCTTATCAAACTTGCCCTTGAGCTGGTACTGCAGTATAAATGCAGGTACAAGCATAGATATGAGCGATGGAACAAATATCTCTGTAAGCACACCCTGAGTGGTGATTACGCCCTTAATCCAGAGCATGATGGTGGTAACGTCGCCAATGGGCGAGAAGGCGCCTCCTGAATTGGCTGATATCACAACCAGCGCAGCATAGATAAGACGGTCCTGACGACTCTGCACCAACTTGCGCAGCACCATAATCATTACGATACTGGTGGTGAGATTGTCGAGGATGGCCGACAGGAAGAAGGTCATAAAGGCCATTCGCCACATAAGTTTGCGCTTAGAGCGAGTCTTCAGCGTGTCGCGCACAAAGTTGAAACCACCATTTGAGTCCACGATTTCTACGATGGTCATGGCTCCCATCAGGAAGAAGAGTGTACCTGCAGCATCGCCCAGATGGTGCTCGATAACCTCAGAGATGTGATGCATCACATCGCCACCCAGAATGCCTGGATAGAACGAAAATGGATCGAGCATGAGCAGTGTCCAGCACAGCACACACATCAGCAGCGCAATAGCTGCCTTGTTCACTTTCGTCAGGCTCTCAAGCGCTATACAGAGATAGCCTATACAGAACACTGTGACAATAAGAATTGCTAATGTTGACATTTGAATTTGATACTTTATTTTATTAATTAATTTGAATTTGGCTGCAAAGGTACGAATAAGTGAGGGAAATACCAAATTAAATCAGGGTTAAATCCAAATAAAAGTTGAAAAGTTTGCTGCTTACCAAAAAAGTTTGTATATTTGCAGTCCGATATGAACAATGAACTTAATAAAGAAGTAAAATGGAGCGCAAACGTGGTCCTGGCTGACGCTGACTACGTTGATACTGTTGCGTTTAACCTCATCGTGAACTTTGAGAGGATGATAGGACGCCGCATACCACAGGCCGACATAGCCAAGTGGCTGGACTGCATAGCACTGGATGGCGGCATAAGGGATGGCGAGAACGAGATACAGGTGATACTGATACACAATAAGGACAAGCAGCAGATGGACAACTTTGTGCCAGGTAACTATGCCAGCGACCTGACAGGCAAGGCATTCAAGGACCATCTGGGCGAGTTTACCATCAACTCCTACCACACTGAGGGACTGGCCAAGAGCGGCGATTTCTTTGGCGAGGTGCTGGAGTTGGTATTGGCACAGAAGGACGTGAAGCGACTGATGGTGATACCAAACGCAGAAGATGCCTCTATATATAATAATGTACGCGAGGTACTGCGCAAGGCTGATGATGACGAAAAACGTGTGACAGTGTTCACCATGCAACCCTCTGCAGGCGGCAACTATCGCCAGGAAATCCTAGGCTACTCGCTGATGGCAGCCCTGGGTATTAAAGCCGATGAGATTAAGGATTAAAGAATTGAAAGATTGAAGAATTAAAATATTTATAGACTATGGCAAAAGTATTAATGATTGGCGCAGGTGGCGTGGCTACCGTTGCTGCATTTAAGATCGCTCAGAACGCTGACGTGTTTACAGAGTTTATGATTGCTAGTCGCCGCAAGGCTAAGTGCGATAAGATTGTGGAGGATATCCACAAAGCTGGATATAAAATGGACATCAAGACAGCTCAGGTAGATGCTGACGATGTAGAACAGCTTAAGGCTCTGTTCAACGACTTCAAGCCTGAGTTGGTCATCAACCTGGCCCTGCCCTATCAGGATCTGACCATCATGGACGCCTGTCTGGCATGTGGCTGTTCATATCTGGATACAGCCAACTATGAACCAAAGGACGAGGCTCACTTTGAGTACTCATGGCAGTGGGCTTATCGCGACCGCTTTGAGAAGGCTGGACTTACAGCCATCCTTGGTTGTGGTTTCGACCCAGGCGTAACCAGCATCTATACTGCATATGCTGCTAAGCACCACTTCAAGGAAATTCAGTATCTGGACATCGTAGACTGTAATGCTGGCGACCACCACAAGGCATTCGCCACCAACTTCAACCCAGAGATCAATATTCGTGAGATCACCCAGAAGGGATTGTATTGGGAAGATGGCAAGTGGGTAGAGACTGAGCCACTAGAGATACACAAGGATTTGAACTATCCTAACATCGGCCCACGCGACAGCTATCTGCTGCACCATGAGGAGATTGAGAGTCTGGTTATCAACTACCCCACCATCAAGCGTGCTCGCTTCTGGATGACATTTGGTCAGCAGTACCTTAAGCACCTTGAGGTAATCCAGAACATCGGCATGAGCCGTATCGACGAGGTAGAGTATGAGGCTCCACTGGCTGACGGCACAGGCACAGCTAAGGTAAAGATTGTACCTCTGCAGTTCCTGAAGGCCGTACTGCCCAACCCACAGGATCTGGGCGAAAACTATGAGGGCGAGACATCTATCGGCTGTCGCATTCGTGGTATTGGTAATGACGGTAAGGAGCACACCTACTATGTATACAACAACTGCAGCCATCGCGCAGCCTATGAGGAAACTGGTATGCAGGGCGTAAGCTACACCACAGGTGTACCAGCCATGATTGGTGCCATGATGTTCTGCAAGGGCCTGTGGAAGAAGCCAGGTGTACACAACGTAGAGGAATTCGATCCAGATCCATTCATGGAGCAGCTCAACAAGCAGGGACTGCCCTGGCACGAGATCCACGACGGCGATCTGGAACTTTAATCAATTGTAAATAGTAACTCATAATATAGTAAAACTAACTATGGCAAAAGAAAAAGAAGAGGCATTGACCCCTCAACAGGAAAAATTAAAAGCACTGCAGGCCGCCATGTCTAAGATCGAGAAGGACTATGGCAAAGGCTCAATCATGCGCATGGGCGACGAGCAAGTTGACAACGTAGACGTTATACCTACAGGATCGATAGGACTGAATGCTGCTCTGGGCGTAGGAGGCTACCCCAAGGGACGTATCATCGAGATATATGGTCCTGAGTCATCAGGTAAAACCACTCTGGCCATCCACGCTATCGCAGAGTGTCAGAAGAGAGGTGGTATCGCTGCCTTCATCGATGCAGAGCACGCTTTCGACCGTTTCTATGCAGCCAACCTGGGCGTAGACGTAGACAACCTCTACATCTCACAGCCTGACAATGGTGAGCAGGCACTCGAAATAGCCGACCAGCTTATCCGCTCAAGCGCTATCGACATCATTGTAATCGACTCTGTAGCAGCTCTTACTCCTAAGAAGGAGATCGAGGGTGATATGGGCGATTCTGCAGTAGGTTTGCAGGCACGACTGATGAGCCAGGCTCTGCGCAAGCTCACATCTACCATATCAAAGACCAATACCACATGTATCTTTATCAACCAGTTGCGTGAGAAGATTGGCGTGATGTTTGGTAATCCTGAGACAACCACTGGTGGTAACGCACTGAAGTTCTATGCATCAGTACGTCTGGACATTCGCAAGGTTACTGCCATTAAGGATGGCGACGAAATCGTTGGTAACCAGGTACGTGTGAAGGTTATCAAGAACAAGGTTGCTCCCCCATTCCGCAAGACTGAGTTCGAAATCACCTTTGGCGAGGGTATCTCAAAGATTGGCGAGATAGTAGACCTGGGTGTAGAGTACGACGTAATCAAGAAGAGCGGTTCATGGTTCAGCTATGGCGACTCAAAGCTTGCCCAGGGACGCGACGCAGTAAAGGCTCTGCTGAAGGACAATCCAGAGCTGTGCGAGGAACTGGAAGCTAAGATAATGGAAGCTATCGCAAACAAGAAAGCTTTTTAATAACAATAATTAATCCCAGCCGTTTGGCTGGGATTATTTTATTTATTCTAGCGGCGTACCCTTGCCACTCAACCATCCTTTGTCGGGCTTAACGGCTTTCGACTTCTTAGTTTTCTTGCCATTACCCTTCTTGTTTGTCTCAGGATTTACACCAGGACCATAAGGGCCATCAGCCACAGATGTCTTCTTGACTATGCCTGAGCCGTCAAACTGTACAAACAGCAACTTGTTGTTAGAACGCTCATATACCCAGTAGTGCACACCACCATCTGAATACTCTACATAGTTAGCCTCACCAGCAGCCATCTCAACCTCGTCGCCTGTCATACCAATACCAACGTGTCCCTGACGAATCATAGCACGGCTAGCCTCGCTGGTAACAACTTTCTTACCAGGACCAGGAGCAAATATAGCTCCAAAGAACTCATTCTCCTTACCCATATCCTGAGCCTTGAAGTGATCGAGCAAAGCCTCAACATAGAAGAAGTTACCTGTGGTGGTATTTCTTAGCTTAACTGAGCAGAAATCATCATTCTTATGTGGAGTAATCGACATCACGTTGTACTCAGCCAGTCTGGGGATGGCCTGCTGCTTGCTGCTCACCTCGTTAAGCATCTTTACAGGTATCTTGGTGTGAACCACCTTGCCAATGAACTGCTTGTAGTTTCTGGGACTGATTGACATAATGTCATCCATCAGCTCAAACGAGTTGTTGAACAGATATTTTGCCTCATCTGCCACAAACTCATCATCGCGCATGCCACAGTTGGTCTTACTCATCGCAACGTTCTGGTAGAACTGGTTGCCATCCTTATCCTCTACGATAATCTTGACAGGATAACGACGCGAGCCTACACCCACAGCCACAACCTTAACCTCCATATCCCTGTCGACCTCAACATCCTGATAGCCCTCGCCATCATACTCAGTGTCTATACGATAGTGCTTGGTCTTGGTATACAGAGTCTTGTCGAGCAGTTTCTCCTTGGCAATGTCGACATCACCAAGATACGCTAGTGTGGGCACACCTGTCTTCTGGAAACAGTAGTCCTCAAACGATCCGTAGCCTATCTCATAATAGTAGGGTTTCTGGTCCTCCTGACATATAAAGTCCACGCGTGCGTGTCCATCCTTGCTCTCGCTGTGCCCCTTATATATCATAGTCTTATACTTCAGTGTCATGTTGCTCACATCCTTACCAGTAGCCGCGTCAGTAAATGTTCGCACCACCAGGTCGTATTTTTCAGGCATCACCATAAACTTCATGCCATCCTCCCAGTCGCACAGACTGTGGAACTTAAAGTTCTGGCTGATAAAGTCCTGCGACTCCTCCTCCTCTTCCTCTTTAGCTTCGGCTATAGCATCCTGCATAGCCGTCATGGCACTCTTCTTTACGCCCTTAGTCTTAACAATATAAGGGTTGCTCTGTGCCGATGCTGTCAAAAAGGCAAACGACAGGCAGGCCGTAAAAATCATCTTTTTCATGACTATCGATAGTTTTATAACGTTATTCTGCCTGCAAAGATAGGTTATTTCAAATGAATATCCAAATATTTTATGCCAAAATGACGTAATAAAAACCATTTTTTACTTAAAACGCCACTTTGGCACATGCTTTGCACACCCGTTTGTGACAAATTGAGTATAAACAAATAAAAAATATAGAATTATGGGAAAGATTATTGGAATCGATTTAGGAACTACCAACAGCTGTGTTGCCGTATTCGAGGGTAACGAGCCAGTAGTTATCGCCAACAGCGAGGGTAAGCGTACTACACCTTCAGTAGTTGGTTTTGTTGACAACGGTGAGCGTAAGATCGGTGATCCTGCTAAGCGTCAGGCCATCACCAATCCTAAGAACACTGTATACTCTATCAAGCGTTTCATGGGTGAGAACTGGCAGCAGACTGAGAAGGAGATTTCTCGCGTACCATATACAGTAGTAAACGAGGGTGGTTATCCACGTGTTGATATCGATGGTCGTAAGTACACTCCACAGGAGATTTCAGCTATGATTCTCCAAAAGATGAAGAAGACCGCTGAGGACTACCTTGGTCAGGAGGTTACTGAGGCTGTTATCACAGTACCTGCTTACTTCTCTGACTCACAGCGTCAGGCTACTAAGGAGGCTGGTCAGATTGCAGGTCTCGATGTTAAGCGTATCGTTAACGAGCCTACAGCCGCAGCTCTGGCTTATGGTGTTGACAAGGCAAATAAGGATATGAAGATCGCTGTGTTCGACCTTGGTGGTGGTACATTCGATATCTCAATCCTTGAGTTTGGTGGTGGCGTATTCGAGGTGCTCTCTACCAATGGTGATACTCACCTGGGTGGTGACGACTTCGACCAGGTTATCATCGACTGGCTTGTACAGGAGTTCAAGAACGACGAAGGTGCCGACCTGAAGAGCGACCCAATGGCTATGCAGCGCCTGAAGGAGGCTGCAGAGAAGGCTAAGATCGAGCTGAGTTCAAGCACAAGCACAGAGATCAACCTGCCATACATCATGCCTGTAGGCGGTGTACCTAAGCACCTGGTTAAGACTCTGACACGTGCTAAGTTCGAGCAGCTGGCTCACGAGCTCATCCAGGCTTGTCTGGCTCCATGTCAGAAGGCTATGGCTGATGCAAAGCTGAACACAGCTGATATCGACGAGGTAATCCTGGTAGGTGGTTCAAGCCGTATCCCAGCTGTTCAGACACTCGTAAAGAACTACTTTGGCAAGGAGCCTTCAAAGGGTGTAAATCCTGACGAGGTTGTAGCCGTAGGTGCTTCTATCCAGGGTGCTATCCTGAACAAGGAAGGTGGCGTAGGCGACATCGTACTGCTCGACGTTACTCCTCTTACACTGGGTATCGAGACTATGGGTGGTGTAATGACCAAGCTCATCGAGGCTAACACCACTATCCCTTGCAAGAAGAGCGAAACATTCTCTACAGCTGCTGACAATCAGACAGAGGTTACTATCCACGTTCTGCAGGGTGAGCGTCCAATGGCTTCACAGAACAAGTCAATCGGTCAGTTCAACCTGACTGGTATCGCTCCAGCACGTCGTGGTATTCCTCAGATCGAGGTAACATTCGATATCGATGCCAACGGAATCCTGAAGGTTTCTGCCAAGGATAAGGCTACAGGTAAGGAGCAGGCTATCCGCATCGAGGCATCTAGCGGTCTGTCACAGGACGAGATCAACCGCATGAAGGCAGAGGCTGAGCAGAATGCTGAGAACGATAAGAAGGAGCGCGAGCGCATTGACAAGCTGAATCAGGCTGACTCAATGATCTTCCAGACTGAGAACCAGCTGAAGGAGATTGGCGACAAGATCCCTGCTCAGTTCAAGCCAGAGATCGAGAACGCACTGCAGCAGCTTAAGGATGCTCACAAGTCAGGCGATATCGCTGCTATCGACAACGCAATGAACGCCCTCAACGCTGCTTGGCAGAATGCTTCACAGCAGATGTACCAGCAGAGCGGTGCAGCAGGACAGCCTGGCGGCGACCAGTTCCAGGGTGGTCAGCAGGCCCAGCATGGTCCTCAGCAGCAGGCTGAAGACGCTGATTTCGAGGAGGTTAAGTAAGTAACTTACATATATAGCAAGAGGTGCAGATTCAACGTCTGCACCTCTTTTATTATTTTAGAATCCTGCTTCAGGTTCTTCTAGTTCCTCTTCGCTTTGGGTAAAGAGGTTAAGATAGCCATCTACCCATTTATAAACCACGTGAACGAAGGTACTATAGTCATTGCGATAGTCGGCACGGATGGTCTTCTCTTTCTCATCAAACTGTGGATCTGGGATTTCAGAAAAGTTTTCTTCCAAGCGGAACTTGCGTGTCTTCACGTCCCACACATAACCATGATAGATGTCGCCACCCTGACCACCATAGCCTATGTAGCCATAGAAAATCATAAGATCAGGAATACCATCGAAATTGATGTCACGCTCCACTATCCATTGATGGTCGATATCAGGAGACTGTGGCGTGAACAGCTGAGTGCTGAAATCAAGATAGGTTTTGACACCATCTACTAGCACATCTACTGTGATGCTGTCGATAAGTTCATCTTCCTGATTGACATGAGGAGTTACCTTAAAACTATAGGCACTACGATCCTGAGCCTGAACGCCCAACATACCCATAAATAGCACAACGGCTGATAATAATAGTTTTTTCATCATACACCTTATTATATATATTGACTGGGGGCAAAAATACGATAAATATACGAAAGTTCCAAACTTAATAAATAAAATATACACTTTTGATGGTACTTTCTTGGTCGATTCAAAAAAATACCTTAACTTTGTGCCCGTAAAGTACTTTTAATCAACAACAGCGAACAGACAATGATTTGGAATGAAACAATGGAGTGCATGGATCGCGAGCAGCTTCGCGAAATCCAGAGCCAGCGCCTAGTAAAAATGGCAGAGTATGTGTATTACAACACCCCCTTCTATCGCAAGAAGTTTCAGGAGATGGGGTTGGAACCAGGCGATATCAAGAGTATCGATGACATCACAAAATTGCCATTTACAAACAAGCTGGATCTCCGCGACAACTACCCCTTTGGACTGGCTGCTGTGCCGATGAGTCAGATAGTACGTATCCACGCATCATCAGGTACCACAGGCAAACCAGTTGTAGTACTTTACACCCGCAAAGACCTCGCAATGTGGAGCGAAGCCATCAGTCGCGCCTTTACAGCATATGGTGCTGGTAAGGACGATATCTTCCAGGTGGCATATGGCTACGGCCTGTTTACTGGAGGACTGGGCGCTCATGATGGAGCTACAAACATTGGAGCATCAGTAATCCCCATCTCATCGGGCAACACCCAGAAGCAGATGACACTGATGCACGACTTTGGCACCACCATCCTTTGCTGTACACCTAGCTACGCTATGTTCCTAGGCGAGGCCATGAAGGAGTGCCCATGGAGCCGCGACGAGTTTAAGCTTAAGGTGGGCGTGTTTGGTGCTGAGCCTTGGACTGAGAAGATGCGCAAGAAGCTAGAAGAGAGTCTGGGCATCAAGGCCTACGATATCTACGGACTGAGCGAGATAGCTGGTCCTGGCGTAGGATACGAGTGCGAACACCAGTGCGGCACACACCTCAACGAGGACCTTTTTTATCCTGAGATACTCGACCCAAAGACTGGCGAACCACTGCCTGAAGGACAGTTTGGCGAGTTGACATTTACCCACCTTACCAAGGAAGGTATGCCCCTACTCCGCTATCGCACTCACGATCTGACAGCACTGCACTACGACAAATGTAAGTGCGGACGCACATTGGTACGCATGGACCGCATCCTGGGCCGTTGCGACGATATGCTCATCATCCGTGGTGTAAACGTGTTCCCATCGCAGATAGAGGATGTCATTCTAAAGTTGCCTGAGTACGAGCCACACTTCCTGCTGACAGTAGACCGTGTGAACAACACTGACACCAGTGAGCTTAAGGTTGAGGTGAAGGAAGAGTACTTCACTGACGACATGGCTACGATGGTTGGTCTGCAGAAGAAGTTGGAAGGCGAGCTGCGTAGCGTGATCGGACTGGGATTCAAGGTTAAACTGGTTGAGCCTAAGGGCATTGAGCGTTCAGAGGGCAAAGCCAAGCGCGTAATCGACAAACGTAACATTTAAAATACAATCGAATTATGAAGACTAAGCAACTTTCAATTTTCCTTGAGAACAAATCGGGTCGCCTCACTGAGGTGACTGATGTTCTTGGTGCTGCAGGCATTAACCTTTCGGCCATGAGTATAGCTGATAACAGCGACTTTGGTATCCTGCGCTGTATCGTGTCTGATCCTGACAAGGCTTACAAGGTACTTAAGGAGCAGCACTTTGCAGTTAAAATCACAGATGTTATCGGATTTGTATGCCCAAACACCAGTGGTTCCCTGGCCATCGTGCTCAAGCACCTTTCTGCCAACGGAGTTTTCATAGAATATATGTACTCGTTTGCCAATGGCGACGTGGCAACAGTAGTTATCCGTCCTACCGATCTTGATGCCTGCGAGAAGATACTTTCAGACAAGAAAGTGGAGCTAATGGCGGCAAATGACCTCTATCAGCTATAAAATTACAAGAAACTGCAAGATTTTCGCCTGAAAATTTTGCAGTTTCAAATTTTATTCGTACCTTTGCACCCGCAAACAAGAAACAAGGGCGTTTAGCTCAGCTGGTTTAGAGCATCTGCCTTACAAGCAGAGGGTCGGCGGTTCGAATCCGTCAACGCCCACAACACAAAAAACTCATTATTCGCAGCCGATGAGGTTGCGTTTTTGGGTTAAAAAGGAAAGAGTGAAAGTATAGAATTATCGATAATTTATAGGATTTATTTTACAAATGGATTTAAGTTTATTGACAGCCATCTCGCCTATTGATGGCCGATACAGAAGTAAGACCGAACCGTTGGCAGAGTACTTTTCTGAGTACGCACTTATCCGATACAGGGTACGCGTAGAGATTGAGTATTTCATCACGCTATGTGAATTACCATTGCCTCAACTTCAGGGTATCAACCATTCACTATTCGATCAACTTCGTGACATCTACCGTAACTTTACACCCGCTGATGCCCAGCGTGTAAAGGACATCGAGTCGATAACAAATCATGACGTTAAGGCCGTAGAGTACTTCATCAAGGAGAAACTCGACGCTATGGGTGGTTTTGAGAGTTACAAGGAGTTTATCCACTTCGGACTGACATCTCAGGACATCAACAACACCAGTGTGCCCCTTTCTATCAAAGAAGCACTGGAGAATGTTTATTACCCAATGGTTGAGGAACTCATTGAGCAACTTCACGACTATGCAGAGCAATGGAAGAACATCCCAATGCTGGCCAAGACCCACGGACAGCCTGCATCGCCTACCCGTCTGGGCAAGGAGGTAATGGTTTACGTATACCGTCTTGAGGAGCAGTTGCGCGGACTTAAGGAGACACCAATCACAGCCAAGTTTGGAGGTGCTACTGGTAACTATAATGCTCACCACGTAGCTTATCCGCAATACGACTGGCGCGAGTTTGGTAACACATTCGTAAGCGAGAAGCTGGGACTGGAGCGCGAGCAGTACACCACTCAGATTTCTAACTACGACTGGCTTGGTGCAATATTCGACGCTATGCGCCGCATCAACACCATTGTTATCGACCTGGATCGCGACTTCTGGATGTACATCTCAATGGACTATTTCAAGCAGAAGATTAAGAAGGGTGAGGTTGGTTCGAGCGCTATGCCACACAAGGTTAACCCTATCGACTACGAGAATTCTGAGGGTAACCTGGGTATCGCAAATGCCGTACTGCAGTTCCTGGCAGCAAAACTGCCTGTAAGCCGCTTGCAGCGCGACCTTACCGACTCTACTGTACTGCGCAACGTGGGTGTACCTATGGGTCACGCCGTAATCGCATTCCAGAGCACACTTAAGGGACTGCGAAAGCTTATCCTGAACGAGGAGAAGCTGCAGGAAGACCTGGATAACACATGGGCAGTAGTAGCCGAGGCTATACAGACCATTCTACGCCGCGAGGCTTACCCCAACCCATACGAAACACTGAAGGCTCTAACACGCACCAACGAGAAGTTGACTGGCGAGAAGATCAAAAATTTCATCGAGACACTCGAGGTGAGCGAAGAGGTGAAAGAAGAGCTACGAGCTATAACCCCATCTACATACACGGGTATTTAACATTTTATACATTATATTATTTATAGTAAATAGTAACATTTTAATTTATACAACACATGGATTTCGAAAACAACGAGAAAAAGCAGGAAGAGACCACACAGGATGGCGCTCAGAGAGAGTATCGTCCAGGTCGTTCACCACGTCCACGCATTCACGCAGCTGCTGTACGCCCAGGTAACTACGATCGTAGCAGCTATCGCAATAACAACGACGAAGGCGAGTTCCGTCCAGAGGGATTCGGCGCAGGTCTGCAGAGCAATGCTCCACAGCGCCCACAGGGTGGCTATCGCCCACGTAGCAACTATGGCGAGGGTGGTTACCAGCAGCGCCAGGGTGGTTATGGCCAGCGCCCACAGGGTGGTGGCTATGGTCAGCGTCAGGGTGGCTATGGTCGTCCACAGCAGGGTGGTTATGGCCGTCCACAGCAGGGTGGCTACGGTCGTCCTCAGCAGGGTGGCTACGGTCGTCCTCAGCAGGGTGGTTATGGCCGTCCACAGCAGGGTGGCTATGGTCGTCCTCAACAGGGTGGCTACGGTCGTCCTCAGCAGGGTGGCTATGGCAAGCCTTATGGAGCATCTCCTTACAAGAAGGGCCCACGTCAGCACTCAGCTGATTACGATCCAAATGCAAAGTACTCAATGAAGAAGCGCATCGAGTACAAGGAGATCAACTACGATCCAAACGAGCCACTGCGCTTGAACAAGTTCCTGGCCAATGCAGGTGTCTGCAGTCGTCGTGAGGCTGATGAGTTCATCCAGGCAGGTGTAGTAACCGTTAACGGCGAGGTAGTAACCGAGCTGGGAACCAAGATTCTGCGTACTGATGTGGTTAAGTTCCACGATCAGCCTGTAAGCATTGAGAAGAAGGTTTACGTACTGCTCAACAAGCCAAAGGACTACGTTACCACAAGCGACGATCCACAGCAGCGTAAGACTGTAATGGATCTGGTTAAGAACGCTTGCACAGAGCGTATCTATCCAGTAGGCCGTCTGGACCGCAACACCACTGGTGTACTTCTGCTTACCAACGATGGCGACCTGGCTTCTAAACTCACACATCCTAAGTACCTAAAGAAGAAGATCTATCACGTTTACCTCGATAAGAACGTTACTGCTCACGATCTGGCACAGATTGCCGAGGGCATCCAGCTCGAGGACGGCGAGATCAAGGCCGACGACGTACAGTATGCACACCCAACTGACAAGAAGCAGGTAGGCATCGAGATTCACTCTGGCAAGAACCGTATCGTTCGCCGTATCTTCGAGAGCCTTGGCTATCGCGTACAGAAGCTGGATCGCGTACAGTTCGCTGGTCTTACCAAGAAGAACCTGAAGCGTGGCGACTGGCGCTACCTCACTGAGGAGGAAGTTGACCGTCTGCGCATGGGAGCTTACGAGTAGTTGACAATTGAAAATTGACAATTTATAATGAAACGTATTAAGATTATCGATGTGCTGCAGAGCACAGAATATGGAAAAGAAGTCTGCGTTAAGGGTTGGGTGCGCACGCATCGCAGCTCTAAGGCAGTCGACTTTATCGCCCTGAACGATGGTTCTACCATCAAGAACGTACAGATTGTAGTTGACCCAACCAAATTCGACGAGCAGTTGCTTAAGGACATTACCACTGGTGCATGCATCTGCGCCACTGGTACACTGGTAGAGAGCCAGGGTGCTGGTCAGTCGTCAGAGATCCAGGCTACACAGCTTGAGGTTTACGGACTTTGTGGCAACGACTACCCCATGCAGAAGAAGGGGCAGAGTTTCGAGGCAATGCGTAAGAACGCTCACATGCGTCTGCGTACAAATACCTTTGGAGCTGTGATGCGCATCCGTCACAATATGGCTATGGCCATCCATACCTACTTCCACCAGCATGGTTTCTTCTACTTCCACACACCACTGATCACTGCATCAGATTGTGAGGGAGCTGGAAACATGTTCCAGGTAACCACCAAAAACCTGTACGACCTGAAGAAGGATGAGCAGGGCAAGATAATCTACGACGATGATTTCTTTGGCGAGCAGACATCGCTTACTGTATCAGGACAGCTTGAGGGTGAGCTGGGTGCTACTGCACTTGGTGCCATCTACACATTCGGTCCTACATTCCGCGCAGAAAACTCTAACACTCCACGCCACTTGGCAGAGTTCTGGATGGTAGAGCCTGAAGTTGCCTTCCTTGATCAGGAGGAACTGATGGATCTGGAGGAAGACTTTATCAAATACTGCGTAAAGTGGGCTCTCGACAACTGTAAGGACGACCTGGAGTTCCTCAACAAGATGATCGACAAGACTCTTATCGAGCGTCTGGAGGGTGTACTCAAGGAGACATTCGTTCGTCTGCCTTACACTGAGGGTATCAACATCCTGCAGGAGGCTATCAAGAAGGGTAAGAAGTTTGAGTTCCCATGCAACTGGGGCGACGACCTTGCATCAGAGCACGAGCGCTATCTGGTTGAGGAGCACTTCAAGAAGCCAGTCATCATGACCGACTATCCACGTGCATTCAAGTCGTTCTATATGAAGCAGAACGAGGAAACAGCCGATGGTGGTTCTGTAGGTTACAAGGGCGCTGTTGCCCCTGGCCCAACCATGCAGGGTACCGACGTACTCTTCCCACAGATTGGTGAGATTATCGGTGGATCTGTTCGTGAGGAGAGCTACGACAAGCTGATGGGCGAGATCAATCGCCGCGAGATGGACCAGACCCACCTCTGGTGGTATATCGACACCCGCAAGTGGGGTTCATGTCCACATGCAGGTTTCGGTCTTGGTTTCGAGCGTCTCATCCTGTTCGTTACAGGCATGCAGAATATTCGCGACGTGATTCCTTTCCCACGTACTCCAAAATCAGCAGAATTCTAAGATAACACTATAAAAAAGCCTCGCCAAATTCGGCGAGGTTTTTTATTTTACTTTACAAGTCTTATTCCTTCATCTTCGATCGTTATCAGGCGTCGTTTATACAGGTCGCCGATAGCTTTCTTGTATGCCTTCTTGCTTACCTGGAACCTATCGTAGATAAGCTCTGCAGGTGACTTGTCGCCAAGATTGCAGAAACCATCGTTCTCGTACAGATAGCGTAGCAGTGTCTCAGCAAAATCCAGCGTCTGCTGGCGGCCAGTCTGCTGTAGCACTATGTCTATCTTGCCATCCTGGCGCACGTGATCCACGTATGCCTTAAGCTTCATGCCGCTGTGCAATGGCTGGAATATCTGGTTCTCGAATATCAGTCCTTGGAACTTATTGTTCACTATCACCTTAAATCCCAGATCCGTTTTCTGCCACACCAGTATATCCACCTCGGCACCATGCTGCAGCGATGGCAGATCAGTCACGATAGGCGTGGTGAGATACTTCTCTACCTTGGCAGTAGCCATCAGTCGATAGCTATCCTCGTCCACCTTTATATATACTATGTGGCGCTGCCCCTGCTCCATGCGCTTTTTCTGCTCACGGAATGGACAGAATATGTCCTTCATAAGTCCCCAGTTAAGGAAAGCACCAAACTGGTTTACCCAAGCCACTTCCAGACTCACAAACTCGCCCACCTTGGCGTATGGAGTCTCAGTAGTAGCCACAGGGCGCTCCTCCTGGTCCAAATATATAAACACGTTTAACTCGTCGCCCACCTTCATATCCTTGGTTACATAGCGCTGGGGCAACAGTATCTCACCCTCTTCGCCACCGTCCAAATACAGTCCGAAGTCTACCGACTTCACGATTTTCAGGGTATTATAATCTCCTAACTTTATCATACTTCTTCTGTTGTTTCAATGCTTTCCGTAGGCAAAATAAGTCCATCTTTCAGATGGATGGTTCTATCAGTAATGCTAGCCAAACCCTCGTCATGAGTAACAATCACAAAGGTTTGTCCGAACTGATTTCTCAAGTCGAAAAACAGCTGATGCAGCTCTTCCTTGTTCTTAGTGTCGAGCGATCCCGATGGCTCATCGGCCAATATTACAGCGGGATTGTTTACCAGCGCACGAGCCACAGCCACTCGCTGCTTTTCGCCACCCGACAGTTCGTTGGGTTTGTGAGTAGCGCGATCGGCCAGTCCCATAAACTGAAGCAACTCCTTGGCACGCTGCTTGGCCTGTCGTGGAGATGTCCCTGCTATATATGCAGGAATCATAATGTTCTCGATGGCAGTAAACTCTGGCAACAACTGGTGAAACTGGAATACAAAGCCCAGATGACGATTTCGGAAATCGGCCAAGTGCTTTGACGACAGCGATGTAGTATCAATGCCGTCAACCACTACCGATCCCATGTCAGGGCGATCCAGGGTACCTATTATCTGCAGCAGTGTGGTCTTACCAGCTCCACTAGGGCCCACAATGCTCACCACCTCGCTCTTGTCTATATGCAGGTCGATACCCTTCAAAACTTGTAACGAGCCGAAGCTCTTTGTTATATTCTTAATATCAATCATTTTAATGTTTAATCTTTAATGTTTAATGTTCCCATGTATCCAACTCAGTATAGTATCATAGATACTGTTCTCCTCGTGGTGCTGAGCCTCAGTGAAGCTCATACGCTCATCCTTGGTGTCACCATGCTGGTCGGGGAATATTATCATGAGGTTCTTGCCCGAGAAGTGCTTCTGCAGTTCGTCAGGTAGTCGTTCCAACGCCGTCTTATATGATATAGTACCCTTACGGGCTGTCACTACCACAAAAAGATGGTCGTCGGCAATTTCGCCAGCCAGCTGTGGCAACTCGTTCCAGTGGGCCATGTATGTATACTCGGCACGTACGTTGGGATGACGGTTGTTGATATACTCGCGGATAAGCGACAGGCTCTCGTTGCGCCCGTGAAACTGTATACGGCAGTCCAACTGACCAGCAAACCTACTCAGTCGCTCCAGCCAGCGATGGAACCCTGGCTCAAACTCAGCACGCGATGGCACAGCCACACGTATGCGGCGCAGTGTCGACAATGGCTGAACAAATCGCATCAGGATGATCTGGCGATTCAGTCCGTTGTACAGGCTCTGTATAAACTCACCCCAGAACCTTGGGTTGATATCCGTATGCACGTGCATACCCATCACGATCTCAGAGCAACCAAACTCGCGGAAAGCGTGCTTTATGCCGTTGGCTATATTCGTAGCCAGTCGCACCTGCGTCTGCACCTTCACCTCGCTGGCGCTGGCCGTCTGTTGCAGCTGTTCCAGCAGTCTTATGCCCTCCTCACGGGCCTTATTACTCTGGGCGTCATCATATACCACGTTCAGAGCCACCAGGTCGCGGTTCAGTCGCTGATTGCGCATATACATCGACAAATACAGCAGATGCGGAGCAATCTCGGGATATTTTACACAGAGCAATATCTTCTCGTCGTCGTCCTTAGGTGTCTCGCTCTGCAGATGAGCCTTCTCCTGGATGATAATCTTCTTGGCCGCATGCTCAGTCATCATCGTACTGATGATACACGTAAACAGTATCATCATGATAATACCATTCAGCATGTCGTCGCTCAACAGATACTCGCCAGGAGCCACCTCCAGTCTTATACCCACCATCACCATAGCGATGGCACCTGCAGCGTGGGCCGATGTCAGTCCAAACATCATATGTCCGTCAGCCTTCGACAGGCGGAACAGCAGACTCGACACGTATGCAGCCACAGCCTTGCCAAATGTTCCAAAGAACACTATCAGCACCACTATCCATAGCATATCCACACTGGTAAACAGCGTGCGCAGATTGATAAGCATGCCCACACCTATCAGGAAGTATGGTATGAATAGTGCATTACCTATAAACTCTATGCGGTTCATCAGTGGCGACACGCGCGGTATATACCTATTTAATATAAGTCCTGAATAGAATGCTCCAAACACACCCTCGATACCTATCAGCGATGACAGCGCCGCACTAAGAAACATCACTGCCATTACAAACGTGTACTGCATAACAGCGTCGCTATATCTTCGCAGGAAGTATCGAGTCAGCTTAGGTATCAGTATCACACTGCCCACGCAGAATGCGGCAAACTTCACCACAAACATCACCCAGAACAGCCATCCACTATCCTTGCTGAACGAGCCCGATATAGCCGCCAGCATCACCAGTGCCAGGAACAGTGATATCATCGACGAGCCAACACTCAGTGCCACGCTCTGATGGCGCTGCAATCCATATCTTCCCACTATAGGATAAGCAATCAGCGTGTTCGACGCCATGATACATCCCAGCAGAAACGATGCTGCCGGCGAATAGCCCAGTACCGTCATCGACATCACGTATGTCAGTATCAGCGGCACCAAACACGTAAGCAGGCCGAACAGCAGGAACCGTCGCGAGTGCTTCTTCACACCCTCCATATCCATCTCCAGTCCTGCCAGAAACATTATGTAGTACAGTCCTACCCTGCCGAACAGCTCAAACGAGTTGTCGCGCACCAGCACATTAAAACCATATTGGCCTATAGCTATACCCGCCAGCACCATTCCTATGATATGCGGGATACGCAGTTTACTCATCACGATAGGAGCAAACAGTATGATTATCAGCACCACAAAAAATATAAAAGTTGGGTCTGTAATCGGCAAATATGATAATAATAATGTCATTTTGGCTACAAAGGTAGGCATTTTTTTGGTAAAATGAAAAAAAAAACATAATTTTGCGGCCAAATTGTAACCAATTAAAGGATTTAGCAAGATGAAAGTAGCAATTGTAGGTGCGAGTGGCGCCGTAGGACAGGAATTCCTGCGCATTCTCGCCGAGAGAAATTTCCCGATGGACGAACTGGTACTGTTTGGCTCAGAGCGCAGCGCCGGTACGAAGTACAGTTTTAAAGGCAAGGAGATCGAAGTGAAGCTCCTGCAGCACAACGACGACTTTAAGGATGTCGACATCGCTTTCACATCAGCCGGCGCTGGCACATCTAAGGAGTTTGCCGAGACCATAACCAAGTATGGAGCAGTGATGATTGATAACTCTAGCGCATTCCGTATGGACGACGATGTGCCCCTGGTAGTGCCCGAGTGCAACGCTGAGGACGCTCTGAACCGTCCCCGCGGCATCATCGCCAACCCTAACTGCACCACCATCATGATGGTAGTAGTGCTGCAGCCCCTGGAGAAGATTTCTCACATCAAGCGCATTCATGTAGCAAGCTATCAGAGCGCCTCAGGTGCTGGTGCCGCAGCCATGGCCGAACTGCAGCAGCAGTACAAGGAGATGGTAGAGGATGGCGAGGTTAAGACCATCAAGAAGTTTGCCCACCAGTTGGCTTACAATGTCATCCCTCAGATCGATGTGTTCCAGCCCAACGGCTACACCAAGGAGGAGATGAAGATGTTCAACGAGACCCGCAAGATCATGCACACCGATGCCAAGTGCTCGGCTATGTGTGTACGCGTAAGCTCACTGCGCTCTCACTCAGAGAGTGTTTGGATCGAGACCGAGCGCCCCATCAGCGTAGAAGAGGCTCAGAAGGCTATCGCTGCCGCTCCTGGCTGCACACTTAAGGACGATCCTGCCACACTCACCTACCCCATGCCTCTCGAGACAGCTGGCAAGGACGATGTCTATGTAGGTCGTGTGCGTAAGGACCTCAGCGATGAGAACGGCTTGACCTTCTGGCTCAGTGGCGACCAGATCCGCAAGGGTGCCGCTCTTAATGCCGTACAGATAGCAGAATATCTTGTAAAGGTAGGCAATGTTAAGTAAGATTATATACAGGGCAGCCCTGGTGGCTGCCCTTATCCTTTTCACCGCATGCGGTGGTGGTGATGATGATGGTCGTCGTCTTGGTGATACTATTGTCGGCACCTGGCAGCGCGGCTGGGGCGAGGGCGATGTAGTGATCGAAGGCGACACCGACCTCGAGCCCGAAAACTTCACCTACGATCAGTTTGTTTTCCGTGGCGATGGCGATTACAACGGCATGGTCCGCAAGGGCACCTTCTCGTCATACAACACCCACGGCGAAGTGATCTACGAGGGCGACTACCTGTGCGACAACAACAACCTTAAGCTCCAGTATCTTGACGAGAGCGGCGTCAAGCGCACCATCCTGGCGCAAGTTGTCGACTTCGACGAGTCATCCATATGGATCCGCTACGAAGAAGACCAGCACAACATCACCGTCACCTTCATCGTCCGCAAAGTGTCAGACAAAGCCCAGTCACGGAAGTAAGAAACCACGTTAATACATTATTACATTAATCATAGTACGGCAGAATCTGGTAGATAGTGCCGTACTATCTCATTGATTGGTTACTCCTCGTCTTCTACCACGTCGCTTAGGTGGAACTCTCGATAGAACTCTATCTCGCTGTGGGCGGAGAAGTAGCCTAGGCAACCGCCTGTAAAGTTGTCGATGGGGTTAGTGCCGGTGTTCGACATCTGCTGCATGGAGTAGAGATAGTCGTAGGCACGCTGGTCGATGGCACGGATCACGATACGGAGTTGGTCGCCATCGCGAAGCACGTCGCTGCCGCCTTCGCCATCGCGGAAGAAAGTGAACAACTGCTGAAGTTCTTTGTTAGGATTCTTATCATCTTTCATCACAGCCCAGCGATAGCCCAGGCCGTTGCGATAGATGTGCATGAAGTACCAGTTGGTCTCGTTAGCGATATCCTGCAATCGCAGATCGCCAAAGAGATAGCGCTCTGTGAGCATCTTCTTCCAGATGAGTCGGAACTCGTTCATCTTTGGTGTGCGCTGCATGGTAGAGGTGGAGGTGAAATGCTGACCATCTACCTCAACATCCAACTGATAGGTGGTGCCGGCCACGCCCTTAAGCTTGGAACGGTAGTAGCCGTTGCGCACAAAGGGGATGTAGACGCTGGTGCCATCGTCGGCAGTAATCTTGACGGAGGCATTGTCTACATCGCTGCCTGTGGCATTGTTGTCCATAGCATTGGTCTTGCTTACACGGACCTCGGTGCCAGAACCATCGATCTTGCCCTCGACCACATAGCGTGTATCGTGGCCGTGATAGTCGATAGTAATCTCCTTTTCGCACGCCACTAACGCCATTACACATATCATATATATTAAGCGACGCATAAAGATGTCAGAATTTGATGTTAAACGATACCGACGGCACTATGCCGAAGAGTGAATACTGCTTGGCGCGGGTGCGGGCGCCATTCTCGCCGTCATCGAATTTGATGAGGAAGGGATTGTAGCGGTTATACAGATTGTAGATGCCGAACACCAGCTGGTGGGTGCGATTGCGATAGCGCTTGCTCCACACGGCACTCACGTCGAGATGGTGAGAAGCGGGAGCGCGATAGCCATTGCGCTCGGTATAGTAGTATATCCAGTTGTCTTCAACCATATACTTGCCGCTAGGGGCTGTAAAAGCCTGACCGCTATTGTAGACCCACGAGGCACTGAATGACCAACGGGGGTTGAGACGATACATGGCCACGATATTGATATCATGACGGCGATCGTTGTTAGCATCGTACCAATGGCCCTGGTTGATACCATCAATCTTGGTCTTTGACCATGACAGGGTGTAGCCAATCCATCCGGTAAGTCGGCCGTTGTTCTTGCGGGCACTAATCTCCACGCCATAGCCCTTACCCTCGCCTGCCAATACCAATCGCTCAATCTCTATCTCGCTGGCAAACGACTTGCCGTCGCGATAGTCGAGCACATTATTGATATGGCGATAATAGGCCTCGAGCGAGAAGTCGTAATCCTGATCGGGGGTCATCACAAACACTCCACCGCTTATCTGATCGGCCACCTCGGGCTTAACCAGGTTGCTGCTCATAGTGTAGCGGTCGAAGGGTGTAGAGGTACTCTGATTGCGCAGGGCATGAATATTCTGCGAAGTGCGCGTGTAGCCCAACTTGACAGAGGTGACAGGTGAGAACTGATAATTTATAGAGAGGCGAGGCTCGAGCGTTGTGTGAGTCTTAACAATCTTATTTTTGCCATAGTTGTAATACCACGCTATGTCGCCATTGGGCTCAAGGTCGTAATATAGTGAACCACCCAGGGGCGAAAAAGCTGTGAAGCGCAAGCCTGCTGAGACATTTAGCTTGTCTGTGATAGGTGCTGCCAGGTTAGCCCAAACAGCATTGTCCCAGGCGCGGCGCTGCTCCTTCTCGTGCAACGACACCTGTTGCCACTCGGCCGACTTGACGTTCATAAGGGCTGTCTGGAAGCCTGTCTCAATATTGTACTTGCCAAAGTTTAGACGGAAGTCCTGACGGAATCCCGTCTGACGGATATGGCCCAGGAAACAGATGTTTACACCAAGAAAATCGATGCCATTATCAGTCTGATAGCCACTATAGTAGGCCGTGGACTGCGAATAGCTGTTGCCTCCGAAATGGTGCAGCCACTTAAGACTGGCTGAGAGATTGTTCCAACGGATATCAACCATATCCTCGAGCGCAGTGCGATCGTTGCCTGTAAAGAAACTTAGGAACAGCTGGTTGCGGTCGTTGATGGTCCAGTCGGCCTTGGCATTTATATCGTAGAAGTAGAGTGTATTGCCCCTGAAGTCAGGCGACAGCTTCAGGAACATATCCATATACGAGCGACGGGCTGTGACCAGGAACGAGGCCTTATCCTTGACAATTGGCCCCTCGAGTGTGCCTTTAGCAGCCAGCAGACCTATGCTGGCACCACCATGCAGTTCACTCTTATTACCTGTCTTGCCGATGATGTCGAGTACGGCCGACGAGGCTCCACCAAACTGTGCAGGCAGAAGTCCCTTATAGAGTGTGGCTGACACTAGTGCATCGCTGTTGAATGCAGAGAAGAGGCCTGCCAGGTGACCCACATTATATACTGGGGCTATATCTACCAATATCTGATTCTGAGCTGATGTACCACCACGCACCTGGAAACTGCTGGATGCATCGCTCTCGCTCTTTACACCAGTGAGCAACTGCATGGAGCGCATGATATCCTGCTCGCCAAAGAGTTGTGGCGATGCAGTAAGGTCTTTGATCTGCACCTGTTCCACTCCAGTCTGTATCTGGCGAAGGCGCTGGCGAGCCGAGTTTGATTTGACCACCACCTCGTCCAACTGTTCCTGACGCAGTGTGTCGACAGGGTCAGCGGGCAGCGAAAAGAGTGCTGATAGTAGTAATGTTGATATAAACATGATGCAAAAGTAATGTTTTTTTTTGGAAACTCCAAAAAATTTCATATCTTTGCCCCCGATTAATCAAAAAAACTAATTTGTTATGAAGAAATTATTTGTTGCCGTAGTGGCAATTGCAGCACTATGTGCTTGCGGAGGTGGTGAGAAAAAGAGTCTGGAATATCGCGGACTGTCGATGGGAATGTCGTTCAAGACATTCTGCGACTCGCTGACAGCTCGCGGATTTGCAGTAGATTCTGCCAAGACCGACTCAGACTTTACCACAGTTTCTATGTACAACCCCAACCTTAACTTCCGACTGATGCTGGCACAGAACAACGATAAGCTGGTGGCTATACAGGAAAACTACCTGATATCGACCAACGACAGCACTCGCAAAATGTGGCAGAAGATGCACGACGACTTTGAGAAGCAGCTGGGTGCATGGCCTAACATGCTGAAGGACGGACAAGACCATCGTATAGCAAAATTCGAGGCTGATGGTGGTTTTATCACCCTCACCCTCGAAAATACTTATAAACCTACTCTGAATGTTCTTTATCAGTTAAAATAGCATGATGGTATAGAGGTAGACTACTGCCGCAGGAATGGCGAGCAGCGACGAATCGAAACGATCGAGCATGCCACCATGGCCAGGCAGTATGTTGCCACTATCCTTGATGCCAAGGGTGCGCTTGAAGAGACTCTCTACCAAGTCGCCCCAGGTGCCGAAAATGACTACTGTAAGTCCGAGGCCAGCCCATTCTACGGCTGAAAGTCCCAACTGATTGAGCTGATACTGATCGGCCAGATACCATACCAGCACGGCTACAGCTATCACCAGGATACCACCGCCGATGCTGCCTTCCCAACTCTTTCCCGGAGAAATTCTGGGGAAGAGTTTATGTTTGCCCAGAAGCGAACCACACAGGTAAGCACCAGTGTCGTTCATCCACAGGAACACGAATACCGACAGGGGCAACAGTGCATCGTAAGCCACATAGCCCTGCGGAGCAAGGTGGAATGCCAGTGTATTGAGCAACGAGAATGGCAGTGCGATATATATCTGTGCCATCATAGTGTATGCCCAACTGTGGATAGGGTCTTCGTTCTTGAGATACAACTCGGCCACCATCAGATAGATGATTGACACGAGGTATGGAATGAATACTGCCGAGGGGGTGAGGTCGCTGCTGAAACCTGCAACAGCGAAGAAGAAATACACGCCTGCAACTGTAGAGATGAGACGGTTGACGGTGACATGCTCGCGCTCGTTGACCAGTCCGGTAAACTCCCAGATGGTCAATCCTGTGATTAGTGCAAACAGCAGTACCATAGCCTGCGGACGCAGGAAACTGCATACCAATACGGCCACAAACAGCACACCGGTAATGGTTCTAACGATAAAATTATTCATCCTTTGCCTCCTTTTCTTCTGTTTTATTCTCTAAGGCTTTCTGCTCTTCTTCCTTTGCCTTTTCAGCTTCCAGCTCCTTGGCGCGCTCTTCTGCCATGCGCTCGGCATCAGCCTTCATCTGGGCCTCCAGAAGTTCCTCGGCACGACTGGTCCAAGGGCGCTTGCCGAAGATACGCTCTACATCCTCAGCAAAGATTACCTCACGATCGATGAGCAACTGAGCCAACTGGGCGTGACCTTCCTTGTGCTCAGTCAGAATCTGCTTAGCGCGCTCGTACTGTTCGTTAATCATACGCATCACCTCGTCGTCCATAATCTTAGCGGTAGTCTCAGAATATGGCTTCTGGAACTGATACTCGGCATTGTTATAGTAGCACACGTTTGGCAACTTGTCGCTCATACCGGCAAAGGCCACCATACCATAAGCCTGCTTGGTGGTGCGCTCAAGGTCGTTCATAGCACCAGTAGAGATATGACCCACAAACAGTTCCTCAGCCGCACGCCCTCCAAGCAGTGAACACATCTCGTCGAGCATAGCCTCCTTGGTCTGCAGCACACGCTCCTCGGGCAGATACCATGCAGCACCAAGAGCCTGACCACGTGGCACGATAGACACCTTGACCAGTGGGTTGGCAAACTCAGTAAACCACGAGATAGTGGCATGACCAGCCTCGTGGATAGCTATCGAGCGCTTCTCGGCCTGAGTCATCACCTTGGTCTTCTTCTCCAGGCCACCAATGATACGATCGACAGCATCGAGGAAGTTCTGCTTGGTTACAGCAGGACTATTGTGGCGGGCCGCTATCAGCGCAGCCTCATTACATACGTTGGCAATATCGGCACCCGAGAAACCAGGAGTCTGACGAGCCAGGAAGTCGATATCCACGCTCTCATCTATCTTGATGGGCTTAAGGTGTACCTTGAATACCTCCTTACGCTCATTCAGGTCTGGCAGGTCGACATGTATCTGGCGATCGAAACGACCAGCACGAAGCAAGGCCGAGTCGAGCATATCGGCACGGTTGGTTGCAGCCAGGATGATGACACCGCTATTGGTGCCGAATCCGTCCATCTCTGTGAGCAGGGCGTTCAGAGTGTTCTCGCGCTCATCGTTGCCACCCATTGCCGGGTTCTTACTGCGGGCACGACCCACAGCATCAATCTCATCGATGAAGATGATACAAGGGCTCTTCTGCTTGGCCTGCTGGAACAGATCACGAACACGCGATGCACCAACACCCACGAACATCTCTACGAAATCGGAACCACTCATCGAGAAGAATGGCACACCAGCCTCGCCTGCCACAGCCTTGGCAAGCAGGGTCTTACCAGTGCCCGGAGGGCCTACCAGCAGGGCTCCCTTAGGTATCTTACCACCCAGATCGGTGTATTTCTGTGGGTTCTTCAGGAAGTCAACGATCTCCTGTACCTCCTGCTTGGCGCCAGCCTGTCCGGCTACGTCCTTGAATGTGATACCAAGCTCGCCACCCTTTTCATACATTTTGGCCTTGCTCTTGCCCACATTGAAGACGCCTCCACCAACGCCACCTCCTCCGCCGCCCATGCGACGCATCAGGAATATCCACAATCCTACTATAAATAATATAGGTATAAGATTAGTCAAGATAAGCGAGAAGAACTCGTTATCACGTTTATTGTCAAAAGCTAAGTCGCCACTAAACACCTTTTCTTCCTTGGCCTTTGCGATGAACTGTTCAACCTGGTCGACGCTACCGAACTCTACTTCGAGGTATGGTTCTACACCTGTCTGCTTAGCGCTCTGCTGGAACACGTCGCGGATGTGCTCGGGCTTAACGTACATACGCAGAACACCTTGTGGTTTGTTTACCACAATCTTCTTGGCATAGCCACGCTCAACCATCACCTTGAACTCGCTATACGATGCCGACTTGGCTATACTGCTATTCTCTGGGCCACCACTGGTAAACCACAACAGTCCCAAGGCCAGTATAGCGATGAAGTATATCCAGTTCATATTGAACCTGGGCATATTCATCTTAGGACCGTTTCCTCCGTTGCCCATATTATTGTTTGGTTGCTGATTATTATCCATAATTATCAATTATCATTTGTCAAATCAAAATTAATCCAAGTCAGGAATTCGTGTCAGAGGTGCATCTTCCCACAGATGCTCCAGGTCGTAATATTCGCGCACGTCGGGCAGGAATACATGTACCAGCACATCGGTATAGTCCATTGCTACCCACTGTGCATTCTCAAGTCCCACCACATGAGCAGGTTTCTCACCCAATTTTTCGCGCACCACATCACCTATCGACTCGGCGATAGCTTCTACCTGCGTTGGCGAATTGCCAGTGCAAATCATAAAGTACTGGCAGATAGTTCCCTCTATTTTTGTCAGGTCGGCCACAATGATATTGCTGCCTTTCTTGTCCTGAATCGCTTCTTTAATTGTTTCTACTAGTTGTATCATTCAAAAAATATATATTATTTGTGCACAAAGGTACTGTAAATTGGCCAAAAAACAAAGAAAAACAGAAAAAATTGCGGTTTTTTATAAATTTTCTCCAAAAAAATTTGGTAGTTCAAGAAAAAGTAGTACCTTTGCACCCGCAAAACAGAACAAGAGAGTTCTCAAGCAAAAACATTTTGGGGTATGGTGTAATGGTAACACTGCAGATTCTGGTCCTGCCTTTCCTGGTTCGAGTCCGGGTACCCCAACCAAAAAAAAGATCGCTAAGCTCAATGCTTAGCGATTTTTGTTTTAATACTCTGTTTTATCTGTTTTCTCAGTCCACAGGCGGAAGGTGTGCAATGCCTCAGCGCGCAGCAATGGCACGATGGGTACTGTACGCTCGCTCAACGGACGTTCCAACTCCTCGTAAATAAAGTCGTCGGCAAACTGAATATCGCGGGCATCCTTACGGGTATTGCCATAGAATATCTTGCTGATACGGGCCCAATAGATTGCTCCAAGACACATCGGACATGGTTCGCACGATGTGTAAATGGTACATCCCGAGAGGTCGAAGGTGCGCAGCTTTCTGCACGCCTCACGAATAGTGTTCACCTCAGCATGTGCTGTGGGGTCATTGTCGATGGTTACACTATTGCTGCTGCCAGCTACTATCTCACCATCCTTTACTATCACGGCGCCAAAGGGACCACCGCCTCGCTCAACACTTTCGTTGGCGAGGCGGATAGCTTGACGCATAAATTCTTTATCTTGCTCTGTTATTATCATCCGCATTATTGTTTGTTTTCTGCATCAATTGCCTTAATCTTCTCGCGAATCAGGTTCATATCGTCCTTCAGCTTCTGTACCTTGCGGTTCATCTCGTCGATAAGACTGTTACCCTTCTTCGAACTTGCATTAAGGAATCCCAGGTTGTTCTCGTAGGTCTGAATCTCCTGCTTAAGTGCCTCGTACTGATGGAACAGGCGTGCGCGCTCGTTGTCGAGAGCATTCTCGCCGCGCTCAGCCACATTCTTCAGGTTCTGCTTGAAGTTGTTAAGACGGCGCTTGGCAGTGCTGATGTTCAGATCCTTATAGAGTTTGTCGAGGATGGCATGATACTCCTTGTATACATTATCCTTCTCTTTATAAGGTACGTGACCTACTGAGTTGTATTCCTCAACCAGCTTCTGTACCTTCTCGGCCAGATCGTCGCCAGTCTCCTCGGCGATAGCCTTCAGGCGAGCGATGATGTCGAGTTTCTTGTCCAGATTCTCACGCTCCTCGCCACGCTGTCCTGCACCTGCAGCATTACGTGCCTCGAAGAATGTGTTGCATGCTGCCAGGAACTCTGCCCACAACTGGTCGCCCAACTTCTTAGGAACCATACCTATGGTCTTCCACTCCTTCTGCATAGCTACGAACTTATCGCCAGTTGACTTCCAGTCGGTAGAATCCTGCAGAGACTTAGCCTTCTCGATCAGAGCACGTTTCTTCTCAGCATTCTCCTTGAATGTCTCCTTCAAGCCCTTAAAGTAAGCAGCCTTACGACCAAAGAAGTCGTCGCAAGCAGCACGGAAGCGCTCGAAGATCTTAACGTTCATCTTCTGTGGAGCGAAACCAATGGTCTTCCACTCTGTCTGGATATCGATAATCTGCTTGGTGTGCTTCTCCCAGTCGCCACTACCCTTGTTCTCCTCGGCAGCGATAGCCTCAACCTTCTCACAGAGCACTGTCTTGCGGGCCAGATTGTCCTCCTCCTTGGCGCGAACGCCCTCGAAGTGAGCCTGATGACGTTTATTGATGACGCTAGACGCTGTCTTGAAGCGATTCCAGATTTCCTCGCGCAACTCCTTGGCCACAGGACCAATCTCGCGATACTCCTGATGCAACTTCTGCAACTGGTGGAATGCGCTTATCACATCCTCCTCGTCAGCCAGTTTCTCGGCAGCCTCGCAGAGTGCTGTCTTGAGTTCATAGTTCTTCTTAAAATCGTACTCGCGAGCCTCGCTGTTAAGGCGAAGCATATCGTAGAACTGCTCTACGTACAACTGATAGTTGCGCCAAAGCTCATTGGCCTTCTCAGCTGGTACATTCTTTATCTCGCGCCACTGGTCCTGCAGGGCCTTAAACTCCTTATAATTCTTGTTTGCCTCGTCGGGTGTAGTAATCATGGCCTTTATGCGGTCGATGATAGCGAGCTTCTTCTCAAGGTTCTCAAGCTTCTCAGCCTCGATCTCCTTGAAGATCTTGGCACGCTTCTCCTTGATTATTCCCATCTCAGCCTTGAACGACTCCTCGTCGGGGTCAGGTGTATACTGATACTGTTCGGGATCGCCGCCTGCATCCAGGTAAGCCTTAAGCTTAGCCTCGCGCTCAGCCACATGGAGTTTGTAGAAAGAAGACTTAAGATACTCAACCTCTTCCTTCTGAGGAGTCTCCTCACCATGGGCGATGTCCTGCAGACGATGCAGCACGTCGGCTTTAGTTTCATAGACCACACGAACCTGCTCCTCAGCCTGTTCTGTGCTTTCGGTTTCTACTTGAGGTTCTGTCTCAGCAACCTGAGATGTAACTTCCTCATTTACTACTTCTTCGTTTGTACCCTGTTCCAGGATATTCTCTTGAGAGTCCATCATTTAACTATTTAGTTATTACTAAATGATGCTTAGCATCATCACATTTGGCGTCAAAATTAAACATTTATATTTAATTAACCTAATTTTTTCGCGTTTTTTTGCACTTTTACGGCCTAAACGAGTCGTTTATGGCGGAAAATGCCCCATGCAATGGCCGAAATAACCACAGAAAGTACCATCGCCAACACAAATCCCCAAGGTTTTGATTCCATGCCGTTAACCAGGTTCATACCAAACATCGATGTAACCAGTGTGGGTATCATCATCAGGATGGTAACGGTAGTGAGCGTACGCATCACGGTGTTCATATTGTTGTTGATAATACTCTGATATGTGTCCATCGTCGACTCCAGAATGTTAGAGTAAATCATGGTGGTTTCGCGGGCCTGTGTCATCTCGATGTTTACGTCCTCGATAAGGTCGGCATCAAGTTCGTCAATCTGCAGTTTGAACTTCAGCTTTGACAGCAGTGTCTCATTGCCTCGGATAGACGTCTGGAAATATGTGAGCGAGTCTTGCAGTCGGCTCAGACCGATCAAACTCTCATTGTTCACCTCCTTATCCAGGTTGCGCTTGGCCTTGTCTACCAGCATAGAAATCTGCTTGAGTCGCTTAAGGTACCACACGGCACTAGAAAGGAACAGGCGGAAAATCATGTCCACATGGTCAGTGAATCCCTCGCCACGCTTCTGCTGGAACGATACGAAGTCTATCATCACATTGGTCTCGTAGAAACATACTGTGATGGTAACATCGCGTTTGTGTATGATACCTAGAGGTACGGTGGTGTATGGTGTGCGCGAGCGTATCTCCTTGACATAAGGTATACGCAGGATGATGAGCATCCATCCGTCATCATACTCATAACGTGCACGCTCATCGGTATCGCTTATATCCGACATGAAGTAGTCGGGTATATTAAACTTCTCTTCTAGTTCTCGCTGGTCATCTTCGGTGGGGCATGTCACCTGTATCCAGCAATTGGGCTGCCACTCGTTTATTTGGGTCAGTCCACCTTGGGTATTCCAGAATGTCTTCATTTTGCTAATCCTTTTTTCGTTAATGAAATGGTTTTAGCGGCAAAGGGATTAGCAGCCTTGCTCGCTATCCCCCGCCATTACGAATTGTAATTGTCCGCCGGGTAATCGTCCATAACTTTATTAATATTTTGATTTATCGGGTGCAAAGGTAAGAAAAAAATCCGCAGATTCAAAAAAAATCTGCGAATTTTTTACTTCACTTTTTCACTTTTTTACCTTTTTACTTCTCAGGTATAACCTCGAGGGCGCGCTTGAGCAGTGTCCAGAATGGATCTACTGTAGCGATGAGTGCACGCTCGGTAGTGGTGTGAGGCGACTTCATAGTAGGACCAAAACTTACTACATCCAGGTGTGGATACTTGCCCAGAATGATAGAACACTCCAGGCCGGCATGGTCGACCTGGATGATACCGTCGGCACCAAACAGAGCCTTGTACTCCTTGCAGAGCAAGTTCAGGATTTCGCTCTCTGGGTTTGGATCCCAACCACCATAGCTACCAGCAGTCTGCACCTTCATGCCAGCCATACTGAAGCAGCTCTCTAGTGTCTTAACGATATAGTCCTTCATATCCTCACGACTAGAGCGGGCCAGAATCTTAAGCGAAGCCTTGCCCTCACCGATGTTGATGATAGCCAGGTTGCTAGATGTCTCAACTACGCTGGGATAGCTAGGTATCATACGGATAACACCATCGTGACATCCATATATGGCATTGATCAGGTTGTCCTGAATCTCAACAGGAACTTCCATCTTTGGTGTCTCAACATCCTCGCAGACAACCTCGATACCGCTCTCGATGCCCTTGTACTCATCCTGGAAGTCGTCCTGCCAGTCAGCGGCAAGCTCCTTCAGGGCTGCTACATTCTCCTTAGGCAATGTGAGCACAGCCTCGGCCTTGAATGGAATGGCGTTACGCATGTTGCCACCCTGCCAGCTGGCCAGGCGAGCCTCGCACTCCTCGATAGCCTCGCGAACCAGACGAACCAAAAGTTTATTTGCATTTCCACGGCCCTCGTGAATCTCCAGTCCAGAGTGTCCACCACGCAGGCCCTTTACAGTTACCTTTACTGCAGCATCGTCGGCCTCGGTCTCTACCTCCTTATAGTCGAGAGTAGCAGTTACATCGATACCACCAGCGCTACCGATAACAAACTTTCCCCAGTGCTCTGAGTCGAGGTTCATCAGGATGTCGCCATTAAGCTCGCCTGCGGGCAGAGCGTTGGCACCAAACATTCCAGTTTCCTCATCGGCAGTAATCAGAGCCTCGATAGGACCATGCTTCAATGTCTTATCCTCCATCACAGCCATGATGGCAGCTACACCCAGTCCGTTGTCGGCACCCAGTGTTGTACCCTTGGCCTTCACCCACTCGCCATCAATCCATGGCTGGATAGGATCAGTCTCAAAGTTATGGGTACTCTCGGGAGTCTTCTGTGGTACCATATCCATGTGTGCCTGCAGGATAACACCCTTCTTATTCTCCATACCAGGAGTAGCGGGTTTACGCATCACGATGTTGTCAGCGGGATCCTTAAAAGCTTCTACACCTGCCTGCTTAGCAAAATCGAGCAGGAACTGCTGTACTTTCTCCAGATGTCCTGATGGACGTGGAACTTGTGTGAGTGCGTAGAAATTCTTCCAAATGCACTCGGGTTTCAGATTCTTAATCTCACTCATAGTTTATTTGTATTTGGGTTAAAACGTTTCGTAAACATCAATGCCGCCCAGGCGTAAATGCCCAGTGCTATAACCAGCATAGTCTGCACGGTATGAACGATAAGCACAAACCACAGTGCCTGCTCATCAGCCACTCCGTAGAGTATCAGCATGGTCTTGATGGCAAAGTGCCAGGGACCAGCGCCGTTTGGTGTAGGCACGATAACAGCGAAGTTGGCCACCACAAACGATACCAGTGCGCAACCTATGCCCAGATTCTCGGTAAAGTCGAAGCAGAAGAACGTCAGGTAGTAATGCAGAAAATACATCACCCATATACCTACGGAGAAAAACAGGTAGAGCGGCAGGTTCTTTACTCCCTTAAGCGAGAGCACTCCTTCCCATATGCCGCCCAACGTCATTTTCACCTTATTATATATAGAGAAGTTCTTAAGCAACAAGTGCAGCAGTATCAGCACTGCCACTGCACAGATGGCTGTAACCACCCAACCTGTCACCGAAAATCCATTTAGTATTCTGTCGAGCGATGTTCCTGTCTTGCGAAAGAAGGTACCAAAGATACTCATCTCAACCAGCAAGATTATACCTGAGTATATCATCACTATCAACGTGTCGACAGCACGCTCTGTAACTACGGTACCCAGTGCCTTCGAGAACGACACGCCATCATAGCGCTTAAGTATTGCGCATCGCGAGAACTCGCCTATTCGCGGTATTATCAAACTTGCGGCATAGCTGATGAATACAGCATTGATACAGGTATGATTACGGGCTTTTATCTTCTGCCCGTCATCAGTCTGGTCGGCAGTATTCGATCTCAGGTCGATAGGATCAAGCGTCTGTTTCCATCGCCATCCGCGAAACATCTGGGCAAGTATTCCGAATGGGAAGCTAAGCAGCATCCACGTCCAGTTCATTTGTTCTGTCAGCACATGACTAATCACCGAGAAATCCTCACCTCGGTACATCCACCATAAAATAGCGCCACCCAACACAAAGGGTAGCACCACTTTAGCCACGCTACTGATGATGTTTTTTAATTCCATGGCCACAAAGGTACAAATTTAAATTGACACGTGTCAACAATCGCCCGCTTTTTTGGCATTTTACACTAAAACTTTTGGCTGTGTGCGCAAACAGCCGTACCTTTGCAGCGGTTTTAAGGATAACAAATAAATAAAAATTAGAGAAAGGGATTAATTATGGTAACATTAGAAACAAGTTTTTTATTGATGACCATGGCCGCCTTCGCGTTAGCTGTATCGCTGGTCGTAACCGTTGCTGTTAATGTAGACAACAATAAGTAATTGAACAAAAAATTGAGTCGCAGATTTGAAATCTGCGATTTTTTTTGCCTTTAATTTTGTATTTCGCTCGATTTCCACTATCTTTGCAGCATGAAACAAGTTCGTCCTAAGAAAAATCTGGGTCAGCACTTCCTGACTGACCTGAATATAGCCAAGCGCATCGCTGATACAGTAGATGCTTGTCCGGAGATTCCTGTACTCGAGGTTGGTCCTGGTATGGGTGTTATGACGCAGTATCTGGTTGAAAAACCTCGTCCATTCAAGGTGGTAGAGATTGACCGCGAGAGTGTGGCTTATCTTCAGGAGAACTTCCCACGTCTGCGCGACAATATCATAGGTGGAGACTTTTTGCGAATGGACCTTCATGAGGTGTTCGAGGGTCAGCAGTTTGTGCTTACGGGCAATTATCCATACGATATCTCATCACAGATATTCTTCAAGATGCTCGACAACAAGGACCTTATCCCATGCTGCACAGGTATGATTCAGCACGAGGTGGCCGTACGTATGGCATCGCAGCCTGGCAACAAGCAGTATGGCATACTGTCTGTACTCATCCAGGCGTGGTACAATGTTGAGTATCTGTTCACTGTAGAGCCAGGTGTATTCAACCCACCACCAAAGGTACAGAGTGCCGTAATCCGCATGACACGCAACGAGGTTACAGATCTTGGTTGCGACGAGCAGTTGTTCCGTCGGGTGGTTAAGGCAACCTTCAATCTGCGTCGCAAGATGCTACGTGTGTCGCTCCGTCAGATTTTCGATGCAGCCCACCCTGCCCCTGCAGGTTTCTTCGAGCACGATATCATGACGCGTCGACCAGAACAACTGTCTATACAAGAATTCATCGCCCTTACCAACATGGTGGCAAAGGCGATGGAATAAGTCTGCTTTCATCTCTATCAACGATAGATAGTGTAAGTGCCGCCATCGCTCTGAGCGTAGTCTATCAGGAGGCGCTGGATGTATTGTGCGTTTTCGCTAACTCGCTCTTCATTACCATCGTAACCGTTGATAAGTACCACCAGATGGGTAGTGCCTAGTGTCATCTTGGTACGCTCGTGGTCGCTGGTGGGAGTACCTACTCCGCCCTGAGCATCACGATATACAGGCAGGCCGGCGATATTCAATGGTCCGCGACCTATACCTTCGTATGGTTCGCCTTCCTTGCCTACCCCAAGCACCAACTCATCGCCCACAAACTTATCGGCATCAAAACCACCTATGCTGTAGCCATAGGCTATCGAGGCAAGGTTTACCAGGTCTACCAGTGTATCAATCTGATAGAGTTCCTTGCCCTGCAGCATGCGACGGATGAGTTGCTCGCTGGCAGGACGATAGCGCGAGGGATCCTTTCCACATAGTTTATATACCGCACGGGTAGCAGCGATGCTGGGTAGAGACTTTACGCTGTCAGTGGTCAGTTCGTTACGCAAGCGCTGTTCTACCTCGTGGATAGCATTCCACAGGCGATCGTTATACGGGGTGTTTACTACCCTTGCCTCAACGCATGCACCCACAAATGTGGGACATACGCTGGATATCTCGTCAGAAACCTTTATCTGTATCATTTCTGCATATTCTGGATTGCCTCGCTACACTGTTCCATCAGCCAACGAGGTGTACTTGTGGCTCCACAAATACCTACACTCCTGATGCCCTCTAGCCACGATGGGTCAATCTCGTTAGGATCCTCAACAAGATGGCTGTTGGGGTTTACACGCAGACACTCGTTATAGAGCACCTTGCCGTTAGAACTCTTACGGCCACACACAAAGAGGATAAGGTCGTGCTTGGTAGCAAACGTCGAAATATTTGGCATACGGTTGGCAACCGAACGACATATGGTATCGAAACTCTTGAAGGTAGCATCGGGCGAGATGTGGGCCTTGATATATTCGATGATGCTATTAAACTCATCGAGCGACTTAGTGGTCTGCGAGTACAGATAGATGTCGCGCGAGAAATCAAGTTTTGTGACCTCGTCGCTACTCTCGATGACGATAGCCTTTGACTGAGTCTGACCAACCAATCCCAATACTTCGGCATGACCTTTCTTACCGAAAATCACTATCTGTCGATCGTTGTTTTCGTCGTACTGTTCCTTGATACGCTTCTGGAGCTTCAACACCACAGGACAGGTAGCATCGATAATCTCGATGTTGTTCTTTCGGGCCAGCTCGTAAGTCTCAGGTGGCTCACCATGGGCACGAAGCAGCACCTTGGCATTGTGCAGTTGGCGCATCTCGTCGTGATTGATGGTGATGAGTCCCATATCACGCAGACGATCGCACTCCATACCATTGTGTACGATATCACCAAGGCAATATAGTTTCTCGCCTTTAGCGAGTTCTTCTTCAGCTTTCTTAATGGCGGTGGTCACTCCAAAACAGAATCCACTGCCGTCGTCGATCTCAATAATCATTAAACGTTAAACATTAAACATTAAAAGATTAAACATTATTTTTTCAGTTGGGCGAAGTATTCATCCAGAAGGTCTTGGGCAGCAACGAAGCTGGTCTTCTGTCCTGCGAGAACTGAAGCTTCGGCTGCGCCTAGCTCCGATTTTATCAGCGAATTGTTGTAGAAGTTCAGGCGCAGGTGCTCGTTGATACTCTCGTACATCCAGTACTTGCTCTGCTCGTTGCGACGATAGTCGAAATAGCCATTAGCCTTTACAAAGTCGATGTACTCGTATATCATATCGAAAATCTCTTTTACTCCTGTGCCGTAGAATCCGCTATAGCACAGCACCTTGGGACTCCAGCCGCTATCAGGCATGGGGAAGAAGTGCAGTGCATTACGGAAATTAGTGGCAGCCATCTGGCAACGGTCCACATTGTCACCATCGCATTTGTTGATAACTATGCCATCGCTAATCTCCATGATACCACGCTTTATGCCCTGAAGTTCATCACCTGTGCCAGCCACCTGGATAAGCAGGAAGAAGTCAACCATCGAGTGACAAGCCGTCTCGCTCTGACCGACACCTACTGTCTCAACAAATATCTTGTCGAATCCTGCGGCTTCGCATAGTATGATGGTCTCGCGAGTCTTGCGGGCCACACCACCAAGCGAACCAGCTGATGGACTAGGACGTATGAACGACGATGGATGCAGGGCCAGCTTCTCCATGCGTGTCTTATCGCCAAGGATTGATCCCTTGGTGCGCTCGCTACTTGGGTCGATTGCCAATACTGCCAGTTTGCCCCCTTTCTCCTTCAGCACATGCATACCAAACTCATCGATAGAAGTACTCTTACCCGCACCTGGCACTCCGCTTATACCTATACGTATGGAGTTGCCACTATAGGGCAGACACTTGTTGATGACCTCCTGAGCACGTGCCTGATGGTCGGGGTTAACACTCTCGATAAGCGTAACCGCCTGCGACAGGATAGTGACATCGCCCTTTAAGATACCCTCAACCATCTCGCCAACAGACAGTTCGCGACGACGGAAGCGATTGCGCTTAAGGTAGGGGTTGACGATAGAGGGTTGCTCTACCCCACTGTTCACCTGCAAGCCTGCATATTCTGAGCTATTCTCGGGATGATCCATAATTCATTGAACATTGAAGATTGAACTTTATTTCAACTTGATGTTGACAACAACCTTAGCGTGGTCGGGGTCGTTGGTAATCATCAGGATACGTGGACGAGTGCGTAGTTTCTGCAAATCTGCAGCTATACCTGTAATCTTCAGGTTGGCACTCTGTCCTGGGGCTATCTCTCTCTTGCTCAGGGTTACCTTCAGTCCTGAGGTGAAGAGTTGTAGCGACGATATCTTAAGCACTGACTGACCATTGTTGGTTAGTGTCACGGTGGCCGATTTCTTAGCCTTACCACCAAAGTCGGTAAAGTCAACATCAGTTTCCGACATTTCCAACTTAGGAGCCACGCCCTTGTTCTCCTTCTCAAACTTCTTCATATCTGGCAACAATACCGTAGCCACATCGATGGCATTGTCCTGACTAACCTTGTCGCCAGGGTTCTGGGCCATATAAATTGTGGTCTTGGTAAGTCCGTAGTCGCGAAGCTTGTCTGAGAGCAGCTTAACTGTGATAGTTGCTGAGCGATAAGGCAACAGATGGTCGGGACTTACGATAGCCGAGAGATACGGAGGCAGGTGCATCAGGTTTGGTCGCATAGCCTTCTTACTATTATTAAATATATGTATCTCCTTAACGGGAACATCACCCTTGTTCACATCGTCAAACTCTATATCATCGGCATCAAGCAGCAGGTCGCCCATAGCTACAGGATAATCGCCCGAATAGTCGCGCAGATCTGTCTTAACCACACCAGTCATAGTGAGGTAGAATGGTTTCTTGGTGCCATTGCTCTTTACCTGACACATCTTCTGGAAGTGTCCCAACTGTCGTGCGTCGTAGGTCATCTTGATAGTAAACTTATCGCCCACGCCTACTTCCTTGGGATACTCCACCTTGGTACATCCGCAATCGGGCTTTACGCTCTCGATAATCAGTCTTCGGAATCCCTTATTACGAAGTTCGAATGTGGCAGTCACGGGCTGTTCGTAACCTGTGCCACCCACATCTACTGTGGTAGTTTTTACTGTCAAGCGCTGGGCGCAAGCCTCCTGGACAGAGGAAAATGTCAATAGGAAAGAGAATAGTATAACTGTAATTTTCTTCATCAATATAATGTTTAATTTTTAATCTTTAATGTTTAATGTCTCAGAGTGGGTCACCGCTCTGAACTCTGGCGAGTAAGCGCACTCTACTGTTGCCGTACCTGTCTCGTAGGTTCCTGCACGATCTATGTAGTATTCGGTCTCTATCACATGGGTACCCTTCGATAGCATATCGTAGAAGTAGCATGTGGTATTATCGCGCGGAGTGATATAGCCACCATGATGATAGCCGCTAAGCTGCTTGATTGGTTCCATACATGCAGCACGCTTGTCTACCACCTGCACAAAGTCATAGTCACGATCGGCAGTGATGGTGATACGAACTTTTACGCGATCGCCAACCTTGAGATTTGAGATTTGAGAATTAAGATTTGAGAGGATTTCGCGCTTGATAGTCAGACCACTACCATTATCAGCGATGTTCTTTGTCTTCTGGAAGAACTGGGCATAGACAGCACCCCACGATGTACCATCGCTGGTCTTGCGGATGGTGAGACGCTTGCCCTTTGGCAGCTCAGTCTTCACGTATCCGATAGCAGCACTTGCCTTTGGTACGGCTACGGTCTTAACATCCAGGTTGATAGTTGGCATCTTCTGATTCTGTACCAGTCGGAACTCCTGTCCCTTCAGGAATGCATATACGGCATTCACACTGTTGATAGGTGTATCCCATGCCTGGGTACGCTTCTGCTGTAGCAACCAGCGCTGCATCTCGTCGATGGTCTGGAAGTCATCAGGAGTAATCATCTGCAGAGCCTCGATGGCGATACTCTGGGTTGGTATCTTGTAGTCGAACCACGAGTAACCAGCACGTGGGGTATCGTAATAGCGTCCCATATCCTCGCGGAACACGGTGTACTCCTTCAGCGACTGGGCATACTCCTGGGCACGCTGGGCATCAGTCTTCGAGAAGATAACTGCCGAGAGGGCCTTGTCGTAGATGCTCTGACGCTTGATGTCCTTCTTAAGCAGTTCCAGCAGATAGCTATTGGCCTGCATCACATCAGTAGGAAGTGCGCGACCATCTAGGGCTACCAGATATAGCCATTGCAGGGCCTTATAACTTGGGAAACTTACTGTCTCACCCTTCTTCTCGGCCTTCTTCAGTTCCTTCACCAGGTCAACTATCTCGTTGCCCATAAAGCTGAAGGCGTTGTTAAGCATACCGCTGGTAGCATTCTGTTTCTCAGTGAGAGCATTCAGGCGGACCAGCATCTCGCTTACAGCCACAGTCATATAGAACGAGCCAGGCATACCTGGATACCATGTCCAAGCACCCTCGCCATTCTGTAGTTTCTGCAATTTCTCTATGCATTTATCCAAACGATTATTCATCAGGTTCTCGTCGAAGAAGTCAGCCATGCGATGCTTCTGTTCTGTCTCATTGTCAGCATCCATCACCCAAGGAGTCTCGCTCAGAACGAGATTTTTCAGATCTTCGTTCTTTTCTAATTGAGAATTTAGAGATGAAATTTTAGAGGTCTTATCTTCCAGCATCCACTGCTCGAATACGGGCTTGATCTGTGGGTTCTGGTCGATTATGTATTTGCCGATGCCGTTGGCATAGTACGATGCTGCCAGCGAGATGGCATTGTCATCATTTGTCGAACCAACTGAAGGCAGAGCCTGAACCATCAGCCATACAGGATTATTTGTATACTCGAGTGTGAGTTTTGCGTTCTTGGCATCTGCAGGAACCAGCTTCGACAGGTCGATGTTCTCTGTGCCAGGCTTATGCTGGGTGATAGGCAGGGCGATAGTCACACGCTCGCTTGCAGGCAGTACGGGTAGATAGTGTTGCTCACCATCGCTATAACCCTTGCCGCTTATGCTCATCTTGCAGATAAGCATTGTTGGCTCGTAGCCAGTGGTGTTTACATCGAATGTCACAGATGTTGTCTCGCCTGCCTTTAGCGATACCTGCTGAGTCTTCTCGTAGACCACTGCGTTTGTCTCGGCATTTATCAGCTTCAGGGTTGCCTTGCCTTGCAAGTTCTTCTCGCCTGTATTAAATATTCTTCCAGAGATGGTAGCCTTATCGCCTTCGCGAACAAAGCGAGGCATATTGGGCTGTATCATCACATCCTTCTTGGCCACAGTCTCAGCCTGGATGTTACCATAATATAGTTCGCGCGTGTGTGCGAAGCCAAGCATCTGCCAGGTGGTAAGACTCTCTGGCAGAGTAAACTTGATGGCCACACGACCGTTCATATCCGTTGTAAGTTGTGGATAGAAGAATGCTGTCTCGTTCAGATTTTCACGCATCTGTATATCTTCTACCTGACTCTCATCGGCATCAGCACTATCAGCAGTCGAAGTCTCGACAGCCTCGTTCACCATTTCCTTTGACTTATACACAACATCTTCCGCCACATCGAACACCTTCATCTCGTCGTTAGCAGCCAAAGCAGGAGCAGATTCCAGCATCACCATTCCGTCCTCAACACCCATTGCACGTCCTAGTTTCATTCTCGAACCACGAATGCTGTACACGCGATAGCCACCAGGATAAACATCACGATCCAAACGACTGAAGTTTATCTCGCTTTCATCAAGCATCTTCCACGAAGCAGAGCAACTCTCATAGAAGTTGCGGGTGAGTTGATACTTCCAACTGGTATTTGGCAGTGGAACCCACAGATATGGACTGAACGACCACTGGTGCTTAGCTATCTGGTCGAGACTCTGATCGTAGAGTGTCGCCATCAGGTTAGCATCTACGGGTTTGCCCTCAGCATCCTTTATGGTCAGTGTCCACTCTTCCTTCTGTCCTGGCGTCAGTCGATCGCGGAATGTGGCCCACTCCAGGGTGAGTTTCTTGTCAGGCATTGGGCGCTGAATCTGTGCTGTGTGGGTATAGCACTTGCCGTTCTTAACCCACGCATAGGTAAGCAGCAGTCCGTTTTCGTACTCTTCCTTGTATGTAAACTTACGATTAATCAACTGATTATTACGCCCCACACTACCCTGCTCTATCAACTTCTTGCCCGAGAAGATGCTGTATACTATATGTACATCCTTATCCGATGAACCCACCTGAATTGTAACAGGTGTGCCATCATTAGCAAACTGACTAGCCGACTGATAGAACCAGTCGTCAGTATCAGTAGCAGGTTTCTCATCATCGAGCGAGAAGATTACAACTGTCTTTTCTACAGTCTGGTCCTCATACTTAGCCTCTACACTATGTTTGCCCGAAGCCAACTTAGCCAGTGCTATCTGCTGATTTGTCTTGGCGCTGATCCACTCGCCACCATCTATGCGATAGCGTATCTCAGCATCGATATCCTTTCCTGCAGCATTGCGCAGATGGAATATTGCAGTGGGATTTTCCTCTACCAATACCTTATCTGCCACATCGATGCTCAGTGCTGTCGGGCGGTTGCCCAGAGGCAACGACAGCTGACCGCTGTGAGTCTCGCCTGCCACATCTGTAACATCGGCCATTACCACAAAGTTGTAGAACATCGCATGCTCTGTCTCTGGCATCGTCAGTGGCATCTTTACTGTAAAGTTACCATCAGCATCGGTGGTTGCCTCGCCAGTAAATATCTCTTCGCCATTATTGCTGTAGCCAAAGGCACCCTGATCGTAATAACGACTGTATGACCACCACCAGAAGGCAGTGCGACGCATCACCTTATAGCTCACCTTGGCATCTTGAACAGGCACACCTGCATAACTCAGTGCAGTACCCTTCACGTCTATTGTGTCGTCAGCCTTATAGGCTTCCTTGTATTCAGCAAAGTCCACGTGGAATGTAGGACGCTTATACTCCTCTACACGCACACGCATTGAGTTGTTGTTTACCTGGATGGTGAACATACCCGTCAGTCCGCTTGATGGCAGAGTAAAGTCTACTGCAGCCACACCAAACTCATCAGTCTCAGCCTTCTTCTCAGCCACCACCTTATAGTTGGCATCGCGCAGTGTAAACGTCATATCCTGCTTAGCACATACTGTCTGTTCTGTGCCATGCACCACCTGATAAGCCAAGGCCGATGCATGCAGAGTCTGACCTGGGCGATAGATGCTGCGGTCAGTGAATATTGCAGTCTGCTTGCGCACACCGTCAGCCTCGTAGTAGTCATAGCGATTAGTGCCTTGCAACACAGCACTGGCCTTGTCATCTTTAGTATAGGCAAACACAGTGCGGGTGCGTGTCACGTCTTCTGTCGGGAAGCTATACTCGCCCTTATCGTTGGTCTCGCCTATGTATGTCTTCTCGTCGCGATAGGTTCTGCGCTCCTTTATCTTTACGCGTGCCCCAGCTATGGGCTGACCTGTTGTAGCATTCACCACCACATAGCGTATTCGACCATTTGGCTGAGTCTCGGCGATGGTGTACACGTCAGTCACATGATACATCGCGCGTACAATCTCAGTCGACGGATTGCTCTTAAACTCCACCATATACATGCCCACAGGCAGTCCATCAAGCATCAGTGAATCGTCAAATTCCTCGTAGTCAGGACGGGCATCAAATTTCACCGTCTTGTTTATTACAGGCTGTCCAAGCAGTGGACGAATCTTTGCCCATCCCTTCTCACTTCGTGGTGTATACTCAAAGTCACCCTCACAACGCACGGGGTATACCGTCATGGTGAGTTGCGACAGATTGCGCAAGCCCTTCAGCTCCACCTTCTGTGCCTGCATGGGACGAGCCACCTGCAGATCGTACTGCAATCGCATCTGCGGATTGGTAAGTTGTGTCTTCTCATTGCGCAGATCGTTGATGACAGGCCACTTACCCCACTTTGCTATTGCATCATCGATATAGGCAATTTTTTCAGCCGCAGGTGTGGCATACGACAGGGTGTGGTACTTTTCCACAGCCAGTTTTGCATCCAGGGCACTCACAGCCTTCTGATTGCCCGCATTATTATAATACTCGCGCATCAGCTTGTACTCGCCCAGTTCTGCACCTATCACGCTCAGCATGTCGTTGCCAAACACCGATGCATCAGTGCCCAGTATCACAAACGGCTCAAAACTCTTGTCCTTTGCCTTGGCTAGCAACTTGCAGATCTCGGGAGTAAGCTGTGGTTTCTTATATCCCAGTGCCAGACTATAGTTCTCGTCAGATATCTGCCATAGTACTGTCTGATATACCATTCTCAGCACCTCGTCGGTAGCTGCTTTATAGCGATTCTCGATACGTGTTATCTCGGGCTTCAGCGAGTCGGGAGCGATGACTGCCATGGTCTGTGCCCCCATAAGCTCAGCCTTAAGCAGTTGTCCGTACTGCTTCTCCTTAGCTGCCTTGGTCACTATCTGCTGTAGCACCTCATACTGGGTCTTGGGCAGGTCCTTCTGCTCGGCATCTGCCACCTTCTTCCAGAGTGCCGAATATGATTGTCCGAATATGAACATAGGCATGATCAAAGCTATAGTTATAACTAGAATTTTCTTCATAAAGCCCATTTATATTGGTTTAACTATGCAAAGGTAGCGATATTTTTTTCAAATACAAAGAAAAATAACGTTTTTTATTTTGTATTTCGTTAGCTTTACACTATCTTTGCACCATGATTAACCAACAGCTATTAAATCCTAAGAGCATCGTCGTTATTGGCGGCTCTAACAACGTGCATAAACCCGGTGGGTCTATCGTGCGTAATATTATCAGTGGTGGTTTCGATGGTCCTCTGCACATCGTTAACCCCAAGGAGGACGAAGTGCAGGGAATCAAAGCCTATCACGACGTGAAGGACATACCCGAGACCGATCTTGCCGTGCTGGTTGTTGCGGCCAAGTTCTGTCCCGACTATGTAGACTATCTGTGTGCCGAGAAGGGTGTGCGTGCCTTTGTCATCATCTCAGCCGGATTCGGCGAGGAGACCAAGGCAGGTGCCGAGCTCGAACAGCGCATACTGGATACGTGCAAGAAGTTCGGGGCTGCACTCATAGGCCCCAACTGCATCGGATTGCTCACCCGCAATCACCATAGTGTGTTTACTCTGCCCATACCTAATCTTAACCCTCAGGGCGTGGATTTCGTCTCGGGTTCGGGTGCCACAGCAGTGTTCATTCTCGAGAGTGCTGTCATCAAGGGGCTGCAGTTCAACAGCGTATGGAGCATTGGTAATGGCAAACAGATTGGTATCGAGGACGTGTTGCAGTATATGGACGATCACTTCAATCCCGAGACCGATTCGAAGGTTAAACTGCTTTATATCGAGAATATATCCAACCCCGATAAACTCCTGTACCATGCCAGCAACCTTATCCGTAAGGGTTGTCGCATAGCAGCCATCAAGGCTGGTTCCAGCGAGAGTGGTAGCCGTGCCGCATCATCGCATACTGGTGCAATAGCATCCAGCGATTCTGCTGTCGAAGCTCTGTTCCGCAAGGCTGGTATCGTTCGCTGTTTCTCGCGCGAGGAACTCACCACCGTGGGTTGCATTTTCACACTACCCGAACTTAAGGGCAAGAACTTCGCCATCGTTACCCATGCTGGCGGACCTGGAGTGATGCTTACCGATGCCCTGTCGAAGGGTGGTCTTAACGTACCAAAGATCGAAGGTCCTGATGCTGACGAACTTAAGTCAAAGCTCTTCCCAGGTTCATCAGTAGCCAACCCTATCGATTTCCTTGCCACAGGTACTGCCGAGCAACTGGGCACTGTCATCGACTATTGCGAAAACAAGTTTGATAATATCGATGCCATAGCCGTAATCTATGGAACCCCTGGTCTCACCCAACTCTACGAGGCCTACGATGTGCTGGACAAGAAGATCCGCGAGTGCAAGAAACCTATCTTCCCCATACTGCCCAGTCTGCATACAGCAGGGGCCGAGGTGGCCGAATTCCTGAAGCGTGGACACGTAAACTTCAGCGATGAGGTGACGCTAGCCACAGCACTCTCTCAGATTATGCGCACACCAAAGCCTGCACCACCCGAGGTACAGCTCTACGGCATCGACCTGGCGCGACTGCATAAGATTATCAGCGGCATATATGACAACGGCTACGTATCGCCACAGATCGTGCGCGAGATTCTGTCGTGTGCCGGTATACCATTGGTGCCCGAGATGGTAAGCACATCCAAGGATGAACTTACAGCCTTTGCCCAGCAAGTGGGATTCCCAGTTGTGGCCAAGGTGGTAGGACCTATCCACAAGAGCGATGTAGGTGGTGTAACACTTAACATCCGCACACCTGAGCACCTGGCACTCGAGTTCGACCGTATGATGCAGATTCAGGATGCCACAGGCGTGATGGTGCAGAAGATGATGAAGGGTACCGAACTCTTTATCGGTGCAAAATACGAGACTCGCTTTGGTCACGTCATACTCTGCGGACTAGGTGGAATCTTCGTCGAGGTGCTTAAGGATGTGTCCAGCGGCCTTGCACCACTCAGTTACGACGAGGCCTATTCTATGATTCACTCATTGCGTGGTTACAAGATACTCAAAGGTACTCGCGGACAGAAGGGCATCAACGAACAGAAGTTTGCCGAAATCATCGTGCGCTTGTCTACCCTGCTCCGTTTTGCCACAGAGATCAAGGAGATGGACATCAACCCACTGTTGGCCGACGAAAACGACGTAGTGGCCGTAGATGCACGCATACTGATTGAGAAATGAGGACGGCGATAGTAGGCGGAGGTGCTGCCGGGTTCTTCCTGGCCATCAACCTTAAGGAGATGTGCCCACAGATGGACGTTACCATCTTTGAGAAATCTAAGAAGGTTCTGGCCAAGGTCGAGGTATCAGGCGGTGGACGCTGCAACTGCACCAACTCGTTTGATGCAGTGAGCGACCTGTCGCAGGTATACCCTCGTGGCCACCGATTGCTTAAGCGATTGTTCAAGACCTTCGACTATCGCGATGCCTACCAGTGGTTCGAGAGTCGTGGTGTACGTCTGGTCACCCAGGACGATAACTGTGTGTTCCCCATGTCGCAGGATTCGCACACCATCATCAATCTGTTCCTTGCCGAGGCCCGTCGCAAGAATATCGAGATTCTCACCCAGCATAAAATCGAGAGTCCCGATGAACTCAATGATTTCGATTATAAGGTGATAACTACAGGTGGCGGCACTGCATCGATGGCAGGCGTTCCCGTTATCGATGCCGTCCCCTCGCTTTTCACCTTCAGCATCGCCGATGAGGCCCTGCGAGCACTCATGGGTACTGTGGTCGAAGATGCCACAGCATCTATCCCTGGCACCAAGTTCCGTAGCAATGGCCCGTTGCTCATCACCCACTGGGGCATGAGCGGACCTGCGATATTAAAGCTCAGCAGCTATGCCGCTCGCGATCTGCACGATCACAACTACCAGATGCCACTCTCCATCAACTGGACATCGCTCAAAGAGCCCGATATCCAGCAGGAGTTGCGCTCCATCATTGCCCAGCATCCGCAGAAGCAGATAGCCACCATCCGTCCCTTCGGATTACCATCACGCCTGTGGGATTACCTCGTGGCCAAGACTCTTGGCGAGCGAGCACAGAACCGTTGGCAGAATCTCAATCAGAAGGAACTTAACCGTCTGACCAATGCCCTGTGCAACGACCAGTATCAGATAGCAGGCCGCTCAGCATTCAAGGATGAGTTTGTGACTTGTGGCGGCATCGACCTTGCTGCTGTCAATCCCAACACCCTGGAAAGCAAAAACCTCCCCAGCGTTTACTTCGCTGGAGAGGTTCTCGATATCGATGGTGTCACGGGCGGATTTAATTTCCAGGCCGCGTGGACCACCGCTTATACCGTAGCTTGCGCCATTAGTCAACAAGCCCGTTGTAGTCAGTCTCCTTCTGAGGTATAACCCATGTCCATGCATTACCGTCCTCAGGATTGATGGTTACAGCAAACTCCGTCTTGAAGCTACCACCCTGAGCCCTTGTCTTACGTACGATGGGCTGATTCCAACGCTTATAATCGAACCAGTCGTTACCCTCGCCCCACAGGTCGAATCGGCGATACAGTTTGATTTCGTCCATCAGCTCATCGCCAGTCTTCTCGCTCTTGGTGTAGGCATCGTCGTACTGTGCCACAGCCTCAAACAGCAAGTCCTTAGCCTCTGCTTCCTTACCCAGGTGCATATCAGCCTCGGCCTCGGTATACAGCATCTCGGCATAGCGGATTAGTGGGAACGAACCACCACCGGGATAGAATGCAACCATAAACTTAAACTGCATATAGGCATACACCAGCGATGTCTCGTACAGACAGTCAGGATAGTCCATGCGTGCACGCTTGTACAGGCTCTTGGTGCTGCGACCAGCGGCATTACACTCGGCATACTCCTCGTCGGAAGGAACCAGATACAGGTAGCGGCGACGGTCGGTCTCTGGTATCTGATCGATGAGCTCCTTGCTGATGGCTACAGGATAGTTGCGGCAGTTGCCGGCACTAGAGTTACAGCCGATATAAGCAAAGAAACTATAGTAACTGATGGTCTGAATCTCCTCATCAAACACACCCCAGATCCACTCTGAGTTCTCTGAGTGGAAACCACCGTTGATATACTCGTCAATCGTCATCTGTGCGTGACCCTCGCGAGCCATAGCAGCAAACTTGGCTGCATTCTGCCAGTCCTCGCGTGTAAGTGCAGCCTTGGCATAGATAGCATAAGCTACATCCAGACCTGGCTGATAGAATTTCTCGCGATCGCGACCACTTCTCTGATACAGACTGATGGCATCGTCCAGATCCTTGTATATCTGTGCATAAGCCTCAGCCTGAGTACTCAGGGCATGGTCGCCCAGACTCTCATCGGTACGCAGTACGATTCCCTCGGTGTCTCCCTGATGGTCGCTCCAGCGATTAGTATAGAGCTGCACCAGACGGAAGAAAGAATAAGCACGGAATGTAAGCGCCTGAGCCTTCAGAAACATCTTATCGCTCTCGACCCCTTCTGCACCATCGATATTGCAGATGATAGAGTTGGCATTGCTCACCAGTTTATAATAGTAGTACCAAGGATATACTGTATATGTTGCGGTGGGACGCAGGTGATAGGTAGAGTTCCACACACCTGCCCAACCTGTGTTGTTACACTTCTGGGCATCGTTGCCGGTAAATGTGCCATACCAGTTCAGTATGGTTCCCTCGCCGTTCAGACCCTGAGTGCCCATATACTGCGACGACATAGCCTTGCACAGACCGTTCACAGCCATTTCGGCCTTCTCTGTGGTGCTCATCACAACAGCCTTGTCCATCTGAGCCTCTGGTTTTGTATCCAGATAATCGCTCGAACATGAGCTAAGTCCCAGTGCAGCGATGCTCAATATATATAAATACTTTTTCATAACTTCAATTTTTCAATTCTTCAATCTTTCACTATTCGCTCTTAGAACTTAATATTCACTCCAGCCGAGAACACGCGTGGTGTTACCAGCGAAGCCGACTGAGTACCGTTGAACGACATCTGTGGACTCATACCCTTGCGAGCCGTCAGTGTGTACAGGTTCTCGCAGGTCAGTGTCAGCATCACGTTCTCCAGTCCAGCCTTGCGCACCAGGTCCTTAGGCAATCTGTACGACAGGTTTACGTTCTTCAGTATCAGATAGCTGGCGCTTGTCAGCCAACGTGATGAAGTGGTGTTCAGATCGGCCTCCATACCTGATACGATAGTAGGCACGTCGCTCAGCATTGGAACACCGTTGCGGTCGATGGCATCATAGTCGGTAGCCTGATCGCTGGTCCAACCCTTCAGCACGTCCTTGTGCAGCGATGTTGGTGTGCCGCTTGATGTCATCAGTGTCTGATAGTTGCTGTCCATAATCTTGCCACCCAACTGATAGGTGAACAGAGTAGACAGAGTGAAGTCCTTGTAGCTCACACTGAAGTTGAAGCTACCGAAGCACGAAGGCAGAGCCGAACCCTGGAACTCGCGCTTACCATAGGTTGTCATATATGTATAAGGTGTACCGTCGATTACCACTACGGCATTCAGCTCGCTACCCTTAATCTGCTTACCGGCGGTATTACCATAGGTAGTACCGTCCATGGTAAAGTAGTATTCATCGTCGTTGAACTTATACAGCGAGAAACCGTTCTTGGTGTTGATACCCTCCCATGTGTAGGTGAAGAACTGATAGCGGTCCATGCCCTCAACAATCTTCTTGGTACCGTCTATGATACCACCCTTGTTCTGCTCAGGCAGTTTCGTAATCTTGTTGCGCTCCATGGTGAAGCTGGCACCCACGTTAACCTTCCAGTCCTTGGTCTTCAGCACGTCCATATCAGCCGAAATCTCAATACCGTGGTTAGATATTGTACCCAGGTTCTTTGTGATTACGCTCTCAGCCACAGTAGTGCTTGTGGCACCAGCCGACAGTGGATTGTACACGTCGAAAATCAGGTCCTTGTTGCGCTTGTCAAAGTACTCGATGTTGAAGTTCAGCTTGTTAAACAGGCGTCCCTCGAGTGCTACGCCCCATGACTGTCCGGTCTCCCACTTCAGGTCCTCGTTGGGCAGCTGTGCGTTGTAGAATGCACCCTTGCGGTCGTTGATGGTAGGGTTATACAGGGCCATGTAGCCATACAGACCCGAACCCGAGTCGTTACCCACCTCACCATAGTCGGCGCGCAGTTTCAGGAAGTTCACCCAGTTGTACTCCTTCATCCACTTCTCGTTGCTGATCACCCAGCTGGCACCAGTACTCCAGAAGTTACCCCAGCGGGCACTCTTCGAGAAACGTGATGAACCGTCACGACGGAATGAGAATTCTATGTTGTATCGGCTGTCGTAGCCATAGCGTACGCGGCCCAGATATGACTCAGTATGATAAGTCTCGCTGTAGTCCTGCGATGTCACAGGCTCAGCAAAGTTTATCAGGTTGTTAAGTCCTGGCTCTATCTCGATGTTCTTAGTCACGTAGAGCTCGTTCACGGTATAGTCGTAGTTCTCATGCGCCAGCAGGGCGTCGATCGAGTGTACACCATACTCGTGGTTCCAGTGCAGCTGCTGCTGGAATGCGTAGTTCTTGTATCGGTAGTCGCGACGACGTCCGCGACCATTGTTACCCTTACCGTCACCGATTACCGAGCTCTCGTAGATGCTCTCCTCGTTGTTGCGCAGGTTCAGGTTACCTTTCAGTGTGAAGGTGAAGTTGTATGGCAGCATGATGTTCATGTAAGCTATACCGTTCACTGTGTTGCGTATAGTCTTGTCCTGGTTCAGCTCGTTCTCCCAGATCACGTGGCGGTCAGCATACTGGTTACGGGTAACTATTACCTGTCCGTTAGCGTCGGTATACGAACCGCTGTCGTACTGGCGATAGCCCTGCTTGTCCAGCAGATACTCACCAGTGTTCACATCGTGAGTGTGCACGGGGTAAACAGGCGAAATCTTGCGGCAGTAGTTAAATGGGTTGTTGTTTGTGTTACCAGTGCCATAGCTCGAGTCGAAGTTCTGATGAGTGGCATTGATATTAAGACCAGCCTTGAGCCAGGGGGTAGGATTGATATTGGTCGACAGGCGTGCCGACAGACGGTTGAATCCCGAAGTCTTCAGATAGCCCTGCTCGTCCAGATATCCCAGTGAAATCAGATAGTCGCTCTTCTCGCTGGCGCCGTTGGCGTTGAAGTTGTACTCCTGACGATAACCGCTACGTATGGTCTGGTCGTACCAGTCCAGGTCCTCACCGTAAGTACCCAGCATCTGTGCATCGCTCACCATCTTGCCGTTGGTATCAAACAGAGCGTTGTCGGCCTTGTTGAATATGTTCAGCAGCACGCGGTCCTCTATCAGATGCTCCGATGCGTATGCACCAGCCTCGGCAGCTGTAGCACCAGCAGTCATCTGATTGTTCTTCATGTTCAGCCACTGGGCCTCCATCCACTCGCGAGCTCCCAGACGGTCATACTCAGCTATACCGCGGCTGTATATACCCTGCTTTATGTCCAGGTTCACGTTCAGTTTGCCCTGCTTTCCCTTCTTGGTTGTAATCAGGATTACACCGTTGCTGGCGCGGTTACCATACAGAGCAGCCGAAGCAGCATCCTTAAGTACCGACATGCTCTCGATGTCCTGAGGGTTCAGGTCGCTGATGTTGCCGCTATATGGCACACCATCGAGTATGTACAGTGGGTTAGTATTACCATTCACAGTTCCCACACCGCGGATGCGGATAGAGGGATCCTGACCAGGAGCACCTACGCTACTGTTTACACGTACACCTGTAACTGTTCCTTCCAGAGCCGAAGCAACCGAAGATGTAGGGCGCAACTCGATGGCCTCGCTCTTCACCTCCTGAATGGAACCGGTGAGCGAAGTCTTCTTCTGTGTACCATAAGCCACAACCACCACCTCATCGAGGGTGTGTACATCACTACGCAACTGAATCTTTAGAGTTTTTGTGCTAACAGCTACCTCAAGAGGCTCCATGCCTACATAGGTAATACGCAGAGTCTTCATGCCCTCAGGAACGTCGAGGGTGAAGTTTCCATCATAATCGGTAATGGTACCAATGCCTGCATTTCCAACTACCTGGATTGTAGCTCCGATAATTGGCTCGTTATCCTCATAACTAACCACGGTACCAGTAACCTTTGTTTGTGCCAGCGATATTCCAACACTAAGGAATAGCCCAGCCAACATCATACTGAGTTTTTTCATTGAAAACTTAAAAAATTAATAATATACTAGTAATTACTTAAATACTTAAACAAACTAAATTCTTCTACTTTTCCTAAAATAAATTTACCATTCCTCACGAAACGGGCTGCAAAAATACTAAGATATTTTGAAACTACCAAAGAAAAACCAATAAATATTTAATTAATATGCCAAAAAAATAGCTAGCTCAATCGCCTACTACCTGATAAAATTATCAAAAAGTGGTATTATAATGATAATTTTATGCGCTTTGTTGACATTACGCTTGCACGTATCAGATATTTTTGTATCTTTGCACTCACAATTTGATAGAGTATTTATTATTCAAAACCCAAATAATCATGGAACAACAGAAACGTTACGGTCATTTTGATGACAACAATCGCGAGTATGTTATTACAGACCCGCAGACACCTTGGCCCTGGATTAACTATCTGGGCAATGAGGATTTCTTCTCACTCATCTCTAATACCGCTGGCGGATACAGCTTCTACAAGGATGCCAAGTTCCGTCGTATCACCCGCTATCGCTACAACAATGTACCAATGGACAATGGCGGCAGATACTTTTATATCAAGGATGGTGACACAGTGTGGAACCCGGGATGGAAACCTTGCAAGACTCCGCTTGACTTCTACGAGTGCCGTCATGGTATGAGTTACACCCGCGTCACTGGTCGCAAGAATGGTGTAGAGGCTAGCGTGCTGTTCTTTGTTCCACTGAAGAAATGGGCTGAGGTACAGAAGCTTACACTGAAGAACGAATCGAACGAGGTAAAGAACTTAAAACTGTTCTCATTCGAGGAGTGGTGCCTGTGGAATGCAGCTACCGATATGGAGAATTTCCAGCGAAATTTCTCTACTGGTGAGGTTGAGATCGAGGGCTCTACCATCTATCACAAGACCGAGTATCGTGAGCGTCGCAATCACTACGCATTCTATCACGTAAACACCGAGATCCAGGGATTTGATACCGACCGCGAGACATTTGTTGGTCTGTACAACGAGTTTGCCGATCCACAGGTAGTGATGGAGGGCCGTCCACGCAACAGTCATGCTCACGGATGGAGCCCTATCGCTTCGCACTATATCGAGGTTACACTTAAGCCGGGCGAGTCGAAGGACTTCGTATTCCTGCTGGGATATATCGAGAACGAGCAGGACAAGAAATTCTCTGCACCTCAGGTTATCAACAAGGACAAGGCTCACGCACTGATTGCCGAGCTCGACACCACCGCTAAGGTTGACAAGGCTTTTGCCGAGTTGTGCGAGTACTGGGATGCTCTGCTTAATATATATAAGGTACGCACGGGCAACGACAAGCTCGACCGCATGGTTAACATCTGGAACCAGTACCAGTGTATGGTTACCTTCAACTTCTCTCGTTCAGCATCGTTCTTCGAGAGTGGTGTAGGTCGTGGTATGGGATTCCGCGACTCTAACCAGGACCTCGTGGGATTTGTTCATCAGATTCCACCTCGTGCCCGTCAGCGCATCATCGATATCGCATCTACACAGTTCCCCGATGGCGGATGCTATCACCAGTATCAGCCACTCACCAAGCGTGGTAACAATGATATCGGTGGCGGATTCAACGATGACCCATGCTGGTTGATATTCGGTACAGTGGCTTATATCAAGGAGACAGGCGACTTCTCAATTCTCGACGAGATGGTGCCATTCGATAATCAGCCAGGCTCTGAGGTTACTCTGTTTGAGCACCTTAAGATCTCTATGGACCACGTCATCAAGAACCTTGGTCCTCACATGCTGCCACTCATTGGTCGTGCCGACTGGAACGACTGTCTTAACCTGAACTGCTTCTCTTGGGATCCTAACGAGAGTTTCCAGACCACCGAGAACGTTAGCGAGGGCACCAAGGCCGAGAGCTTGATGATTGCCGGACTGTTTGTAGTTACTGGTAAGGACTACGTTGCTCTTTGTAAGAAGATAGGTAAGGACGCTGAAGCCGAAAGAATGCAGAAGGCTGTCGACGCTATGATCGATGCTGTGAAGAAGCACGGTTGGGACGGCGAGTGGTATCTGCGCGCATACGACTTCTATGGCAATAAGATAGGTAGCAACGAGTGCGAGGAGGCCAAGATATTCATCGAGAGTCAGGGATGGTGCACCATGGCCGAAATCGGTGCCGAGGACGGTATGGTTGCCAAGTCGCTCGACTCATGTAAGAAGTACCTGGAGTGCGAGCACGGTATGGTTCTCAACAATCCTGCATTCACCAAGTACATCTACGAGTATGGTGAGATCTCCAGCTATCCCGAGGGCTACAAGGAGAATGCCGGTATCTTCTGCCACAACAATCCTTGGGTCATCATCGGCGAGTGTATCGCAGGTCGCGGTAACGATGCCTGGAGCCACTACGCTAAGATCCTTCCTAGCTACGTAGAGGAGAAATATCAGACACTGCACAAGGTTGAGCCATATGTAAACTGTCAGATGGTAGCCGGTAAGGACGCCTTCAAGCCAGGCGAGGGTAAGAACTCATGGCTTACAGGTACTGCAGCATGGATGTGGTACACCGTATCAGAGTTTATCCTGGGTATCAAGCCCGACTATGATGGTATCCGCATCGATCCATGTCTGCCTGAGACAGCTGGCGACTACACTGTGAACCGTAAGTTCCGCGATGCTGAGTACGAGATCACCATCCATCCTAACGGACAGCAGAAGGGCGTTAAGAGCGTAACCCTCGATGGTCAGAAGATTGATGGCACAGTAATCCCCTACTCTGCAGGTAAGCACACCGTAGAGGTTACAATGTAATAAACACGATATATCCCCAGTTCTGATATCGGAACTGGGGATTATTGTATGCGTGCGTATAGCACAAAAAGAAATCCCCACTCAAAAATGAGCGGGGATTAATTATTAATTGTCAATTATGAATTGTCAATTATTTCAGCTCAGCGAGGTACTTGATAGTACGAACCATCTGAGAAGTGTAAGAGTTCTCGTTGTCGTACCAAGAAACAACCTGTACGAGTGAGTTACCGTCCTCCATCTTGCTTACCATAGTCTGGTTAGCGTCGAAGAGTGAACCGAACTTCATACCGATGATGTCGCTAGAAACGAGCTTCTCCTCAGTGTAACCGAATGACTCGTTCTGAGCAGCCTTCATAGCAGCGTTGATGCTCTCAACAGTTACATCACCCTTAACAACAGCGTGCAGGATAGTTGTAGAACCAGTTGGAGTTGGAACGCGCTGAGCAGCACCGATCAGCTTACCGTTGAGCTCAGGAATAACGAGACCGATAGCCTTAGCAGCACCAGTTGAGTTAGGAACGATGTTCTGAGCACCAGCACGAGCGCGCTGAACATCACCCTTGCGCTGAGGACCGCAGTTGTCATGATACCGCTCTGGATTGGAGCAAGGTCGTTAAGAGCCTTGGTCATAGGAGCCAGACAGTTTGTTGTACAAGAAGCAGCGCTGATAACAGTGTCAGCAGGAGTCAGAGTCTTGTGGTTTACATTGTAAACGATAGTAGGCAGATCGTTACCAGCAGGAGCAGAGATAACAACCTTCTTAGCACCAGCAGTCAGGTGAGCAGAAGCCTTCTCCTTAGATGTGTAGAAACCTGTGCACTCCAGAACAACGTCTACATCCAGCTTACCCCAAGGGAGCTCAGCAGCGTTAGGAATAGCATAGATAGTGATCTTCTT
>ONGP01000040.1 GCA_900317405.1 uncultured Prevotella sp.
CATGCAGGCATGCTGGGATGCTGCAGGCGAGGTAATCAAGGCGTGGGCCACAGAGGGTCACTCGGTAGCGCTGCCAGGTCTGGGAACCATGCGATTCGGTCTGCGAGCAAAGTCGGTTGCTACTGCAGATGAGGTTAAGACCGGTCTGATCAGCACCCGCCGAATAGTGTTCACCCCAACGGTTGACCTGAAGGACGAGCTGGCAAATACCGCCATCCAGATTACCTGCTTCGACCGCAGCGGCAAGGAGGTGAAGCGAGTTACGAGTTCTGACCCAGGTACTATCGAGGACCCTGAGAATCAGGGTGGAAATCAGGGTGGAAACCAAGGTGGTGGTGGTAGCACCCGCGTCGATGACGACAACAGCGGCATGGACCAGAACTAGCGGAAGGAGGTAGACCATGACAAAAAAGGAAACCGCAAAGTTCATCGTTCAGCTTATCGCATCGATAGCATCGGCCATCCTAACGGCCCTAGGCGCCACCAGCTGCGTAGGCGCGTTGATTATGTATATACCCTTAGGTAGGGCAGATGGATCGGTGCCGCGGGGGCGGCCCTGGAGGTCGTAGATTGCATTGGTGGTCTTTTTGTCGGCTGAGATGCTGTTGATGGCTGTGGTAGCGGCTTTCAGCGTGCAGAATGTGAAGTAAGTAGGATCGTCGTTGTTGGCATTGCCGGCATTCTTAAGATATTTACCTGTACCAACGTTCTTAAGCGTAAATCCCTTGCCTTCTACATAGTCTACGTTCCATACGGCGCCGTTCTCCATATCCTCGCCATTGCCCTTGGTCAGTCCTAGGATAAAGCAGCACCATCCCGACTCGAGCGGCTGTGCATTGAGATAGCCGGGCTTGCCCCAGATGCTATACTCAGCGTCGTCGGGGGTGATAAGTCTGAGCATATATCCACCAGCCACATCGCTCTGCACTAGCTTAAACAGGTAGCCAGAGTTGTTCTCGTCGAAGGCAGTAGAGTAGTCGTCGTACTTCAGGTTCTGTGCATCTGAACCATAAAGAGCCATGCCCTCGGCCTCGTTTACGATAGCAAACTTCTTGCCCTTAACTTCGTTGATGCTTGCATATCGATGGTCGGGCTGCAACTGCGTTTTCTCCACCGGACCATTCACCTCGATGCTGTAGCGGCTGCAGAAGCGCCATATCTCGTCGCCTGTCTTTACGCCGTAGTCGTTTGATATCCAGTGACCCTTGTTGGCCATCTCCATCAGCACCACTTCTACACCGTCATTGCCCGGGCCCCATACGTGGCGGGTGATGTGTGGTGCGTTGCGGTATTTCTTGGTGACTGTAGCCGTAGTGGGGCATCCGTTGTGTTTTATCCAAACGTTCAGGTTCTTCTGTACGTTCGAGAATGACACCACATCGTCGCCGGTGCCGTGGGTGTGGATGATGGGGATGGCACGCACGCTGGCCTTGGCTGTGGCACCGCCCATAGGATAGCCGCTGATAGGAGCAAAGGCTGCTATACGGTCGGCAATCTTATTCATAGCGTGATATGTAAACATGCCACCCATAGAGAATCCCGACAGATACACGCGGCCGCGGTCGATGTCGTATTTTTCAACCATCTCGTCGATGATTGCCAACATAAAGTTGATGTCGCGATTGCCGTCGAGATCCCAACTCTTACTAATACCCTCAGGGAACACGGTAACAAACTTGGCTGTATCGGCCACCGACTTGATGTCGAGCATGTTCATCTGGTAGGCGGCGTCCTGATTCATACCGTGACACGAGATGAGCAGAGGTCGCTTTTCGCCAAGGTTCTTTGGTACGTATATCTTATACTCACGTTCGGTGCCTCCCACTTTGATCTTCTCTTGTGCAGCAGATGGCAGCAGGAAGCAAATTGCCATCAGCGCAGTTGTAAGTAATTGTTTCTTCATTATTAATTAGTTATTATTGTTAAGATCGGGCACCCGAAAACTGGGTGCCCGACTATTATATATAAATATGTGTAACGTTTTTACTTAACCTGTACTACCAGATACTTGCTTGTGCTCCAGAAAGCCTGTGGGTCGGTGATGCGCAGGGTGAGCTGCTTGTTGGCATCGGGCTGCAGTGTGTATGAGCTAGATGGGTGAGTGGTGAGCAGCTTGGCCGACTTGCTGTAGAGCTTGATAGTGTTGTCTACACGGATGTCGATCTTGGTGAAGTAGTCCTTGTTGAAGTTGCCCTGCAGTACCTTACCCTTAACCAGAATCTGCTGACCCTTAAGCTCCTTCTCGGTGCCGCATGCATACCAGGCGGTGTTGAGCTGCTTGTCCTGAGCGTTGATGGTCTTCGACTGTGCTTCGTTCTCGTCCTGCAGTGCACGAGCGTCTTCGCGCATTGTGTTTATAGCATACTTAAGTTCGCCGATGTGGATATTCTTCAGCTCCAACTGCTCCTTCATCTCTGTTATCTGCTGGTCCTTCTTCTCCATAGTCTCGGTAAGGTTGGCGATAATCTTCTTGAGCTTGTCGCTCTTGATAGAACTCTCGCGCACCTGCTGCTGCAGCTTAGCAATAAGGTCCTTGTTCTGCTGCATCATCGACTGGATGAACTGGAAGTTCTCGGTGATACGCTGCTTGGTATTGGTGCCTTCGCCGTTCTTGGCGAGTGTTACGCGGCTCTGTGCCTCGGTAATCTCGCGGAATCCCTCCTCGATATCAATCAGTGTGGTCATCATGTCGTTGATCTCGTCATCTTTCTGGGCGATTACCTGGTTAAGTGAGTCACGCTCTGCCTGAGCCTGAGCTTCTGCCTTCTTGGCACCCTCATTACAACTTGCCATAGCTATGGCACACATTGCAAAGATAAATAACTTCTTCATAATAATTTAAGTTTTTTATTTGTTTATTATTTATTATCGTTTCCGGCCAGGATGATTACTATCTCACCCTTGGGCTCATGTTCCTTGAAGTGGGCTATCACCTCCTCGAGACTGCCGCGCACGCTCTCCTCGTGTATCTTGGATATTTCGCGACAAACGCTTACCTGGCGGTCGGGTCCGTAGGCCTCAGCAAACTGCTGCAGCGTCTTGACCACGCGGTAGGGACTCTCGTAGAATATCATCGTGCGCTCCTCGGTCTTAAGCGATTCGAGCTTGGTCTGGCGACCCTTCTTCTGCGGCAGAAATCCCTCGAAGGCAAACCTGTCGCAGGGCAGACCGCTAGCCACCAGTGCGGGTACGAATGCTGTGGCACCGGGCAGGCACTGCACCTCGATGCCTGCGCGTACGGCCTCGCGAACCAGGAAGAATCCGGGATCGCTTATGCCGGGTGTGCCTGCATCGCTTATCAGCGCCACGTTCTCGCCAGCCTGCAGTCGGGCCACGACGTTGGCCGACGTGCCGTGCTCGTTGAACTTGTGGTGCGACATCAGTTGGCCCGGGTGGATGTCATAATGCTTAAGCAGCTTGCTCGATGTGCGAGTATCTTCTGCCAGCACCAGATCTACCTCTTTTAATATTCGGATGGCACGGAATGTCATGTCTTCCATATTGCCAACTGGAGTAGGTACGATATATAATATGCCCATAACAAGGGGCAAATATAAAGCAAATTATCAGAATAGACAAAAAAATCGCCAAAATCTTTGCAATTATTAAAAGTATTCGTACCTTTGCACCTAGATATGACAGAGAATTTAACAGGTGAGGCACACAGACCTGGCAGAATAGAAGTTGTGTGCGGCTCGATGTTTTCGGGCAAGACGGAGGAGCTGATAAGGCGAATGCGACGGGCTCAGTTTGCACGACAGAAGGTGGAGATATTCAAGCCCGCCATCGATGTGCGCTACTCTGAGGAGGATGTGGTGAGCCACGACCAGAAGCATATTCAGAGCACTCCTATCGACTCGCCGGGCAGCATATTGCTGCTGTCGAGCGATATCGACGTGGTAGGCATCGACGAGGCCCAGTTCTTCGACGAGGGCATCGTGGATGTGTGTAACGAACTGGCTAATCGCGGCGTGAGGGTAATCGTGGCCGGACTGGATATGGACTATCAGGGGAAACCCTTCGGGCCCATGCCTGAGCTGTGTGCCATTGCCGACGACGTGACTAAGGTGCACGCCATATGTGTGAAGTGCGGCAACCTGGCCTACGTGAGTCATCGTAAGGTGGACAACGACCAGCGGGTGCTGCTGGGCGAGACTGCCGAGTATGAGCCACTGTGCCGAGAGTGTTATCAAAAAGCTATACAGGAAGAAAATGAAAGAAAAGACAATAACGCTTGACCAACTGGTGCGTTGGGTGGGGGCAGGCCTGCTGGTGCTGGGCGTACTGCTGCTGGTTAACTACCTGAGCAGTGTGCTTCTGCCGTTTTTCGTAGCGTGGTTCTTTGCCTATCTGCTCTACCCGATGGTGAAGTTTGTACAGTACAAGCTGCACGTGGGCAATCGTGCGCTCAGTATCGTTATCACGCTGATACTTGTGATAGCTGTGGTGGCTGGTATCGTATATATGATAGTGCCGCCGATGATAGAGCAGTTTGAGAAGCTGGGCGGACTGGTGACCGACTATATCCAGAAGGAGGCTCACATCAAGGATATACCTGGAGCCATACAGGACTGGATACAGCAGAACAACCGCGAGATAGAGAAATTCTTCAAGAGCGATACGTTTACCGACGGACTTAAGACGGTGCTGCCCAGAGTGTTTAGTGTGCTCGATCAGACGGCTACGGTAATCATCGGTATCGTGGCGTCGCTCATCACCTTATTATATATGTTCTTCATACTGCTGGACTATGAGTATCTGACCGACAACTGGATTCGCATCTTCCCCAAGAAGAACCGTCCGTTCTGGCAGGGGCTGGGCAAGGATGCCGGACAGGCGCTTAACAACTACGTGCGCGGACAGGGCACTGTGGCGCTCATCATGGGCATACTGTTCTGCATAGGTTTTACGATTATCGACTTCCCGATGGCCATCGGTCTGGGCATAATGATAGGTATAATGGACCTGGTGCCATATCTGCACACCTTTGCACTGATACCTACGGTGCTGCTGGCTCTGCTCAAGTCGGCCGACACAGGCCAGAACTTCTGGGGAATACTGGCGCTGGCGCTGCTGGTATTCATAGTGGTGCAGCTGATTTGCGATATGATAGTAACACCCAAGGTGATGGGTAAGGCTATGGGACTGAACCCCGCCATACTGCTGCTGTCGCTATCGGTTTGGGGCGCATTGCTGGGCTTTATCGGTCTGATAATTGCGCTGCCGCTGACCACACTTTTGATAGCATATTACCAACAATATGTGACGAAAGATAGGGAAATTGAGGCCGAAGAAGAAAATTCTTCCGAATAAATTTGGTCAATTCGAATAAAGTTCGTACCTTTGCAGCCGATTTCAGCGAAATCAACTAAGGTCGATCCGTTAGCTCAGTCGGTAGAGCACAACACTTTTAATGTTGGGGTCTTGGGTTCGAGCCCCAAACGGATCACATTTTGTGATCCGTTTGGGACTAGAACCTACCTTGATAATCAACTATTTACGAGCCTTTTTGCTACCCAGTGGACAGCGGTAGCAAAAGCGATCTTCACTCCTGTATATCAATTCTCAGGGAGCATCCCTTTGCTTCTTTCCTACTAACTAACTTAGTTAGTTGTTTAGGACAATGCAAAGATAATCATTTTTTGTGTTACCACCAAATTATATCAAGAAATAATTAAAAAGTACTTAAAAAAGTACATAAACATTTGGAAGATTATAATAAATTGCCTATCTTTGCCGCCGTAACATATAAATGAATAGAATTATGACAGCATTATCATTTACCGATTTCAGAAAGAACATGGCCAGTTCATTCGACCGTGTCGATGCTGGTGAGTTTGTATTCATTAACCGAGGCAATAAAAAGAAATATGCAATCGTGTTAATGGATGATGACGATCTCTCTATCACGCCAAAAATGGCAGAAAAGATAGAGAAGGCTCGAAAAGAGTACCAGGAAGGCAAAACTCTTAAGTTTGAGAGTGCAAAAGATGCCCAGAAATGGATGGAGGAATTATGAATTATAAGATAGAATTTTCTGAGGACGCACAAAAAGTCATTAAGAAGTGGAAGAAATCGAATCCTAATTCTTTCAAGAAACTCTATAAACTCTTACCAGAACTAGAAGAGCATCCAAGAACAGGCACAGGGCATCCTGAGGCACTTAAAGGAGGCAATGATGTGACATATTCACGTCATTTGTCTGGTCATGACCGAATAATATACGATATATATGATGAAGTAGTAACTGTCCTTGTTTTGGAATTAGAGGGCCATTATAATGACAAATAACAAACATTACTTAAAGAACAAAATCCCTAACCAAAAACTTTCAGACTTTATAATAAACGTTTGAATTTCCAACATTTTTTTGTTTTTATGTAGTTTTTTGTATCCTTCTTGCGACTTATTATCAAAGTTTATTTATCAAGACTAAAATGAAAGATTTAGAACGAGAGTTTGAACAATTAGTGAGAGAACATCGAGGCACAATTTACACCGTCTGCTACATGTTCTCTAACGACCAGGATGAAGTGGCCGATTTGTTTCAGGAGGTGCTTATAAACCTATGGAACAGTTTGCCATCGTTTAAGGGACGTAGTGATGTGCGATCATGGATCTACCGCGTAAGCCTTAACGTGTGCATCTCGCTCGACCGCAAGAAGCGCCGTCGCAAAACAGTTCCTTTAACAATGGGTGTCAATCCCTTTGAGGAAACAGAATCCAACCAGAACTCACGACAGATGGATATGCTACGACGACGCATCGCCAAATTAGGCCAATTCGATCGTGCTATCATCTTGCTGTGGTTGGAGAATATTAGCTATGAGGAGATTGCCGCCATTATGGGAATCACTGTCAAAAACGTTTCTGTTCGACTCTATCGCATCAAGGAGGAATTAAAAAACATGTCAAACGAATAAAAACAAAATTATGGAAAATCAGAATGACAACTTGCAGGAATTGGAAGTACTTCGCCAACAAGTGGCCGATTTTAAGAACCGCATGGATGAGCAGGAGATAGTAAATAGAAAACTATTGATGGCTGCAACAACAAAAGGACATATTTCATGGATTAAACAGATTAATATCGGGGGAGCTATCATAAATATAGTGATGATACCAATAGTGATTCTGGTATTTAGAAACATTGTAGGTTGTTCATGGGGCCCGATTCTGTTCTGTGAACTGATACTTATCCTTAGTGCTGCCTTCAGCATCTGGAACATAAGTACCATTCGTGATAAGCATCTGCTATGTGACAACGTGCTCAGTGTACAGCAGCGACTTACAGCTTTCAAGCGCAGGGAGAAACTTTCCTTTTTTATTGAGTTACCAATCCTTCTGCTATGGATAGTATGGATTTTGTTTGATATTTATTATGGCACAAATATTCCATTACCCTCAACTACCCATTTAATCGAGGATGCTTTAATCATTCTTATAGGTCTTTCATTTGTTTTCTATACCTTCTACCGCGAGATGCGTACGCTTAATAAAACCATCAAGGAGATAGATGACTTTGCCGATAAGAAATAAAAGCAGGATATTATATAATATCCCACTTTTTCGTGATTCGTTTGGGGCTCTCACCCAAGGGTTCTTTCAGTCGTTTCACTTTGTGAAAGCGTCTCCTTGAGCTTTGCTCGAGCCTGCTCACGCTCGGGATAGCTTGAGCGAGCTCAGCTCTTCGCTCGCTTAATCGCAGCCTTGCGTCGCCGAGCGCGAGCCCCAAACGGATCAGAGTTTCAGTTCTACTTGATTGCCGTTGTAGTCGATGGTGCGGGTGGTGCCATCGGGGAGAACTAGGGTGAACTTGCGGTCTAACAGCATTCCCTTGTAGCCGCCTTGGCGGGCGCTGATGTGCAGTGTGCGAGTGCGGTCGGTCCAAGTGAAGATGATGTTTGAGTAGTAACCCTGCTCGTAGTTGTAGCCATCGCCCTCGTCTTCGTAGAGCGAGAACTCACCATCGGCACCGGGATAGATGCGAATCTCGAGATTGTCCCAAGACTTCTCGCCAACGTACTGCATCTCGGGACCGAGTGGCAGAATACTACCAGCGCGAACAAACATCGGAACCTTATCAAGAGTGGTGGTAAGCACCACGTTCTGTCCGCCCTTATACAGCTTGCCGGTCCAGAAGTCGTACCAGTTGGCACCCTTCGGCAGATACTTGGTAGCGGTCTTTGTCTCGCCCCAGTCGATATCTCTTACTTCTAACTTCTCACCTCTTACTTCCTTCTTGTTCCAGCCAGTCATTGCATCTTCCTTCACTATCTTCTCCTGAGTGTACTGTGCCTCTACGATAGGAGCGGCCAGGATGCTGCGACCGAACATAAACTCGTCGGTCATATCCCACACCTTCTTGTCGGCAGCAAAGTCGCTGAACAGCGGACGCATGTAGCTATCGTTGTTGGTAGTTACCTGCGAAGCGATACTATATAAGTAAGGTATAAGGCGATAGCGCAGACGAATCTGCTTTTCGATAGCGTCGTAAACGGGCTCGCCCTTCTTGCCGCGCTCGGCTTTGCCGCTCCGCTCGTCGGAGAACTGCCATATCTCGCGAGGAGCATCGGCACCATGACTGCGGAACACAGGGCAGAACAGTCCGTACTGCATCCAGCGCACATAGAGCTCCTGGAACTGAGGGTTTCTGGGTGCAGAACCTGGGCCCTTGGTGTTGTAAGAACCGCAGAAGAATCCGCCGATATCGGTATTGAAGTTGGGGTTACCGGTCAGCGTGAAGCTTAGTCCGCAAGGTATCTGATTGCGAAGCATCTCCCACGATGATGCCACATCGCCGCTCCACATGTTTGAGCCGTAGTGCTGCTGACCGGCATAGCTGCTGCGAGTCATGATGAACACACGTTTGCCGCGGTCGTCCTTGCGCTGCGACTGATAGATGCCGCGAACGGTCTCAAGTGGGAATGCATTGCGCAGCGAGCGCCAGGTGCCGCCGGTTACGGGGTGCTGGTAGTCGCTCTCGCGGGGATTGAAGAAGTCGGGATCGGTAGAATCCATCCACCATGCATCGGTGCCGTAATCGTACAGCTTCTTCAGATATTTCCAATAGATGGCGCGGGCCTCGGGACTGAAGGCGTCGTAGACCTTTACGCCCGAAGGATAATCCATGCGTGGAGGCCAGATGTGCGAGAGTCCGCTCTGTGGCCAGGTCTCGATGGGTAGCAGAAGGCCCTTCTCGTTGAGCTCGCGGAACTGCTGTGTCTGTGGACCGAAGCTTGCCCAGATGCTAATCATGAAGTGTGCATGCTTCTGGTGAACATTCTTAATCATCTGTGGGCCATTAACAAAGTCTTCTGAAAGGAAGTCCATTGCATTCCACAGATAGTTTGAGCCCCAATACTGCCAGTCCTGAATGATACCGTCAAGAGGTACTTGCAGCTCACGGTACTTGTCGACTATGCTCTCGGTCTCGGCTGCTGTCTTGTAACGCTCCTTCGACTGCCAGAATCCGTAGGTCCATAGTGGGAACATAGGCACGTCGCCACTGAGGAATCGCATCTGGCCGATCACACCGTCGGCCGAACCGCCATACATAAAGTAGTAGTCGATCACATCGCCAGCCTCGCTGGTGAGCGACATGCCGCGAGCATCATCATCGAACTGGGTGGGGGCATAGTTGTCCCAGTACAGTCCCCAGCCCTTGATGCTCTGGATGACATTCTGGAAGTCTTCCAGGTTGCTTTGCTCCATACGCTTGTGCTCACCGCGACGATTCATCTTGCCGTTCTGGATGGTGCCCAGTCCGTAGATGGCCTCGCCCTTATCGAGTGTAAACGTCTGGTTGAGCGGTGCAAACGAGTGCGACTTTTCGCGCAGCAGCACTTTCCCTTTTGCATCGAGGAATGTGATGCAGCCCGTCTTCTCGTCGAGCTTTACGGTCAGGTTGCTACTCGATGTGGCGTTGCCCTTGCGGGTAAGCTTTACATCCTGTGGTTTGGCGATTATCACCTTGCTCTGGGGTGATACGGCTTGCCCCTGGTACTTAACCACATGTACAACAGAAGGTGTAAAGAACTCTATTTTTACACCTTGTGCACACATAGCTATTGGTGCCAGCAAGGCAAGAATGGCTAATGTTACTCTGTTCATAGTTTTTTATTGGTGTTTATTGTAAGCAAACTCGTCTACATCCACATATCCGCCAACCTTCTTGGTGGCATAGTTGAAGATACCGAACTTGGTACCCATGAAGAATCGCTGCCAGTCGAATCCCATGCGGAAGTCGCCGCCGATCTTGGTCCACTCCTTACCGTCGAGACTGTATGAGAATGTGGCTATATCGGTGCGAGGAATGAAGTTGGCATCGATGCGAAGCCATATCTTCTGCTGGTTCTTATTCAGGTCTACGCTCTCAAGCACCTTCACTTCTACTTTCTCAACCTTTTTTTCGCGCTGAGTTAATCGTACCTGCTGATCGCTCAACTCGAGTGTGAGTTTCTTGCCCACCTTCTTGATAGCCATCACGGCAGAGTGGTCGTTGAATGCAGCCAGACCGGCAATGTCGCCATCCTTCATCTTCGACAGGTCGAGGGCAATGGAACCTGTGCACTTCGGACCCTCCATACGCTGAGTAAGTGTGTTGGGAGCCAGATACAGATTAGGTACCACGCGGGCGGTCTTCAGTCGCAGATAGCCTGGGCGCTCGGTCAGGCTCCAGGCCTTGTCCACAGGGTTGTGGTTCCACTGCCAGTGCAGTCCCAGCTTTTCGCTCGAGAAATCATCGGCACAAACGATAGACTTGGCAGGCTCGCCGCTCTTCAGTGGACGAACGCGGGCAGGAACTTTTCCTTCTTCGTCGCCCAGCATTGGCCAACCGTCAATCCAGCGGCAAGGCATCACTGTGAGCACACGGCCCACACCAGCGCGGTCCTGGAAGATTATTCCATACCAGTCGCCATCCTGGGTATCAACGATAGTGCCCTGAGCCTCATACGAAAAACCTCCAAACTCTGATTGCAGAATGGTGCGCTTCTCGTAAGGACCCTGTATGTTGTCGGCACGATAGCACACCTCGCGGCGATGGCGTCCGGGAGCATATACGTGCGAAATCATCAGCAGATAATACTTGCCGTTGTGCTTGATCATTCGTGAACCCTCAAGCAGTCCGGTCTCGTCGGCCTCGCGCTGGAATATGTGGCGGTGTGTGCCCTCGATGACGTCGCTCAGATCCTTCTTCAGCTCCATCATCTCGCCCGTACCATATACTATGTACACGCGATCATCATCGTCGAAGAACAGCGAGCAGTCGTGGAAGTGGCGCATACGCGAAACCTGCTTCCAAGGTCCTTCGGCCTTGTCGGCTGTAAAGATATAGGTGTCGCCCATAGAGCCTGCCTCGTTAGGAGCCAGCAGCGCATAGAACTTACCCTTGTGATACTTGAGCGATGTGGCCCACTGACCGCGACCGTAGACTGTACCCTCGGTAGGCGAGAGGTCGTACTTGGGCGAGTCGGTAAGCTTGTCGAAGATGTAGCCCACGGTCTCCCAGTTCTTCAGGTCCTTCGACTTCATGATGGGAGCTCCAGGCATCAGGTGCATGGTGGTAGATACCAGATAGAAGGTGTCGCCCACGCGGATGATGTCGGGATCAGGCACATCGGCCCACAGCATAGGGTTGTCGATCATGTCGGTGATCAGATTCTCACTCTTATTGTCTCGATTGGGTTGTGCCTGCACGTTCACGGAGGCACAAAGCATCAGTGCGATGCCTAAGGTGGTTATTGGTTTCATATAGTGATATAAGTTATTATTTGCGGGGTGGGGGGATTAATCTTCAAGATCGCCCTTGTAGTGGAACTCGGTGATTTCGGGTGTTACACCCATGTCAATCTCCTCAGGCTTGCCAATTACCTCCTGGTTCAGCTTCTGCTCGTATCCCTTGTGCACCGGACCTACATCGAGCAGTATGTCCTGATAGAGTACTGTAGGGATGATGAGGCCAAAGATGCCGAAGCCCACACGTGTGCCCTCAGGATGCATGTTGTTGTGGATGTAAGTGGTCGAGAAGAATGTATGACGATATGACTCCAGACGATTGTACTTGTAATACGTATCGAGTATATCCTTAGGTATCATTGTTGTATCGGCTGTAGTGAACACAAACGCCAGATTGTGCACATAGTCATCCACTACATCGCCCTTGGTTTCGGTGTTTACCTCCAGACACTGCATGATGTTGTCGGTCATCTCCAGATTCATGTCGGCCTCCTTAGGGGCAGTGAAGTAAGCCACAAGCATGGCTACCAGCAAGATGACGCCTGCGATGATGATTCGGCCCAGACAGCTACGTGTGAACTCCTGGGTGAACGACTGGTTAGTCTTGAAATTGGTGTTCTCTGCTTGATACATATTTGTTTTAGATTTGATTATTATGAATTAGGTTCATAAACTCCTGTCGGGTCTTGGCCTGATTGAAGGCTCCGCAGAAGTCGCTAGTTGTGGTAATGCTGTTTTGTTTCTGTACGCCGCGCATCTGCATACACATGTGCTTGGCCTCTACCACCACCATCACGCCAAGTGGGTGCAGTGTCTGCTCTATGCAGTCCTTAATCTGCTGAGTCATACGCTCCTGAACCTGCAGGCGGTGTGAGTATATGTCGACCACGCGGGCTATCTTCGACAGACCGGTGATGTATCCGTTAGGTATATAAGCCACATGCACCTTGCCGTAGAATGGCAACATGTGGTGTTCGCACAGCGAGAAGAAGTCGATGTCCTTTACAATCACCATCTGATTGTAGTCCTCCTTAAACAGTGCATCGGTCAGAATCTTGTGGGCATCCATGTGGTAGCCCTTGGTAAGCGTCTGCATAGCCTTGGCCACACGCATAGGTGTCTTCTCCAGTCCCTCGCGGGTAGGATTCTCGCCCAGCAGGCCCAGTATCTTCTCATAGTGATCGGCCAGCTCCTCTATTCCCTCACGATACTTCTCGTTGTCGTATTCCTTTATCTCTATCTTCATTAGTAAGCTACGGTTATTTTACCTTTTACGATGATGGCCGACTGATATCCGTTGTTTTTTACGCGCTGCAGCACAGCGTGGGCCTCCTCGTAAGTACGATAGTTGCCCATGCGGCAAATCCATCGTGGTGAATAAAAATGTACGTATACGGGCACGCCTGGGAACAGTCCCTTGATTTCGCTGCCTATACGTTCAGCCTTGATGCGGTCGTTGCGGGTGTTACCTCCGGCAAACACCTGTACTCTGTATCCTGCCATCTTTACGCCCTTCATCACCTTCTTCTGGATTTCCTCGGGGGCGTCGGTAGCGGTAGAGTCGTTGTGCTCTGCCACAACTACCTTAGGCTGCTCTGTCTTTTTGTCTTGATTTGTAGCAGTATTGTTGTCTTTCTCTTTCTTCTCAGTCTGTTTGGGCTGAGTGTTTGTATTGGTCTTTGGCTTGGCTGGTGCGGCTACTGTCTGCGGACCGTTAACCAGTTCGTCGATAGCCTTATCCTGTGTGACGGTTATCTTTCCCTCGCCACTCTTGCTCTGTTGCAGTCTCTGCGTAAACGACGACTGAGCATCGGCCGCCATAGAGCAGCCGATGCAGAGCGTCATTATGATGATAAATCGTTTCACTTTCTTACTTGAATGCGTCGATAATACCCTTGAAATCAGCAGCCTTAAGTGAAGCACCACCAATCAGACCACCATCGATGTCGGGCTTAGCAAACAGCTCAGGAGCGTTGCTAGCCTTGCAGCTACCACCATAGAGGATAGTTGTGTCATCAGCTACAGCCTGACCATACTTCTCGGCGATGATAGAGCGGATGTAAGCGTGGATCTCCTCAGCCTGCTCGGCGGTAGCGGTCTTACCAGTACCGATAGCCCAGATTGGCTCGTAGGCGATAACGATCTTGCGGAAGTCCTCCTCAGAGAGGTTGAATACTGAACCCTCGAGCTCGGCCTTTACTACCTCGTTCTGCTTGCCAGCCTCGCGCTCCTCCAGGCTCTCACCGATACAGAAGATAACCTTCAGATCGTTCTTCTGAGCCAGCAGCACCTTCTCCTTCAGGATCTCTGGAGTCTCCTTGTAGTACTCACGACGCTCTGAGTGACCCAGGATAACGTACTGAGCACCAGTGCTCTTTACCATCTCGGCGCTAACCTCACCAGTGAAAGCACCCTTCTCCTTGTCAGCGCAGTTCTCAGCACCCAGACCGATGATGTTCTGGTCGAGGAACTGTGCGATAGAAGCGAGGTGGATGAATGGAGTGCAGATTACTACACCACAGTTAGGCTTCTCAGCCTTCAAAGTCTCGTTCAGCTCCTTTGCAAGAGCGATACCATCCTGGAGATTCATGTTCATCTTCCAGTTTCCTGCTACAATTTTCTTTCTCATAATTCTAATCTAAATTCTAAATTCTCTTTTCTCGTCTCACCCATTTGGTCCAAGCCCAAAGTCGGTCGGCGATAGTGAGTATCAGCAGCGGCAGCACAAACCACGTCAGCACCCAGAGTATCTTGGTGGTTACTGTCTCGGTGGGCATCTGGCCCAGCTGGCTGTCCTCCAGTTTCCTGGTCAGCTCTGTTTCCTCGGGCAGATCGTTGTGGCTCCACTTGCGTATCACCTTACCGTCCTTCATCAGCACTAGTCCGGGATTGCTGCGTATGATGGTCTTCAGTGTGATGTCGTCGGTTAGGCAGAATGGGTATTCGGCTCCTGTCAGGTCGCGCCAGTTCTCCATCGCCTTCTCGCCACTTGCCGTCAGACAGTAGAACGGGTATCCGTTGTCGAGTGCGTACTCGTACATCTGGTTTATCTCGTCCAGTCGCGAGTCGTCGGCCTGCTCCAGATGTGGCGCTATCAGTAGGAACGTGTAACCCTTGTCGCTGAGAATCTGCTCCGTCAGGTCTTCGCCATCCTCAGCTGCCTCGATAAACAGCTCTGCGTAGGGCGATTCCTCGCCTTCCATCATCTTGTTCCATCCCTCGCGTATATCGGCTCCGATGTGATAGGGGCGGAAGTCGAACTGGGGTAGGGTGTACAGACTCTTGCCCGAGATGAACAGCAGTATGAACACCAGCGTGTAGTTCATCACTATCCACTGGTTGGCCTGACTTATCAGTCGGGGCTGTTCCAGCGGCCACTTCCACACCACGATGGCTGCGCAGAGCAGTACCACATTCTTAAGCAGTGTCTGCCAGTTGGTAAGCACCAGTGCATCGCCGAAGCATCCGCAGTCGCTGATAGGGTTGGCGATAGCAAGCCAGAGTGTGAGGGGCGTCATCACTGCCATGATGGCCAGCACCAGTTTCGACACTATGCGGCGACGTATGGCAAACAGCAGACAGATGCCCAGAAAAAACTCTGTGGCAGCCAGCAGTACTGCAAATGCCAGCGTGGTGAAGTCGGGCACCATTCGGCCCAGTCCCATCGCCACCAGGTAGTCGTGCATCTTGTACTGAGAGCCTAGTGGATCTACGGCCTTGACAAATCCCGAAAAGATAAATGTCAGTGCCAGCACTATTCGGCAGATGTTAACGGCAGCTTTCTTCATGCTGTTGCGTCGTCGCTCTCCTCAGTCAGTTTAATTACTCCAAAGACCGCGTAGTTTATTATGTCCATATAGTTGGCATCGATTCCCTCGCTCACGAGTGTCTCGCCCTGCAGGTTCTCGATCTCCTTTATTCTTTCAATCTTGGTAAGAATCAGGTCGGTATAGCTGCTAACCCTCATCCCGCGCCACGCCTCGTCGTAGTCGTGGTTCTTGCGCTTCATCAGTTCCAAAGCTTCCTTGGCGTGTTCATCATACATAGCCATCGCCTCTTCGTTGCTAATGTCTACTGTATCGGCAAAACCTTTGGCCAGCTGTATCAGCCCTACTATGCCGTAGTTGATAAGAGCCACAAACTCGGGTCGGATGCCTTCGCCCACCAGAGATTCCTTCTTGATCTCCAGACTGCGAATGCGCTTGGCCTTGATAAACAACTGGTCGGTGAGTGATGCTGGACGCAGAATGCGCCAAGAGGCTTTATAGTCATGAAGCTTCTTCTCAAACAGTGCTCTGCATTCAGCCAGAGCCTGCTCAAACTGAGCGTTTGTCTTTTCAAATTGAGTCATATCGGCTGCAAAGGTACTAATTTTCTATGAAAGGCGGATAGCGAATAGCTACTTTTTTTCACTTTTTAGCTTTTCCACCTCTTTAATTTTCTTACGGATGTACCTGATTTTCAGTCCCAACGCCTCGTATTGTGTGCGGATGGAGTCGCGGCGCACCCGCAGTTGGGTCAGCGCAGTCAGTTCTTCGGGCGTGGCCTTCAGTGCCTTCTTGTGCGCCTCTACCTCGGGTGTCATCTCGGCCAGTTCCTTCTCCGCTATCAGCAGCAAGCTGTCCGTAAGTTGCAGTTCCTCCTGCGCCTTCTTCAACTCCGTTTGCTGTTTCTCCTCAAGAGCAGCCTTGCGGCGAGCTATCTCCTTTCGGGTATTGCTCTCGCCGCAAGCTGTCAATACTAGTATCGCCAATAATGGCAGAATTATTTTTTTCAATGTTTAATGTTTAATCTTTAATGTTTACTCTTCACCCAGTTTCTTTCCGCTCATCAGCAGTTCTACCAGCGGACGGTCCTTGTATGTGTGGCGCTGCTGATCCCAGAATCCGAAGTCGGCATCGTAGCACCATGTGGTCCATGCGATGTTAAACTCGTCGAACACGGTCAGCATGTCGCGATACCAGTTGTAGGCTAGTTCGCGGTCAACGGGCTCGTAAACACCCCACTCGCCGCAGAACAGCTGCAGGTCGTACTTCTGTGCAGCCTGGATAGCGTCCTTAAACTGCTCGCGAATTTTGCTGATGTCCCAAATCTCTTCAGTGTAGGGCTTCAGTTCGGCCTTGATCTCTGCAGGAGCAGCGTCGTAGTCCTCCTTCGATACCAGCACACCGGGATAGTTCACCTTGCCCTTATACTTGCCCAGTGGTGTCCACCAAGCGCCGTAGTGGGTCAGGATCATCGGGTTGTAGTAGTGGAAACTCAAGATGATGTTCTTGTCGCCCTCGGGCACCTTCAGATACTTCATGGTCTGGTGTCCCTGCCACAGGTTACTACCTATCACCAGTGTGCGCTGTGGTTCGAGTGCGCGCAGAGCCTTGTGCACCTTGGCCACCAGCTGGTTCCACTGCTCGTGCTCAGGAGCCACGGGCTCGTTCATAAACTCGTAGGCCACCGAGTCGCAGCTGCGGTCCTTCAATACTGTCGACAGCTGGCTCCACAGGTTGATAAGTCCCTGCTGTGCCTCTTCCGATGTAAACAGCGTGTTGGCTTCCTTGTCGCTCTCGTTCACTGCGTTGAAGTAGTGTGCACGGATAATGTGCAGGTCAACGATAGCCCTCAGATGGTGCTTCTGTGCCCAGTCAAGAGCGTTGTTCAGCAGTCCCCAAGCCTCGGGCAGCTGCTTGCCGTCCTCATCCCAGAACTGTACCTCGTCGATGGGGATACGTACAAAGTCGAATCCCAACTCCTCCAGACGTGCAAAGTCGTCCTCCTGAATGTGCAGACGGCGGGCCTCTCCGCGCTGCTCGCTCTGCGAGAGCCAGTGACTGATGTTAGTACCGCGCTTAATGCGGAAGTTGTTCACCTGTCCTGCCTTGCTCTCCTCTTTTTTAGTCTTGCTACCGCACGACGTCGTTGTTGTCACAACCACAGCCGCCATCAGTGCCACGGCCAAAATCATTAAGTTCTTTTTCATAATTCTGATATTTTATTAGTTAGTTAAATTCAATATTTAATGTTTAATCTTTAACCTCCTCCATTTCGTCGTCTAGATGACCACTCCACAGATACCTCTTTGTCTCCCTTGCAGCCACGCCGCTCAGCAGCAGTAGTGCCACCAGGTTGGGTATTGCCATCAGTGCGTTCATACAGTCGGCTATGTTCCAGATAATGTCAAGATTGATGATAGATCCGAAGAACAGCGCCACTATGAACAGTATGCGATAGAATCGGTTGGTGCGTCGGCCCTCCAGATAGTTCACAGCACTCTCGCCGTAGTAGCTCCATCCTATGATGGTGCTGAATGCAAACGTAAGTATGCCGAACGACAGCAGCGGAGCGCCCACGTATGGTATCTTCGAGAATGCCACCTTGGTCAGCGCGGCTCCGTCGTCGAATGTTATGTCGGGATAGGCCAATATGCTGCTCACCAGCACCAGTCCGGTCAGCGCACAGATAATGACTGTGTCCCAGAATGTACCGGTGCTCGATACCAGCGCCTGTCGCACGGGGTTGCGAGTCTGTGCCGCAGCAGCCACGATGGGTGCGCTACCCAGTCCGCTCTCGTTGCTGAACAGTCCGCGGGCTATACCGTATCTTGCAGCCATCATCACCGTAGCTCCGGCCAGTCCGCCTCCCGCTGCTGCAGGGTTGAATGCCGAGTCTACTATCAGCTGCACAGCCGGCCACACATAATTATAATTAAAGCACAGTATGGCCACGCATCCTATCACGTAGAGTATCGCCATAAACGGCACCAATATGGTGCACACCTTGGCTATCGCCTTCACACCGCCCAGTATCACCAGTGCCGTCAGCAGGCACACCATTATACCTATCAGCCATGTGGGCACACCGAACGTTTCGTTCGCCAAGAGTGCTATCGAGTTGGCCTGCACCGTGCAGCCTATGCCGAACGATGCCAGTGCGGTGAATATCGCAAACAGTATGGCCAACCACTTCATGCCCAGTCCGCGCTCCAGTGCATACATAGGTCCGCCCAGCATACGTCCGTCGGGCGTTTTCACTCGGTATTTCACCGCCAGCAGTCCCTCGGCATATTTCGTCGACATACCGAATATACCCGTAAGCCAGCACCACATCACCGCGCCCGGACCGCCCAGAGCCACAGCCGTAGCCACGCCCACTATGTTGCCCGTACCTATCGTAGCCGCCAGTGCAGTGGCCAGCGCGCCAAACTGGCTCACGTCGCCCTCAGCCTTAGTGTCCTTTTTTATGCTCAGCTTTATGCCCGTAAATAGTTTTCTCTGAGGTATGCGCAGTCTGAATGTCAGAAACACATGCGTTCCCAGCAGCAGTATTATCATCGGCCATCCCCACAGAAATGAGCTCAGAAGCGAGAAAAAGTCGTTAATTGGTTCCATTTGTATGCCTGAATTATAACTTTCGCGGGCAAAAATACAAAAAAAATCGCAAAAACCTAAGGTTATTTCAAAAAAAGTCATATCTTTGCACCATCAACCATAAATGGTATCCAACAAAATATGAAGAAAACTCTACTATTGATTTCAGCTCTCTTGCTGGTTTGTCTGGCCTTCTACGGCTGGAAACCTCTTCTTGCTCAGCCCTCTAGTCCACAGATGCAGGCTTACTACGACGAGTCGGTCAACCTGGGTTCCGTCCCCGCCGACAGCGCCAATCGCTTCATTGCCAACTTTCTGGGTTACTCCTTAGCCAATCCCTCAGTACAACTGGACCCTCTATACCCCGAGATAGAGAAGAACATGCATAAGTACTCGATGATGCATTAATAAAAAAAGGTACTTATTTTCGAAAAATACCAAAATTAACTACTTATTTTTCGCAGATATTTTGTAATGTCGGGCGAAAACCTTATCTTTGCACCCATAAATGTAAATGTAAGGGATGAAACTATATAGCGACGAAGAGTTAGCAGAGATATTAAATCAAGAAATATTCCACCAGATAAGCGAAGCTGCAGACCATCTGGGCCTGGAGTGCTATGTGGTTGGAGGGTACGTAAGGGATATATTCCTGGAGCGACCCTCTAACGATATAGACGTGGTAGTGGTGGGCAGCGGAATACGCGTGGCCGAGGAACTGAAGCGTATGGTGGGCCGAAAGGCGCATCTGAGCGTATTTAAGAACTTTGGTACGGCGCAGGTGAAGTTCCGCCAGAAGGGCACAGAGTACGAGGTGGAGTTTGTGGGCGCCCGCAAGGAGAGCTACAGCCACGACTCGCGCAAGCCTATAGTAGAAGACGGCACGCTGGAGGACGATCAGAACCGCCGCGACTTTACTATCAACGCTATGGCCATCTGTCTGAACAAGGCCCGATTCGGCGAGCTGGTAGACCCATTCAACGGACTGGCCGACCTGGAGGATGGCATAATAGCCACACCGCTGGAGCCGGGAATAACATTCAGCGACGACCCGCTGCGCATGATGCGCTGCGTGAGGTTTGCCACACAGCTTAACTTCCAGATAGAGGACGAGACGTATCTGGCGCTGGAGCGCATGGCCGACCGCATAAAGATAGTGAGCGGCGAACGAATAAAGGACGAGCTGAACAAGATAATACTGGCCAAGCACCCGAGTATAGGACTGGAACTGCTGCAGCGCTGCGGACTGATGCAGATAATACTGCCCGAACTGGCAGCGCTGGACATAGTGGAGCAGAAGAACGGGCGCGCGCATAAGAACAACTTCTATCACACGCTGGAGGTGCTGGAGAACGTGTGCCTGCACTCCGACAACCTGTGGCTGCGCTGGGCGGCAATACTGCACGACGTGGGCAAGACCAAGTCGAAGCGATGGGACGGGGCTATCGGATGGACATTCCATAATCACAACCTGATAGGTGCGAAGATGGTGCCGCAGATATTCCGCCGACTGATGCTGCCGATGGACATGAAGATGAAGTACGTGCAGAAACTGGTGGAGATGCACATGCGCCCCATAGTGATAGCCGACGATATAGTGACCGATTCGGCAGTGCGACGACTGCTGAACGATGCCGGCGAGGACATCGAAGACCTGATGACGCTGTGCGAGGCTGATATCACATCGAAAAACGAGGTTCGTAAAAAGATGTTCCTGGAGAACTTCCGTATGGTGCGCGAAAAGCTGGCCGACCTGAAGGAGAAGGACTATGTGCGACTGCTGCAGCCCGTGATAGACGGCAACGAGATAATGGAGATGTTCCACCTGACACCAAGTCGCGAGGTGGGCACACTGAAGCAGTATCTGAAGGACGCTGTGCTGGATAATAAGGTGGAGAACGAACGCGAACCGCTGATGGCACTGCTGATGACAAAGGCAAGGGAAATGAAACTGATATAATAATGAGAAGACTACTAACTATTATAGGAATTGTGATGGCCCTGAACGTATGGGCTAATCCAGTGGACGACCTGATTGAGCGTATCGACAAGGGCGCTTCGAAAAAGTTTAAGACGGAGCTGGTGAAGAGCGACAAGGACTTTTTTGAGCTCGACCAGCAGGGACAGAAGGTGGTTATCCGCGGAAACTCGTGGGTGAACATCGCTTCGGGACTGAACTGGTATCTGAAGTACTACGCAGGTGTGCACCTGAGCTGGAACCAGATGCAGGCAAAGCTGCCCGCCACACTGCCAAAGGTGGCAAAGAAGGAGCGCCACGAGACTGACCTGACGCTGCGCTACGATTTTAACTACTGCACATTCAGCTACTCGATGGCATTCTGGGACTGGAAGCGCTGGGAGAAGGAGATAGACTGGATGGCGCTGCACGGAATAAACATACCGCTGGCCATAGTAGGCGAGGAGTGTGTGTGGCGCAATATGCTGCTGAAGCTGGGATATAGCGAAAAAGAGGTGGGCGAGTTTATAGCCGGCCCCGCATTTCTGGCTTGGTGGGAGATGAACAACCTGGAGGGTTGGGGCGGTCCGCTGCCCACATCGTGGTACGCCCGACAGGAGAAACTGCAGAAGCAGATACTGGCCCGCATGAAGCAGCTGGGTATGCACCCCGTGCTGCCCGGATACTGCGGAATGGTACCTCACGACGCTAAGGAGCGACTAGGACTGAACGTGGCCGATGCCGGACTGTGGAACGGATTCCAGCGTCCTGCCAACCTGTTGCCTACCGATGCTAGATTCAGCGAAATCGCTACCTTATATTATAATGAACTGACAAAGCTGTTCGGCAAGGCCGACTACTACTCGATGGACCCATTCCACGAGAGTAACGACGACCCATCGATAGACTATGCCAAGGCTGGCCAGGCTATGATGCAGGCCATGAAGAGAGTGAATCCTAAGGCAGTATGGGTGATACAGGGCTGGACCGAAAACCCACGCGAGGCTATGGTGGACGGCATGAAGACCGGCGACCTGCTGGTGCTCGACCTCTTCTCGGAGTGCCGCCCCATGTTCGGCATACCCAGCATATGGAAGCGCGAGCAGGGTTACAAGCAGCACCAGTGGCTGTTCTGTATGCTTGAGAACTTTGGTGGCAACGTAGGACTGCACGGACGTATGGACCAGCTGCTGGATAACTTCTACGCTGGTAAGAAGAACTGCAAGGGCATAGGATTTACAATGGAGGGAAGCGAGAACAACCCTGTGATGTTTGAGCTGATGAGCGAACTGCCCTGGCGCCCCGAGAAGTTCACCAAGGAGGCTTGGGTAAAGAACTATGTGAAGGCACGCTACGGCGTAGAGGATAAGACTATCGAGAAAGCGTGGATGGTACTGGCTCAGAGCATCTACAACTGTCCTGCAGGCAACAACCAGCAGGGCCCTCACGAGAGTATCTTCTGCGGACGCCCAACGCTGAACAACTTCCAGGCATCGAGCTGGTCGAAGATGAAGAACTATTATGACCCTGCTGACACCAAGAAGGCTGCCAAACTGATGAACAGCGTGGCAGAGAAGTATCGTGGCAACAACAACTTTGAATACGATCTGGTGGACATCACCCGACAGGCGCTGGCCGATCAGGCTCGTGTGCAGTATCAGAAGACCATTGCCGACTATAAGGCATTCAGCCGCAAGCAGTTTGATAAGGATGCAGAGCGATTCCTGAACATGCTGCTGATGCAGGACAAACTGCTGGGCACTCGCTCGGAGTTCCGTGTGGGCCACTGGACTCAGGATGCTGTGAATGCGGGCAGTACTGCCGATGAGAAGAAACTGTATGAGTGGAACGCACGCGTGCAGATAACCACATGGGGCAACCGCTACTGCGCCGATACAGGCGGACTGCGCGACTATGCCCACAAGGAGTGGCAGGGACTGCTGAAGGACTTCTACTATGTGCGCTGGAAGTCATACTTTGACGCTCTGGCTGCACAGATGACGGCACAGACTGCACCCCAGCCAGAACTGCTGGGTGGAGGCCCGAATGCCACAAAGACAGCTGCCGAGCTGTTTGCAATGGCTCTGCCACAGGAGGTGAAGCTGGACTACTACGCTATGGAGGAGCCCTGGACACTCGACCAGACTCCATATAGCGCCGCCCCCGAGGGCAATCCAGTGGATGTTGCCAAGGAAGTAATCGAGATGATAAAATAATGTTTAATGTTTAATCTTTAATGTTTAATGGCAAACGGTCAGCGATTATTGAGTTTGGACATTCTGCGCGGTATCACCGTGGCAGGAATGATATTGGTAAACAACGGTTGGGGAGAATCGTTTGAGATGTTGGGGCACTCAAAGTGGAACGGCATGACGCCCTGCGACCTGGTGTTTCCGTTCTTCCTGTTTATCATGGGTATATCGTGCTATCTGTCGCTGGTGAAGAGTGAGTTTAAGCCTACACCGCAGGTGATCCGCCGAATAGTGAAACGCACAGTGCTGCTGTTTGCTATCGGTCTGTTTATCAACTGGTTCGACCACGCTATCGAGGGCGACCTGCTTTGTTTCGGCCATCTGCGCATATGGGCCGTGATGCAGCGCATAGCGCTGTGTTATGGTATAGTGTCGCTGTTTGCGCTGTTCTGCAATCATAAGTACACGGTGCCCGTAATTATCGGTCTGCTGGTGATTTACACCGCAATACTGGTGCTGGGCAACGGATATGCTGAGGATGCAAGTGTGAACGTGCTGGCACAGGTAGACCTGAATTTGTTTGGCTACGACCATATCTATCACAAGAGTCCCGTTGACCCGGAGGGACTGATGGGCACTATATCGAGTGTGGCTCACGTGCTGCTGGGATTCTACTGCGGAATGATGATTAAGAAGCGCGAGACGGTAGAGCAGAAGGTTATCGCCCTGTTTGTGGTGGGAACAATCGGTGTGATAGGTGGCTATCTGCTGAGCTACGGACTGCCGCTTAACAAGCGTATCTGGAGTCCCAGCTACGTGCTGATGACCTGCGGACTGGCATCGCTGCTGCAGGCGCTGCTGATGTACGTGATCGACATACAGAAGAAGAGCGGCTGGACCACATTCTTCCACGTGTTCGGAGTGAATGCGCTGGCACTCTACGTGTCGAGCGAATTGCAGGCTATTTTGTTAGGAAATATCGGTGTGTCGGAGGTGGTGTATAATGGTATACACGCCGTGATACCCGCACTGAAGTGGGCTTCGCTAGCCTACGCTATATACTTTGTACTGCTGAATTTTGCAATCGGCTATGTACTATATCGGAAGAAAATCTATATCAAACTATAGATAAATTTGTATTATTAATTAATTTCTTAAAAAACAACTATTATGAAAAAAATCTTAATGGTAGTTTGCGCAATGATGTTCAGTGTAGCATCTTTCGCACAGATAGGTAAATCAACTGCAAGTGTTCACTTCGATTACATGATCGATTCGCCAAACAACGTTGGTATTGGTGCCAATTATGGTTATGTGTTCGCTGATAACATCCGTGGTGTGGCAGAATTCAACTATTTCTTTGCAAAGAATAGTCAAAGCGCTTGGAATGGTAACGTAAACGTAGAGTATCTGTTCAATGTGTCTGATGCTGTAACTATTTATCCCTTGGCCGGTCTGAATGTGCTTGGTTTCAGCGGTGGCGAGAAAAGTGACTCGAAGATGGGATTGAACATCGGTGTTGGTGTAGAGGTGCCCCTCTCATCAAACGTAGCATTTAAGGCAGAATATAACTACAAGACTCAGTACGATGGCCTGAGCACACTGAGTGTAGGCCTCGTATTCCCTCTCTAAATGTTAAAAAGTTAGTTGCCCTATAGGTTAGCAATAAACTTTGTTAAAATTCATTGCAGAGGATATATCTTAAGATATATTTTTCGTACCTTTGCAGCCCGAAAACCCCGCGTAATGCCGAAAGTTTTCGGGTTGCGTTTTTTTATGAGATTAAATTAGATACAAATAGTTAGTATGATGAAAAGTAAGTTTTTGGTAATGGCTGCTGCATCGCTGGTCCTGGCATCGTGCGGTGGTGGCGGTGGTCGCCCTCAGTTTGGCGACAACGAGTATCCTGTAACTGCAGTTGGTACTCAGAGTTCTGAAACTCAGACCACTTATCCCGCAACTATCAAGGGTGTACAGGACGTGCAGATCAGTCCTAAAGTGGCTGGATTTATTACACAGATTAATGTGAAGGAAGGTCAGACAGTAAGTGCCGGACAGGTGTTGTTCGTGATCGACAACGTGACCTATCAGGCTCAGGTGCGTCAGGCCCAGGCTAGCGTTAATACTGCTCAGGCAAGTGTTAATACAGCCAAGTTGAGTTTCGAAAATTCGCAGAAATTGCACGATAACGGCGTGATTGGTGACTTTGAACTGCAGAGCGCTACAAATCAGTACGAGCAGGCTAAGGCTGGTCTGGCTCAGGCACAGGCTTCGCTGGCTTCGGCCAAGGAGATGCTGAGCTACTGCTACGTGAAGAGTCCTGCTGCAGGTGTAGTAGGTACTCTGCCATATAAGGTAGGTGCACTGGTAAGCACAGGCAACGTGCTGACAACCGTATCAAACAACTCATCGATGGAGGTTTACTTCTCAGTAACAGAGAAAGATGCTCTGGAAATGAGTAAGGATGCCGGTGGTCAGAGTGCTGCTGTGGCTAAGTTCCCACCAGTTAAGCTGAAGCTTGCCGACGGCACAATGTACAATCTCGACGGTACCGTGACAAAGATGAGCGGTGTGATTGACGCTGCTACAGGTTCGGTACAGATGATCGCACTCTTCCAGAACCCACAGCGCGTACTTAAGAGCGGTGGATCGGGTTCTATTGTTATCCCTCACAACACTTCATCGGCTATCATCATCCCACAGGGTGCTGTATCAGAGGTACAGAACAAGAAGTTTGTATACCTGCTGGGTAGCGACAACAAGGTGAAGTACAGCGAGATACAGGTGGCTCCACAGAACGATGGTATGAACTACATCGTGACTGGCGGACTGAAGACTGGCGACAAGTACGTGACCAACGGTATCACCAAGCTGAGCGACGGCATGGAGATTGTGCCCATCACCCCAGAGCGCTATCAGCAGAAGATAGATGAGCAGGCTAAGGCTATGACATCTGGCGACATCGTAGGCGCTATGAAGAAGTAATTGAGATTTTAGATTTTAGAATTTAGAATATGACATTTACGAATTTTATTAAACGCCCGGTATTGTCGACGGTGATATCTATTGTCATCGTGCTGCTGGGTTTTATCGGACTGGTCTCGCTTCCTATCGAGCAGTATCCGAATATTGCGCCGCCTAACATCGTGGTGATGGGTAGCTACCCAGGTGCCGATGCACAGACGGTGAAGAATGCCGTTGTGACTCCGCTTGAGGAGAGTATCAACGGTGTAGAAGGAATGGACTATATCACCAGTACCGCATCACCTGGTTCGGCTATGATTCAGGTTATGTTCCGTCAGGGTATGAATCCTGATATGTGTGCGGTTAACGTACAGAACCGTGTGTCGCAGGCCACTGCTCTGCTGCCTTCCGAGGTTAACCAGATTGGTGTGCGCGTGGTAAAACGTCAGTCGTCACAGGTACTGATGTACTCACTGACCTCTGACGGACGTTATGATGACGAGTTCCTGACAAACTATAATGCCATCAACATCGTTCCTGCGCTTAAGCGTATCGAGGGCGTGGGTGATGCTTCGGGATTCAGCTCGAAGACCTACGCTATGCGTATATGGCTGAAGCCAGATGTGATGAAGCAGCACAGCTTGATTCCATCGGACATTACAGCTGCCTTGGCTGAGCAGAATATCGAGGCTGCACCAGGTAAGTTTGGTGAGCAGGCTAAAAATGTGGCTTACGAGTACTCGATGCGTTATACAGGACGTTTCCGTACAGCTGAGGAGTTTGGTGACATTATCATAAAGAGTGATGCCAACGGACAGACTCTGAAGCTGAAGGATCTGGCCAAGATTGAGCTGGGTGGTGAAGGCTACTCGGTATCGATGAAGAACAATGGTGTACCATCGGTAATGACAATGATACAGCAGGTGGCCGGATCAAATGCTAACGAAATTGCAAAGCAGGTTAAAGCCGAGCTTGAGTCGCAGAAGAAACTGATGCCACCAGGCATGGAGGTAAAGATCAACTACGATGTTACAGAGTTCCTGTATGCTTCAATCGAGGAGGTAGTATTCACCCTCTTTATGACGCTGGCGCTGGTGTTCCTGGTAGTGTACATCTTCCTGCAGGATATGCGTTCGACACTTATCCCGCTGATTGCCGTGCCTGTATCGCTGATTGGTACGTTCTTCTTCCTGAACGTGATGGGATTCTCGATCAACCTGCTGGTACTTTCGGCACTTCTGCTGGCTATTGCCATCGTGGTGGATGATGCCATCGTGGTGGTCGAGGCTGTGCACGCTAAGTTGGATCAAGGTTACAAGAGTTCGCTTACTGCATCAATCGATGCGATGAACGAGATTTCGGGTGCTATCATATCTATCACACTGGTGATGGCTGCTGTGTTCGTACCTGTATCATTCATCGGCGGAACATCTGGTACATTCTATCGCGAGTTCGGTGTAACCATGGCTATTAGCATTATCATCTCGGCTGTTAACGCCCTGACGCTGTCGCCTGCACTGTGTGCTGTGTTCCTGAAACCTCACGATAAGGACGGACACGAGAAGAAGATGAGTCGCGTAGATCGTTTCCATCAGTCGTTCAACGTAGCTTTCGAGACCACTACGGCCAAATATAAGACAATACTTGAGAAACTGGTACGCAAGCCTCTTGCTATCATTGCTACAGTGGTAGTAGGTATTGTAGTATTGGCTGTAACATTTGTTACCACCAAGACAGGTCTGGTGCCCGATGAGGATACTGGTACACTGTTCTGTACTATCTCTATGCCTCCTGCTACATCAGAGGCTCGCACCAAGCAGGTAGTGCTGCAGGTTGATTCTATCTTGTCGCAGATGCCTGCTATCAAGAACCGTGAGATGGTGCAGGGTTACAACTTCATCGCTGGAGCTGGATCAGACCAGGGTACATTCATTATCAAGCTGAAGCCATTCGCAGAACGTCAGAAGGGATTCTGGTGGAAGCTCTCTGGACTGTGGCAGGGTGATGGTATCTATCGCTTCTTTATCAGTCCATACGATGCAACAGGTGTGATAGCCCAGATATTCATCAAGACTGCCCACATCAAGGATGCACAGATTCTGGCATTCTCGCCCCCAATGATTCCTGGATTCTCTGCCAACAGTGGTATCTCGCTGGTAATGCAGGACCGCACTGGTGGCGACCTGAACAAGTTCTTTGGTATCGTGAAGGAGTTCCTGGGCGAGCTGAACAAGCGTCCAGAGTTCCAGACGGCTCAGACATCATACAATCCTAACTATCCACAGTATATGGTACACGTGGATGTGGCTAAGTGTAAGCAGAGTGGTATATCGCCAACACTGGTTCTGAGCACACTGCAGGGATACTTTGGTGGACTGTATGGTTCAAACTTCAACTCGTTTGGTAAGCTTTATAAGGTTATGATTCAGGGTTCGCCCGAGACACGTATGACACCAGAGTCGCTTAATAGTATATATGTACGCACGCCCGCGGGAATGTCGCCTATCAAGGAGTTCTGCAATTTGGAGCGCGTATATGGTCCGTTGAATATCAACCGCTTCAACCTGTTTACATCTATCAACGTAACGGGTACTGTGGCTAACGGATATTCTACTGGTGATGCCCTGAAGGCTATCGACGAGGTGGGCAAGCAGGTATTGCCTACAGGTTATACCTACGACTACTCAGGTCTGACACGTGAGGAGGCTAAGGCTTCGAACACCACAGGTATCATCTTTGTGCTGTGTTTCATCTTCATCTACCTCATTCTGTCTGCACAGTACGAGTCGTACATTCTGCCGCTGTCGGTAGTGCTCTCTGTTCCATTCGGACTGGCAGGTTGCTTCTTGTTCACCAATATCTTTGGTCATTCCAACGATATCTACATGCAGATCTCGCTGATTATGCTGATTGGTCTGTTGGCTAAGAATGCCATCCTTATCGTACAGTTCGCACTTGAGCGCCGCCAGACGGGTATGGCTATCACGTGGTCGGCTGTGCTTGGAGCTGCTGCCCGTCTGCGTCCTATCCTGATGACATCTCTGGCTATGGTTATCGGACTGCTGCCAATGATGTTTGCCAGCGGTGTAGGTAAGAATGGTAACCAGACGCTGGGTGCTGCTGCCGTAGGTGGTATGCTTATTGGTACTATCCTGCAGCTGTTCGTTGTGCCCACACTGTTTGTTATCTTCCAGTCAATCCAGGAGAAGATCAGTCCGCTGAAGTTCGAGGATGAGGAGAATGCAGAGGTGGCTGCCGAGCTGGCTCAGTATGCACATAAAAAACCTGTAGATTATGAACTTGAGAAGTAATATGAAGAAACTGATGATATTTATGTCCGCAGCCTTGCTGCTGTCGAGCTGCGGACTCTATAACAAATACGAGCGCCCTGAGGTAGATACCAAGGGATTGGTTCGCGACACTCAGTCGCTGACTGACACCCTTGCCGTACAGGATACTACATCTTTCGGCAATATGCCTTGGCGCAGTGTGTTTACCGACCCACAGTTGCAGGCACTTATCCAGCAGGGACTTGACAATAATCCTGACCTGCTGAATGCTGCACTGAATGTACAGATGGTGAACGAGGCTCTCAAGGTGGCCAAGTTGGCCTTCCTGCCATCGGTAGGCATTAATGCACAGGGTACACTCAGCTCGTTTGACGGAGCTGCTGCTTCAAAAGTATACTCGCTGCCCATCTCGGCCAGTTGGAATGTTGACTTGTTTGGCAATTTGCTCAGCGCCAAGCGTTCGGCGCAGATGAAGTTGATAGCTACAAAGGACTATCAGACAGTAGTAAAGACAAATGTTATCTCTACTATCGCCAACCTGTATTACACTCTGCTGATGATTGACCGTCAGATGGAGATTGTGACAGATATGGAGAATCTGACCAAGGAGACTTGGGAGAAGATGCAGTTTATGCACGACAACCGCGTGGGCTATCGCTCAACAGCCGTTCAAAGTGCTGAGGCTGCTTACTATCAGGTACAGAGTCAGCGTGTAGACCTGCAGCGCCAGATGCGCGAGACTGAGAATTCGCTATCATTGCTGCTTGGTCAGCCAGGTCAGGCTATTCCTCGCGGAAAGTTTGCTGGACAGAGTCTGCCTACAGAATTCTCTACAGGCGTAGGTATCCAGATGCTTGCTAATCGTGCCGATGTACATCAGTACGAGATGGCTCTTGCTCAGTGTTTCTATGATGTTGAGACTGCCCGCAGCCGATTCTATCCCAGCATCACCATCACTGGTACAGCTGCATTTACCAATAATAGTGGTGCAGGTTTGGTTAACCCCGGTAAGTGGTTGATGTCGGCGGTTGGTTCGCTGGTACAGCCTATATTCCAGCACGGACAGATTGTGGCTGGTCTGAAGGTCGCCAAAATGCAGTACGAGCAGGCATTCAATAGCTGGCAGAACTCTATCTACAAGGCTGGTAACGAGGTGTCGAACGCTCTCGTAGCTTACAACTCTTACAGTCAGAAAGCTGAACTCGATGGCAAGCGCGTAGAGGTTCTGAAGAAGAATGTAGAAGACACAAAGAAGTTGATGGAGTCGTCTACCAACACCACTTACCTCGAGGTAATCACAGCCCAGAGCAATCTGCTGAATGCTGAAATTAACGAGGTTACCGACCAGCTCTCGAAGATGCAGGCTGTAGTTAGTTTGTACCAAGCCTTAGGTGGAGGTGCCAAATAGTTGATAATTGATAATTGAAAATTGATAATTATGGCAAGCGAAATATCCCCCAAAGCCGAGATTAGCCCAAAGGCCAAGATTGGCGACAACTGTAAGATATTCCCCTTTGTGTATATCGAGGACGATGTGGTGATAGGTGATAATTGTATCATCTTCCCCTTCGTAAGCATCTGCGACGGCTCGCGTATTGGAAACAATAACAAAATCCATCAGGGAAGTGTGATTGCGGCCCTGCCTCAGGATTTTAATTTCCGTGGTGCAAAGTCGTATGTAGAGATAGGTGATAACAACGTGATTCGCGAGAATGTTGTCATCAACCGCGGTACCAACAAGGATGGTGTAACCAAGATTGGTAATCACAACTTCCTGCTGGAGGGTACTCACATCAGTCA
>ONGP01000008.1 GCA_900317405.1 uncultured Prevotella sp.
TATCTGCACCCCGACTGCATAAAGTGCGGCAAGTGTACTCTGGCCTGCCCCACAAAGATAATGAGAATGGATTAAAATATTGAGACATTGAAATGACAAAAACAAATAAACCATGGACTATGAAAGAAGGCTTCATCATTGGAGGAGGCCTTATCGCAGCAGGACTGCTGCTTGAACTGACTGTTGGACCTGTAGTATGGGATGCGTTTGCGTGGACAGCTAACGGCTTTGTGCTGTCAGCCTTCTTTGTGATGTTGACAGCGATGGTGTACTTGCGAAAGAAAGTATATGCCTTCCAATGGATGTCGACGAATCAGGCAGCCATCCCGGCGATGGTATATGCTGTGGTGCTGACCATCATCATGGGACTGACGCGGCAGCAAGAAAATGGCACGTGGTTTAACAACATGTTGTCGTTCTGGCCGTTCGTACTCACATATGTGTATCTCACGGTGGTTCTCGGCCTTACCATCCACCGCAGATTTCGTGCAATATTCAGAGGTCAGGGATCGCTGAAGCGCGACGTGCCCTTTATGCTGAATCACCTGGGACTCTTTATCGCCCTTACTACAGCCACATTAGGCAGTGCCGACATGCAGCGCGTAAAGATGATTTGCGGTGTTGGTGAGCCCGAATGGCGTGCGCTTGATAAGAACGGTGCCATCAAGGAAATGCCGATAACCATCGAACTGAAGAAGTTCATAATGGAGAGTTATGAGGGCGGCAAGCCTAAGCGCTATGCATCTGAGATTCAAATTCTGAATAAATCCGGGGAAAAAATCGAGACCACCATAGAAGTGAACAAACCCTACGAGGTGGACGGCTGGAAAATATATCAGTACGGCTACGACACACAGATGGGCCCCAAGAGTCAGATATCGATACTGGAACTGGTGACCGATCCATGGCTGCCATTTGTATATGCAGGTTTCTATATGATGCTGGCGGGAGCGGCAGTAATGACGCTGTTGGTACTATGGCGCCGATTTAAAACTGCCACAAGAAAGGCGCTTGGGTGGTACTTATTCTTCGCTGCCTGCGCTGCTATGTTTGCCTATTTCTTCTTCGACAGCTACAATACTAAGACGCTGGTGCCTGCCCTGCAGAGTCCGTGGTTTGCGCCACACGTGTTTGTGTATATCTTTGCCTACACCCTGCTTGGCATAGCTGTCGTTATCGCCTGGTGGAAAAAAGTTGATGACCTCGTGTATGTAAGCTTTGCCTTCCTTACCTTCGGAATGCTGTTTGGAGCCCTTTGGGCCAAGGAGGCATGGGGCCACTACTGGTCGTGGGATCCAAAGGAAACGTGGGCAGCCATCACCTGGATAGCCTACCTCATCTACATCCACTACCGAAAACTGCCTGAACAACGCAACCGATTGGCATTCTGGATGCTCATAGGTTCCTTTGTACTACTGCAAATGTGTTGGTGGGGCATCAACTACCTACCCTCGGCCCAAGGTTCGAGTGTGCACACTTATAGCACCAAAGAATAAAAAACAACGAGCAAAGATAAATAAACCGTCAGAACATCGGCAACTGCCAGATGTAACCTAGCGAAATGCGATTGGTACTGTAATCATCGGCACCAAACGCTTTTGCGCGGTCGGTATAGCTATAGTGGCGACCCACATAAGTAAGGTAGAAGTGCAGGTTGCTGTTCTTTATCGGATAGAACTCCAGCCCAGCCAGATAGCCGTAGGCCGTGCGATACTTACCCTTCTCTATCACGCCGTTCGACTTCGAGAAGCCCTCGTTATCCAGCATTCCCTCTGCAAACACGCTCCACTTGGGGTTGAACCGATACTGCGCCTTCAATACCATCGACAGATACTCGGCATCGTTCTGATGACCACCCAGGGCGTTGTTGCCCACAATTCTCGACACGATACCTTCGCGGTCGATGCCCTCGCGCATATACATCACGTCGAGGAATGCATCGAAATTGTTAAGTTTCAGTTGGTTACCCAGTGCCACATAATGGCTCTGATAGCCCTTGGCCTGACTCATGATAGAGTAGCTCCAGCGCGTACTCAGCACGCCGCCGAAGTTGCCATTCCAGTTTACGCTATACACCAGGGGCACCTTCGACTGCTCGTAGCCCTCGCCATACATATCGCTCATGCTGGCACTGCGACTGTCAACCGCCTGCAACTGCAACTGATGATCGGGGCTGAGCTGCAACTGCAGAGTGGCACCTGTAAGGAATATGCTCATATTGTCAAGCATGTCCGAATACTGGTAAATCTCTATGGGGTTGGTGTCGTACTCGAAACCTCCATATGCAGCACACTGCTTACCTAAGAACATCGAGACCACATCGTTAAACTTCACACCTATTCCGGCTATGTCGATGGATGTGGCAGGCATGTTGTCCAGTCCGTCGGGAGTGGGCGCGTTGCTGCGGTTCAGGCGCTGGCGCCAACGGAATGAGAATGTATCATTAACCTTTCCCTTAGCCTCGATGCGTATCTCGTGCATGTTGAACTTGGCACTCTCCAGTTCGCCATTGCCCTGATTCACGTCGAAACTGTTGTTCAGGTTCAACAACAGGTGGAAATTATCTTGCTTCTTCTCTATATTCGTCACCTTCTCAAACAGCGACTGCTCGCCTGCCGAGGCGTCCTTGTCCTGCTGCGCGCTGGCTGTCATAGCCCCGCACAGCATCATTGCCATCAATATTCTCTTTTTCATAATTAGTCGTATTCTAATTGCAAATTTACATAAAAAACCGATATTTATCATTGTTTTAACAATTATTATGCCCGAAAACCAGCCGAATAATACGCAAAAGATATCTCCCACACGTGGGAGAAATATTTTCCACGTGTGGGAGAAAAATTCAATAATAGTATATTAGATTATTTTTCTTTGAGCATCAAAATCTATAGCGCAGACCGGCGCAAAGCAAGCCCTTCTCACCCAATCCTGCCTCAACAAATCCACGAACTTTTCCACCGAACTCAAGACCAAGGGCTGTGGCCTGGAACATGAATGTGGTGACAGTTTCGTCCTTGGCGTTAGGATCGGCTGCCTTTGCCTCGCCCTCGACAGATACTGAAGCGAACATCACACCGGCAGAGAGGGCTGAATACATGCCGAAACTCTTCTTGCGCAGCCAGTTGAACTTGACTGATGGCATGACGGTGATGAACTTCTCATTCAGATCCTTAGTATTGGTTTTCTTGTCGATGGCCTTACATCCGGCAAATGCAGCTACACCACCTACACCAACAACTGGCGAAACGTGGTAATAGTACTCTACACCGATTGGGCCAAAGAATGAGCTCTGGTCGCCAGCAGCAACAGCAAAGGCGCTAGTGATGGAAGATACAATGTCGGATGCTGAATCTATACCATAGAACACACCGATCTCATGTTTTGTCTCGTCCTGAGCATTTACGCTCACTGTAGCCATCATGGCAGCTACAACCATCAAAAAAAACTTTTTCATCTTAACTATAGCATTAATTGTCATTGTGAGTTATGTCGAGCATCAACATTCTTAACACAATAGCAAACACTACTATTGCAAAGAACAACAAAATCATCAGAACTACCTCCATATCCTCAACAAATTAAAAATTATACTTTAATTTATCTTTCTGCTAGTATGGGTTGTATGGGCTTCGTCGAGCGCCAGCAACTGTACTACGATGGCAAGCACCAATAAAGTGAAGACCACCAAAATCATCAGAGTTGTTTCCATAATTTTTTCAAATTTTCATTCGCGTTTGATTTCGTCGGCAAAAGTACAACAAAAAGTCCGTACTCGCAAGAGTACAGACAAATGGTCGGACGGTTTCAGACAAATGGTCGGAAAAAACGACGAATCGTCGGGCAAAAAGACAAGATGTCGGACGATTACGCGTCGTTTTGCGTCTGTTTATAGGTAGTTGGCGTCATGCCGAACTTGGCACGGAAATTACGTGTAAAGGTGTCGGCACTAGTAAAACCGCTGGCCATACTAACCTGTTCAACAGTAAGCTCGGGCTTATCGTTCATCAGACGTACGGCATAGTCGAGACGCAACTCGCGGACGTAGGCAGGCAGCGATGCATTGTCGCTACCCTGCGCAAAGGCTGCACCGATGCGATCCTTAGAGAGTCCGGTACGTTCGATAAGCGTCTGACGGCCGAAATCGGACTGCAGGAACAGCTGCTCGTTCTCTATCAGATCGCGGAGGAAGAGAAATAGCTGCTCGTCGGTGATAGCGGTACCATCGGATATACTGATGCTTGCACCCACATTGTTTGGCTCGGCATCTGTAGGTGAGGCAGCAATTGGTTCGGCATCTTTACTAGGTTCGGCTGCATTATTAGGTTCAGCAGTCTCTGCCCGAGGTTCTGCTGGTTTTGCAGGTTCTTCAGCTCGATGAGCCGCTAGAGTCTGACGCGCCTGATTCTCCTGTTGGGCCTGCTTCAGGGCTCTATATTTCTCTTTATACTCTACTACCTCAGTCATCTGGCGAGCCATGATGCGGTTGCGACGCTGGGTGATGCGCCACTGCAGGAATACATAGAGTGCAAAGGCCAAAACGAGCATAACTACTGCGCCTAAGGCCAGACTGAGAGCTGAAACAAAACGGTTCTTGGCTTGCTGCTCGGCTATCTGACGCTCCTTGCCTTGTGTATCGTAAATGGTGGCAAGTTCAGCCGACTCGCTACGTTTCTGGCGAACAAGGGCAGAATCGTAGACTTCGGAAATCTGCATGGCTACACGGAGAGCCGAGTCGCGACGACCTGCGTTGTAGTTGGCACGCATCTTAGGCAGAAGGTTACGGCCAATGGTCTCAAGGTCGTAGTCGTAGCCCCAGTCCTTGATAAACTGGTCAAGATACATATAGTTATCTGAAGCCTCGTGATAGCGACGGGCTGCAACCAGGTATTCGCAACCATTGATGCGGCCTTCGATACTCTGTCCGAAGTCGGTATTAGAATAGGCTTCATAATTACGGTAGGCCTCGGCCACTTGACCACGCATCTGACACACTTCGGCACGGTGGAGATAAACCAAGGCACGAAGCGTCTTCACCTCTTTTTCAATAGGCTTGGGCTGCTTCTCATAGATAGTGACCAGCGAGTCCATACGGTCTACCCACACACCTGCCCCATCGAGTTTGTGATGGAGATGGGAAACAGCGATATTCTCGAGGGTTTCTATGCTGGCTGCTATACCGCGGTTGGTAGAATCGTTGGGCGTTTGCAATACCCACTTATAGGCCTCGGCATAGCTTTTAGCAGCCTCATCATGGCGCTCAAGCATCATCTGCGTGTCGCCCAGACACAGGTAGAGTGTCTGCAACTCGCTAGGACAATCAGGACTATCCACATTCTTAAGCTTGTCGATAAGGCGCAGGGCAGTACGCATAGCATTATCGTAGTCGCGATTGGTAGTAAGCATGATAACAAGGTTGGTACCAGCGTGGATATACTCCCAGAAATCCTCGGCAGGAGGATTCTCGATAGCAACGACGCGACGGAAGTACTCTATGCACTTATCCGCCTGTCCCATCTGGAAATAGGCTACACCACGATAGCCATCGGCACGTATGGGCGAGAGTTCGCCTATTTCGGCCAGACTATCGGTAACGGCAAGAAAATGCTGGAAATCGCCTGAAAACCTGGCAGCAAGTGCTATACTGTCGCCATGTGAACGTACAAGCCCAGATGGTATCTTGCTCTGTTTTTCACTGCCCTTACCACCACAAGCTGTGATCATGGTAAGAGTGATTATTACACCTATTATATATATATACCTAAATAATCTCATCATTAATAGTTTGCGGGTGCAAAGGTAAGCATTATTTTGAAAACCTAAAAACAAAATGTAGTTTTATTGTACTTTTTACTATCATTTTCTTGATGTAATTAATTAAAATTAGCATAATTTGTCCGACGATCTGTCGTTTTGTCCGACAGATTGTCTATTTTATCCGACGATTTGTCTTAAACCGTCCGACCATTTGTCTTTGCTATTGCAGGAGTGATTATTTTGCCTTACCTTTGCACTCGGATAATTTAAACATATCATTCCTTTCTTTAAAAATTTAATGTGAACCTAATAATCAATTATCCTTTTGACAATACCCGCCGCAGCGAGAAACCATGGGACGAGAAAAAAACAAGCTGCGGAACGAGCCCCAAGCCGATTACAGGCCTGGGGCTTTTTATATCATTATGATGCCTGCACGGCAAAAAATCAAGGGAATGTTTCGTTATTTCGAAATAATCACCTATTTTTGCATACGAAATTAGTAATGTGATATGGCAAAAGAACAATCGGCAACGAAAGAGCGGCAGCGTACTGACCTGCGCGAGCCGCGTAGATATAAGGTAACAATATACAACGACGACTTCACAACAATGGAATTTGTGGTGAAGATACTTACACAAGTGTTTTTTAAGAGTGAGGCCGAGGCGGAGGCGCTGATGCTGAAGGTACACCATAGCGACAAGGCCGTGGTGGGTGTGTATAGCTACGACGTAGCCACATCGAAAGTGCGAAAGGCCACCACGATGGCTCGCGAAGAGGGATTCCCCCTAAGACTAACTGTTGAACCCGCTAAAGAATAAAGCTATGCCAGAGATAAAACAGACCGAACGTGCAGCCAAAGTACTGAAACTTACGATGGACTGCTGCAAGGAATACCGACACGAGTTTGTTATGCCCGAACACCTGTTGCTGGTACTAACCGACGACTTCAACTTTGAGCGTGTGTTTGGCAACTACTCTGAGATACAGGTGCTGGGACAGCGACTGGAAGAGAAACTGGATGAGGTGGAGCAGGTGCCCGAAGACAAGGATTATGCCCCGGAGGCATCGACACAGATGGGACAACTGATAGAGTTTGCCTGCGGACAGGTTATCAACAGCAGCGCCCGGGCTCTCGACATACCGCATCTGGTGATGGGACTGCTGCATCTGCCCGATTCGTGGGCCAGCTATCTTCTGAAAGGGGCATTGGGATTCAACGAGACCAACTTTATGAGCGAACTGATAAGCGCATACGAGTTTGACGACCGACTGGATCAGGAAACGGGTGCTGGACCACAGAATGCAGCCTGGCGCCGAATTGTGACGTGCATGAACGACCTGTACGGCAATCACAACCCTCTGATAGGTCGCGAGGAAGAGTTGGCCAGAACGATACAGGTGCTGTGTCGCCGCGACAAAAACAACCCGCTGCACGTGGGCGAGCCTGGCGTGGGCAAGACTGCACTGGTGTGGGGACTGGCACGTATGATAGAGGAAGGTAATGTGCCCGAGCGACTGAAGGGTAGCAAGATATACCAGCTCGACATCGGTACATTGCTGGCAGGAACACAGTTCCGCGGCGATTTCGAAAACCGCATCAAACAGATAATGGACGGCATACAGGAGGAGAGCAACAAGAACATAGTGTATATTGACGAGATACACACACTGGTAGGCGCCGGAGCCACCGGCGAGGGTTCGATGGATGCTTCGAACATGTTGAAACCATACCTGGAGAGCGGCAGCATACGTTTTATCGGCTCGACCACCTACGAGGAATACAACCGTCACTTCTCTCGTTCGAAGGGACTGGTACGCCGATTCCAACAGATAGACATCCCCGAGCCTACACCCGAGGAGACCAAACACATACTGCGCCAACTGCGCGAGCAATACGAGAGTTACCACGGTGTGACCTACGACGAGACCGCTCTAGACTATGCCGTGGACGCCAGTTACAAGTTTGTGAACGACCGATTCCTGCCCGACAAGGCTATCGACCTGATAGACGAGGCCGGAGCGGCCTTAGAATTAAGAGAGAAGAATTCAGAATTAAGAGTCTCAAAGGCAGAGATAGCTGATGTTTTGGCCAAGACCTGCAAGGTGGATGCGATGGCAATCGATGACGACGAGGACACCGCACGACTGGAAACACTGGCACCACGCCTGTTATCGAAGATATACGGTCAGGACGAGGCCATCCGACAGGTTGTGGAATCGGTACAGATGTCGAAGGCCGGACTGCTTGACGACAACAAACCACTAGCATCGCTGCTGTTTGTAGGCCCTACCGGTGTGGGAAAGACCGAGGTGGCACGTGTGCTGGCCAGCGAACTGGGCATACAACTGCTACGATTCGACATGAGCGAATATACCGAAAAGCATACCGTGGCCAAGTTGATTGGCTCGCCTGCAGGTTACGTGGGTTACGAAGATGGCGGTCTGTTGACAGACGCCATCCGCAAGACTCCCAACTGCGTGCTGTTGCTCGACGAGATAGAGAAAGCGCACCAGGACATCTACAACATCCTACTCCAGGTGATGGACTATGCCCGACTGACAGACAACAAGGGGCGCAAAGCCGACTTCCGCAATGTGATACTCATCATGACCTCGAATGCCGGAGCGCAGTTTGCGGGGCAGGCCAATATCGGATTCACAGGCAACGTATCGCGCGGAGAGGCTATGCTTAAGCAAGTCAAGAAGACGTTCAAGCCTGAGTTCATCAACCGACTGACGGGTACGGTGGTGTTCAACGATATGGATCGCAACATGGCAACACTTATCCTGAAAAAGAAGCTGGGCGAGCTGCAGGAGAAGTTGACTGCAAAGCAAGTAGAGATGACACTGAGCGACGAGGCGTTCAACCTTTTGCTCGACGAGGGATTCACCCGCGAGTATGGCGCCCGCGAGATGGACCGTGTGATAGCACAGCGCCTGAAACCGATGCTGATGCGCGAGATACTCTTCGGCAGTCTGAAACAAGGTGGTTCTATTATAATAGGTACGCGCGATGGCAGTTTATCAATTGGATGACGACCTGTGGTTCCCCGATCCACACCTGGGCGAGGAGGACGGACTGGTAGCAGTGGGCGGCGATCTGTCAATAGACCGCCTGTTACTGGCCTACTCCAACGGTTTCTTCCCCTGGTTCTCGTTTAGGCATCAAGACGAGCCCCTGTGGTACTGTCCCTTGCAGCGCTTCGTCATCTTCCCCGGCGAGATACACGTAAGTCACTCTATGCGTCAACTTATAAATAAGGGGGAGTATCGTATAACTGTAAATAAGGATTTTGAAGGTGTGATACGTGGTTGCGCCACAGCTCAGAAACGAAACAAGGACGAAGGCGCATGGCTAGGTCCACAGATGATAGAGGCATACACCGAAATGCACAGACAAGGATTTGCTGCCAGTATAGAAGTATGGGAGGGCGATGATCTGGTTGGTGGACTATATGGAGTGAACCTCGGCTCATCGTTTTTTGGCGAGAGCATGTTCTCGCTGGTACCCAGTGCATCAAAGCTAGCCCTTATCTACCTGGCCAAGATGTTTGATAAACTAGGCGGCAAACTTATCGACTGTCAGTTAGAGACTCCCCACCTTAAAACCATGGGAGGACGCTATATCCCCTACGAAGAATACATCAATATAATCAAAAGCTAGCTCTAATTGATAAAAAGTGTAAAATTACACTGTCTACGTGCACAAAATTGCTGTGCTCGCACACAATCAGTTGATGTATATCAAAAGAAACGCACTTTTTCAAGGAAAGTGAGTATTATTTCTTTGCTGGTTGCGAAAATCGTCGTACCTTTGCAATGTCAAAAGACAAGAAGTTGATCTTCAATAAGAAGCATAGAAACAATACAGAGGTATTAGTTAAGGTATATAAGATTGATTGATTTAGGTTTTAGTTAGAGTTAATAGTTAGTTAGAATTTGGTTTTAGGTTTATTAGTTAGTTAAATTGGAGATAGGTATTTCTAAGGTGTTAGAAAAAGATTTGTTAGTAAGGATAACAAAGACGCAGTGGTGACACTCCGTTTTTTCTCAGAAAAGGTTTTTAGTTATTCATAGATTGTTGGTGCCGCCCTCGAGTCGTTGATGACCCTTGAGCGGCTTTTTTTTGCGTATAATCGAAAGAAAGGGGAACTACTTGTTAAGCTTAAGCTTTTCTGACCAGCTGCCACGGAACAGGCGTACAAGGAAGATGATACCACGGAAGGTGAGTTCGATAGCCATGGCGGTCCACACACCTCGCAAGCCCCACTTTGGTGCCAGCGATGCAGCCAAAGTAAGACGAACAGCCCACATACTACCCAGACTCATAATGGCAGGGATAATAGTATCGCCTGCACCCACAAAGATACCATTGGTAACAATGGCTGCAGCAAACATAGGCTCGGCCCAGGCCTCGATACGCAGAACCTGTGCACCGAGCGTGATAACCTCGTCGACCGGCGACATGAGCGACATAAGCTCGGGGGCAAAAATCCACATCATAACACCCATAAAGGTCATAACACAGATGCCAAGACCTACAGACATGTGGGCAAACGAACGGGTGAGTTGCTTCTGTCCAGCGCCTATGCCCTGCCCCACCAGCGTGGTAGCAGCCTCAGCAATACCAAAGCCTGGCATATAGCATAGACTCTCGACGGTGATGGCTAGAGAGTGGGCAGCAATAGCAATCGTACCCAACGGGGCAACGATAAGCGTACTTACCATCTGAGCCGATCCCATCAGCAGATGTTGCAGCCCCATTGGAGCACCTATCTTAAAAGCATTGCCGACGGTATCACTCTTGGGGCGGAACGAGCCGGGACGACCAACGAGCGAGAGCATCTTTGACCGTACAAGCAGGAAATACATCATAAGACTGGCCGTGACCAGCATGGCTGCACCAGTACCAATGGCAGCTCCCATTACACCAAGGTCGAGAATATAGATGAAGAAGTAGTTGAAAACCACATCCATCGCACACATACCAATATTAAGCATTGACGGTATCTTCATGTTGCCCGAACACTTCAGCATCGATCCTGCCAGACCTTCCATCTGGAAGAAGATGCCACAAGCACCGAAAATGGCGAAATAGAGAGATGCATCGCGAGCAATCTCGGTTGTACCGCCCATCCAGTAAGGAAGGATGGGACTGATGCCTACTGAAACCAACGATATAAGGAGCGCCCAGACCATACAGCATACCAACGACTGACGGAGCACACGACGGGCCGCCTCGAAATCATTTGCGCCGATGAAATGCGCCACCTGCACCGAGAATCCCATATTTGCCGCCGAGGCCAGTCCACCAAGAAGCCAACCGGTAGTCTCGACCAATCCTATAGAGGCTGAGGCCTTGGCGCCAAGATGACCAACCATCGAGGCGTCGATGAAGAACATAACGGTTGCAGAGATCTGAGCCAAGATAGAAGGTATACTCAAACTAACGATGAGCCAGAGCTTTTCTCTCTGTGTCATCGTGCGGCCTTCGCGTATGTAGGAAAGCAGCAATTCGCTATTTTTTACCTTCTTCATGTCGTAGTTACGTCTGAATAAAAAAAGGATGCGATCAACTCGCATCCTAACTTTTGTGGGCGTTGACGGATTCGAACCGCCGACCCTCTGCTTGTAAGGCAGATGCTCTAAACCAGCTGAGCTAAACGCCCTTACTTTTTGTAAGCGGGTGCAAAGGTAAGAAGATTTTTTGAGACCGCCGCACGTTTTACTAAAAAACTGCCATTTTTTAACCTCTATTCACAATTCAGCCCAATAAATGCTCAATATCGCCCTGTGGAAGGATGCAAAGTATGGCTTTTCCGTCGGGTGTATAATTTACATTTGAGCATGAGAAAAGTTCGTTGATAATGCTCTCCATCTCGTCATTATTCAGAATCTGACCATAAGGTATGGCAGCACTCTGGGCCAACTTAACAGCCAGGGCTGAATGAATAGACGATAACGAGTCGGATGTACCGGCAGAAGAAACCATCTCACGGAGCAATGATTGGGGATTGATGCCATCGATACCGGCTGGTACGCCATTTACTGCATAGGTATTGCCACCCAGGTCGCTGAGATCGAAACCTAACGAGGCCAACTCGGGCAACAGCTGTTGCATGGTAACAGCCTCAGACGGTGAGAACTGCACAGTCTCGGGGAAAAGCAATGTCTGAGTACTAAGGGCGTGCCCACCCTGCTGACTAATGTAGCGATCGTAGAGCACACGCACGCTGGCACGATGCTGGTCGATAATCATCAGTCCTGACTTTACTGCAGTCATAAGATACTTTCCCTTATACTGGTAGTGAGCAGGCGACTTCTCGGAGAGAATATCTGTAGCCGACTGTGGTTCGATGATATTATCGTCGTCGAAGAAAGACTGCTGCTGTACAGGTTCCTCACGAGTAGCGCCCTGTTCCAGTCCCTCGTAGAGCGACTCCCACTGGTTCACGGGGGCATGACTCTGCTTGAAGGGATTGTAGTCGGGATTATAGTTTACACGGGGAGCAGCTGAGTAGCTGCTGTCGTGTGTATTATCAAAAACAGGAATATCAGGCTGACCCTGGGTATCGAAATCGATCGAAGGCACCTCGCAGAACTTGCCGATGCCATCGCGCACAGCGGCTGAGAGAATCTGCCAGATGGCCTGTTCATTCTCAAACTTTATCTCAGTCTTTGTAGGATGGATGTTAACATCTATCTCACCCGGGTCGACCTCGATGAACAGGAAATACGGTACAGCCATACCTTCGGGAACCAGTCGGTCGTAGGCCTTCATCACAGCCTTGTGGAAGTAGGCGTGCTTCATGAATCGTCCATTAACGAAGAAATAGTCGCAACCACTCTTCTTACGGGCAGATTCGGGTTTGCCAACGAATCCGGACACCTTACACATAGCCGTCTGTACCTCTACTGGCAGAAGGTCCTGACTATACTGCTTGCCAAACACATCGGCTATGCGCTGACGTGTGCTACCGGCACGCAGGTTCAACATCTCTACCCCATTGTGATGCAAGGTAAAGTGGATGTTGGGGTAAACCAGCACGATACGCTCGAAGGCAGTGAGTATATTATTAAGTTCGGTGGCGTTGGTCTTAAGGAACTTGCGACGGGCAGGAACATTAAAGAAGAGGTTATCTATCTTGAAGTTGCTGCCAACAGGGCATGACACGGGTTCCTGGCCGGTGACACGCGAACCAGCAAGCGTAATCTTTGTACCTATCTCATCCTCGGCAGTACGAGTCTGCAACTCTACCTGAGCAACAGCTGCTATCGATGCGAGTGCCTCACCACGGAAACCCATAGTGCGAAGGGCAAACAGATCGCCAGCCTGTGAAATCTTGGATGTAGCATGACGTTCGAATGCCAGTCGGGCATCGGTCTCGCTCATTCCTTTACCATCGTCGATAACCTGGATAGAGGTTCGTCCGGCATCAACCACAATCACATGGATGGTGGTGGCACCGGCATCTACAGAATTCTCGACCAGCTCCTTGATAACCGAAGCCGGACGCTGTATAACCTCACCAGCTGCTATCTGGTTGGCTACGCTGTCGGGGAGAAGATGGATTATATCGCTCATTTCTTTTCGCGCCAGTTAAAAATATCGTAACGATCAGTTGGTCGCACGTAGTTGTACCAGGCAAATCCAGGCAGATACTTGCGGTCGGCAGGTATCTGGTTGAGTGGATACATGGTACCGCTACTCTTTGGAGTCCACACCTTCTGGAGTTTACGATCCTTGAGATACATGCGGAGCTCGGATGTTTCCTGGTAGTTATATATAATAGGTATACTGTCGCCCTCTTCGAAGAAATAACCTATCAGCACATTACCCTTGGCACGTGTCTCGTGGATATTACCATCTACAAAGAAGGCAAACATCTCCTTCGACGACACCTGATTATACTTTGTGGTATCGCTACGGAGCTGTTGTATTGAGAAACAGTTGTCGATAACGTGGGCGTGGTCGATGAGCGAATCCTTCATAAACACTTCGATACGGTCGCCCAGCAGCTGCTGGTTCTTGTTCCACACGATAGGATCGTGATATAGCGTAAGACACGAATCGAGCGAATTATATATAAGTGAGTCGCACACGGCCTGTACATCAGTACGGTACGCACGCACGTGATGGAAACCGAATATCTTACGATACACCGAGTCGGTCTCGATGTTATATGTGACCATCTTCAGGGTGTCGGCGTGGATAAACAGCGAATCGCCCTGCGAGTAGTCGATAGCCACGGCACTGTCGGTACACATCGCATAACCAGTATTCTCCCAGTATTCGCCGTAGTTGCCGGTAAGCTTGTTCTTGTTTATCGAGTCGACATAAACCACATTGCGGAAGGCCTGACTGAAACCTCCCTTGCTATCATAGTATACGCTGTCGCCTACCATCATCTTACCATTGTTAGAGAGCACCGAACGGTCCATCAGTCGGGCACGCTCGTTCTTGGTGTCGTAATATCCTAACTCTGAGTAGATATGACTATCACCCGAGGTGATGTTTGAAGGGCCAACGATATGCGCCATCGACAGACGCGTGTCATAATACAAGGTGTCGGTAGTGAGGAAGAACTTTGGGCTCTTCATCTTGACGTCGTAGTTGAACACCGACATCTTGGTCTTGGTATTGTACTCACCCCAGTCGGAGGTAAGCGTGGTCTTGCCGTCAATCATCTTTCCGCCCTCGAAGAAGTAGGCATTGTCGTAAAGACGGTCGAAGTCGAGACTATCGGTATAGAGAGTTGTCTTCTTGTGTTTCAGCACTACGTTATAACGGGCACGGGCCATCTGCTCGTTACCATCGTAATAAGCATAGTCGCTGAGTAGTGAAAGGGTGTCGCCCTGGTACATCTTTACGTGTCCGAAAGCCTCGAACGAGTTGCTGGCCTCATAGAAATAGGCACTGTCGCAATACAGTCGGGCTCCCTGATGAGTGAAGTGTACCTTACCGTTGAGTATGGTGGCATCGGCATTCTTGGTCTGATCGAAGTGCAGCACATCGGCATGCACCAGATACACACGCGAATCCTGCGTCTTGGCAGTCTTACGTGCGGCAGGACGACGACGCTGTTGCTGCTTCTGTGCAAAAGCAGACACCATGCCCAGAGTGAGGGTCAACAGCAATAGGGTAACATAATACTTTCTGTTTTTCACCTTTTTACCTATTCACTCTTATTTTCTCCAACCTTCGAATTCGAACTTGCAATCCTTGAAATCGTCGCTAAGACGGGTGTAGGTAGACTTTATCTTGTCGACAACCCACTGGTGGATGCGATCCTCACGACGCTTGTTGATTACAACATCCTTAAGAATCTGGAAGTCCTCGGTGACGGTGGCACGGTGACCATCGATACGGTTCTTGAGCTTAGCGATTACACATACGGTCTTACCACGCTGGTTGATCATCTGGAATGCTCTAGATATCTCGCCAACCTTCAGTGTGTCAACAGCCTTGGCAATCTCTGCTGGCAGGTCCTGCATGCGGAACTTCGACGAAGTCTTACCAGTCTTCATCATATCTGTAGAAAGCAGACCTTTGGCATTACGTGTGTCCTTATCATCCGAGATGAGCGATGCAGCATCCTCGAACGAGAACTTCTCGGCACGCAGATCACCAGCGATAGAGTCGAGACGATTGATAGTCTTTGTGACAGCCTCGTCAGACACAACAGGCTTGCGGAGGATATGACGAACGTTTACCTTGTCACCACGCTTCTCGATAAGCTGGATGATATGGTAACCGAACTCAGATTCAACGATCTTAGAAACCTTCTTAGGATCGGTGAGGTTGAAGGCCACCTGAGCGAAAGCAGGATCGAGTGTGCCACGGCCCATCAGTCCGAGTTCGCCACCACGACGGGCAGAACCTGGGTCTTCAGAATAAAGCTGTGCCAGAGTCTGGAATCGGGTCTCGCCCTTGTTAATACGCTCGGTATAGTTACGCAACTCCTCCTTCACACGGTTAATCTCCTCTATCTCAATCTTCGGAGTGAGCTGTACTATCTGTACCTCAACCTCGGTGGGAACGAATGGCAGACTATCCTGAGGCATTGCGCTGAAATAGCGACGCACCTCGGCAGGTGTAACAGTGATATCCTCGACAAGCTTCTGGCGCATCTTCTGCACCATCTGGCGATCCTTCATCTCCTCGCGCAGATCGGCACGGATCTGTGTCAGGTTCTGATGCTTGTACTCCTCAAGACGCTCGCGCGAACCGTCGACCATCTCGAGCCAGTAGGCTATCTGCTGTTCAACCTCCTGCGCTACATCGGCATCGGTCACCTCGATACTATCAATCTGAGCCTGATGCTTGAACAACTTCTGAACAGCGATCTGCTCAGGGATGGTGCAGTCGGGGTTTCCACTCCACTTCACTCCCTCCATGGCAGCCTGCATACGCATGTTCTCAACATCTGAACGCAGGATGGCGTCGTCGCCGACAACCCATACCACCTCATCGATAACGGTACCGATAGAATCCTTCTTCTCGGCCATAGCCACCAGTGGCAGGGCGAGAAGCGCAAGGGTCATAACTTTCTTTATAATACTCATAGATGTTTATTTACAGTTTTCAATACTTCTTTGTTTACTTCTACCTGATAGCGACGGCGCAAGTCGGCTACCCACTCCTGTTCAAGATAGTCCTGAAGGTCCTCAACCACCTGCGGACGCACGTCGTTGTAGTCATCAGGACGCTTTACCTTCTTGCCGAATACAGCATCGATCGGGTAATCAGGATTAACCTCGGCCTGAGCTGCCTGTTTGAATACCATCTTGTCGATAGTAGCATTGTCGCCGGGTTTGAATATACCTTTCTCTACGCGTATGCGTATGATAGAGTCTGGATTGAATGTGGTGCGGAGAGCCTCAGCCCACTGGTCAAAGGGAAGTTTCTTCACGCAGTTCTTCACAGCCTTTACGTCCTGCTTGGTCTTTACGTGATAGGCTATACCCTTATAGCGTGGCTCTTTCCACGCGTAGTTCTTCTTGTGGGTATCAAACCATGCCTTAAGTGCAGCCTCGTCTGACGAAGCCTTATCCCACACCTCTCGGGTACTGATTTCGTAAAGAAGCAGTCCGTCGTGATACTCCTTGAACAAGTACTTCATCTCAGGATTAGCGGCTGCCAACGAATCTGCCTGCTGCTGCATTACCTGGTCGGCATTCAGTTTGCCAGCCGACTCGGTAACCTTGCGGCGCAACTTCATATCAGCGATATCATTGCGGATACCGCGACGCTCTATCGATTCTACGATGGTAGCCTTAAGCGAGTCGAACGGTTCGAGCTGCTTGCGGTCCTTCATCAGTATCACGTGATAACCCACAGGACTAAGGAACGGTTTACTCATCTGACCGGGAGCAAGCGCATATGCCACATCCTCAAATTCCTTGAGTGTCTGCGATGGGGCTATCCAGGGCAGTTCACCACCACGGGCGGCAGAACCTTTATCCTCAGAGACCTTCTTTGCCATCTCTGCGAAGTCGGCCCCACCCTGCAGTGCACGATATACAGAATCCATGCGCTGTTTGATCTGTTCCTGCTGCTGGGCTGTGGCCTTAGTAGACAGTCGGAGCAGGATATGTGCAGGACGTATCAAGCCCTTGGTGCCAATCATTGCCTTAGTACGATCGTACATCTGACGTGCTTCGGCCAGCACATCGGCATCGGTAACCATTGTGGGACGTACCTGTTGGTCGCGATACATCTGGTATTCCTGACGGAACGACGAGAGTGTATCGAGTTTAGCATCGAGAGCAGCTGCCACCTTCAGTTTGTAGTTAACAAACAAGGGGACATACTCATCAACCGACAATTTATCAATCACCCCTTCGCCGTTGTTCTTGTTGAAAGAGTATTCAAACTCAGAACGTGGCACGGCGACACCGTTGATAGTCATCACTGTCGGATCGGATGACTGTGCCAATGTTTGCTGCGAGGTTATCGCAGCAAACAAGGAAAGGGCTATGGTGAACTTTCTCATTATTAATCGTTAGGACGACTGTAGTTTGGAGCCTCGCTGGTGATAGTGATATCGTGTGGGTGAGACTCGTTAACACCAGCATTGGTGATGCGGGTGAACTTAGCATCGTGAAGTTTCTCGATAGTTGGGGCGCCACAGTATCCCATACCAGAGCGCAGACCACCTACCATCTGGTAGATAACCTCCTGAACGGTTCCCTTGTAAGGTACACGTCCGGCAATTCCCTCTGGAACGAGCTTCTTAACCTCCTTGGTGTCGGCCTGGAAGTAGCGGTCCTTAGAACCATGCTCCATAGCCTCGAGCGAGCCCATACCACGGTAGCTCTTAAACTTACGACCATTGTAGATGATGGTGTCGCCAGGACTCTCCTCGGTACCAGCAACGAGCGATCCGATCATTACGCTGCTACCACCGGCAGCAAGTGCCTTAACGATATCGCCTGAGTAACGCAGACCACCATCGGCAATCAGAGGTACATCGGTACCCTTCAGTGCACTGTAAACATCGTAAACGGCGCTGAGCTGTGGAACACCTACACCGGCAACCACACGTGTGGTACAGATACTACCCGGACCGATACCTACCTTAACGGCATCGGCACCATTTTCAACAAGCATCTTAGCGGCTGCACCTGTAGCGATGTTACCTACTACGATGTCGATATTTGGGAACGAAGCCTTGGCTTCACGAAGCTTCTCGATTACGCTTCTGGAATGACCGTGAGCTGTATCGATAACGATAGCATCAACACCGGCATTAACCAGAGCCTGCATACGGTCGAGTGTATCAACAGTCACACCCACACCGGCGGCTACGCGCAGACGTCCCTTCTCATCCTTGCAGGCCATTGGCTTATCCTTGGCCTTGGTGATGTCCTTATATGTGATAAGACCGATAAGACGGTTGTCCTTATCTACTACAGGCAGTTTCTCGATCTTGTTCTCCTGCAGAATCTGTGCAGCAGCAGTAAGATCGGTCTGCTGATGTGTGGTTACGAGGTTCTCCTTCGACATGATTTCCTCAACGGGACGATCCAGGCGACGCTCGAAACGAAGGTCGCGGTTGGTAACGATACCTACCAGACGACGGTCGTCGTCGACTACGGGGATACCACCGATATGATACTCCGACATGATGTCGAGAGCCTGAGCTACGGTGCTGCCTAGGGGAATGGTGATAGGATCGTAGATCATACCGTTCTCGGCACGCTTTACGATAGCAACCTCACGGGCCTGGTTGTCGATCGACATATTCTTATGAATAACACCGATACCACCCTCGCGGGCGATGGCAATAGCCATCTGACTCTCGGTAACAGTATCCATAGCTGCTGTCACGAAAGGAACATTCAGTTCGATATGGCGCGAAAAGCGTGTTTTCAACTCTACCGTCTTCGGCAGCACTTCTGAATAAGCTGGAATCAACAGGACGTCGTCGAATGTCAGGCCGTCCATCACAATCTTGTCTGTAATAAATGAAGCCATAATTATATCTTTTGTTTTTTAACCTTTACTATTTTTATACCTTTAGTTGGCCATTTCTGAAATAAACTTGATACGTACCAGGCGGATCTCATCCTCCGAATAGTCCTCACCGAGCTCCTCTTCGGCAACACTCAGTCTGTCGGTCTCTGACTCCGCAAAGTAATCGTAAATATCATCGATATGATCTTCGTCCATAACCTCTTCGAGGAAGTAGTCGATATCGAGTTTTGTACCACTGTATACGATAGCCTCAACCTCGTCGAGCAGCTCCTCGAACTCGATACCCTGTGCATCAGCGATATCGTCGAGCGCTATCTGACGGTCGATAGCCTGGATAATCTTTACCTTCAGCATCGACTTCTTAGCTACGGTACGCACGCGCATGTCAACATTGCGCTCAATCTCGTTCTCCTCGCAGTAGGTCTTTATCAGGTCTACAAACTCCTTGGCGTAGGGCTGCTTTACCTTACCCTCGCCTACTCCCTGGATACACTTCAACTCCTCGAGAGTGATAGGATAGTCGGTAGCCATCTGGTCGATCGACACATCCTGGAAGATGACGTATGGCGGACGACCCAGCTGCTTCGACACCTTCTTTCGCAAGTCGCGCAGCATCGAGGTGAGCACGGGGTCGAGAGAGCTTACGCCTCCCTCAGTATCGCCTGCCTCGTAGTCGTCGTTAAACTCGGCATCCTTCACAATCATAAACGATGTAGGTGCCTTCAGGAACTTCTTTCCGGCCGAAGTCAACTTCAGCAGTCCGTAGTTCTCTACCTCTTTCTTAAGGTAGCCTGCAATCAGTGCCTGACGGATAACCGGGTTCCATATCTTCTCGTCATCATCAGCACCGGCACCAAACAACTCCTGTTTCTCGTGACGGTGGGCCAGTATCTCCTCGGTCTCCTTGCCGGTGATAAAGTCGATGACATAGTCTGAACGGAAGTTCTCCTTGATAGCCTGGATAGACTTGAGCACGATGACCAACTGCTCCTGAGCCTCGATCTTAGTCTTCGGGTGCAGACAGTTGTCGCAGTTGCCACAGTTGTCCTTCTCGTAGTTCTCGCCAAAGTAGTGCAGCAGCATCTTTCTGCGGCAAACGCTACTCTCGGCATAGGCAGCAGTCTCAACCAGCAACTGGCGACCGATGTCCTGTTCAGCCACTGGCTTACCTTCCATAAACTTATCAAGTTTCTGCAGGTCCTTGTACGAATAGAATGCCAGACAGATACCCTCACCGCCATCACGGCCGGCACGTCCGGTCTCCTGGTAATAACCCTCGAGCGACTTTGGGATATCGTAGTGTATCACAAATCGCACATCGGGCTTGTCGATACCCATACCGAACGCGATGGTAGCCACAATCACGTCGATGTTCTCCATCAGGAACTCATCTTGAGTGTTCGAACGTGTGTTGCTATCTAGTCCTGCATGGTATGCGGCTGCCTTGATACCGTTTACACGCAGTATCTCAGCCAACTCCTCCACCTTCTTACGCGACAGGCAGTAGATGATGCCGCTCTTGCCGGGGTGCTTCTTGATAAACTTGATGATATCCTTGTCTACATCCTTTGTCTTGGGACGTACCTCGTAGTACAGGTTCGGACGGTTGAACGAACTCTTGAACTCAGCGGCATCCACGATGCCCAGGTTCTTCTTGATATCCGTGCGTACCTTATCTGTAGCTGTAGCCGTCAGCGCAATGATAGGTGCATTACCTATCTCATCTACTATAGGACGAATACGACGGTACTCAGGACGGAAGTCATGTCCCCACTCTGAGATACAGTGTGCCTCGTCGATGGCATAGAACGAAATCTTGACCGACTTCAGGAACTCCACATTATCCTCCTTAGTCAGCGATTCGGGTGCCACATATAGCAGTTTTGTGCGACCAGCCATTACGTCTGATTTCACTTGGTCAGTAGCAGCCTTGTTAAGTGATGAGTTCAGGTAGTGTGCAGTACCCTCCGTCTCGCTCATGCTGGTAATGACATCCACCTGGTTCTTCATCAGCGCAATCAGTGGCGATATCACAATGGCCGTACCCTCCATCAGTAGCGAGGGCAACTGATAGCACAACGACTTACCACCACCGGTTGGCATAAGCACAAAGGTGTCCTTACCATCCATCAGATTCTGGATGATACGCTCCTGATCTCCTTTGAATGTGTCGAATCCAAAGTACTTCTTCAGGGCTGCTGTGAGATTTACTTTTCCACTCATATATTATTAGTTAGTTAGGCTTCTAATCTCTGAAGATATGACTTTTCCAACTGCGCCTTCACGTAGTCGGCTGTAACATTGAAAGTCTTAACCTTCTTAGTAGGCATGTCGTACATAGCGTCCATCATCACACTCTCAACGATAGAGCGGAGTCCGCGGGCACCAAGTTTGTACTCCACAGCCTTGTCAACCAGAGTCTCAAGTGCTTCCTTGTCGAAGGTAAGCTCCACACCGTCCATCTCAAAGAGTTTCTTGTACTGACGGATAATAGAGTTCTTCGGCTCTGTCAGAATCTTCTCCAGTGCCTCACGATCCAGCGGATTAAGGTGAGTGAGCACTGGCAGACGACCAATAATCTCAGGAATAAGTCCAAATGACTTCAGGTCCTGGGGAACGATGTACTGCATCAGATCGTTCTTATCAATCTTTCTGACGTTTGTCACTGAGTTATATCCCACCACATGAGTATTCATGCGCTGGGCTATCTTGCGCTCGATGCCATCAAAGGCACCACCGCAGATAAATAGTATGTTACGAGTATCCACGTGGATATAATCCTGGTCAGGATGCTTACGTCCACCCTTAGGTGGAACATTCACGATGGTACCCTCTAACAATTTCAACAATCCCTGCTGCACACCCTCACCACTCACATCGCGAGTGATTGATGGGTTGTCGCTCTTACGGGCTATCTTGTCTATCTCGTCGATAAATACGATTCCGCGCTGTGCAGCCTCGACATTAAAGTCGGCCACCTGCAGCAGTCGGCTCAGGATGCTCTCCACATCCTCGCCCACATATCCCGCCTCGGTAAACACCGTTGCGTCGACGATAGTGAAGGGCACGTCGAGTAACTTAGCTATGGTGCGTGCCAACAGGGTCTTACCTGTTCCGGTGCTACCCACCATTATGATATTACTCTTCTCAATCTCTACGCCATCATCGTCTACGGGCTGGTTCAGTCGCTTATAGTGGTTATACACAGCCACCGACAGATAACGCTTAGCATCATCCTGTCCAATCACATACTGATCCAGATATTCCTTAATCTCCTTTGGCTTTGGCACCTTCAGAGCAGCAAGTTTCTTAGTATTCTTAGCGGTTTTCTTTGTTTTATCCTTTAAATTATCCTGTACAATCTGGTAAGCCTGACGTGCACAGTCATCACAGATCATGCCGTTCAGACCGTTAATCATCAGCCTTACCTCATTTTCACTTCTACCACAAAAACTACAAACGTTCTTCATCTAAATCCTTTTCACTTTTTCAGATTCTCACTCTTTTTACTTCTTTCTAGTGAGCACCTCATCAATCATACCATAGGCCTTAGCCTCTTCTGCTGTCATCCAGTAGTTACGGTCAGAGTCTGCATATACCTTATCATAAGGTGTGTGCGAATGCTCTGATATGATAGTATACAACTCCTTCTTGAACTTCAGAATCTCCTTGGCCTCAATCTCGATATCCGAAGCCTGACCCTGTACACCACCCAGAGGCTGGTGAATCATCACGCGGCTGTGTGGGAGAGCCGAACGCTTTCCTTCGGCACCGGCTACGAGCAGCACTGCTCCCATCGATGCAGCCATACCTGTACAGATAGTAGCCACGTCGCTGGTGATAAACTGCATGGTGTCATAGATACCAAGTCCAGCAGTAACACTTCCGCCAGGCGAGTTGATGTATATCGAGATATCCTTACCAGGATCGGTTGAATCGAGGAACAGCAACTGAGCCTGCAGTGTATTGGCGGTATAGTCGTCGATCTGCGTACCAAGGAAAATGATACGGTCCATCATCAAACGTGAGAAAACATCCATCTGAGTAACGTTCAACTGACGCTCCTCAAGGATATACGGGTTCAAATACTGATTCTGGGCCTTCATCACGTCGTCGAGCACCAGACCGTTCATTCCTAAATGCTGTGTAGCAAATTTCCTGAAGTCATTATTCATTTTCTTTCCTTTCTTTTTATATAGAGAAAAGGTTATCGACCTTCCTCATCTTGCGTTTGGGACACAAAGATAATACAAAAAGTCGATAACCCTCGTATTTTAGGGGTTATTTTTTCCGCATAAGCTTATTAAACTCCTCAAATGTGACCTCTTTTTGATTCAATTTAACCACATTTTTGAGGACTTCGGTAAGCTTCATGTCAACAGCGCGGTCAACGAAGTTGTCAACATTTTCGCGCTTCTTAAGCTGCTCGTTAGCATAGTTCTCCAGTACATCATCGGGAACATTGCTCATGCCGTACTGTGCAAACTGAGCACGGATAGCCTCCTTGGCAACAGCCTTCAGGTCAGCCTCCTCTACCTTAATATTATTAGCAGCTACGATCTGCTCCTTGATCAGGTGCCATGCCAGCTCCTTGATGCTACCCTCGAAGTTCTTCTCTACATAGTCAGCACCCTTGTCCTGATTGTTCTGCAGCATAACGCGCTTCAGCAGAGCCTCTGGGAACTCGAGCTTACCAACCTTCTTCTCCATGTGAGCACGAACATCGAGCATGAACTTGTAGTCGCTGTTCTGCTGCAGCTGTGGAGCGATGCTCTCAGCGATCTTCTCGCGGAATGCCTTCTCGTCCTTAACAGTACCCTCACCGAATACACGGTCGAAGAGAGCCTGGTTAACCTCAGCAGGCTGGAAGTGGCGGATCTCAGTGATCTGGTAGCTGAAGTCTGAAGTCAGATTAGCTACATCCTCCTTCTTAACCTTCAGCAGGGCAGCTACCTCAGCATCGTTGTCGGGATAAGCCTTCTTTGGGTTGAATGTGATGATATCACCAGCCTTAGCACCGTCGAAGAGCTTCTTCTGGTCGTCAGCCTTGATATATGCAGGCATTACCATACCGCCCTCGGTTACGATACCGCCTTCCTTAGTATTTCCGTTCTCGTCGAGCTCGCGGAGGTCACCAGTGATAGTGTCGTTACCGCTGAATACCTCAGCCTTAACGAACTCACCTGCCTGCGACTGGTACATCTGTACCTGGTCGTCGAGCATCTTATCGTCAACCTTGATTGTGTAGTAGTCGATCTTATCGCGGCCAGTGAGCTCAGCCTTGAACTCAGGAGCTACTGCGATGTCGAATACGAATGTCAGATCGTCGTCCTTCTCAAAGTCCTGAGGAACCTGCTTCTCCTGATTTGGGAGGGGCTCACCCAGCATCTGAATCTTGTTCTCGCGAACATACTCATACAACTTCTCGCCCAGCAGCTTGTTAACCTCGTCAACCTTAACTGCTGTGCCATACTGCTTCTTGATCATTCCCATTGGAACCATACCTGGACGGAATCCGGGAACCTGTGCCTTTTTACGATAATTCTTCAGCTGCTTCTCTACTGCATCCTGATAATCTGCCTTCTCAACGGTCATAGTAAGCAGACCATTGATCTTGTCGGCGCATTCAAACGAAATTTTCATCTTCTTATGTACTTATTTATAATATATATTCAAATATTGGGGTGCAAAAGTACAAAAAAACGGCGTAACCAACGCCGTTTTTTCAATTTTTAACTATTTTGTGCTTGCTCTTTAGCATTTCTCTCCATCTCTATCAGTTGGAAATTCTTCTTCCTCAACTCGAACGATTCGGTAAGGTATTTTTCGCGCACCACTTTGTTGGCCGCCAGTTCCTCAGGCGTGCCTTGGAACAATATCCTACCCTCGAACAACAGATAGGCACGATCGGTGATGGCCAGCGTCTCATCTACGTTGTGGTCGGTTATCAGAATTCCGATGTTCAAGTACTTCAACTTATACACTATCTGCTGGATATCCTCCACAGCTATAGGGTCAACTCCTGCGAAAGGCTCGTCGAGCATAATGAACTTTGGTTCGATGGCAAGACAACGGGCTATCTCCGTTCTACGACGCTCACCACCCGACAGTCGGTCACCAAGGTTCTTGCGCACCTTCTCCAATCGGAACTCACGTATCAGCTCCTCAAGCTTATTCAACTGATAGTCGCGGGGTTTACCGGTCATCTCCAGCACCGAGAGGATATTATCCTCTACACTCATTTTGCGGAACACGCTAGCCTCCTGAGCCAGATATCCGATTCCAGCACGGGCACGTTTGTACACCGGGAATTTGGTAACATCCTCTTCGCCCAGATAGATATGTCCGCCATTGGGTACAATCAGTCCAGTAGTCATATAGAACGACGTAGTCTTACCGGCACCGTTTGGTCCCAGCAATCCCACAATCTCACCCTGCTTCACGTCGAAGCTTACATCGTTGACCACCGTACGCTTACCATAGCGCTTCACGAGGCCCTCTGTTCGTAGTACTATACGCTCTTCTTCCATAATCGGGTGCAAAGGTAGTTATTTTTTGCCACCGATTACACGGATTATACGGATTTTTCACGAATTTTATTATTAATCTGTGTTAATCTGCGTAATCCGTGCCTTATTTTTCGTACTTTTGCAGTCGAATTATTAGTTATTAGCAATGTTAATAAATAAATGGCTGACCACCTTTGGTCGTTATCTGATGCTTATGGGCCGCGTGTTTTCGCGCCCCGAACGCATGAGGATGTTCCTTAAGCAGTACGTCACCGAGATGACGCAGCTTGGCATCAACTCCATCGGCATCGTACTTATCATCTCGTTTTTCATCGGAGCAGTTATCTGTATCCAGATGAAACTTAACATTCAGAGTCCGTGGATGCCGCGATGGGTGGCTGGATACACCACCCGCGAGATCCTGTTGCTCGAGTTCTCCAGTTCTATCATGTGTCTTATCCTGGCCGGAAAGGTCGGATCAAACATCGCATCAGAGCTCGGCACCATGCGTGTAACCCAACAGATTGACGCTCTTGAGATCATGGGTATCAACTCTGCGTGTTATCTTATCCTGCCAAAGATCATCGGCATGCTCACCATCATGCCATTCCTTGTTATATTCTCATCAGCCACAGGTATCATCGGCGCCTACGGCACAGCATACCTGGGCCACATTATCGCACCCGACGACCTTACTCAGGGTCTGCAGCACGCTTTCATTCCCTGGTTTGTATGGATGAGTATCATAAAGAGCCAGTTCTTTGCATTCATCATCTCGAGCGTACCAGCCTTCTGCGGCTACACCGTTGAGGGCGGTAGCGTCAACGTGGGCAAGGCATCTACCGATGCCGTTGTTACCTCGAGCGTGCTCATCCTGTTTTCAGATGTTTTCTTAACCCAACTACTATCATGATCGAAGTTAAGCACCTACATAAGAGTTTTGACGATAAAGAAGTCCTGAAAGATATCAATACGGTATTCGAGGACGGCAAGACCAACCTCATCATCGGACGAAGCGGTTCGGGCAAAACCGTACTGATGAAAAATCTTGTCGGATTATTCGAACCCACCTCGGGCGAAATTCTGTACGACGGCCGCAACTTTGTAAGTCTTTCCAAACACGAGAAAGTGATGATGCGCCGCGAGATGGGAATGATATTCCAGAGCGCAGCACTCTTCGACTCAATGACAGTATTAGAGAATGTAATGTTCCCACTCGATATGTTTTCATCGATGAATCTGCGAGAGCGAATCCACCGGGCAAAGGAGTGCCTGGACCGCGTAAATCTCGGCGGTGCCGACGACAAGTTCCCCGGTGAGATTTCCGGTGGTATGCAGAAGCGTGTGGCCATCGCCCGTGCTATTGCGCTCAACCCCAAGTACCTGTTTTGCGACGAGCCCAACTCTGGTCTCGACCCAAAGACATCGCTTGTCATTGACGATCTGTTGCACTCCATCACCCAGGAGTACAACATGACCACCATCATCAACACCCACGACATGAACTCAGTAATGGGCATCGGCGAGAATATCATTTTTATTTACGAAGGCAGCAAGGAATGGCAAGGCAACAGCAGTCAGGTAATGGGCTCCAGCAACGAGCGACTCACCGACTTTATCTTTGCCAGCGATCTGCTTAAGAACATGCGTAAGATAGTAATGGACAACGGACTTACTTTATAGTCAAATCAATAATTTTACATTATTATTAAATAAAAATTCCTTAAATTCTTGTTTGATTCATTTTTTTTATATACTTTTGCACCATAGTTTAAACAATTAAACCAAGATTGAATATTCAATATGAACATGAAAAAAGAAATTAAGATCAAGAACCAGGTTGGTGAACTTGAGAAAGTTAACGCCTTCATCGAAGAGATTGGTGAAGAGTTGCAGCTCGACATGGAACTCTTGATGAATTTGAATCTGGTTATGGAGGAGATGGTTTCCAACGTCATCTTCTATGCTTACCCAGAAGGAAAAACTGCTGACATCGAGCTTTCGGCTGAGTGTAACGGCCGAGAACTTACTTTCGTACTTAGCGACAAGGGACGCGAGTTCGACCCAACACTGAAGGAAGATGCTGACACCGACGTTGATCCTATGGATCGTGAAATTGGCGGTCTGGGAATCTACATCGTGAAGAACATCATGAACGAAGTTACCTACCAGCGTCTGGAAGGCAAAAACCTGCTCACTATGAAAAAGGATTTGGACGACTAACATTAAAAAATTTAGAATTCGCAATATTATGACACAGATTATCAAAGAAGGTGGAAAGACCATTATTAAGACAGGTTCTAGAATCGACACTATGAACGCCAACCAGTTCGAGCAGGACATCCAGCCCGCTCTTCGCGACGGCGGTGTTGATCTGGAGATGGACTGCTCAGAGCTTACATATATGGCCAGCTCTGGTCTGCGCATCATCCAGAAGACCATGCGTACCGTGACACAGCTTAAGGGCCAGTTTAAGATTACAAACGTATCGCCCGAGATTTATAAGATTCTGGCAATGACCGGATTCACAAAGTTCATGAAGGTTGAACAGAAAAAAGACTAACATATCATGATTTGGGTTGTTGTCATACTTATCATAGCACTCCTGGCCGTATGTGTAGTTCTTCAGATGAAGGTTAAGCACATCCGCGAACAGGAAACAGAAAGCAAGCAGTTGCTCGACGACTATCAGAAGCGCGTCAACGAGATGGAGAAGCTTCTGAGCGACTATCGTTCACTCGAACAGAACTTCGACAACGTCGGTCAGGGTTACGAGGAGGCACTGATGGCTTTCGACAAGATGGAAGAGGAGAAGCAGAAGGTGCTCAAGGTAAAAGAGACTCTCGAGAAGCAGTCGTCTGAGATTATGGCCGCCAAGCAGCAGCTCGAGCAGACCATGCTCAAGAAGAAGGGCATCATCGAGAAATATGCCGAGGGTATCAAGCAGAAGCTCGACTATACTCACCCCAATTCCGGTAACATTGCCCTGTTGGCAAATGGCATTCTCAACGTTGCCGAGATCGAGATGGAACAGCCCATCCAGTGCGATGATAACGTAATGGCACAGGACATCGCTGCACTGGCCATCCAGGAGTCAGGCATCAGCAACTTCCAGAAGGCCGACTTTAAGTGCCAGATGGTAGAAGAGGCTCAGGCCACAATGGTATTCACCAATACCAAGCAGGCCGTTCGTGCTCTTGTTGCACTGCTCGACAATGCGATGAAGTTCACAGCCCAGGGCGAGATTATCCTGCTCATCAACATCGAGGGTTCTACTCTGGAATTCTGCGTTGAAGATAGCGGTACAGGCGTACTCTCTGAGTTTGCCGAGAAGATATTCGAGCCATATGTTAAGCTCAACGATTTCTTCGAAGGCGACGGCATCGGACTTACAGTGGCACGCAGCATTGCACGCCGCTTGGGTGGCGACATCCGTCTCGACACTGAGTATCGTGGCGGTGCACGTTTCGTGTTCTCACTGCCTATCTAATAGAATCTTAAGCCCCTCCACAACTATGCGGAGGGGCTTATTGTATATATATAATAAGGTATCAACTAAATTCCCCCAACTAAAACCCTATGAATCTCCGCTACTTTGCCCTACCCCTATTATTTCTCCTAGTCGCACCCGCGGCGCAGGCCGACGAGACTGCCGATTTGCGCAAATCACTGCCCACACTTAAGGGACAGAAACTGATCGACACTTACGGCAAGCTATACATGCTCAGTCTTGAGACGGATGATATCGACTATCAGCTGAAGTGCGTCAACGACTATATAGCCGAAACACACCGACAAGGGAATAGACAAGAGGAAGGAGATGCGAGGGTAGAGAAAATGACGTTCTTCTATAATGCAGGAATGAACGACTCTCTATACACACAAGTACCACAGACGCTAAAGTTCCTCGAAAATATTAGCAACTGGAAAAACTATTATGAAACATGGTCATTACTTATTGACACATATAACTTTGACGGCAAGACCATCCTGGGCATGGACGAGGCAAAGAAAATGCTTGCCGACGCAGAGCAAAAGAAGAACAACTACGGAATTGGACTTGGCCACTACTCACTCGGAATTGTTTACGCCATGATGCATAATCATGAAGAGGCAGCAAAGGCATATCAGAAGAGTATCGAGATATTGTCGCAAATGAAGCCCAAGCCTCTGCAGTTAGCAACCGTCTTCTCATACTATAGCGAAGTACTCGACATACTCAAGCGCTACGACACGATGAATGCATTAAACAAGCAGTGGCGTCAGTTCTTGATGGAATACTATAATTACGGAGAGAAAGACAATGCAGGACAAACTAAAACCCAATGGGGAGTATATTATCTATCTCGAGCTCAAGTCGAACTAGGACTAGGCCACTATTCTGAGGCGTCGAAAATGCTTGATGAGGTTCATAACCGCATTGCCTACGAGGGCGACATCCTCAGCAACCTGTGGATGTTCTTCCAAGCCGAGCTCTATAAGCAGCAGAAACTCTACGACAAAGCACTATCACTTAACGAACTCCGCCTACAGCAGTTTGATGAAGAGAGCGACCCATCAGAGGTAATACGCGTTCGCAAGCAACGTGGCGAAATCTTTGAGAGTCTGGGCCGCTATCGCGAGGCCGCCCAGATGTACCTCGAGATATACAACATCAGCGACTCTGTAAACACCAGCGACACCAAGAGCAAACTGGCCGAGATGAGCACCAAGTTCCACGTCGACGAACTCAAGATGAAACAGGCAGAGGAACGCGCCAGTCAACAGCGTCTCAGCATCATCATCATCGCCACTATCATCGTATTGGCACTCAGCATATTCATCTACTTCCGTCTGCGCTCGGCACGCCGACTCAAGATTGCCCACGAAAAACTGGAGACCACCCACCAAGAGTTGCTCACTGCCTACGACCAACTCGAGGAGACCACCATTGCCAAGGAGCGTATCGAGAGCGATCTGCGTATCGCCCGTAATATCCAGATGAGTATGGTGCCCAGCACCTTCCCCGATCGTCCCGACCTCGACCTGTATGGTTCGATGACCCCCGCTAAGGAGGTTGGTGGTGACCTGTATAACTTCCTGATTCGCGACGATGCACCTGATAAACTCTACTTCGCCCTTGGCGACGTATCAGGTAAGGGCGTGCCTGCTTCATTGTTTATGGCTCAGGCCACACGATTGTTCCGCACACTAGCATCACAACAGAAGATGCCTGCAGAGATTGCCACCCAAATGAACGATGCACTTTCAGGCGAGGATAACGAACAGGGCATGTTTGTCACCATGTTCCTTGGTGTTGTCGACCTTACCACTGGTCATCTGCAGTTCTGTAATGCCGGCCACAACCCGCCAATCCTCGGCACCGAGTTTATCGATATGATTCCTAATGCACCTATCGGCCTGTTCCCCGGTCTGGAGTACGAAGGCGAGGAGATCGATGATATCCGTGGTCGTCAGTTGTTTATCTATACCGACGGACTTAACGAGGCCGAGAACAACGAGAAAGATCAGTTTGGCGACGACCACCTGCTCGACATCATGGCTACTCACCATTTTGCCGACGCCAAGGAAACCATAGAGTATCTTAAGGCCGAAGTAGAAAAACATCGTGAGGGTGCCGAACCAAACGACGACCTCACGATGCTCTGTTTCACTGTGAAGGGATAACGGCTAGCGCCGTTTAAAGGTTGTTTCCTTATAGAGTCCCTCCCCAACCTCTGCTCTTAGCAGCATCTGCTGCCCGGTTAGTGTCACTACCTCGCAAACCTTACGTCCGGCGATATTCAGTTTTCGTCCGTCAAAGGTGTAGCCTGCGGTAGTCACTGCGTCAGCGTCTGTTATATCATACTCTGTTATGGTTCGGTCGGTAACCACCCAATATCCGTAACTCGGTCCAGGCTGGCTATAACCTTCGCCCTCTACATAGTATTGGTTGCTGACAGCATCCCATGTACCAATTATCTCTGGTGTTTCATAATCATTGCCGTCATAATCTACGCTGCACGCTGTCAAACTTAAATTCAAAAAACCTGCCATCACGGCAGTCATCAAATACAACAAACTCTTCATAGGCTAACATGTTTTAGGAAAGTAGTACTTTCAATGGCAAAGATATGTAAAAAAATCCAAACTTCCAAACATTTATCCATAAATTTTCGTATATTTGCCCCCGATTAGCCTAAACATTTAATTATTAACTTATAAATGAGTATGAAAAAGATTAATCTAATCAAGACGGCAGTAGCCGTGGCTCTGCTCTTTGCAGTAAACATCGATGCCAATGCGCAGTTTGGCGGTTTGAAAGGTCTGGCCAACAAGGCCAAGAAGGCAGTGACTGACAAAGCCGAGGAGAAAATCAACAACAAGGTAAAAGAGAAAACCAACGATGTGGTATCAGCCTCAGCACAGAAAGTGGCCGAAGCAAAGTTTGGTGCAGCTCCCGAACTGCCACAGCTGATGAACAAGAACATCACCAAGAACAGCGAAATGAAAGAACTAGTCTACGGATTGCGTTTCAAGACCGTCGAAGAAACGAAGGCTCTCGCAGCCAAGCTATCTGCTCGAGCAAAGTGGAACCGCAGCGTAATCAAGGCTATGCAGAGCGAAATCGTACCAAAAGACTACACCCTAATGGACGAATTGGAAGGTCAGTTGGAAAACCGGGATTACTTCTATGGCGAACTCATGCAGATGATCACACTGCACAACTCCAACGACATGAAGAAAGACGAGAAGGGCTGGTATTCTACCGGCAACTCGTTTATGATTGCTTGTATGAAAAACGGTGGTGCTGCCGATAAGGGACTGGAGAACATCAAGATGACAGTGCTCTTTATGCGTGTCAACGGCAAGGGACAATTTGTAGACTCTGGCAGTCAACCCAAGGTACTCGAAGACGACGTGGTAGAGGCAGCTAAGCGCGACTACAACATGCTGCTTAATGCCGCCTGGCTGCTTGAGGGCTATCCCATCGAGTACTGCCGCGAGACTGAAAATGGAAGTATGAAGGACTCTTATGAAAAGGATTATCAGCGTGCACTGGCCTACGTATTGCTGATGAACGAAGCTATCGCCAACAATTCTGTCGACAACCTGGTATTCAAGCCAATGCCACAGGCTGGTAGTCTTAATGCCCAGCTCAATGCTGCAGCACTTAAGATAGCCAAGCAGCAGGATAACAGCACTGTAAGCGTAGTCATCACCCGTAGTGCATGGGATGTAAAGAAGAATCCGCTTGGTGTGCCTATCTGTCGTGTAGCCTATGGTTACCGTATCGTCCAGACCAAACATGGCAAGCGCGCCGTAAGCTGTTCGTGGGCTCAGGACCATCAGGGCGGTGGTAAATATGGTGCACTCCGCCACTATGGTGTAGGCACCGAGTCGTACTACGTAAAATAGAGAAAAACAAAAAACACGCTATAAACAGCGTTTTCTTGGGCAGAAAACATCGTTTTCAGCAGCAGAAAATATTATTTTCTCAGCCAGAAAACAGAATTTTCTCAGTAAGAAAACAGTGTTTTCTGCCGGAGAAAACGATTACTGGTTCAAATGGCTGGATCTACCATCTACCACCCATCTACCACCACCCTGCAATCCCGTATAAATACAGGCGTTTTGGGAGATTGGTGGTAGATTGGTAGATAAAACAAGAAAAATTATTTTTTGTAATTACAAAGCACCATACCGGCAATTATGAGTATGGAGCCCAGCAGAAACCATATTGTAATATTTTCATCAAGCAGCCACCATGCAAACAGGATGGTGGTGATAGGGTTGAAATATACCCAGTTGGTTGCTACCACAGCACCAAGCTTGCCTATCACCCAGTTCCACATCACATAGCACAGCATACAAGCCACTACACTAAGGAACAGCAGGTTTAGCAGTACCACCGGACGCAGCAACACCTCTATCGGTGGAAATCCCGGCACTATCAGATAGTATGGCAATATGGTTACGATACCATAGAAAAATACCTTACGAGTAATAAAAATTGTACCATATCGCCGTAGCACATCCTTCATCATCAATGAATAGAAAGCCCAACAAATACAAGCGCCAAACGCCAGCATATCACCAAGTGGTGACAGATGTAGCACAAACCGCCCGTTAAGCACCACTACTGCCATACCCAAACATGCTATCACAGAGCCTAGCACCATCGTCTTTGTTACACGTTCCGATTTTGGATATACTAGTTTTAACAGAAGCATAGCGAATATCGGACAAGTACATACTATCAGCGAGGTGTTAGTGGCAGTGGTGTATACTAGCGAGGCATTCTCTGTAAGAAAATATAGCGATCCACCCGTCACGCCTAGCAACATCATCAATACCTCATCCTTAACCGAGTTCGACAGCCATTTCACCTTATCTCCTGCAACCAAAGTCCCAACCTCCAAAAGCACATAAGCCAGGATGAATCGCAGTGTGAAGATTTGTGCCGGAGACAAACCATTTTGCAGCAGCATTTTTGTAAACACAAAAGTGCTACCCCAAATAGCCACAGTCAACAAGGCTACAAAGTGATACCAAAATTCCCTTTTCATATTTTTCGACTGCAAAGGTACGAATAAGCGAGAACAAAACAAAGCAAAAACGCTTTTTTTTGCTTTTATTGTCGAGCGATAGTACCTTCGGCGAAGCCAAAGAAAACAACAATTTATCTTAAAACAAAATAAAAACTAGTTTTTATTTGGAACTTATCGATAAAATTCGTATATTTGCCGCCAAATTAAGCACTCGAGTTATCAACCCCGAAAAAAATATAAACGCCATTATGATAAAACGATTACTCAACCCCCATACCCTCCTGAAGATCACCCTGATCCTCACTGCCCTACTACTCCCCGCAAGTAGCTGGGGAAACGTTGGATTTCAAACCGTTAAAAGCGTAGACATTATATCAGAAAATGGATCTAGTAATACATACTCTTGGAAGGCTAATTGGACAAATAGCAAATGGAGTATTTCATGTGGCACCAGATTTACTCTTAACACGACAGGCTTCAGCGTAGAACTATACCAGGGCGGTGGGAACTTAGGTACTATCAATATGACCGACTTTGCCAGGCCAACTCCAAGCACCTGCGACATAAAAGGAATCAACATATCCGGCGAAAATCTAAACAACTGCACAATCACTGTAAAGGCAGGTAGCAATTACCAATTCACACGAACAGGAACAACAGGATCTTTCACACCGAGCAATGGGGCGTCATCTTATCAATGGTCTGATGCCTCTAACAAACTAAGTATTTCCATTGTAAGCGGAAGTTCTACAGTAAACGTTAAAGTAGAATCAATTACCATAGAACTAACAAATATTGACGATAATAATACAGAGTTTAGGTGGCCAGAATCTGTTAATGGATTCGTCTTTAACCATGATTTCAATAGCCTTACCGTAGATGCAGGATTGCTACAAACGTTCTCATATCCATTAGAGTTATCCGATTTCAGCGGTGTTACTGCAGCCTCCACATCTCGCAATGTTACCTATAGAAGTAGTGAACAACAAATTGCCACGATAGATAACGGAGAAATCACATTAAGAAAAATCGGAGAAACAGTCATTACCGCCACTGTCAATGACAATAATGATTACCACTATACAAATGGGCACAAAGAGTATTCATTTACATTAAAATCAATATTCCAAGGCCCAACACTTTCTCTCGAAGAAGGAATACAAAACTTTGGTTCCCCCATATATATGACATTTCCTGGCGACTACAATGCCGTCAGTATAAAATATAAATGGCAAGACGAAAGTGAACAGACTTACGACCCCCAGAATCCACCAACAGTAAAAGCTGGAGAATTGACCGCTTGGGGCGAAATCACAAATAATGGCACCATAATTAAGAGTGAAGTAGTTACTGCCACATACGTTGCTTCTTACGACATCACTATAGCCGGAACGGCAGTGACCAGCAACAATGCAGGGAACATCTTATCGGGAGGTGTAAATAACGAAAAGGTCAGCTATGATCAAGGAACAAACACGCTCACCATGAATAATGCTGTATTGACAGACGACATCATCTGCAATACCACGAGCTTATTCATTGATATTCAAGGACATAACACGATCACGACCAACGGTAAACCCGCCATTACCACTACCCTTGAGACTGGTTCACCCAAAATTACCATTAAGTCGACAAGCGAAACTAAAGGTTCACTTGTTCTTAAAAACACCTCAATAGATACTCCTTGTGGTGGTGTTTTTCGTGGTTCTTCTACCATCATTACTGTCTATACCGACAATCCCATAGCAACACTTTTGCCTACGGACCCAAACAACTTAACTTCGGACACCACTCATATAGCGGTATTTGGAGAATTATACCAGTTAACAATTGGTGAAGTGGCAGTAAACTATCTTAATGCATCCGACATTCTTGGGGATGGAAAAGCCAGTTATAATCCAACAGAAAGAACCCTTTCGCTTAATGGAGTCTCAACACCAATGATAAGCTACTCTAATCCAGAACAATTAAATATTGAGATTAGCGGTTCTAACACAGTGGGGATGATAGTTGGATATGGAGGCGATAATAATCTTCTGACTATCAAGAAAAAGAAAGGTGACTCATCACCAGCATCACTTGACGTGAATTTAAATGGAGATCAAGCTAATAGCGATAAGGCGCCAATATTCCATTTTTCAAATTGCACATGGGAAGAGGGCTTGTTCCTAGAAGCTTACAGCGACACTAAACCCATTTATGGGGCATATTACGAAAACGATCGATTCCGTCACATTTCTGGTCGCTCTATTGACCGCGTAACCTTCTCCGAGAACGAGCCAGAGGCAACACCCTCAATTTGGATTGGCAGGTTGGAACCCAATGAAGAAGGAAAGTTTACATTAAATGGCGAAGCTGTAGCAGGCATACAGTTTGATGCAAGTAGCAAAACTCTAACTCTTCAAGAAGTAAATTTATCCGATGCCGGAAATATTGTAAGTTCTCTGCCAAGCCTAACAATAAAGTTGGTTGGCCGAACGTCGTTTTTGGACAGTCATAAAATAATCAGCACCAATCCAGAAGCAACACTCACATTCACAACAGAAGAAAGCGATCCAGGCTCATTATCTTCATCATTAGGTAATGGCGGAATACCTTGGGAAGGCTTTAAAGGAAATCCCACATTTAAGAACAAACTGGTGTTTATGCAATTTGCTGGAACAGAATACATAAAAGTACTTCATAGTCCAGAAGTAAGCTATAATGAAGAGAACCTTGAAATCAACGGACTTGTAGACAATATCTATCAAAACAAGCAATTGAATTACTATTATTCAATAACTTATGTAGACGGAAAAGGAAATGTCACTAAAGAATTGCACGAAATTAACAATCCTGAGACCACGCAGTCATCAGTTTCAGTTCCTATGTCACCAAGACCATGTGAAGTCAGAGCTTCAGTAGAGTATACAGATATCTTCGGAAACAAAACTGAGAGCGAAGAATCCATTGGTAAGTATCTCGGATTTAAGAAGAATCCGGTAAGAAGTGTTTCAGACGGCATAAACACAGTTGATGTTACTCCTGAAATAATACCATCTATCACAGAGGATGACGCCATACAATATGGTTTTCACTCAGAATCAGACAACGTCAATATAACAGAAGAGAATGGTAAAGTAACCATGCTCGGATTTGGAGTTGCGAATGTTTCATTATGGTACGAGGGTGGAAAAACAACAATTCTCAACCCCTATACTACCAGTTCATCACTTCAATGCATGGTTGAGGCTGTGCCTGCAGCTCCGACTATCGACAAAGCAGCCGGAACATATCTTGACACAGAATCAATCAACATATCATCTACAGCAGCAAGTGGATGTAGCATTATGTATTGCTGGAATGATAAAACTGCAAGTCTCTATAGCAAAGCGATCCCTGTGCAAGAGGGGACTCTCAAGGCCTGGGTCGAATACGAACAGAGTACTGGAACAGAAACACCTTCCATTCTCTTGTTTAGCGACACCGTAAGTGTAACTTACACTATAAAGAAAGACATCAACAACACCTATATTTTAGAATATAGTGAAGCTACCGTTTATTCCGGCACGACTATCACACCGTCGTTTAAGATTGCCAAAGAAGAATCGAACGAGACCGTTATTGATGCTTCAAACTACGATGTTAGCTACACAAAAATAATAAACGATGAACCTACTGCAGTGCAATCAATAAAAGACGTTGGTGATTACCAGATTATAATCACAGCAAAAGGCAACACTTATGGCGGTAGAAAAGAAATACCATTCTTCGTAGAACAGGCCGATTTCGCTAATGTAACAATTGATGCGATTGCAGATCAGGTATATACAGGAGAAAATCTTGCACCAACAATTACAGCAAAGTTAGGAGACGTGACACTAACAAATGAAGAATACAATGTAAGCTACACCTTGGGTGATGTCGCAACAACAGAGGTTAAGAATGCTGGTACTTATACTGTCACACTGACCTCAACTGGTAAAAATCTTACTACAACAACCACAAAGACAGCAACGTTCAAAATCAACAAAGCCACTATCTCGCCAAAGGTAACTCTTGCAGGTTGGACCTATGGTGCTACGGCGAATACGCCTAGCGTATCGGGGAATACGGGTAACGGTGAGGTGACTTATGCCTATAAGTTGCAGAATGAGGCAGAGAGTGCTTTTGCGGCTGCAGTACCTACAAATGCGGGAGCATATACCGTTAAAGCCAGCATCGCTGCTACAGCCAACTACGAGGCTGCATCGGATAGTGCACATTTCACCATTACAAAAGCTGATATCACTCCAACTATTACACTTGAGGGATGGACTTATGGTTCAACACCAAACAAGCCTGAAGTTAAGGGCAATACTGGCAATGGCGCCGAGACATTCACCTATAAAACTGAGGGATCAGAAGCATTTACTTCTGAAGTGCCAACAGCAGTTGGAACGCATATCGTAAAAGTAACGATAGCCGAGACAACCAATTACAATGGAGGCGAAGCCACGGCAACGTTTACCATTATCAATCGCACATTTAACCCTGCAAATGATATCACATTTGCAGAAGGACAGACGTACGCATCGTTCTATAGCAGCAGTGAAGACTTAGAACTGCCAGAAGAAGGCATCGCAGTATTTATGATTACCGGTCTCAACGGCAACACGCTGACCACTCAGGCCGTGAGCTACATTCCTAAGGGTGTGCCTGTTCTGGTGATGAAAGCATCGGGAACGACGCAAGCCATTGATCCGAATGAGGTGAGCAGCAATATGCTGCAATATGCAACAAGCGATGTGAATGCCGACGGCACAACCTACATTCTCTACAACGGCGAATACGTAAGAGCCACTGGCACCATACCTGCCGGCAAGTGCTACTTGAAACTGAACAAACCGTCGGGGGCACGCAAACTCACCATCGGCAACGAAACAACCGGTATCGACAGATTGGATAATACGGTATGGGCAACCGAAAATTGGTTCGACCTGAACGGACGTCGAATTGAAAGGCCGACCAAGAAGGGACTTTACATCATGAACGGCAAAAAGGTAGTAGTAAAATAATGTATATTCAACATATGAAACAGACTAAAAAATATATCATCACGATGGCAGCACTGCTGCTAAGCGTAACAATCTGGGCGCAAGGTAAGTTTACCTATATTTACCAACTGAATGGAACCAGTAGCACAGCGGCAGCTGCAGGTACCATCAGCGGCGGAATTAGCGTAAACGGAACAGCCACGCTGACACTAACGCCAGCCCAAGGCAACTATATCAACGCTGACTATATCACAGTAGTAAAGACACTTAATGGAGGCAACGCTCAGACACGTATAGGCACGGCTGAGAACGTGAGTATTACTGCCAGTAATGCCAATGCAGACCCAAGTGAGACTACCACCTATACATTCGCCGTAGAGGATGCTAACTACGACTATGAGGTGACAGCCAACTTCCAGAGCCGCACGAATATCAGCAGTGCAACGGTTGCACTAGCTGCAACCAGCTATACCTACGACGGACAGGAGCACAAGCCTGCAGTGAGCAGCGTAAAGCTTGGAGAAAAAACATTAGGAACTAACGACTACACCGTTAGTTATGCCGATGACTGCACTAATGTAGGCACCATCATAGTAACGATTGCAGGTGCTCGCACCTACACAGGCACAACTACAGCAACATACTCAATCACCAACGCCACGATGACCGTTACCGCAACTGGCTACAACGGCACATACGATGGTAATGCACATGGTGTTACCGTTACTATACCCGAAGGTGCAGTCATTAAATACGGAACAACAGAGGACACTTACAATCTTGAAACTTCACCAGAATATACCGATGCAGGAAGCTACACTGTTTACTATCAGGTAACACGCGCTAACTACCAGACCGTTACCGGCAGTGCTGCTATTGAGATTGCAAAGGCTACACCATCCATCACATTCGATAAGGAGAGCTACTCTGCAATCTATGGCGAGACATTCACAGCACCTACTCCCACTACTAATCCAGAGGGACTGACTGCTACTGCTACAAGTTCATCGAATACACAGGTTGCTACCATCGCTGATGGAGTCATAACAATCGAAGGCATTGGTGAAACAACAATCACTGTAGGCTTCGCTGGGAATAATAACTACAATGCAGCCACAGCTACCTATACACTTAACGTTGCTGCTGGTACTACAACTGGTATTACAGCTACAGGTTATACTGGCACATACGATGGCAAGGCGCACGGAATAACGGTCGCTGCTCCAGAGGGTGCTACTATTAAATATGGTACTAAGAAGGGGACATACAACTTTGATGTGTCACCTACTTATACCGATGCCGGTACATACTGGATACATTACCAGGTAGAGCGCACTAATTACACAACTATCGCCGATAGCGCTAAGGTTGAAATTACTAAAGCTACTCCATCGATTACATTCGACAAGGAGAGCTATTCTGCAACCTATGGTGAGACGTTTACAGCACCTACAGCTACAACAAATCCTGATGGGCTGACCGTTACTGCTACCAGTTCATCGAATACACAGGTTGCTACAATCGCTGATGGTATTATAACCATCATTGGCGTAGGAGAAACTACAATTACTGCAAGCTTTGCAGGTAATAGCAACTATGAGAAAGCTACGGCTACTTATAAACTCAATGTCGCAGCAGGATCAATAACTGGCATTACCGCTACCGGATTCAGCGGCACATACGACGGCAAGGCACATGGTATAAATGTTACTGCTCCCGAGGGTGCTACCATCAAGTATGGTACTAAGAAAGGAACATACGACCTTGATGCATCGCCGACCTACACCGATGCCGGTTCATATATGGTGCACTACCAGGTAGAGCGAACCAATTACACCACCATCGCCGATAGCGCTAAGGTTGAAATTACTAAAGCTACTCCATCGATTACATTCGACAAGGAGAGCTATTCTGCAACCTATGGTGAGACATTTAATGCACCTACACCAAGTACAAGTCCAGAGGGACTGACCGTTACTGCTACCAGTTCATCGAACACGCAGGTGGCTACCATAACTGACGGAGTTATTAAGATAGTAGGTATTGGTGAGACAACAATCACCGTAAGCTTTGCTGGCAACAATAACTACGAGGCAGCTACGGCTACATACATTCTTAATGTTGCAGCAGGTACTAGCACCGATGTTATTGCTACCGGATACACAGGTGTATACGACGGCAAGGCGCACGGAATAACTGTTTCTGCTCCCGATGGTTCTACTATTAAATATGGTACTGAGAAGGGTAAATACGAGCTCGACAAATCGCCGACCTACACCGATGCAGGCACATACTGGATACACTACCAGGTGGAGCGGACCAATTACGCCACTATCGCCGACAGCGCAAAGGTTGAGATCACTAAGGCTACTCCATCGATCACATTCGAAAAGGATAGCTATTCTACCACTTATGGTGAGACATTCAGTGCACCTATTCCAACAACAAGCCCTGAGGGGCTGACTGTTACGGTTACAGCTTCGTCGAATACGAAGGTTGCAACCGTCACTGACGGAGTTATTGAAATAGTAGGTATAGGCGAGACAACAATCACTGTAAGTTTCGCTGGAAACAATAACTATGAGAAAGCCACAGCAAGCTATGTGCTGACGGTTAACAAACCTAAAGCAAAGACTTATAATCTGTGGATAGGAGAAACACAAGTGACGGAGGACAATGCAGAGGATATTCTCGATGCAGGTAACAATCCTGAGCTGCCACTATATATTTACAATGCGAAGACCAACACTCTGATCATCAGCAAAGACCAGAGGGGCACCGCCGTTATCGAGAGTCGTCTGCCAGAGTTGAAAGTGTACCTTTTGGAAATCTGTAAAATAAAACGTATATTCTATAACAACCTCGACGATGAGGCCAACACGGGAACACTAACATTTACCTGTAATGGTAACGTACCTGGTAAATTGTATATTGAAAACGATGAAGACAAGAGTGCCATCACGGGATTCTCTGACATAAGCTACGAATACCAGTTATCTGTCATCGAGCCTGATAGCGCGGTATACAGAAAAGGACAAATGATGTATGCAGAGAAAGACGAAGAAGGCAATCCTACAGGTAACTTCATTGTGGCGAATAAGGTTACTATAGGCCAAACCATCGTTCCTACCACAAAAGAGGAGACTATCACCTTCAGTGAAGATCAACTAGTGGAGAAAGATGAAGAGGGCAACGTAAAAACCGACGAAGAAGGCAACCCGATAAGTGCCGATTTGTCAAACTTCACCTACGCCCCAACATCTGAGACAGGAGAGGATAGTCAGCCCAAGATTCTTATCACCCTGAACCCTGAAAGCGGTGATGGTTATGGCAACGACGACGGTGAAGGTGGTATCTACGTAGTAAATGGAACGAGCGATGACAAAGTAAACGAGGTGGCTGATGGTGTAGCCAATGAAGAATATGTGCCTGGTGGTAGCACATACGCCGCAAATTACGATGGATTTACCTTTATACTACCTGCCGGTGAAGGAAGTGTTACTATCGACGAGGAAGTTGACGAAGGCTACGAGTTCCACTTAAAGATAGGTACAGATGCTCCTATCACACTAAAAGAAGGCGAGCCCGGACGCGCTCAGGCAGAGATACCATTCAGTGTAGAGGAGCCAACTTACTGTTATCTGTATATGGTAGAGGCCCATACCTATGCAAGAGCTGCTGCACGACCATACGATGATACTCGAGTAGGAAAACGCCCAAGAGCTCATGGAAAAATATTCTCTGTAAAAGTATCGCCAAGCAAATTAAATGCAGCCAATACGCCATCGCAGGCTTCGGGCGGTGTTATTCCACCATCACAGGAACAGGGTGATAATATGGAGCTTGAAGGTATACAGGGCGTGAAGGTAGTTCAGACCACCGACGACAGATGGTTCACTATCGACGGACGACAGATAGACAAGCCTACGCAGAAGGGCTTGTATATACACAACAGAAAGAAAGTGGTTGTGAAATAGATACAATAATCCCCGCCTGGTTGGGCGGGGATTATTAGTTTATTAGAAGTTCCACTTAACAGCAAGTGTTGGATTTACGAAGAAGCTCTTATCATCGTAAGTATTATAGATGAAGTTGTTGCTTACCTCAACCTCGCCACCTACGCTGAAGTGATCGGTAACATTGTACCAGAACTGAGGCTCTGAGAGGATAACCAGCTGACCTTTACCATCAGCATTCTCACCACGCCAGAAATCTACGAAACCAGAGAAGGTGCACTTCTTGTTGGCGAAGTTAAGTCCCCAAACACCAGTAAGCTGTACTGAGTTGTAGGCCGATGAGTATTCGTAGCTCTTGAAGAAGCGCTTGTACATCAGCTGAACACTCCAAGTCTTTGAGAAGTCGGCATTGTGACCATTGTAGGCACCACCAAGAAGAGCTGCCTGCTGGAATGAACCGGATTTGTTCAGTCCACCATCGTACTCTACGTGGGCAGCAAAACCCTTCTTACCGATGTTAAACTCACGAGAGATCTCGGTGTATGCACCCTCAGTAAACTTGTTAGTCAGGTCTACATCAACGAAGTAGTACCAAGAACCCCACTGGTCGGCCTTGAACTGCTCGAGTGTTACAGTTACCTTCTGACGTCCATCCTCCTGATCGGGATAGATGTTACGACCAAAATCATAATGCACCTGAATGTTCTGTGCACTTACGCCCATAGCTGCTACAGCCATCAGGGCCAAACAAAAAATCTTTTTCATACAATATAATTATTAATGTTTAATGTTTAATGTTTCATGTTTAATGTTTAATCTTTCAACTATCAGTCTCGCTGCATTATCGGGGGCTTTTTTATCGCCCAACGCGCGCGATACTTCTTTATATCCCTCAAGCATACGTTCACGAGCATCACCTGACAGGATCTTTTCAAGCTCGGTGCGGATGGTGGTCACAGAGAAATCCTCAAGCAACTCTTTCACCACTTCGCGTCCTGCTACAAGGTTTACAAGCGAAACATATTTTACCTTAAGGAAGTGGCGACGTAAGAAACCCAGAATGCATGGCATCGGGATTTTGTAGCATACCACCTGAGGCACACCAAACAGACATGTCTCGAGAGTAGCCGTGCCACTGGTTACCAAGGCTGCATGCGACTTTGCAAGCAATGCGTAGGTCTGACCAAAAACTATCTCAGCCTTAGCGCCTTGCATAAACTGCTTGTAATAATCGGGCTCGATGCCAGGTGCACCAGCTACAACAATCTGGTAATCTTTTTCATAATGCTTTACTGCCTCGAGCATAGCAGGCAGATTATCCTTTATCTCCTGTTTGCGCGAACCAGCCAGAAGTGCGATGATTTGTTCCTTCTTCGCCGCTGGCGATGACTGCAGATACTCTCTCACCTCGTCGGCCGTAGGATTGCCTACATAGTGCATCGGATAGTTATGTTTCTTCTCGAAGAAATCCACCTCGAACGGCAGTATTGAATAGAGCTCATCCACATCGCGTTTGATGTTTTTGATGCGATATTCCTTCCAGGCCCAAATCTTTGGAGATATGTAATAATATACAGGAATGTTTGTATGAGATTTTACATACTCAGCTATCTTAAGATTAAAGCCGGGATAGTCTACCAGTATCACACAGTCGGGGTTCCACTCTTCTATATCCTGCTTGCACATTTTCATATTGCGAAGTATGGTACGCAAGTGCAACAGCACAGGAATAAAGCCCATATAAGCCAACTCCTTATAATGGCGCACACGGGTTCCACCTACGGCCGTCATCATATCGCCGCCGAAGAACCTAAAATCAGCTTCAGCGTCAATTTCTTTCAACGACCGCATCAGGTGCGATGCATGAAGATCGCCAGAGGCTTCGCCAACTATCAGATAATACTTCATAGATTCCAGCCCTTAATCTGGTCCATTGCCTCGTAGGCGGTTACATCGATAGTGGTGGGAGTAATGGCGATATAGCCGTTTTCCAGAGCCCATTTGTCGGTATCTTCGGCCTCGGGCTCATCGTTGCGGTAGTGACCTATCATCCACCAGTAATCGTATCCACGAGAGTGATGATGCTGCTCGGTCTCGTTATACCAGGTGCCATATGCCATTCGGCAGACTTTCACGCCAGCATAATTGCCACCCTTGGGGAAGTTGATATTCAAGCAAGTACCCTTGGGCAGACCTTCGGCCAGCACTCTGCTAGTCATATCTCTCACATAACGCCTCATCGGCTCAAAATCGGCATCGGGATCCATATCGCACAGCGAGAAGGCCAGCGAGGGGATGTACTTCAGACAGCCCTCCATAGTTACGCCCATAGTACCGCTATAGTGAGTATTAACCGATGCATTGTCGCCGTGATTGATTCCGCCAATCACCATATCAGGACGACGCTGACAGATATTGGCCAGCGCCATTTTTACGCAGTCAACGGGAGTACCGTTACAACTCCATATCTCTACCCCTTCCTCCTTGTGCTGCAGAGTCAGTCGCAAAGGGACTCCTGCCGAGAAGGCACGCGAGAACCCACTGCGTGCATCGTCGGGAGCACACACTATGATGTCGGCCATATCCTTCAGCATATCCACCAGGCAATTTATGCCCTTGGCCTGATAGCCGTCATCATTGGAAATGAGCAGTAAAGGTCGTTTAATTTCCATAAAATATCAAAGATTTGCGTGCAAAAGTACGAAAAAAGGTTTAAATAGAGCGGTTTCTCGGCAGAAATGTGTAACTTTGTGGCCAAATTTCTTATTTTTATCAAGATAGAACCGAATAAAATGGGTAAGATTATTGCATTAGCAAACCAAAAAGGCGGTGTGGGTAAAACCACAACAACCATCAACCTGGCAGCTTCGCTGGCTACGCTGGAGAAGACTGTCCTCGTAGTCGACGCCGACCCTCAGGCAAACGCATCAAGCGGTCTGGGCGTAGATATCAAGGAGGTAGATTGTTCGCTATACGAATGTATCATCAATCAGGCCGATGTACACGAGGCTGTGTACACCACCGACATCGAGGGTCTGGACATCGTGCCCAGCCACATCGATTTGGTAGGTGCCGAGATAGAGATGCTGAACCTTAGCGAGCGCGAGAGGGTGCTTAAGAACATGCTGGAGCCTATTCGCAATGAGTACGACTTCATACTTATCGACTGCTCGCCATCGCTGGGACTTATCACCGTAAACGCTCTTACTGCGGCTGACTCTGTTATCATCCCTGTACAGTGTGAGTACTTTGCACTGGAGGGTATCAGCAAGCTGCTGAACACTATCAAGATTATCAAGAACAAGTTGAACCCTGCTCTGGAGATCGAGGGATTCCTGCTGACGATGTACGACAGCCGTCTGCGTCTGGCCAACCAGATATACGACGAGGTGAAGCGCCACTTCCAGGAGTTGGTATTCAAGACCGTAATACAGCGAAACGTAAAACTGTCAGAGGCTCCAAGTCACGGACTACCCGCCATTCTGTACGACGCAGACTCTACGGGTGCAAAGAACCATCTGGCCCTGGCACAGGAAATCATATACAAGAACAAGAAATAACTATGGCCGTCAAGAAGAAATACGACAAGAATGTCCTGGGACGAGGACTTGATAACATCGGTACGGGCAGAGGCCTCGGACTGGATGCGCTCATCAATACAAATGACATCCGCACAAAAGGCACAGCCAACCTGCTGATGCTGCCGATAGACCAGATAGAACCAAACCCCGACCAGCCTCGTCGTGAGTTCGACGAGAGTGCAATGAAGGAGCTGGCCGTGAGCATTCGCGAAATTGGCGTGATCGTGCCCATCACCGTAAGAAAGATCGAGGGTCACGACCGCTATCAGATCATCGCCGGTGAGCGCCGTTGGAGAGCATCCAACATGGCTGGCGTCAAGGAACTGCCTGCCTACATCATGGCAACAGGTGATGAGCACGTGATGGAGATGGCTCTGGCCGAGAACATACAGCGTGAGGACCTGAACGCCATCGAAATAGCACTCGCCTATCAGCGACTGGCCGAGACTACCGGCATGACACAGGAGAGAATGTCGGAGCGACTGGGCAAGAGCCGTGCATCGATAACCAACTATATGCGACTGCTCAAGTTGCCCGCACAGATACAGATGGCACTGAAGAACCGCGACATCGACATGGGTCATGCCCGTGCACTGCTGTCGCTCGACAGTCCTTCGCAGCAGCTCAAGGTGTTCAAGGATGTACACCGCAACGGCTACTCGGTACGTAAGGTTGAGGAGATGGTGCAGCGAGTAAAGAAGGGTGAGCCTCTGCAGGAGGTAAGAAAACTGATATCGCCCAACCAGTTGCCACTGGAGTACAGCATACTTAGAGACCGTCTGTCGGAACTGTTCAAGACAAAGGTAACAATGACCTGCTCGCCCGAGGTAAAGGGTAAGATCAGCATCAACTTCAGCAACGAAGACGAACTGGAGTTTATTATGCAGGCCTTCGACAAAGTGAAGAAAAGTCAGAAATGAGAAGAATAAGTAAACTGTGGATAACGGGTTTGCTCCTGATGATGGGCAATGGTGCCGCATGTGCACAGGAACCCTTGGAGAACGACTCGCTGACACAGGTCGTTAACAATGAGATGTCGATATTGATCGACTCAACACGGATTCCGAAGATTCCTGCGAAGGACATGAATCTGTGGCGCCCCGATCCCAAGCGCGCCCTGTGGCTTGCGCTGGTGATTCCGGGCGGCGGACAGATATACAACCGCAAATACTGGAAACTGCCGCTGGTATACGGAGGATTCCTGGGTTGTCTGTACGCCATGAACTGGAACAACACTATGTACAAGGACTATTCGCAGGCATATCTCGACCTGATGGATAACGATCCCGGCACACAGAGTTACAACCAGTTCCTGCATCTTGGAACAACTATTAACGACAGCAACAAAGAACGTTTTGTGACTCTGTTCAAGAAACGTAAGGACCGCTATCGCCGTTGGCGCGACATGAGTTTCTTTGTGCTGGTAGGTGTATACGCACTCTCGGTAGTCGACGCTTACGTGGACGCAGAATTGTCGGTGTTTGATATATCTAAGGACCTGAGTCTAAAGATTGAGCCAACGATTCTCAACGACCACACATCCAACAATCCGCTCAACTCGGCGTCGCTTGGAGTGCAGTGTAGTTTAAACTTTTAGAATATGATTAAGAAGAATAACATAAAAATTTTTAGTTTCGTGTGGATGCTGTTGTTCAGTAGTCCACTTGCCGCACAGACTGTGCTAGACGATCCGGATTTTGACGATGATGATGAAGAAGAGGTCGACTCTCTATTTGTACCAATAGAGGACGAGATCTCAGTACGTGACAAGCAGGGCAACGAGGAGCTTATCGAGTTCCCCGAGGCTATGACATTCGACCTCGACAGCCTGATGGGACTCTATATGTCGAAGACATACCTGAGCACAGGCGACTGCAACATGAAGGACGAGAACCCTACATTTACTCCTGAGGAGTATATCGAACGACTTCGCCGTATGCCAACCATCATGGAGATGGGATACAACGATATCGTACAGCGATTCATCGACCGATACATGGGACGTCTGCGCCACTCAGTAAGTTACATGCTGGGTGCAGCCAACTTCTACGTGCCAATCTTCGAGGAGGCTCTTGAGGCTTATCAGGTTCCACTCGAACTTAAGTATCTGCCTGTCATCGAGAGTGCTCTGAACCCGAAGGCCGTATCACGCGTTGGCGCTACAGGCTTGTGGCAGTTTATGCTGGGAACAGGTAAAATGTACGGACTTGAGGTAAACTCACTGGTCGACGAGCGTCGCGACCCAGTTCGTGCTTCGTATGCTGCAGCACGCTATCTGCGCGACCTGTACCGTATCTTCGGCGACTGGAACCTGGTGATTGCCGCTTACAACTGCGGTCCTGGTAATATCAACAAGGCCATCCGCCGCTCAGGCGGTTTCAAGGACTACTGGCAGCTGTACCCATATCTGCCCGCCGAGACTCGCGGATATGTGCCTGCTTTCATCGCAGCCAACTATGCAATGACTTATTACTGCGAGCATAACATCTGTCCGATGACAACAAAACTGCCATTGCAGACCGACACTATCGTGGTTGACCGCGATGTGCATCTGGAACAGATAGCTGCTGTACTCGATCTCGACATCGAGATGCTGCGCTCACTTAATCCGCAGTATCGTCGCGATATCGTTCCTGGAACTTCTAAGAAATACGCCATCCGTCTGCCGATGGCCGACACCGGACGATTCATAGATATGCAGGACAGCATCTACAACTATCGCACCACCGAGCTGCTTACCAAGCGCGCTGTGGTAGAAGTGAACGATGACCAGCCTACATTCCGCAGTAAGAAGAGCGTACGCCGCGGACGTGTCTCAGCACGTAAGTCGCGCAATGCCCGCAGAGGCCGTACTAGCGCAGCTAAGAAACGCAGCACTGCAAAGAGAAGCACAAAGAAGAGCAGTAAGCGTCGTAGAAGATAATTTGTAGAAATGGAAGAAGAGAAGCAATTAACCCAAGAGGAAAGAGATGATCAGATGATCAACGAGGCGTTCGAGAAACTATTGAACGACTATATCTCATCGCGTCATCGCAAGAAAGTAGAACTCATCACAAAGGCCTTCAACTTTGCACGTCAGGCCCACAAGGGTGTTCGCCGTCTTTCGGGCGAGCCATATATCATGCACCCCATCGCTGTGGCTCAGATAGCATGCTCGGAGGTTGGACTAGGTTCTACCAGTATCTGTGCCGCATTGCTGCACGATGTGGTTGAGGATACCGACTATACCGTGGAGGACATCGAGAACATCTTCGGTGCCAAGATAGCCCAGATTGTGGACGGTCTGACAAAGATCAGCGGCGGAATCTTCGGCGAACAGGCATCGGCACAGGCCGAGAACTTCAAGAAGTTGCTGCTCACCATGAGTGATGATATCCGTGTGATCATCATCAAGATATGCGACCGACTGCACAATATGCGTACGCTTGAGAGTCAGCCGGCCAACAAGCAATATAAGATTGCTGGCGAGACATTATATATATATGCACCGCTGGCCAACCGTCTGGGACTGAATAAGATCAAGACCGAGCTGGAGAACCTGAGCTTTAAGTTTGAGCACCCCGACGAGTACAACAAGATAGAATCGAAACTTAAGTTGACTCGTGAGGACCGCGACGAGTTGTTCTCGCAGTTCACTTCGCCCATCGAGGACGCACTCAACAGCATGGGCATAAAATACGAGATCAAGGAGCGCGTAAAGACACCTTATTCTATTTGGAACAAGATGCAGAACAAGCACGTGTCGTTCGAGGAAATCTACGATATCCTGGCCGTGCGTATCATCTTTACGCCCAACAACCGCGACGACGAGGTAAACGAGTGCTTCAAGATATACGTCGCTATTTCAAAGATATACAAGAGCCACCCCGACCGTCTGCGCGACTGGCTCTCGCAGCCTAAGGCCAACGGCTATCAGGCACTGCACGTTACACTGATGTCGAAGACAGGTCAGTGGATTGAGGTGCAGATACGTTCCGACCGTATGGACGAGATTGCCGAACAGGGATTTGCAGCTCACTGGAAATACAAGGACGGTGTTGAGGAGGAATATACCGAGGACGAGAACGAGCTCAACGAGTGGTTGCGCACCATCAAGGAGATTCTGGACGACCCACAGCCTGATGCTATGGACTTCCTGGATACCATCAAGCTCAACCTGTTTGCCAGCGAGATATTCGTGTTTACACCTAAGGGCGAGATCCGAACTCTGCCTGCAGGCTGTACGGCACTCGACTTTGCATTCTCCATCCACACCTTCCTGGGCAGTCATTGTATCGGCGCTAAGGTTAACCACAAGCTGGTTCCGCTGAGCTACAAACTGCAGAGTGGCGACCAGGTAGAGATTCTCACATCCAAGTCGCAGCACGTCAATGAAGGTTGGATCAACTTTGTATCTACCGCTAAGGCTAAGGCCAAGATTCAGGCCATACTGCGCCGCGACAACCGCGAGACGCAGCGCGAGGGTGAGGAAATACTTAACGCATTCCTGAAGAAGAACAACTTCGAACCCACAACAGCACTCGCCGACAAACTGGCCGAGTACCACGAGTACAGCAAGCGCGCCGAGTTCTTCCAGGCTCTGGGCGAGAAGATAGTACTGCTGGGCGAGAAGGATATCGACGAACTGAACGGCAAGAACAAGGAAGAAGACAGCAGTTCAGGTTGGCGTAAGTTCGTGCCATTCGTTGGCAGCAAGAAGAAAAAGGAGGAGTCGCACAAGCAGAAGCTGTTTGTGGTGCCCGACAAGTTCAATCGCAAAAAGCCAGTTTACATCAGCGAGGAGAACTTCAAGCAATACAAGTTCATGGGCTGCTGTCACCCCATCCCGGGCGACGATGCGCTGGGCTATATCAACAACAAGAATCAGATTGAAATACATAAGCGTTCCTGTCCGGTTGCAGCCAAGCTCAAGACCAGCTATGGCAACCGCATACTCGATATCAAGTGGGATATGCACAAGAAGCTATACTTCGATGCCACCATCCGTATCAGCGGTATCGACCGTATGGGAATGCTTAACGACATCACTCAGGTCATCTCATCGCAGATGAGCGTCAACATCCACAAGATTCTCATCACCTGCGAGGAGGGTATCTTCGAGGGAACCATCGAGATGCGTGTGCACGACCGCGAAAACGTGCGCGCCATCATGGATAACCTGAAGAAAATCCAGGACCTGAAGGAGATAAGCGAGATAATGTAAAACTACTTATAATTGATGAAGAAACTACTGCTATTACTGGCCATAATGGCCTCAACACAAAACGGCTGGTCCGCAAGCAAATACGACAATCCGGATACGATTGTTGTGGCTCGCGACGGTACGGGTGAGTTCCGCACCATCGACGAGGCTATCGAGGTGTGCCGGGCGTTTATGGATTACCATAAGGTGATATTCGTAAAGAATGGAACATACAAGGAAAAGCTGATTATCCCTTCGTGGGTACAGAACATTGAGATCTGCGGCGAGGATGCCGAGAAGACTGTCATCACCTACGATGACCACGCCAATATCAAGCGCCCCGAAACGGGTAGGCCGATGGGTACCTTCCGTACATACACTCTGAAGATTCAGGGCAACGACATCACACTTAAGAACATCACCATCGAGAACAACTCCGCCCGACTGGGACAGGCTGTTGCGCTGCATACCGAGGGCGACCGACTGGTGTTTGTAGGTTGTCGTTTCATCGGTCACCAGGATACTGTGTATACAGGCATGGCCGGCACCCGACTCTATTTCAAGGACTGCTACATCTGCGGCACCACCGACTTTATCTTCGGTCCGTCGACAGCGTGGTTCGAGGGATGTACTATCGAGAGTCTTATCAACTCGTACGTTACCGCAGCCTCAACTCCGCAGGACCAGGCATTCGGATATGTGTTTAACAACTGCCGACTCATTGCCAGCGGCGAGGCTACTAAGGTTTATCTGGGTCGCCCCTGGCGCGACTATGGCTATACGCTGTTTATGAACTGCGAACTGGGCGCACACATACGTCCCGAAGGTTGGCATCACTGGGAGAAGCATCGCGAGCAGACCGCCCGCTACCTGGAGTACAACAATCGCGGTGCAGGCTATCAGCCCAAAGAGCGTGTAAGTTGGAGCCGCCAGCTCACCAAGAAAGAAGCCAGTGCCATCACATTAGAGAAAGTATTCACAAAGTCCAACACATGGACTCCACACCTATAAATATAATAAGGTATATATATGAAGAAATTACTATTACTAGTTTTAACCTGTCTGCTGTCGGCTTCGGTTTCGGCTCAGGAGCGTCCACTGTGGATGCGCTACTGCGCTATCTCGCCCGATGGTAAGACAATTGTGTTTTCTTACAAGGGCGACCTGTTTACCGTGCCCGTAACTGGTGGCACAGCAAAACAGCTCACCACCAATTCCGCATACGATTCCAACCCCGTGTGGAGTCCCGACGGCAGTAAGATAGCTTTTGCTTCCGACCGCGAGGACTGCACCAACATCTGGATTGTATCGAAGGATGGCGGCGAACCAAAACAGGTTACCACAAGCAGTCACTTCAAGACGATACTGACGTTCACCGACAACGATCACGTGCTGTTCAGCATGGCCGAAATGCCTAGCCTGCAGTCTATCATCCCCAGTATGGGGAAGTTCCCACAGATATATGAGGTAAGCATCAAGGGTGATCGTCCACGTATGTACAACGCCCTGCCTATGGCTGATATCAACATCAACCGTAAGACAGGCGATATCCTGTACCACGACATCAAGGGTAGCGAGGATATGTATCGCAAGCACCACAAGTCGCCAGTATGCCGCGATATCTGGATGCTGTCGAAGGGCAAGTACACCAAACTTACCGATTTTGAGGGCGAGGACCGCACTCCTGTGTGGACTGCCGACGGTAAGGGATACTATTACCTGAGCGAGCGCGACGGCAACTTCAACGTATGGTACCGCAGTCTGGATGGCACTCAGAACGTGCAGATAACTCAGCACAAGACCAATCCTGTGCGTTTCCTCACAGCTGCTGCCGACGGCACTCTGTGCTACGGATACGACGGTGAGATCTATACCGTACGTCAGGGCGGCAAGACTCAGCGCGTAAACATCAGTATCGTTAGCGACCGCAACGACCGCGAACTGATTCAGGACGTGCTCACCAAGAATGTTACCGAGATATGTGCCTCGCCTAGCGGCAAGGAGGTTGCATTCATCGTTCACGGAGAGGTTTACGTAACTTCTGTAGACTACAAGACTACCATCCGTATCACCGATACTCCCGAGATGGAGCGCAACCTGAGCTTCTCACCTGATGGTCGCAGCATCGCTTACGCCTCAGAGCGCGGCGGTTGCTGGAATATCTATCGCGCCACCATCAAGAACAAGGATGAGAAACAGTTTGCCTATGCTACCGACATCGTTGAGGAGCAACTTACCAAGCAGAACCGCACTTCGTTCTATCCACGATTCAGTCCTGATGGTAAGGAACTGGCATTCTTCGAGGATCGCGGAACCATCCGCATCATCAACCTGGCTTCAAAACAGGTTCGTACTGTGATGGACGGCAAGAATCTCTTCTCATATTCTGATGGCGACATCGACTTTGAGTGGAGTCCCGACAGCCGTTGGCTGTTGGCCACATACTACGGCGACGGCGGTTATCACCACGATGATATCGCACTGATCGATGCATCGGGCAAGCAGAAGCCTTATAACCTCACCAACAGCGCATATGTAGACTTCAAGCCCCACTGGGCTCTCGGCGGAAAGGCTATGCTATTCAAGAGTAACCGCCGAGGATATAAGAATCATGGTGGACACGGATATCACAGTGATTTCTTCATCATGTTCTTCGACATCGATGCCTACGAGCGCTTTATGATGAACAAGGAGGAGAAGGCACTATACGACGAGGCTCACAAGCCTGCTAAGAAGAGTGATGACGGCGACAAGAAGAACGCCGACAAGAAATCTGCCGACAAGAAGACGGCTGCTGTCGAGCCATTGAAGTTCGACCTGGAGAACTGTCGCGACCGTGTGGTTCGACTTACAGCCCCCTCTACCCGTTTGGGCGACGCATTCCTCACACCTAAGGGCGACACTCTTATCTACGAGGCAGCCTTCGAAGACGGCTACGACCTGTATAAGTACGACCTGCTGGAGGACAAGAACGAACTGCTGCAGAAGGAAGTTGGAAAGGGCGACCTGCAGCCCGACAAGAAGTTCAAGAACCTCTTCGTGCTGAGCAAGGGTGGCATCAAGAAGATTGAGATAGCCAAGGGCAAGCGTACCAACGTTGACTTCGAGGCTCAGTTCAACTACCGTCCTTATGCCGAGCGCAAGCATCTGTTTGAGCACATCTGGCGCCAGGTCGATGACAAGTTCTACCGCGCCGACCTGCATGGTGTAGACTGGGCCGGATACAAGAAGGTATACGAGAAGTTCCTGCCATATATCAACAACGAGTACGACTTCCGCGATATGTTGGCCGAGATGCTGGGCGAGCTTAACGCTTCGCACACAGGTGCCCGCTACTACGACCCGGTAAAATTCCGCACAGCATCGCTGGGTCTGTTCTATGACGAGAGTTACAAGGGCGACGGACTGAAGATTGCCGAAGTGGTTAAGGGCAGTCCGCTGGCTGTACGCAACACAGGCGTAAAGGCAGGCGACATCATCGAGGCTATTGACGGTACTCCTATCAAGAAGGGCGAGGATTACTATCCTCTGCTGGCAGGCAAGACCGGCAAGATGACACGTCTCACCATCAACGGCAAGAACATCAATGTTCGTCCTATCTCGCTCTCAGCCTTCAACAACCTGTTGTATAACCGTTGGGTAGAGCGCAACCGCCGTATGGTAGACAGCATCTCGGGCGGAAAGATAGCCTATGTACATATCTCATCGATGAACGGCGAGAAGTTCCGCAAGCTCTACGAAGAGATACTGAACGAGGACAACCGCGAGCGCGATGCAGTCATCGTTGACGAGCGCCACAACGGCGGCGGCTATCTGCACGATGATCTGTGCCACCTGCTTAGCGGCAAGCAGCACTCTCACTTCATCGCTCACGGCAAGTATCTCGGTGTTGAGCCTTCGGCTCAGTGGATCAAGCCATCATGCGTTCTGCTCTGCGAGGACGACTACAGTAATGCCTGTGGATTTCCCCGTCAGTATCAGGACATGAAGATAGGTAAACTTATCGGTGCTCCTGTAGCCGGTACTTCTACCAGCGTATGGTGGGAGACACTTGTCAACGATATCGTATTCGGCATCCCACAGGTGGGCCGTATCGATGTTCGCGGCGACTACGGCGAGAACACCCAGCTTAACCCCGACATCGTGGTTTACAACTCTCCTGAGGATTACCTCACCGGTCGCGACCGTCAGTTGGAGCGCGCCGTACAGGAGATGCTGAAAGAAGGTGCAGCCTTCAAGGAGCAGCACAAACACGAGTTTGGAGGACACAAGAAATAAACAGTAATCCCCGCCGGTTGGCGGGGATTATTATTTTAAAGCAACTCTAACTGAGCTTTCAGTGCCAGCAGTTCTGTCCGCATGTCTATCAGCTCTTCCAGCACATCGGCCTTAGTATCGGCACCCTTACGGTTTTTCAACAGGATCTCGCGTGCAGCCGCAATCTTAAAACCGCGCACCTTCACTAGGTTGTGTATCAGTCGTATCTGTTCAAGATCCTTCTCCTGATACTGGCGTATCTTGGCTGGTCCTGAGGTCTTCGGCCTCAAGAATGTAAACTCTTGTTCCCAATAGCGCAAAGTGCTCTCGGGCAAGTCGAACATCTCAGACACCTCCTTTATGGAGTAGTAAGTCTTCAAATTCCTTTTAAGATTCAGTGCCATAATCTAATTATTTTGCCGCAAAGATAATCTTTTTCCACGAAATCACAAAGCATTTCCGAAAAAATGTGTAACTTTGCACCCCAAATAGTAAAATGTCAAATAGTAAAATTGATAAATAGTCAAGTAAGATGATGACAGCAAACGAGATTCGCGACTCATATAAGAAGTTTTTCGAGTCGAAACAGCACGCTATCGTTCCATCAGCTCCTATGGTTATCAAGGACGACCCAACGCTGATGTTTACGAATGCAGGTATGAACCAATGGAAAGATATCATTCTGGGTACTCGCGACCCAGAGCCACGCCGTCGAGCGGATACCCAGAAGTGCCTGCGTGTTAGCGGTAAGCACAACGACCTCGAGGAAGTTGGCCACGATACATATCACCACACCATGTTCGAGATGCTCGGTAACTGGAGCTTCGGCGACTACTTCAAGGAGGGCGCCATCGATATGGCTTGGGAGTATCTGGTTGATGTGCTCAAGCTGAATCCTGAGGATCTCTATGTGACTGTATTCGAGGGTTCGCCCGAGGAGAATATCCCTCGCGACGACGAGGCTGCCAAGTATTGGGCTAAGCACGTTCCCGAGGATCACATCATCAACGGAAACAAGCACGATAACTTCTGGGAGATGGGCGATACAGGTCCTTGCGGTCCTTGCTCTGAGATTCACGTAGACTCTCGTACTCCAGAGCAGAAGGCTGCCAGCGGAAAGACCGGTCGCGAGCTGGTTAACCAGGACGACCCACAGGTTATCGAGATCTGGAACATCGTGTTCATGCAGTTCAACCGTAAGGCTGACGGCTCGCTTGAGCCTCTGTCGATGAACGTTATCGATACCGGTATGGGATTTGAGCGCCTGGTCCGCATGATGCAGGGCAAGCACTCTAACTACGACACCGACGTGTTCCAGCCCATCATCAAGGCCGAGCAGCAGATTACCGGACTGAAGTACTTCACTTTCGAGGAGGAGACTGAGAATCCTATCAGCAAGGAGCAGGATGACATCAACGTGGCTATGCGTGTTTGCGCCGACCACCTGCGTGCTGTATCATTCTCTATCGCCGACGGTCAGCTGCCTTCTAATGCCAAGGCCGGTTACGTTATCCGCCGAATCCTGCGCCGTGCAGTGCGCTACGCATATACCTTCCTCGGACAGAAGGATGGATTCCTGCACAAGCTCGTTCCAACACTCGTTGCCGAGATGGGCGACGCATTCCCCGAGCTGAAGGCTCAGCAGCAGCTGATCACAAAGGTTATCAAGGAGGAAGAGGATTCATTCCTACGCACTCTCGAGAAGGGTATCGGTATGCTCAACGACGCTATGGACAAGCTTAAGGCTGAGGGCAAGGCCGAGCTGGATGGTGTTCAGGCATTCCGTCTGTTCGACACCTACGGATTCCCTCTCGACCTTACAGAACTTATCTGTCGCGAGAACGGCTTCACTGTCAACGAGGAGCAGTTCAACGTTGAGATGCAGAAGCAGAAGGAGCGCGCCCGCAACGCCGCTGCCGTTGAGAACAGCGACTGGGTAGAGCTGGCTCAGGGCGAGCAGCAGTTCGTGGGCTATGACTATACTGAATACGAGTGTAATATCCTACGCTACCGCAAAGTTACACAGAAGAAGAACGAGTTCTACGAGCTCGTATTCGATAACACCCCATTCTATGGTGAGATGGGTGGTCAGGTAGGTGACTGCGGTGTCATCTGCAACGAGTCAGAGACCATCGACATCATCGACTCAAAGCGTGAGAACGGTCAGACCGTACATATCGTGAAGCAGTTGCCAAAGGATCCCGCAGCCCAGTTCATGGCCTGTGTTGATACCGATAAGCGTTACGCTTCGGCTGCCAACCACACTGCAACTCACCTGCTCGACTACGCTCTGAAGCAGATTCTGGGCGACCACGTAGAGCAGAAGGGTTCATTCGTAAGCCCCGACACACTGCGTTTCGACTTCTCACACTTCGAGAAGGTTACCGACGAGCAGTTGCGCGAGGTAGAGCGTATGGTTAACGATATGATCCGTCAGGATATCCACATCGACGAGCATCGTGACGTACCATTCGACGAGGCTAAGAAGCTTGGTGCTATCGCCCTGTTCGGTGAGAAGTACGGCGACAAGGTGCGTGTGGTTCGCTTCGGTCCTAGCTGCGAGTTCTGCGGTGGTATCCACGCTTCTAGCACAGGTCGCATCGGATTCTTCAAGATTATCTCTGAGAGCAGTGTAGCTGCCGGTATCCGCCGTATCGAGGCCAAGACCGGTAAGGAGTGCGAGGAGCTGCTGTACCAGACCGAGGATATCCTGAAGGCTGTTAAGGCATTCTTCAACAACGCCAAGGATCTGCAGGGTGTAATCAAGAAGTACATCGAGGAGCACGACTCTATGAAGAAGGAGATCGAGGCATTCCAGGCTCAGGCTGTAGAGCGCGCTGCCAAGCAGTTGGTTGACAAGGCCCGCGAGGTGAACGGCGTAAAGGTTGTAACAGCCGTACTGCCTATGAATCCTGCTGCCGCTAAGGATCTGGCCTTTAAGATTCGTGCAGCTGTAGACAGTTCGCTGCTGTGTGTACTGGGTACTCACGACAACAACAAGCCACAGCTCAGCATCATGATGAGCGACGATATGGTAAGCGATCACGGACTGAACGCCGGACAGATGGTTCGCGAGGCCGCTAAGCTTATCCAGGGTGGTGGTGGCGGTCAGCCTCACTTCGCCCAGGCCGGCGGTAAAAACGCCGACGGACTAAGTGCTGCAGTCGATAAAGTCTTAGAGTTAGCAAAACTTTAAATATTCCAGTAGGGTTGGCAATTGCCAACCCTATTTAAATTATCTTAATTATTCTTTTATTTCGTCTTTTTTTTATACCTTTGCAGGCAAACTGAAAACCCCGTTAAAGAAAATGGATGACGAAATAAAAGATGTACAAGAGTCGGAACAGCATACCGACTATAAACCAAGCAACCGCTTTGATGCCGCAGCGGTTCACCATCTTAGCGGCATGTATCAGAACTGGTTCCTGGATTACGCCAGCTATGTAATCCTGGAGCGTGCCGTGCCCCATCTGGGCGACGGACTGAAACCTGTGCAGCGACGTATACTCCACTCGATGAAACGAATGGACGACGGCCGATACAACAAGGTGGCCAACATCGTGGGTCATACCATGCAGTTCCACCCTCACGGCGATGCGTCAATCGGCGACGCACTGGTACAGCTGGGACAGAAAGACCTGCTCATCGATACACAGGGTAACTGGGGTAACATACTTACCGGTTCAAGTGCTGCTGCACCGCGATATATCGAGGCCCGACTGAGTAAGTTTGCGCTCGACACGGTGTTCAACCCGAAGACTACCGAATGGAAAATGTCGTACGACGGACGTAACAAGGAGCCAATCACGCTCCCTGTCAAGTTCCCGTTGCTGCTTGCACAGGGTGCCGAGGGTATCGCCGTAGGACTGAGCTCGAAGATACTGCCACACAACTTCTGCGAGATATGCGATGCTGCCATCAGCTATCTGCACGAGCAGCCATTCCAACTCTACCCCGACTTCCCCACTAGCGGAAGCATCGACGTTTCGAAATACAACGACGGTCAGCGCGGCGGTGTAATCAAGGTGCGCGCCAAGATAGAGAAGATAGACCAGAAGACGCTGGTAATCCGCGAAATTCCGTTCTCAAAGACATCCGAGACTCTGCAGGATTCTATCGTAAAAGCCATCGAGAAGGGTAAGATCAAGGCCCGTAAGGTTGAGGACCTGACAGCCGCCGAGGTTGAGATCCAGGTTCACCTGGCTCCGGGCGTATCCAGCGATAAGACCATCGATGCACTCTATGCATTTACCGACTGCGAGGTTAGCATCTCGCCCAACTGCTGTGTTATCGAGGACAACAAGCCACAGTTCCTTACCGTGAGCGACGTGCTGCGCCACTCGGTCGACCGCACCAAGGATCTTATCCGTCAGGAACTGGAGATACGCAAGGGCGAACTGCTTGAGCAGCTGCACTTCCAGTCGTTGGAGCGCATCTTCATCGAGGAGCGTATCTATAAGGACAAGAAATTTGAACAGGCTCCCAACGTGGATGCTGTTTGCGAGCATATCGACGAGCGACTCACACCGTTCTACCCGCAGATGATACGCGAGGTGACCAAGGACGACATACTGAAGCTGCTCGAAATCAAGATGCAGCGCATCCTGAAGTTTAATAAGGACAAGGCCGACGAGCTGATGGCCCGTCTGAAGGCTGAGATCGAGGAGATAGACCGCGATCTGGCCAACCTGACAGAGGTGACAGCCAACTGGTTCCAGTTCCTTAAGGACAAGTACGGCAAGGACCACCCACGACTCACAGAGATACGCAACTTCGACACTATCGACTCGGCAAAAGTAGCAGAAGCCAACCAGAAACTGTATATCAACCGCGCCGACGGATTTATCGGTACCGGACTGAAGAAGGACGAGTTTGTGTGCAACTGTTCCGACCTGGACGATGTCATCATCTTCTACAAGGACGGTAAATACAAGATTGTGCGCATAGCCGAGAAGTTGTTTGTGGGCAAGAACATACTGTATGTCAACGTGTTTAAGAAGAACGACTCGCGCACCATCTACAACGCCGTATACCGCGATGGAAAGAAGGGCGCCTGCTTCATCAAGCGATTCAACGTGACCAGTATGACTCGCGACAAGGAGTACGACCTGACCCAGGGCACCGACGGCAGTCGCGTGATGTACTTCACCGCCAACCCCAACGGCGAGGCCGAGGTCATCAAGGTTACGCTCGACCCATCGCAGAAGATAAAGAAGATATTTATAGAGAAGGACTTCTCTGAGGTGATGATCAAGGGTCGCGCCTCTAAGGGTAACCTGCTCACCAAATACGCCGTAACCCGCATCGGACTGAAGAGTCACGGACACTCTACACTGGGCGGACGCAAGGTTTGGTTCGATCCGGACGTGAACCGCCTGAACTACGACGACCACGGACGACTGCTGGGCGAGTTCTATGACGACGACCAGATACTGGTAATCCTGAAGAACGGCGACTACTATCTGAGCAACTTCGACCTGGCAAACCACTACGAGGCCAACATACTGCGCATAGAGAAGTATGACGCCGACAAGGTTTGGACTGCAGTGCTCTACGATGCCGACAATCAGGGCTATCCTTATCTTAAGCGATTCCAGATGGACGCCAGCAAGAAGAAGCAGAACTGGCTGAGCGAGAATCCATCATCGCAGCTGTTGCTGCTAACAGATACTCCATACCCGCGCCTGCAGGTAACCTACGGCGGTGCTGATGCATTCCGCGGCAGCGAGGAGATAGATGCCGAGCAGTTTATCGCCGTGAAGGGCTATAAGGCCAAGGGTAAGCGACTGACAACCTACGAGCTGGAGAGTATCGTAGAACTGGAGCCCACACGATTCCCAGAGCCACCAGCCGAGCCTGCCGAAGCAGAAACCGAAGAGGAAGAGGAGAACCTCGACCCCGATGCAGGTAAGAGCGAGGAGCAGGTACGCGATGAAATAACCGGACAGCTAAACCTATTTGATGATGAGGATTTCAAGTAAGATAATATGTTTGTGCGCGGCGATGAACATCGCCGCCGCACAGGCACAGACATCTACACATATGGTGGGCGCAGGCCCTACCAGACTCCTCGACACCTATCTTACACCCGAGAAATTCAGCGGCACGGGCTTTACATATCTATATATCAAGGACTACGCCCCCACCGACACTCTGCGCCGATGGACTACCACCATCGAGCACGAACTAGATTTCTCGTCGACCAAAGATCGTAGCGGCAATACCAACGATCTGGAAGGCACCTACAATCTGTACTGGGGGCGATACTACAACCTGCGCCCCACCCGGAATCTGCACCTGCAACTGGGCGCTGCCGCAAATGCCAACCTGGGATTTGTGTATAACATGACCAGCAGCAACAATCCCGCCCAGGCCCGCGCAGCCTTAAATATCATGCCAAGCGCCAAGGCTGCCTACGACTTCTCGCTAGTCCGTCATCGCTTCACAGCCAGCTACGGGCTGATGCTGCCCCTGGTAGGAGTAATGTTCAGTCCCAACTACGGGCAGTCGTACTACGAGATATTTGCCAAGGGCAACTACGATCACAACATCGTGCCCACCACATTCATCTCGGCCCCCACATTCCGCCAGATGGCAGCCGTCGACTGGCACTATAGCGCCCGCTGGACCCTGCGCCTGGCCTATCTGGGCAACTACCAGCAGGCCAAAGTAAATAATCTCAAGTATCACACCTACACTCATCGATTCCTTATCGGAATCGTTAGAAGTTTATGAATTTTAGCATTAAGAATTTAGAGTTATGAAATATGTAATAAGCAGAATCAAACAGTGGGCAGGCCAACTGATAGTTGGCACAGCACTCTTAATTCTAAATTCTTCATTCTTAATTTCGTGCGTCGACGAAGTCGAGCACGAGAATACCCCGCAGGGCAACTTTGAGGCCTTGTGGCAGATAATCGACGAGCACTACTGCTTTTTCGACTATAAGAATGTAGACTGGAACTCTATATATAATATATATAAGGTACGCGCGAGCGATAATATCAACCGCGAACAGCAGTTTGAAGTGCTTACCGATATGCTTAGCGAACTGCGCGACGGACATGTAAACCTGTATAGTGCGTTCGACTACGGCCGATACTGGCGATGGCACGAGGACTATCCCAGCAACTTCAGCGACACACTGCAGCGCCGATACCTGGGCACCGACTACCGCATAGCCGGCGGACTGCAGTACAAAATTTTGGACGATAACGTAGGCTATGTGTATTACGGCAGTTTCAATTCGGCTGTGGGCGAGAGCAATCTCGACGAGGTGATACAGCACCTGATGTTCTGTCAGGGTATGATACTCGATATCCGCGGCAACGGCGGCGGCAACCTGACCTATGCCGAGAAGCTGGCAGCGCGATTCTGTAATGAAAAAACGCTGGTGGGCTATATGCAGCACAAGACCGGCAAGGGCCACAACGACTTCTCGGCCGAAGAACCGCAGTATATCGAGCCCAGCAGCAACCTGCGCTGGCAGAAACCTGTGGTACTGCTTACCAACCGCGAAGTATTCTCGGCAGCCAACGAGTTTACCAAGTTTATGCGGTGCATGCCGCAAGTAACTGTGGTGGGCGACCAGACCGGCGGCGGCAGCGGACTGCCATTCACCGCTACCCTACCCAACGGTTGGACGGTGCGTTTCTCGGCCTGTCCAAGCTACGACCGCAACCATCAGCAGACCGAATTCGGCATAGCTCCCGACTATAATGTAGCCTTAACAAATAAAGATTTTATGCGTGGCAGGGATACAATTATAGAATTTGCACGAAAACATTTGGCAGATTCAAAATAATTGCGTATCTTTGCACCCGCAATCTAAGCAAGAGAGTCTAAAACTGCTCAAAAAGAGCGAATTTTGCGCCTGTGGCGGAATTGGTAGACGCGCTAGACTTAGGATCTAGTGTTTACGACGTGCAGGTTCGAGTCCTGTCAGGCGCACATTATTACTAATTAAAATTAAATTGAATGCCTTTTAACGACAAATATACCATATTGTTAGTATTTAAGCAGAAATTTGCGTGTTTTTGAAAAAAAAACTCAAATTTACTTGGAAGTTTCGGATTAATTTCCTACTTTTGCCTTCGATTTATATAAATTAACGTACGATATATCTGTTTTATTTATTTGTTTAATTATAATTTTTAGTTCAATGAAAAAGAAAATTATCAATGGTATTCTGATGGTAGCACTCGTTGCTGCTACCTCTACATCATTCGTTTCTTGTAAGGACAACAGCGAGGATGTAAGAACTGACCTATTGGCACAGGTAAACTCTGACCTCGAGCCACGCTTGAAGCAGGCTGAGAAGGACATCAAGGCTCTGGAGAATGCACACGTACGCGACTCACTCCGTCTGGACACTTTGAAGGCTGATGTTGCAGGTATTCACGATACTCTGGGTATCATCAAGACAGATCTGAGCAAATTCCACGACAGCGTTTACGTGGTAACACAGCGCCTTAGCGCCCGTTTGGATACAGTAGAGTATCAGATCGGCACTCTCGTTGAGACTCTGCGCAATCTGGTTACTAGCGTAACTGTTAACGCTACATCTACCAACATTCTTGAGAACAGCAAGCTGTTCCCTGGTCTGAACATGCAGTTCCTCGGCGCTATCTATGGCCAGGCTAAGAAGGATGTTTATTTCCCAGAGAATGTTGAGGGTGTTACTCCTGAACTTATTGCTGAACAGGGCGACATCCTGTACAACAAGGAGCGTAGCGCTGGTAAGGTTTACTTCACCATCAACCCATCTAACATCGACGCAACTGACGCAGAGAAGCTTACTCTGTCTCTGACCGACAGTCAGAACGGCACAAGCCTGATTACTCTTGGCAAGGCTACTAAGTCTGACAAGGTTCTCGCTTGGGGTACACGTGCTGACGGTGACGTTACTCTGTGGGAGGCTGATGCTACTGCAGAACCTGACAAACTCGGTAAGCTTTCTACAGCTGAAATTATTGATCTCAAGCAGGTAGGTGAGCACGTTAAGGAGATGGTTAAGGCCGCTAAGAACGTTGAGAAGAGCACATCTTCAGTTAAGTCTACTGCTAAGGAGATTCTGAAGGAGACTGCAGCTATGATTGCTGACCTCGCTCAGACTAAGCTTCCTGCACTGCCTGCACTCGCTCTGAAGGCTCAGTGGAAGGACACCATTGGTGTACGTTCTGTTATCTCTGACTACTCTATCGCTGCTACTGGTTTCAAGCCAGTTGACTTCTACTGGGGTCAGGGTATTGTAAAAGAGGGTTCTTCTATCAGCTTCGACAAGATTGACGAGCTTGCTCTTAGCATCGTTAACAAGATCAAGGCTCAGGAGCCAGACGTAACAAAGTATATTGTTAATAAGGTTGAGAAGGTAACCGTTAACGACAAGAACATCTATGTTACTCTTAATGTAACTACTACAGCTGGTAGTGGTACAGCAAGCGGTTGGGTAACAGTTCCCCTTAATGATGTACAGGGCAACCTCAACAAGATCATTGATGACCTGAACGCCAGCCTCGATATGCTGAATGGCGCTATCTCTGACATCCAGAACATCATGAACAAGGCTAACAACGCTCTTGACAACGGTATCACTCTGGAGAAGAAGGTAACCAACTTCCTGGAGAGCTACCTGAACCGCGTTATCAGCAGCATCGCAGCTAACGGTCTTTACAAGGTTCTGCAGCCAATCATGCTGTTCGAGGGTGAGAATGGTGTTAACCGTCTCGTTTCAGGTGCTACTCTGAAGGCTGGTAAGGTAAATCTGCTCCCAACAACTGTAACAAACGAGCTGCTTGCTCCTGCATTCATGAAGTACATCTCTGTTAACGGTAAGGGTGAGACTCTGACCAATGGTGACAAGAACTTCAAGAAGTACGAGATCACACTGCAGAAGGGTGAGAACAAGATCGTTTACGCTGCTCTTGACTTCTATGGCAACCAGGTTGTTAAGACTTACACAGTAAATGCCGAGTAATTAACATTAGTGGATTTAAAAACATTTTAAACAGAATATGAAAATGAAGAAAGCAATATTGTCTTGCCTGATGCTGGTAGCTGGTCTTACTGCATCTGCTCAGGAGCAGAAGGGCACGACTGAATACGTCTTCGAGCCACACTGGTATGTACAGGTACAGCCTCTGGGTGTACAGTACACACTCGGTGAGACCAAATTTGGAGATCTGTTGTCATACAATGTACAGGCTGCTGTAGGCCGTCAGTTCACACAGCTCTGGGGTGCTCGCCTCGCTGTTAACGCATGGCAGAGCAAGGGCGGTAGCGACTATAAATATGTAACTTACAATGGACAGTCATCTGTAAACTGGAAGTACAACTATATCGCTCCTACAATCGATGGAACTCTGAACCTGTCAAACCTGGTTTGCGGTTTCAACCCAAAGCGTGTATTCAATCTGAGTGCATTTGCAGGTGTAGGTCTGAACTTCTCTTGGAACCAGAAAGAGGCTAGAGAGGCAAATGCTACAATTCTTGCAAATAATGCTGTTGAGCCTCTGCACTACATGGGTAAGGACGCCAACGGTAAGGAGTTGTGGAAGCCCATCAGCGTTGTAGGTCAGTTCGGTCTGATTGGTGATATCAAGATCAACGACAACTGGGCTATCAACCTGGAGCTCGCTGCTAACACTCTGAACGACTCTTACAACACTAAGAAGGCTGGTAACTGGGACTGGTACTTCAATGCCCTCGCTGGTGTTAAGTACAACTTCGGTAAGACCTACTCTACACGTTTCATCCCTGCTCCAGAGCCAGAGATCCGCTACGTAGAGAAGATCGTAGAGAAGATTGTTGAGGTTCCTGCTCCTGTACAGGCTGAGACCGCTGCTACTGCAGCTGAGCCACTGCGTCGTGACATCTTCTTCACCATCGGTAAGACTATCATCCGCAAGAGCGAGCAGAAGAAGGTTAATGACGTTGTTGAGTACCTGAAGGCTAATCCTGAGGCTAAGGTTAACGTAACTGGTTACGCTGACGCTGGTACAGGTAACGATCGCATCAACGATCGTCTGGCCGCTGGTCGTGCTGACGTTGTTGTTAAGGCTCTGAAGAAGGCTGGTATCGCTGCTAGCCGCATCAGCTACGACAGCAAGGGTGCACGTGTTCAGCCATTCGCTGACAACGACAGCAACCGTGTATCTATCGTAATCGCTGAGTAATCTCACAGATTAAGATAAAAACCCAAGCCCAGTCCCACAATGGGGCTGGGCTTTTTCTTAAAATAATCCTAAGGATAACAAGATGAAAAAGATTCTTTTATTCCTCACATCATTTCTTCCACTCGCCGCTGCAGCACAGCTTAACGGCGACGGATATTATCGTATCCAGAACAATGCGTCAGAACGCTATCTTACTCTGAAGGATAACGTGATAAACGACGAGATAGACATGTCGACAGCCTCGGCCGATGTAAGCAACCTAAGATCTTGGCGTGGTTTCGACCAGGTGGAAGCCAATCCTGCCTCTATATTTTATGTTATGAATGTGGGCGGATATCAATATAACCTGATAGCACAGAGCACAAGCATATATGACATCACCGGCGGTAGAAAGTATCTCGACATATACGATAAGGCCAGTGGGGCATACTATCTGTTCGAAGTTACATCGGGCGGTGTTGCGGGACATCTTTATGATAGCAATGATAAAGCTGTAAGAGGCAGTATTACTACTAAAGGCGAAAAAGCCTATATGTACTGGAGACTACTGCCCGTTACAACAGATGCCAACTACATAGGACTGAAGCCTACAGTTGAGGCTGCCGATGGGTGGTATGGCACCATCTATGCTTCGTTCCCATTCAAGCTTAACAGCAGTAACGTAACGCTCTACTATGTCGACGGTGTAAGCACAGGTCAGTTCCAGCTTAAGCAGATAGAGAGCGACGTCATCCCTGCCGCTACCCCACTGATTTTTAAGACCAACAGCAATGATCCTTCACAGAACAAGATTATTCCATTGTTTGAGACTACAACTGCTCCCACAGACAACCTGCTAGGCGGAACATACTATTCAAGCAGGAACGTAGATCATGAGGCATACGTAGAGTTCAACGCAAGCACCATGCGAGTATTAGGTGTAGATACAGACAAAAAACTTATCTTTACTGCAGATGCTACAGGCGCACTGACAGATAAGAATGATATCCCTATGAACACCTGTTGGCTGAAAGTGCCTGATGGTCTTTCTGGCGATTTCAAGCTTGTTGACCGCAGTAGCTTCACAGCTATAAGAAGCATTGAGACATCATCCAAGGAAACCATCAATAAAGGTACTTACACCTTATCCGGTGTCCGGGTAGACAACTCTAAGACATTACGCCCAGGAGTTTATATCCAAGACGGAAAAAAGATAGTTATTAAATAAAATAACAAAGGTGCACTCCACGAGGGGTGCACTTTTTTGATGTACGCACACAATAATTCATTAACCTTTTTTAACCACAGAAAAAGAACAACAATTAATATTTATTTGTATATTTGCCACAAATATAAAACAATCTGTGATTTATTAACATTAATATTAATTAAAACCGAACGACTATGATGAAAAAACTTTTTTTGTGGTCAGTACTACTGATGACAGGATTCGCATTCTATTCATGCGATGACGTGATTGACAACCCCGCTGGCGGTAAACAGGATCCATCTAACCCCAATGCTACATGGACCTATGAGGTAAGTATCAAATTCGTAGATTTCAGTTTCTGGCATAACGATGCAAACTGGAATTGGGTTAATACAGATATAGATGGCGAGGAAGTTACCTACAAAGCACCATCTACAGTTTATGTACATAACAAAGCTGGAGAATTCCTAGGCGAACTGAAAGCAGTAGAAGAGTTTGATTATAAAAACTTTGATTTCAACTCTTATTACAAGTTCGCAGGTACACTGACTGGCGCTATTGGCGAAGAGTTGGTTATCTCTACTCTTAAAGATTTCGACTACTATTCTAAGCAGGATGGTACACTAAAGACGTTGGCAGAAAACTGTATGCTCGCAAAAGCAGAAGTACCCATCATTGTGGCTGATAACAATCGCAAAAAAATTGCTACCCAGAATGTCAAGCTGGAAAGCGCGATATTACCAATCTTTGCTATATTCAATAGTAATTATACAGATGATACCGATAGAAGCTTTACTTTGACAGCCGATAGTCTGATCGCCACCCCATCATTCGAGGTTAAATTCGCAGAAGCCGTTAAGCCAAAGACAGAAGGATTCTTCTTTGCTTTTGCAACAGCTGCAAAGGAATCAGCTAAATACAACTTTGAATTTAATTCAGAGGAAAAAGGTGTAAAAGGTATTAATGTTTGGGAAGGTGATTATAAAGGAAAAACTGATGTTCAATCTCTATGGGGGCTTTACTTCGATCTAAAGGAAATAGATTTGAGCAAGTACACTAAATACTTGAAGGATGTCAAAAAACAAGAGGCACCATATTACATCTCAACTACTGCTGACCAAAACGCAGCATTTGAACCATTTATTTATCAGTCTTCTAAGGATACAGTAGAAGTACGATTGACCATATATGGCAAAGCCACAATTAAGGATCTCGTATTTGGTAAGAGTTCATATGTATATTTGCGAGGTAACAAAGCAGTATATGAAGCATATAATCCTGTAGGAGGGTATAACGAGCTTCCTGTAATTACAGTATTAGGTGAGAATTCTATCACATCTACTTATTATACTGGTATATATGTATACTCAGAGGCAACTTTGAAGGGTGATGGAACATTAAAAACAGAAAGCAATTACAATGGTATCTCTATCAGCAATTCTTACTGGGATGAAGTAGCTGATAAAAATTGGAATTGGACATCTCTTAAGAAGCCAGCAAAACTGATAGTTACAGAAAACGTCAAACTGATTTCAAATAGTCTGGTTGCTATTAATAGCGTTTGGATTAACAGCGAGCCTTTTGCCAATGAATTAGTTCTAAAGGGAGGCTCACTAGAGGCCAAGGGCAAGGAAGGTCAATATGCTATTGCTCTTTGGGGTGGTAAGCTCAACATTGGCGAAGGTACAAGTGTAAAGGCTACAACCGGTATGACAGGTGATGGAGCTATCTGCATCTATGACCAAGCAACAAATGCAGAGGCAACAATAGAGTCTCTCGTAGCTGATAAGACTAAGTTCACCGATGAAACTAAGGACGGTGTTCGCACTATCAAATAGTTGTAATAGCATTACTTACAAATAATAATTCAATAGAGGCAGCCCTTTAAGGACTGCCTCTATTATTTTATTTCCTATCACTATCTAATTTAGAAAATAGACTTAGTAAAGCGAACACTGAGAACGGGGAAAACCTTAACTCCACCAATGAAATCAACCCAATCGCCAACCTTGCCACTGATATTCTCTACATCCTTGGTGAGGTTTGTACCATCGTGGGTAATCAGGTCGGGAGTACCGCCCCAGAACATTGCACCAGCATCGAACGACACGTGCCAGTCGTCGCGGTTCTTAATAAGTCGGCCACCATAACCGAAACCAAAGTATGGCTTGAAGCTATTAGAACGGGCCTGGACCTTTACCATTCCATCCTCAGGATCGGGCTCCATCTCATAACGCTCACCAGTATCTTTCTTGTCGCCTACATGGAATCCCATACGACCATAGTTGACAATCTTCTGGGCGTAAGCCTGACTGAGATATACATCCATTCCAGGATTGCCAGCAGTACCATCGCCCTCGATAGAGATAAGAGGGTCGTCGTTAACACACTTCTCGTAAATCTGATTATACATATTTACAGCCAGCAGAGAGGTCATAGCCTTAGTAGAGTTCTCGGCCACGGCAAACTTAGATGGGCCCCAATAGAAACCGGCAGTGAAGTGCCAATGCCTGTTACGCTTGAATGGGAACACATCAACCAGGAACTTAAAGTTGTTGAGAGTTGGCTTGCCAAGCATCTCGATCTCGTCGTCGACCTGGAAACCAGTCATCTCCTTCAACATTTTAGAAAGACGATCGAAGCGCGACTCTATACGATTGCCATTAGCATCGTACATCTTAGCGGGCTGACCACCAACCTCTACAGGGAAGTAGATGCTCATCTGGAAGCGGGGCATGAACTCGTAGCCGGCACGAAGCTGAAAGTAGTCGCCCAGCTTACTGGCTACATCGATACCTATACCGGTGGTACCGGCGGTAACAGACAGGTCGAGGTTGCGGAATACACCACTCTTCTGGCTCTTCTGATTCTTCTGTACCAAATTGTCGGCCATATTCTGGCCACAGCATACAGAATCGCAATACTGTGCATGAACAGCAGTCATTGAAAATACTGCGGCTATTGCTAAAAGATACTTTTTCATTTTGAATTAATTTGTTTATTTCATCATCCAGCGGCCGTCGCGCTCTATCATCGGCACTACTACCTCCTCGGTAGTGGAATCGCCGTAACAGAGCATCAGCAGTACGCTGGTATAATTCAGAGTGCTATCGGTGAAGGCACGCGACACACGCACCTCGCGGATACCACCACGGCTCTTGGTCTGCTGGGCCAGGAACTGGGCATAGGCATCGTTGAGCTGTGAGCGGTAGTCATCGGGCAGGCTGTCGGCCATCACGCGGCCCTCGAGAAAATGGTCGTAATCGCCATCCACCAGGTGCTGGTAATAGCCCTTGGCTGCCAGAGACGCCAATTCTTCGCGTGTGGGGCTGCTGCATGCAGCCCCACACACTATGATAATCAGTATTGCTATATAAGCAAACTTACGCATTACTTCTGACGGATAAATACGTTTATCGGGCTGCCGGTGAGTGTCCAGTGTTCGCGAATCTTGTTCTCGAGGAACCGCTTGTAAGGCTCCTTGACGTATTGAGGTAGGTTGGCGTAGAACACGAAAGTAGGAATCTGCGTGTCGGGCACCTGTGCCACATACTTGATCTTGATGTACTTACCCTTGATAGATGGTGGTGGGAAGGCCTCGATGAGCGGCAGCATAACCTCGTTGAGCTTTGAGGTACCGATCTTAACCTTACGATTAAGGTATACCTGCTTGGCGGTCTCGAGCACCTTAAAGATGCGCTGCTTGGTGAGGGCCGAAGCGAAGATAATGGGGAAGTCGACAAACGGAGCCATACGCTTGCGGATAGCATTCTCGAAGGTAGAGATGACTGCCTGCGACTTGTCCTCGACAAGGTCCCACTTGTTGACTACTACCACCAGGCTCTTGTTGTTCTTCTGAATGAGCTGGAAGATGTTCATATCCTGCGCCTCGATACCACGGGTGGCATCGAGCATCAGCACACAGACATCGCTATTCTCGATGGCTCGGATAGAGCGCATAACAGAGTAGAACTCAAGATCCTCGGTAACCTTGTTCTTACGACGGATACCGGCGGTGTCAACCAGATAGAAGTCGAAACCGAACTTATCGTAACGTGTATAGATAGAATCGCGGGTGGTACCGGCGATATCGGTCACGATGTTACGCTCCTCGCCGATAAAGGCGTTGATAATGCTTGACTTACCGGCATTAGGACGGCCAACGACTGCGAAACGGGGGATACCGTCCTCGAGGTCGTCCTTGGGTTTCTCGGGCAACATCTCGAGCACCTTGTCGAGCAGGTCGCCTGTGCCGCTACCGGTGGCGGCTGAGATGGCGTATGGATCGCCGAGGCCCAGCTTATAGAACTCGTACTGATCGTACAGGTCCTTGCCGTCGTCGGCCTTGTTGGCCACCAGGATGACAGGGAGCTTGGCGCGGCGCAGAATCTGTGCTACGTCCATATCCCATCCGGTTACGCCGTTATTGATATCGCAGAGGAAGAGTACGAGATCAGCCTCTTCGGTGGCAATAATCACCTGTTTGCGGATCTCCTCCTCGAATACATCGTCGCTGTTGACGACCCAGCCGCCGGTATCGACGACCGAGAACTCGCGACCACACCATTCGCACTTGCCATACTGGCGGTCGCGGGTGGTGCCGGCCTCGTTGCTGACAATAGCATGACGCGTCTTTGTCAGTCGGTTGAACAGTGTGGACTTACCCACGTTGGGGCGTCCTACGATTGCTACTAAATTTCCCATTTATGTTTAATCTAGATTGTATCCAAAATTATTAAGCTCTTTCTCAGAGCTTCGCCAGTCCTTATCTACCTTTACAAAGATCTCGAGGAAGATAGGCTTGTCGAAGAACTTCTCGAGCGACTTGCGGGCCTCGGTGCTTACCTTCTTGAGGGCTACACCCTGATGGCCTATGATAATACCCTTCTGAGAGTCGCGCTCCACATAGATGATAGCATTGATGTGGATGTGCTTGTCGTCTTCCTTGAATCGCTCTACAGCCACTTCTACACTATATGGAATCTCCTTATCGTAGTATAGCAGGATCTTCTCGCGGATAATCTCCGACACGAAGAAACGGGCTGGCTTGTCGGTGAGCTGGTCCTTGTCGAAATAGGCAGGACTCTCAGGAAGCAACTCCTGTATGCGCTTTAGCAGGATATCAACGCCAAACTTGTTTCGGGCTGAGATGGGCAGAATCTCGGCCTTAGGTAGAAGTGAGTGCCAGCGCTCTACAATAGCTGCAAGCTGATTGTTGCCGCCGGTCAACTCGTCGATCTTGTTGATGAGCAGGATAATGGGGGTGTCCATCTTCTGCACTTTCTCCAGGAACTCCATGTTCTTCTCGGGGTTCTCTACCACGTCGGTTACGTAGAGAAGCACGTCGGCATCCTGCAAGGCCGACTCGGAGAAGGCAAGCATAGACTCCTGGAGTTTATAGTTGGGCTTGAGCACACCCGGGGTATCCGAAAATACTATCTGCATCTCGGGAGTATTAACGATGCCCATAATACGATGACGGGTGGTCTGGGCCTTAAAGGTGGCAATTGAAATACGCTCACCAACCAGCTGGTTCATGAGCGTACTTTTGCCTACGTTGGGATTTCCAACAATATTTACGAATCCTGCTTTATGCATTTAATTATTCGCTATGCTCTTTCATTTTGCACTGCCATCATAGGCCCACTTGTAATAAGAAGCTCCGTGAACGAATCCTGCACCAAAGGCGGTGAAGATCATGTTGTCGCCCTTCTTCAACTTATTTTCGTAATCCCAGATAGCGAGAGGTATCGTAGCAGCACTCGTGTTACCATAGCGCTCGATGTTAACCATCACCTGCTCCATAGGCAACTCAAGGCGCTTAGCCACTGCCTCGATGATACGCATGTTGGCCTGATGAGGAACCACCCACTGGATGTTGTCCTTGTTCAGTCCGTTGCGCTCGGCAATGATGGCGCAGTCGTTGCTCATGTTGGTTACCGCATAGCGGAACACGGTGCGACCCTCCTGATAGAGGTAGTGCAGACGATGATCGACAGTGAAGTGCGATGGTGGGCAGACTGAACCTCCAGCCTTGAGATGCAGGAACGGAAGTCCCTTGCCATCAGTACGGAAGTAAGAGTCCATCACGCCGATGTTCTGTTCCTCGGTAGCCTCGAGCAGAACTGCAGCTGCACCGTCTCCGAAGAGAGGACAGGTCTGACGGTCCTTATAGTCGACAACCGACGACATCTTATCGGCACCGATCACGATGATCTTCTTGTAGCGTCCGCTCTGAATCATCGTGGCTGCCACGTCGAGTGTGTAGAGGAATCCACAGCAGGCACCCCAGAAGTCGAACGCGAATGCATTCTTTAGTCCGAGTTTGCCCAGCACGATTGACGCTGTGGAAGGGAACTTATAATCAGCTGTAGAGGTGGTAACAATAAGTGCGTCGATAGAGTCGGGATCGACTCCGGTCTTCTGCATCAGCTGCTTGGCTGCCTTACGAGCCATGTAGCTGGTGCCGAGACCTTCCTCCGTAAGAATGTGACGCTCCTTGATACCAACGCGCGTCATTATCCACTCATCGTTGGTGTCGACCATACGAGACAACTCATCGTTGTTCAGAATATAGTCGGGCACATAACCGCCTACACCAGTGATTATCGCATTGATTCTATCCATTACTCAGCTGCTTCCTCAATCTTGATAGCTACCTTGCCACGATAGTAACCACATGTGGGGCATACAGTGTGATAAACATAATATGCACCACAGTTAGGACATACTGCCAGTGTGGGAGCTACTGCCTTGTCATGAGTACGACGCTTGAGTGTACGAGTCTTTGACTGTCTTCTTTTAGGATGTGCCATAATTCTATAATACTTTTAAATGTTTAACTTTTCAATTCTTCAATTTTTCACTCTTTCAATTTTAAGAGTGCTTCCCAGCGGGGGTCGATGGGCTGGGCGGACTCCTCATCGCTGCTTCGGTCAGCTGACAGCTCTTCCAGAGCTTTCGTCATAGCAGGGTTGCACTTGCCAGGTGCATGCACATGCCTGATGGGTATAACCAACGCCACAAACTCATAGATGATCCACGAAGTGTCGAGTATTCCTTCGTCCTCGGGCACAACGATGATATCATCTTCCTCTGAGTATTCGCTACCGAGTTTCACGATCAAGCGGTTGTCGGTTTCTACCGGCTGCTCCATATCGTCGAGACATCGGTCGCACTGTACAATGACTGTGCCCTCAGTGTGGAAATTGAGTTCGAAAAAGCCGGTTGCCTTGCGTATAGACACCGACACGTGCAAAGAACCCTTTTTCACTTCGGCACCGTCAAGAGCGGCGAAGTAGGTATCGTCGAGATCGAAAGCCAAGGATGTTTCCTCGCTTACCAGACTCTTCAAATCTATCTTCAACAACTCAAGACTATTCATCATTACACATTTTAAAGGGCACTATTGTGCCATTTACCTTCAGTGAATAGCGGCTTCACCTCATCATAAGAGCAAGCTCTTCTGAATTCGGTTCGCGCGCCATTTGGGGTGCAAAGTTACAAACTTTTTTTCAATTATAAAGCGGTTATTTCGTTTTTTTATCATTTTACTGCAAATTCGTTGACTTACAGCCGCTTATATTACACAAAACAGGGGTTATTTGTGCAATTCTACGCGAAAAGTTGTACCTTTTCCAACCTCGGATGACTTAACGAAAATCTTACCCTTGTGATAGTCCTCAACAATACGGCGGGCAAGCGAGAGACCTAAACCCCACCCTCGTTGTTTGGTGGTGAAACCCGGGGTAAAGACATTCTTGATGTCCTTCTTCTTGATGCCCTTACCTGTATCACTTACTTCGATAGCCACACGGCTATCATCATCGGTAAGCGTCATATCAATTCTGCCGGCACCTTCCATTGCATCGACAGCGTTCTTGCACAGGTTCTCGATAACCCACTCGAAGAGTGATGCATTCATGCTTACTACTACATCGTGATCGGGAACATGACAGTAGATTTCAACCTTATTAGACACACGACGACGCATATAATCGACGACATGCTCGAGAACTTCGTTCATTGAACCTTCCTTTGGTTCAGGTAACGAACCTATCTTTGAGAATCGTTCGGCTATGCGCTCCAGACGTTTTACGTCCTTATCCATCTCGGGGATAAGGTCATCGTCGGGATGATTCTCCTTAAGTATCTCTACCCAGGCCATCAGACTGGAGATTGGTGTGCCAAGCTGGTGGGCTGTCTCCTTGGATAATCCCACCCATACTTTATTCTGTTCGGCCTTCTTTGACGACAGCAAAGCAAAGATAGCAACTACTACAAAAATCATTACAACTCCGAGTTGCCAATATGGGTACTGTGAGAGTCGTTTAAGCAGTACCGACTCATCGTAGCAAACTATCTGACTTCCTACTACTATAGTGTCGCCAGCCCTAAGCATGCGTTGTGCAATCTGCTCGATATTAAGTGTATCCTCGATGTTACGATAATCATCTATTCCACCCTTATCATTCATTACAATTACAGGAATGGTTGTATTACCCTGCATCACATCAAGCACCAGTGAAAGATCGGTATTCTCATCAGCATGATTAAGAGCATGAAGAGCTTGGGCCCATACCTCCATCTTCTTTCGTTCCTCGACAGAGAGGTCCTTAACCAGGAAATGAGATACCAAAAGAGAGGTAACAGCTATAATCACAGCTGCTATAACCAAGAGAATCTTGGTCTGACGAATTCTATCTGTCCATTGCATACATATATATAAACGAAAAAGCCCCGAGAATATTGTATTCTCGAGGCTCTTCTTTTAAAGAAGACGGCGGCTTCCTACTCTCCCGCATTGCATTGCAGTACCATCGGCGCAGGTGGGCTTAACTTCTCTGTTCGGAATGGGAAGAGGTGGGACCCCACT
>ONGP01000016.1 GCA_900317405.1 uncultured Prevotella sp.
AAACGCAGGTGAGAGCAGGTGAAACCTCCCGACTTCTTAGAGTCGTAAGAGAAGTAAGCCTGGCAGTACTTGTCGGTGTTGTCACCAATAATCTTAACTGAGTTCTTGTTAGCACCTACGGTACCATCGGCACCCAGACCGTAGAACTTAGCCTGGAACATGCCAGCGCCACCCAGAGCGATCTCCTCAACCTCAGGCAGTGAGGTGAAGGTAACGTCGTCTACGATACCAATAGTGAAGTGGTTCTTTGGCTCGGGCATAGCGAGGTTGTTGAACACGCTGATAATCTGAGCAGGTGTGGTGTCGCGGCTACCAAGACCGTAGCGACCGCCAACGATAACAGGACGATCCTCTACATCGAAGAATGCATCCTTAACGTCGAGGTACAGAGGCTCGCCGTTAGCGCCTGGCTCCTTAGTGCGGTCCAGTACAGCAATCTTCTTAACAGTCTTAGGAACAGCAGCCAGCAGGTGCTTAACTGAGAATGGACGATACAGGTGAACTGAGATCATACCAACCTTCTGACCGTTTGCGTTCAGATAGTCGATAGCCTCGCGAGCTGCATCGGTAGCTGAACCCATCAGGATAATCATGCGGTCAGCATCCTTAGCTCCGTAGTAAGAGAACAGGTGATACTCGCGGCCGGTGATCTTAGAGATCTCGCCGAGGTACTTCTCTACTACCTCAGGTACTGAATCGTAGTATGGGTTACAAGCCTCACGGTGTGTGAAGAATGTCTCAGGGTTCTCGGCTGTACCACGTGTGATAGGACGCTCTGGGCTCATAGCACGATCGCGGAAACGCTTTACGAACTCCTCCTTAACCAGAGGACGGATATCCTCCTGATCCATCAGCTCAATCTTGTGATACTCGTGAGAGGTACGGAAACCATCGAAGAAGTTAACGAATGGAACCATAGTCTCGAGAGTAGCCAGGTGAGGAACAGCTGTGAGGTCCATCACCTCCTGTACAGAACCAGAGCAGAACATAGCGAAACCGGTCTGACGGCAAGCCATTACGTCCTGGTGGTCGCCAAAGATACACAGAGAGTGTGAAGCCAGCGTACGGGCAGATACGTCGAATACGCAAGGAATCAGCTCACCGGCAATCTTGTACATGTTTGGAATCATCAGGAGCAGACCCTGAGATGCGGTGAATGTAGTGGTAAGGGCACCAGCCTGCAGCGAACCGTGAACGGCACCGGCAGCACCAGCCTCTGACTGCATTTCCTGAACACTGACGTTCTGGCCCCACAGGTTCTTACGACCACGGGCAGCCCACTCGTCAACATGCTCCGCCATTGGCGAAGACGGGGTGATGGGGTAGATAGCAGCTACCTCCGAGAACATATAGCTCACATGAGCCGCAGCCTCGTTACCATCACAGGTGATAAACTTCTTTTCTTTAGCCATTGTTTTTGATAACTATAAAAATGAATAACTATTGTGTTTATTATAATTTTTAATTCTTCAATTCTTCAATTTTTCAATTCTTCAATTCTTCAATTTTTCAATTCTTCAATTCTTCAATTTTAGTAAAGGAATCCCAGCAACCACAGGGGTATCTGGTTGTCCTTACCTATCTCGGTGTTATATCGTGCGTAGATCACGTCGGGCGACATGCGCAGCTTGCCTGGTGCCTTGGCGTCGATCACGCGGAATTTCAGATTCTCATCCACGATGAAGCTTGCATCGCGGGTGCTGCTGGTGTTAACCTTGTGGTCCTTCCACATCGAGTTTACGAAGAATGTCTCCATAGCCTCCTGCTTGTCTACCTGGATAGGATAGATGGCATACATCAGGTTAGAGTTGTGCAGCATAATCTTGGCAGGCTTCTTGGGGAAGTCCTGACCCACGGGGTAGATCAGGTTGAGCAGTCGGGCGTCGGTCAGATACTTGATGTAGTTCATCACGGTGGCGCGACTGGTCTCGATATCCTGAGCCAGCTTACTTACGTTAGGTGTCTTGGCCGGTCCCTCTTCGGCTATCTGGTAGAACAGCTTCTTAATCTTAGTAAGGTACTTCAGCTCTATCTGCTTGATGAGCAGTATGTCTACCTCGGTCATCATGTTCATGGTCTTCAGCAGGTTCTCGCTGTAGTTGCGGTGCTCCTGGAAGAATGGGTAGAAACCGTGGTGGATGTAGTCCTGGAAGTAGCGGTTGGGCGATACCTTGGGCAGAATCTGCTTGATGATGCGCTCGTGGTTCTGCAGGATATCTTCGAGCGAGTAGGGGTGGAAGTTGTTGCCGGTCATCAGATTGATGAACTCGCGGAACGACAGGCCACGCAGATTGTACGACTTAACTATGCCGTTAAGTTCGGGGTTCTCGTCCTTCAGTCGCATCACGCTCGAACCGGTGAACACAATCTTCAGGTTGGGATACATGTCGTAGCACTTGCGGAGCTCGCTGCTCCAGTTAGGCTGCTTAAACACCTGATCGATAAGCAACACTCGGCCGCCGTGCTTGTAGAAGTTGCCGGCAAAGTCGGCTATGCCCTCGCCCTGAAAATAGAAATTGTTCATATTGATATACAGGCACTGCTTGTCCATGATATCAAAATGCTCTTTAGCGTACTGAAGTAGAAAAGTGGTCTTGCCGATACCTCTGGTACCTTTTATACCAATCATGCGGTCATTCCAGTTTATCTCATCCATTAGAATGCGACGAACCGGTGCATTTACATGCTCTAGGAGATATCTGTGCGTCCTGAAAAAAGCTTCCATTCCTGCTTGATTTGTTTCCGTTTACTTTTAAAAGTGGTGCAAAGATACACATTTTATCTTAAATTGCAAACTCTAATTAGCAAAATCTCAAAAAAAAATAGTAATTTTGCGCCAAAATTGATGAAAATGGCAAAATTATACGTGTTTAACCCCGAACATGACCTCGCTTTGGCCGCAAACCTCTCAAATTTTACTGCTCCGCATGCCGGACGTAAATTGAGATACGACCTGGGGTATATCCCGGCACTATGGGCTGGCGATGAGGACTATATTCTGGTGGATGATGTGGAGAAAGCCGTGCGCCAATATGGTCGCGTGAGAGCAAAGATAGGAGGCACGCCCAAGCAGTTTGTGGATAAATCGCAACTACGCTCCCTATATATTAATAAGGTGGAACCTTGGGGATGGGACCTCGCCTTGCGTTCATTTCTGCTGCGCTGTGGTGTGGAGTGTGTACCATCCGAGGATGATGTCGCCGTGATTCGCGACCTGTCGCATCGCAAGCAGGCTGTAGATTTGCTGCGCCAGCTGCAGATGCCTGGCACTATCGGCAGTTCGTGTTGCGCCGATACTCTCGCCGAGATTAGGCAGCAACTGGGGCTGCACGGTCGCATAGTGGTAAAGGCCCCATGGAGCAGCAGTGGGCGAGGGGTGCGATTCCTGACCGTGGCCTTCGACGACTATCAGGAGCGCTGGATCAGAAATGTCATCGAGAAGCAAGGCTGCGTGGTGGTAGAGCCTTATTATAATAAGGTGAAAGACTTCGGAATGGAGTTTGAGAGCGATGGCGAGGGGTGCGTAAAGTATCTGGGATTGTCGCTATTCCACACTAAGAACGGTGCCTATACCGGCAATCTGATAGCTAAGGAGGAAGAGAAACAAGAATTGCTAAGTCGCTATATATCAGCAGATTTGCTGCAGCGCATTCAAGAAAAAATCTGCCAGCATTTGGGCGAGGCATTCAAGGGTAAATACCAGGGCCCGTTCGGTATCGACATGATGGTGGTATCGACAGCCGACAAGGACGGATTCCTGCTGCACCCGTGTGTAGAGATAAACCTGCGACGCACGATGGGGCATGTGGCGCTGGCCATCCCGCCCTTTGCCGATGGTTTTACGCGAGTGATGCACATCGAACTGACGGACAAGTATCGCATGAGCATCCGCAAGAGATAAAAAAGAATCCCTGCCACTTGATGATGGCAGGGATTTCTCTTTATTATTAATAAGGTGTAATCTTACTCGATAACTACCAGAGCATCGTCCTCCATTACACTCTCACCAACCTTTACGCAGATAGCAGTAACCTTACCGTCCTTCTCGGCAGCCAGGTTGTTGGCCATCTTCATAGCCTCGAGCACAATAACTGTGTCGCCAGCCTTTACCTCGTCGCCCTCGGCCACCAGGATGTCTGTAATAACACCTGGCAGAGGTGCCTTTATGGCATTAGCCTTGTTCACAGCGCCCTTATTGGCTGCAGGAGCGTCGTCGGCAGCAGCTGTGGCAGCGGCCTTAACTACTGGCTTCTTCTTCTCAGGTTCAGCCTGCTTCTCCATCTCTACGGTATACTCTTCGCCGTTAACGGTCAGGGTAGCGATATTATCAGTAATGTCGCCTACCACAACCTCGTACTTATTACCATTAATGGTATACTTGTATTCTTTCATTTTTATGGATGTTGTGTAAATGTTTGCGCGTAACCGTTCCACTGAGTGGGGCGCGCGTTGATTGTAATAATGCCCGTTTCAACGTCGTGAACGTTGTTTCCCAGATGCTCGTGCAGGGCCAGGGCAATTGCAGCATATACTTCTTTATTCATATTAATTACATTGGGATGTTACCATGTTTCTTAGCGGGCAGCGAGTCGCGCTTGGTAGCAAGCTGAGCCAGACCGCGGCAGATGCGGAAACGAGTGTTGCGTGGCTCGATCACGTCATCGATGTAGCCGAACTTGGCTGCCTGATAAGGATTAGCGAAGAGCTCGTTGTACTCGTCCTCCTTCTCGGCGATGAATGCCTTAACGTCCTCGCCAGCCTCTTTCTTAGCCTTAGCCTCCTTAGCGTACAGTACGGCTGCAGCACCCGATGCACCCATAACGGCGATCTCGGCTGATGGCCATGCGTAGTTGAGGTCGGTATGCAGCTGCTTAGAACCCATAACGATGTGTGAACCACCGTACGACTTACGCAGAGTAACAGTAATCTTGGGCACAGTAGCCTCGCCGTAAGCGTAGAGCAGCTGAGCTCCGTGCAGGATAACGGCATTGTACTCCTGACCGGTACCAGGCAGGAATCCAGGAACGTCAACCAGTGATACGATAGGAATATTGAAGGCGTCGCAGAAACGTACAAAACGTGCCCCCTTACGGCTGGCGTTAACGTCGAGCACACCAGCGTAGCAAGCAGGCTGGTTGGCTACGATACCTACGCTCTGACCGTTGAAGCGAGCGAAACCTACGATGATGTTCTTAGCGAACTTAGGCTGTACCTCGAAGAACTCGCCGTTATCGGTGATAGCAGCGATAACCTTGTACATATCGTATGCCTCGTTGGGGTTCTCTGGGATAATCTCGTTCAGAGTATCCTCCATACGGTTGATAGGATCGGTGCAAGGCTTTGAAGGAGCGGTCTCCATGTTGTTTGATGGGATGTAGCTCAGCAGAGTCTTGATCATCTGCAGACCCTCTTCCTCGGTCTTAGCTGTGAAGTGGGTAACACCCGACTTGGTAGCGTGAACCGATGCACCACCAAGGTGCTCCTGGTCGATATCCTCGCCTGTAACGGTCTTTACAACCTTTGGACCTGTGAGGAACATGTAAGATGTACCTTCCATCATCAGGGTGAAGTCGGTCAGGGCAGGGCTGTAAACAGAACCACCGGCGCAAGGACCGAAGATACCTGAAATCTGAGGAATAACACCTGAAGCCAGGATGTTGCGCTCGAAGATCTCGGCGAAACCAGCCAGAGAGTTGATACCCTCCTGAATACGTGCACCACCCGAATCGTTGATACCGATAACAGGAGCGCCCATCTTCATGGCCATATCCATAATCTTACAAATCTTCTGACTCATGGTCTCCGACAGAGAACCAGCGTGTACGGTGAAGTCCTGTGCGAATACGTATACCAGACGACCGTCGATGGTACCCGAACCAGCTACTACACCATCACCCAGGAATTGCTTCTTCTCCATACCGAAGTTATGGCAGCGATGCTCCTTAAACATATCGTACTCTTCGAACGAACCCTCGTCGAGCAGCATGTCAATACGCTCACGAGCGGTGTACTTGCCACGATCGTGCTGTTTCTGAATTGCTTTCTCACCACCACCGAGACGGGCCTGTTCGCGCTTCTCGATGAGTTGCTTGATTTTTTCTAATTGTTTGCTCATTTCTTTATTTATGTTTTGAGAATATACTTTCTTGATGATTACTCAGGGTGCTCGCAGAGCTCGGTCAGGATACCACAGGTAGACTTGGGGTGGAGGAATGCAATGTTGAGTCCCTCGGCGCCCTTGCGTGGCTTCTCGTCGATCAGGCGTACGCCCTTCTCAGATACCTCGGCCAGACCTTTGGCTACGCCATCTTCTACACAGAAGGCTACATGATGTACGCCCTTGTTGCCCTTGTCGAGCCACTTCTGGATGGTGCTTTCAGGTGATGTTGGCTCCAGCAGCTCAAGCTTTACCTCGCCGCAACGCAGGAAGGCAGTCTTTACTTTCTGGTCCTCAACTACTTCTGTTGCATAACACTCCAGACCCAGCACGTCGGTAAAAAACGGCAGGCTTTCCTCAATGCTCTGGACGGCAATGCCCAGATGCTCAATGTGCGAAATCTTCATAACCTTAAAATTTAGAATTAATATTTTCGATGTGCAAAGGTACAAAACTTATTGGAGAATCCCACCTTATTTTGCTTTTTTTATTAAAAAAAAGAGATTGCAGCACGTTTTCTGCTACAATCTCTTCGTTATTGTGTATATTTATAAATCAGTTTTCTCTGTTGTATGGGTTGGTGTAGGTATTCGACTCTACAATGGATTCTGGCCAGTTGCCATAGTTGTTGGCGTTGCTAGACCAATTACTGAATGCGGGATATGCATCGACAATGCTAATTCTTTCTGCTGGATAGTTAAAGTCGCCCGGCATAATAATTGCAAATGGTGCTTCGCCTGCATTTGGTATGTGAACCTGATTCCCATTCATACTATAGTTACTGATATAGATGCTGCTAAGGAACTGTAGTTCGGTCATGTCTTTGCTAACAATGTAAATGGCAGATTTACCCGTAACAACATTTGTTGAAGTCTCAGTGTTAACAAATGTGCCAGATGGTACGCCGAACAACTCGTGTACTTCCTTGTCGTTCAAATCAGTTCCGCTGTCAAATGTACCAGGTATGCCTTTAATATATACCTGATCTTGAGCTCCTGTGGCAATAAGTGTCAATTCAAATTTGTTGTCTGGTTTGCGGACACAGCGCAGAACTACATCGTTCATATCGTAGTCGGCGGTATTTGGTCGGTCCTCAAAGCACATGGTATAAGCCTGCTCCTCAACCTCCAGTGGGTCGTCGGGTATATCTACACCAGCCTCACCATTACTACCAATTTCAATAATTACATCACTAAACTGTGTGTCGGATCCTTCCTCGAAACAGAGATAGATTTTGTTGTTGGCCTTGAACGTTGCCATACGGGGTGAGTTCAGTTCCATGCCGTCTTTGTTGTTGGCAGACTTAACAGCATTCTTAAACTGACCGTAGGTGTTTATTTCAGTGTTCAGTTCACCATATCCATACGAGCAGCCTTGTTTGTCGCTGAAAGCTTTACCATTGTTTGCTCCTACTTCTGCACCACCATCTTTTCTGATCATGAATCCTACACGATAACCCTCTGGGATAATAGTCGAAGGCTTTGTGCTTGGTGGGACAATTTGTCCATCGGGGAAATACTTCAATGACAGTTCGAAGTCGGTAATAGCAGTTGCTCGATCACCTTCATAATTATCGGGATAGTTATATACCTCGAATGTCCATTCTCGAGAATCTCTATAGGTTCCACTTATATCTCTTAATCCTTTATTAAGATACGAAAAATCAGTATCTATACGAGCCTTGATAAAATTGTTTCTAGTTGCACTTGAAATAAATACTGTTTGCTTATCTGTTTTGTTATCGAAAGCAATTGGAATTATTTTATTATCTGTAACTGTTCCATCTGAAACATAGATAGTATAGTTTGTAAGGCTATTATCTTCGATATCCTTAATTTCTACATAATCTCCATCTTTATAACAAAAGAATTGTCCACTTCCTACGTTATACAGCATGATAGTGTTATCCTTGGCGTTCGTAAAGACTTGCCAAAGCTGATCCTCAATATTATCAGTATATTCATCCTTCAAATTATGCTTATTGTCGCCATACGTGATAAAATGATTTGATGGTTGTACTGATTTATAGCCAGAGAAATTGTAGATACGATAGAATTTTCCATTTGTAGTATAGCCATACGAGCCAAGTGTAGACGGCTTGAATTCAAACTCTGAAGCATTTCCATAGAAAGGCAGAAGATATTCGTGCAGTCTAAGGAAGTTGACATCTTTTTCTTTTTTAGCAATTCCTGTAACTTCACTGAATGCCTGTCTTACATCATTCACGTCGACGGCCTTGAACTTAGGCAGCGACTTGATATAGTTAGCCTCTGAAGTTTCAGAAGGAATGTCTTCTGTTCTGTAGTAATAGTAATAGATGTCGCACCAATAGGCTTCGGTAGAAGCTGCCTGGACAGGGCATATTGTGATGGGGGTCTGTCCTTTGGCCTCCAGATGGTTGCCGTATAGCTGAACAACACTACTCTCGTTAATGAGTTTTAGATTATTTCGAGCTTTGTTATTTTTGTCATATCGGTCGAGCAAGGGAAAGAATATAGCATTAAGTTCATTTGTTTCATCTTCGGATAAAGCTGTTGCATTTCTGTATATGGTCGAATTAGAAATTGTCCAACCATTGGAACTCTCACCGGAAGGCTGCCACAAACGGTCGTTTTCCCAATTCGTATTTTTCCAATTGCTATAAGCGCTGTTATTGCTTTTGGCACGTTCTGCATTGTATGACAGGAATGATTCCTTGTATTTAAGCGAAATGTTTGATAGTTCTTCTCCTGCTCTTGTGATGGCTGCACCACGGGTTGCAGCAAGAGCAGAAGAACTATTGAAACTAACATTCTTTTCTCCAGTATTGAAACCCTTAATATAATACTTGCCATTGCCGTCAACACAGGCAGTAACCAAGGTCTCTAATTCTCTTGGCGCATCGTAACTCAATGTAACTGTCTGTCCGGCTGTAACCTCGGCTTCGGCTAGAATCCTTGCGTTTCTGTTGAAGAACGGTGATTCTGTCAAGATTTGCACCTTGGTAATATCCGACAGTGGGGCATTAGCAGTTACTGTAACTGTGCCTGATGTAGTGGTGCGCCAGTCCTGATTAGGGTCTATAAGGCCGAAGATATTCTCGGCGTTTTCCTGAATCTCCTGAGTAGGATCATAGGTAAACTCCTTGGTACAGCTGCTTAAGCCTAATAATGCCAAAATGGCCAAATTCGTTATTTTCTTCATGTTAAAACACATTTTAAATCCAAATACAATACTAAAACAAACTAATTATTTTGCAAAAATAAAAGTTTTCTTTAATATTGTACGCGCGTGCGTTGGAAATCTGTTTGTTTTTAACAATAATTATAAGTCTAGGCTAATTTTCGCATTAATTTGGCGACCCGTCAGGAAATTTGGCACGGCCCACTGGGTGTTTGTTACATCTGTTACCCAGTAGTAGCTGTTTACGTTTGATATTCCGAACAGATTCAGACAGTCTAATCCTAGCCAAAGACCTTTAATTCCTTTGGCGTTTCGTAGGGCGCAATAGCTCATACCTATGTCGGCACGCTTGTAGGCTGGAGCTCTAAACTGTTGTTGTTCTAGGCCTCTGTGTGGGGCGCCAAATGGTAGGCCGTCGGCAAATGTCAACTTGAGTGTCATCTTCCAGCGATCTGTGCCCGGGAAATAGTCGGTGAAGTGAAGGTTTACTGCCCAACGCTGGTCTGTTGGCAATGGTATCCACTCGCCACTAAACTTCTGACGTGTACTCATCAAAGAGAAGGTTAGCCAAGAATCTGTACCTGGTACAAATTCTCCATACAACTTCAAGTCGATACCTGTGGCGTAGCCTTTCGTGAGGTTCTCGCCATAGTAGGTTATTTTCATGTTCTGCACGTTGTATGGTATCAGGTTATTAAGCGCCTTGTAATAAGCTTCGGCTGAGAATTTGAACGGGCGGTTCAGCATCTTAAAACGATAGTCGGCTGCTGCAATAAAGTGTATCGACTGCTGACTCTTAATCTTGTCATTTAGTACAGCTGTAGTCACGCCATTAGCCGTAATTGTGTCGCGCATTTCCTTGTAAAATGGTGCCTGATAGTACAGGCCTGCAGCCAGTCTGATTGTGACATCATTGTTGAATGCAGGTACGATAGCCAGCGATGCTCTGGGAGATATGGTTGTCTCTTTATTGTACGACCAGTTGGCCATTCTGATACCATAGTTCAAGGTGAAGTAGTTGTTGCCTTTCGACCATCGATAAGTATCTTGCAGATAGGCTTCAATCCTATTGCTTCTGATATCATTCTTGGCACTCAATGTATATATCAGATCAAGTCTGTCGGCAGAGTGGGGGACGGAATATCCACTCGAATCACGCATCTCGTATTCGCGCGATTGCTCTTTGATATGCTCAGTCTTAAAGCTGATGCCCGCCTCTATATCATGACGTTTGGTCTGGTGGCGCCCGATAAGCTTGAAACTAATAACGTCTGCCGTAAGATAATTGCGTGCATGCTCCATGTATGTACCAATGCCCAAACTCTCCTGAGTCTGTGTGTCGTCAAGCCAATACTGTCCAGCGATGTCGTATCTCTCGCTTTCCTTTGTGTGGAAGGCGGATGTAAGGAATTTTATGCTTGTTGAGTCCTTGATATTTCGTGTTATTCCTAAAGCTCCGAATAGTGTGCTGAATCGGTCTTTCTCTTGACCGTCGAAGTATACCTTGAACGATTTGACATCGGCCAATGTGCCGAAACTTGTCTCTCTGTTTTTGGGCTCAAAATTGTAGTGATTATCTGATACGTTGCCTATAAAATCGATGTTCCATCTTTTGTTTGGAGTATAGTTTATATATGTCTGATAATCAATGAAATTTGGATTGTACTCTCCAGTGGTTTCTAATGAGCCTAACAGGTAACGGTTTGTCTTGTATCTGACGCCGTGACTCATCGAGAATTTGCTATTGCCATAGCCTACGAATCCGCTTGCTCCTAACAGCGATGCTGTGGCATTAGCTTCGAAGCGTTTTATGCGGCGGTAGGTGATATCGAGAACCGACGACATTTTGTCGCCGTATTTCGATTCAAAACCTCCTGTAGAAAAACCTATTTTTTCAACCATATTCGGATTGATTACCGATAGGCCTTCTTGCTGTCCGCTGCTGATCAACAATGGTCGATAAATCTCTACCTGATTGATGTAGACTGAGTTCTCGTCGAACGAACCTCCGCGTACATTATATTGTGACGAGAGTTCGTTGTGGCTCGATACTCCTGCCTGTTGCTGTATCAGTTCCTCTACGGCATTGCCAGTTGTTGATGGCATGTCCTTAATATCTTTAGCATTCAGCTGTTCTGTTTGTGATGTCTGGCGGCGGCGTTGGGTTACAGTCACCTCTTTAAGCGAAGCTGATGGGTGCATTACTATCTGAACAGTCATCTTACCCTTGGGACGTCTGAATACCCTCTTTCTGACGCCATAGCCCACCATCGTGAACCTTACCTCGACAGAATCTGCGGTGTTCAGTCCTATGGTGAATTCGCCTTTCAGGTTACTCATCGCAACCTTGCCTTGGGCCAGGCACGATACAGTTACAAGCTCCAAAGCATTACCATCTTCGTCGACAACCTTCCCTTTTAGCGTGAAGTCGTCGGCGAAAGCAGATACGGTACTCATCAATAGTACCAATATAGTGATGAATTTGTTTAAATTGCGTATCATTATAACATAATAACGTAAAAATCGCACATTTATTTGCTAATAATTTGTTTTTTCTTTGCTATTTCGACAAAAATGTCTATTTTTGCACTATAAAACCATCAAAACGTTACGATTATGAAGAAGTCTCTACTCACAACGTTACTGTATCTGTTCAGCATTGTTCTGGCAGTTTCAGCACCCGTCGACGAGCAGAAAGCTCGTAAGTTAGCAAGTGATTTTCTGCGTAGCAAGATGCCTGCCACGCGTAGTGTTAGCGCCAATCTTACTCGTGCCGTAACTGGAGTGGTAGACGGCCCGGAAGCCGCTGTATACGTATTTAATACAGACAATGCTTTTGTTATTATCAGTGGTGATGACAACACAATGCCGGTATTGGGATATAGTGATAATGGTAAGTTTGATGTTAATAATGCTCCTGATGGACTTAAGGAACTCATCCGCTTTTATCAGCAGGAAGTAAAAAGCTTTAATGCTGGTACTCGTGGTGAGACTATAGTTATTCATGACCCTGTTGCTCCACTTATCAAGACAACGTGGGATCAATCTGCGCCATATAATCTAGATTGTCCCATAGATACTATAACCCAAAAAAAGAGTGTGACAGGTTGTGTAGCCACAGCGACGGCTCAGGTGATGTATTACTATCAGTATCCTGACTCGTTTGCATGGAACGATATGAAACTATCTTATTCGAAGGATGATACTTCTTCAGCAGCCTATGCCGTAGCAAAACTGATGGCTGATGTTGGTGCATCTGTGTTTATGAATTATTCTTCTAGTGGCTCTTCAGCAGCTTCATCTTTTGTGAGTGAGGCTTTACGTTATAGTTTTGGTTATTCTGATACCACAGAATATACAAATCGTGAAAACTACACATCGAAAGAGTGGGACGAGTTGATATATAACGAGTTGAAGTTGGGGCGTCCTGTCTTATATGCCGCTCAGGCAATATCCCCTTCGCAAGGAGAGAGTGGTCATGCATTTGTCGTCGATGGTTATGATGACCAGGGTTTCTATCATGTAAACTGGGGATGGGGTGGAGGTAGCGATGGCTTCTTCATGTTGTCAGTTCTTAATCCATATTATCAGAGCACAGGTGGTAATGCTGGTTCTAGTGGTTATAGTATATCCCCTTTAGCTATAGTTGGCATAAAGCCTGCAGAGACACCTATGGCAAAGACGGCTCGTTTGTATCAAAGAAGTTTATATATAGATAATGATAAAGGAACATATACACGCACTTCTACGTCGAACGCTTTTCCCGCTTTTGACATAAATGCATTAGTGTATAATATGACGCTTCCAGAAGAAACCAGAACTTATGATGTGTCCTTTGATTTGTACAAGGATGGTGAATTACTGAAATCACTCGCCCAGGGAATCACAGGGGAACTCAAAAGTAATTATGGAAGAAAGTTTTTCATCAATGGATTCACTGTTGATGCAAATTATCCTGACGGAAAATATCAGATCCGTTTTCGTGCAAAGGAGAGCAACAAGGCTGGTGTAGATTGGGCAATGTGTTGGGGAGGATTTGATTGTTGGATAGATCTTGATGTTAAAGGACTTACCATGACCACTAGTTGTCATGGAGCAAAGACTGATGAAGAACCATATAAGTTTGATGTTAAAAAGGTAACTATTGGTGATACAAAGCAGCAGGGTAAGGTCATGAGGATGAAGGTTGATCTGACCAGTAAGAATAATACATCGAATGCTCCTATCTTCCTTTGGGGAACTACAAGTGAGAATCAGAATGAGCCTAGTGTTCTTATCACAGGTGTAGGAACCAATTTGAATCCTAATGAGACGGGTGTTGTTGAGTTGGAGTATACACCGCAGCGTAGTGGCGAATTCACGTTCTATCTTAGTGGTAGTTATGAGGAGTTGAAGGATACACTTTATACCTTTAAAGTCGATGTAGCCGAGATGAGTATGGCTGATGTCGTTATGAATTATACAATGTCAGTCGACAATGCAGAGCAGCTTTCTGACGGATCATTTACTGTAGCTGCCGATAGATTAAAGGGAAGTGTTATAATTACTAATAACGGTACAGATACTTACGAAGATGCGTTGTATATTATTCTGTTAAAGAGTAGCACTAACGAAGAAACTCAGTCGTATTATGCGGATGATCAGATAGTTAACGGCGTATCTATTCCTGTGGGCGATTCGGTTGTGTTACCATTTGAGTTTGCTAACCTTCTAAAGGAACAGTATTATGCCCTAAGAGTTGGTGCTGTTGAGAAGGGAACACATAAATATCTTAAAGGATTTACCATTTCTGATATTTACTATGTTGTTGGCGATACCGGAATAGATGCTATCATGCTCGATGCTCCTGATGCAGAAGTATTTGATATTCGTGGTGTTCGATTAGGAAAGGCTTCTGAGCTAAAGAGCCTGCCTAAGGGTGTTTACATTACTAATAAAAAGAAGGTAATCAACAAATAAACATTATATTGCGATATGATTGACTATATCATGTGTCATCTCTGGCAGTTGTGGGCTGTAGTAGCTGTTATCTGCCTGATTCTAGAACTGACGGCGGGCGATTTCTTTATTATCTGCTTCGCTATTGGTGCTGTTCCTGCGGCTATCGTTGCCGTTCTGGGTGCTGGAGTGTATTATCAGATAGTGGTGTTCGCTATCATTACACTTGTTAGCCTGTTTTATGTACGTCCGTTTGCTAAGCGATATCTGCATAAGGGCGAGGACAAGCGTATAAGCAATGCCGATGCATTGATGGGCCGACAGGGTAGAGTGGTGGAAACCGTTCAGGCTGGAGGCTTTGGCCGAGTGCAGATAGATGGCGACATCTGGAAGGCCGTCACCAAGGCCGATGCTGATATCCCCGAGGGAAGTAATGTGGTTGTTATCGACCGCGCATCAACAATTATCACAGTAGAATTATTAAAAAATTAAATTATGGACATAATGACTTACATCCTGATAGCCATCGTGGTATGTGTGGTTATCTTTGCCAAAATGGCACTCGTTATCATTCCTCAGTCTGAAACCAAGATTGTTGAGCGTCTGGGACGTTATTACGCCACTCTTCAGCCGGGTATCAATCTTATTATCCCGTTCATTGATCGTGCCAAGTCGATCGTAGTGCTCCATCACGGACGCTATATGTACTCTACCACCATCGATCTTCGTGAGCAGGTTTACGATTTCCCGAAGCAGAATGTGATTACAAAGGATAATGTGCAGACCGAGATTAATGCTCTGCTCTACTTCCAGATTGTAGATCCGTTTAAGGCTACCTACGAGATTAACAATCTGCCAAACGCTATCGAGAAACTTACACAGACCACCCTGCGTAACATCATTGGTGAGTTGGAACTCGACGAAACTCTTACCTCACGTGATACTATCAACAAGAAACTCTCTGCTGTGCTTGATGATGCGACAGATAAGTGGGGCGTAAAGGTTAACCGCGTAGAGCTGCAGGATATCACTCCTCCTGATTCTGTTCTTACGGCTATGGAGAAGCAGATGCAGGCCGAGCGTAACAAGCGTGCACAGATTCTTACCTCTGAGGGTCAGAAGGCTGCAGAGATTCTTGCCTCTGAGGGTGAGCGCACTGCTATCGTTAATAAGGCTGAGGCTGCTAAGGAGCAGGCCATCCTGCAGGCTGAAGGTGAGGCTCAGGCCCGTATTCGTAAGGCTGAGGCCGAGGCTAAGGCTATCGAACTTATCACTGAGGCTGTAGGCAAGAGCACCAATCCTGCCAACTATCTGCTGGCTCAGAAGTACATCCAGATGATGCAGGAGCTTGCAGAGGGAGATAAGACAAAGACCGTCTACCTGCCATACGAGGCCACTAACCTCCTTGGTTCTATTGGCGGCATCAAAGATTTGTTTAAAGCAGAATAATAGCAACATTAAATAATACATGGTACATAACATTTTCAAAGGTTTGGGCATAGCGCTCATTACCCCATTCAAGGAAGATGGCTCGGTTGACTACGATGCGCTGATACGTCTGGTAGACTATCAGCTTAGCAATGGTGCCGACTTCTTTTGCATCCTCGCTACAACAGGCGAGACTCCTACACTTACTCGCGAAGAGAAGCAGAAAATTAAAGATTTAGTAGTTGACTACGTACAGGCGCGCGTACCTATATTAATAGGATGTGGCGGAAATAATACTGCAGCAGTCGTTGAAGAACTTAAGACCGGCGACTTTAAGGGTATTGATGGTGTACTTAGCGTTTGTCCTTATTACAACAAACCTTCGCAGGAAGGTCTTTATCAGCACTTCAAGGCTATTGCAGCAGCTACCCAGCTTCCAGTTGTGCTTTATAATGTTCCTGGTCGCACAGGTGTAAACCTCCAGGCAGCTACTACGGTACGTTTGGCTCGTGACTGTCAGAATATTGTAGCTATCAAGGAGGCAAGTGGCAATCTTGAGCAGGTAGATGAGATTATCAAGAACAAGCCTGCCGACTTTGATGTGATCTCGGGCGACGATTCACTTACATTCCCAATGGTAAGTTGTGGTGCTGTAGGTGTAATATCTGTTATCGGAAATGCACTGCCTAAGGAGTTCTCACGTATGATTCGTTTGCAGATGCGTGGCGAGTACGATCCTGCCCGCACCATCCATCATCGTTTCACCGATCTTTTCTCGCTGCTGTTTGTCGACGGCAATCCTGCAGGAGTAAAGGCGATGCTTTCAGAAATGGGATTCATTGAGAACGTTCTGCGTCTGCCGCTTGTGCCGATGCGCATCAACAATATGCAGCGTATGTCTGAGATATTGAAAGAGCTTAAGATATGATTGAGAGTAAGGTTATCCACGAGATTACCCCGTTGATGGGAAAGGATGTGCTCTATATTGCCGAACGTCGCAAAAAGGAGTTCACCTATCCCATCCATAACCATAAGGTGTTCGAACTAAACTTCGTAGAGCATGCCCCAGGTGTTCGTCGCATTGTGGGCGACTCTAACGAAGTGATAGGCGAGTACGATCTTGTGCTCATCACTAGTCCTGACCTTGAACATGTGTGGGAACAAGGAACCTGTACAAGTGAGGATATCCATGAGATAACAATACACTTCGAGTTCGATTTCTCTGAGACTAGTCTTTTCTCGCGCAATCCTTTTAGTTCAGTACGTAAGATGATGCAGGAGGCACGCAAGGGGCTTAGCTTCCCTATGGATGCCATTTTGCGTGTTTATCAACAACTAGTGTCGCTTTGCACCGTCAAGGATGGATTTTATGCCTTTCAGCAGTTTATGAGTATTCTGTACGAACTATCTAAGTGCGATGGTGCACATACTTTGGCATCAAGTAGTTTTGCAAAGGTTGAGGTGTCGAGCGACAGTCGTCGTGTACAGAAGGTAAAGAGCTATATTGAACAGAATTATAAGAAGGAAATTCGTCTCACCACGCTTGCTGATATTGCTGGTATGAGTCCTTCGGCTTTCAGTAGATTCTTTAAGCTTCATACAGGACGTAATCTTAGCGAGTATATTATCGATCAGCGATTGGGTTATGCCAGTCGTATGCTTGTTGATAGTACCAATTCGGTGGCCGAGATTAGTTATTCTTGTGGGTTCAATAACCTAAGTAATTTCAATCGCATTTTCAAGAAACGTAAGGGATGTAGCCCATCAGAATTCCGCGAAAACTACCACAAAACGCGAATTATCGTGTAGAATTGCACTTTTTTAGAAAAAAGTCCGTTAAAAATTTGGCCGTTCCAAAAAAAGTCAGTACCTTTGCACCCGCAAATCGGAAATGGTTCCGTAGCTCAACTGAATAGAGCATCTGACTACGGATCAGAAGGTTGTGGGTTTGAATCCCGCCGGAATCACAAAAACGGTTGCAGAATGGTTCCCTAGCTCAACTGAATAGAGCATCTGACTACGGATCAGAAGGTTGTGGGTTTGAATCCCGCGGGAATCACTAAGAGGAGAGAAAATCGAAAGGTTTTCTCTTCTTTTTTTTGTGTATTCGAAATAGTTTCGTATCTTTGCAAACAAAATAGGTTTATTATGGAAGATTCGGTATTGAATATATATCTTGACGAGATAGGTAAGGAGCAGTTGCTTAGTGATGATGAAGAGCGTCAGTTGAGTGAGAAGATTGCTAAGGGTGATCAGCGTGCATTGTCTAAACTTATTGAAGCTAATTTAAAGTTTGTGGTATCTGTAGCGCGCCAGTACAAGGGTAAGGGCGTAGCTATGGAAGACCTTGTGAGCGAAGGAAATATCGGACTTATGAAGGCTGCTGCCAAGTTCGATGCCAGTCGTGGTGTGCGTTTTGTTAATTTCGCTGTGGTCTATGTGCGTCAGGCCATCGAGAAGGCTATCGATCAGCAAGGTGGACTATATCAGGTGCCCAAGGATGTTAAGCAGGAAGTTGGCCGTCAGCAGTCACAACCTTTGTCTGTTGATGCTCCTCTTGGTCATCGCACCAATATGAGTTTACTCTCTGTACTTGTTAATAAGGATGCCCCATTGGCTGATGAGCGTGTACATTCTGAGGCTATCGAAGAAGCTGTCGACTATGCCCTCGATACGCTTGATGAACGCGAACGTCGTGTAATCAATGCTTTCTATGGCATAAATCAGGAGCATGAAACTATGGCAGAGATTGCCGAAGATATGGATCTGAAGCGAGAGCGCGTACGACAGATACGCGATAAATCTGTGCGCAAATTGCGCAAAGCCTACCGCAACAAACTTAAATCATTATAAACCTATTACAATTATGAAAAAGTATCTTTTTACTATTAGCCTTTTGCTGCTCACTATCGCAGCTAGTGCCCAAGGTCTTGGTGTTTATATTCTCGACTATGATGGCGATTTTACTAATGTTCGTAATGCCCCTAAGGGTAAGATTGTGTTTAAATTGCCTGCTCGCGATGGAGTGATGATTGATGTCGACAAGGTTGTGAATGGTTGGTGGCATATCTGTTCAGAGTATGCAGGCTCTGGCGATGAGAATTATAAACTCACAGGCTCTACCACAGGCTATTGGATTCATAGTTCGGTAGTGGCAACAGGAACTCGTAATTATGGTGGTCAGAAGCTTACCCTGCGCAAGGAACCATCAGACAAGTCGGCTGCTATCTACTCATTTACTGATGAGCGCAATCTGCGTGTTCTTGATATCATGGGCGATTGGGTTAAGGTTCGTACACTCGATGGCAAATACACTGGGTGGATAGATAGCGAATGGCTTTGTGGCAATTCCCTTACCAATTGCTGTTAATATATATTAAATTGCGCAACTATTCTTGGTCTTTATCTGAAGAATATATATCTTTGCAGATATATTACATCTAACTTGTTGAGATAAAGACTGTGAAACAGATATCTATTTCTACTGCAAATATGCAACGTATAAAAGTTTTGTTAACTGCATCAGTTGTTATACTGATAGCAGTTGGCGCATCGTATTGGGCTGTTTTTAAAGCACTGAATGCCGAAACCAATGTCCGCTATTCTGGATTGCAAAGCTATGTGGCGTCCGAATTGTGTCGAACTATAAAAGGTATGGAACTGAGTGCCGAAAACGTTTTTAATGAGGTCGAGAAACACCTTGTTTCGCCTGATGCCGTTATTGCAGCCCTTGAGAGCGAGTCCAATCTTAATCCTGACGTTCGTGGTTATTTTGCTGCATTCGAGCCCGAATTCTTTAAGGAAAAGGGAAGATGGTTTGAGCCATACGTTCATCATTCTGATAGTTCCAAATTCGAGATGACGCAGGTAGGCTCTGCTCGTCATGATTACACTCAGTCTAAATGGTATGTGCGAGCAAAGAATTTAAAAATGCCATTTTGGTCTGATCCGTATTATTACTACGATGGCACAAATATCAGCGGACACTATTGTACTTACGTTAAGCCAGTGTTTGATTCTGAGGGAAAACTTGCTTGTGTGTGTGGAGCCGATATCACTTTCGAGTGGCTTTCAAAAGAGTTGCTCAATATCGATGACAGAAGCAGAAATGCTAAGCAGGTAAATATATATAGGCTTAAGCGCAACTTTGATTTCTACTCGGTGGTATTCGATAAGGATGGAACATGTTTGGTACATCCTCAAGATAAAAACGTAGTTATAACAGACGAGGTGATTCTTGGCAACTTGAATAATCACGTAGGTGGAGTAGTCGAGATGGATATCTGCGGCGTACCTTCAGTAGTTTATTATGGTCCTATTGAGGGGTTGGATTGGACTGTTGCTGTTATAGCTTCAAAAAGCGACCTGCAAAAACCATTTACCTATATGAGCATTATCCTTGCTCTGATTGCTGTTATAGGTATTGTTGCAGTTTGGTTTATATGTAGACGAATAAAGTATGCAGAAGAGGCTTAAGATAAACTTACAGGTAGTAGGCGAGACGCTGTTGCTTTTGGCTTTGTCCCTGGGTTTGATATTTTATTTCTCGCACAAGGCACTTAAGCACGAGGCTTTGCTCGATGCCGAACAGACACTCGAGGCTACTGTGCAGGATATTGATAATATTCTGCTTAGTGTTGAACAGGCTACGGGTAACATTTACTACGATTTGTTGAATCACGTAAATGATTCTAGCCGTATGTATACCTATTGTCGAGAACTGGTTGAGAGTAATCCTAATATTGTGGGTTGTGCTATAGCATATAAGCCTGGCTATTTTGCTGGCAAGGATTTGTTTATGGTTTACGTTCATCGTAGAGGATTCTCTACCGACGTTAAATCCGATCTGGTTACTACCCATAAGTTTACTAATCGTCCTTATACAGAACAATTTTGGTATACCGAACCAATGAACTCTGGCTATGTAGGATGGACAAACCCTCTTAAAGGAGATGATACCGAAAACGTTCCGTTGGTAACGTTCTGTCTTCCTTTTGCTGATGCAAGCGGTGAGCGTGTTGGTCTTATTGGTGTCGATGTTTCGATTAACCAGTTGTCAAAGATCGTTCTGCCTGCCAAACCTTCTGAGAATAGTTATAGCATACTGTTGGCTCGTAACGGATCGTTTATTGTACATCCTGACGAAAAGAAACTAGAATCACAGACCGTGTTCAATCAGATGAACGAAGGTGCAGACCCAAGTGTGCTCGAGGCTGCTGAGGCTATGGTAGCAGGCGAGAGTGGCATGAAAAACTTCAAGATGAACAATAAGGATTGGACTGTATTCTATAAACCCTTTAAACGTGTGGAGTGGGAGGGTAGAAGCCAAGGTCCGTTGGGCTGGAGTGTTGGCGTTGTATATCCTGAAGACGACGTCCATAGTGTACACAATAAGTTGCTGTTTTTTGTGATCGCTATCGCCATTGCAGGCATGCTTTTATTCTTCCTGCTTTGCAGTTGGGTTATCCGTCTACAGCTTAAGCCGCTTAGAATGCTTACTCGCTCGGCACAACATATTGCCGAAGGCGACTATAGCGAAATTGTTCCTGCTACAAATTGTGATGATGAGATTGGACATCTGCAGAATCGTTTCCACAAGATGCAACGTTCACTACAGGAAAAGGTTAATGAACTTGAGCAAGAAACTGCCGAGCTTCATCATGACAGCGATATTCTCAGAGCGTCGTTTGGCAAGACTGAAGAGGCCGACAGAATGAGAACCTCTTTCCTTCACTATATGACTAACCAGATGGCATTACCTTCTGAGAGCATCGATCGTAGTGTTACCACACTTTGTAACAACTATCACGACATGGCCAAGGACGAGATAGAAAAAGAGGTGACCAATATTGAACGTAAGAGTGAGACGATAGTTGAGCTTCTAAATCATATGGCTCACTTTACTGAAATGGAAGATGGAAAGGAGGCCGACCATGAGTAAGAGATATCATCTTTTGTCGCGAAAGGTCACTGTTGGTGTTACATTGATGGCCGCACCTATATTTATTGTGGTGCTGGGTATACTTTATTTGCAGTCACGCTACCTGATACATCAGGAGGCTGTAGAGAGTACCACAAGTCTGCTTAATACTTCGCTTCAGCGAGTAATCAACTATGTGAGCACAGTCGAGACTGGAGCAAAATCCAATGCTTGGATGATAGAAGAAAAATTCGATGAAGAACGTATGCTGGCTGTCTCGCGTCGTATAGTCGACCTGAATCGCAACGTGGTTAGCAGTTCTATATTTGTGGTGCCAGGAGCACTGTCTAATCATCCTACGAAGTTTTCGGTATATTCAGTTAATACTGGCGATACTATTTATACTACCAGTGAGCCTGAATTTGAGTATTTCGATAGGATGTGCTATACCAAGCCGTTAGAGACAGGTAAGGCTTGCTGGGTCGATCCGTTTATTGATTTCACTGAGAGCAGAGTTGATCATAATCAGGCTATTGCCACATACAGTATGCCGCTTCGTCAGGCTAATGGTCGTATAGCAGGTGTTGTTGCTGTCGACCTTTCGTTTAGCAACATGGCCAAGATTCTCAATGATGTTTATTCGCTTTACGACAATGCATATTACATTCTGGTTGGTGCCGATGGTCGATACTTGATACATCCAGACAGTACACGATTGTTTAATAAGACTATCTTTACAGATGTAGATCCTAAGATGGGAGCCGACCTAATAACATTAGGACACGAAATGACTGCAGGCAAACATGGTTCTTTGGAGATTAACCTCCATAATACCCAGTATCATGTGTGCTATGCTCCGGTGCCCAATACAGATTGGAGTTTGGCGCTGGTTTGTCCTGAGAACGACGTATTGTATGGTTTCGCTACGATTGGTTACGTGATGATTGCAATCATCATCGTTGGACTTCTGCTAATCATCTTGCTCATCAATCATATTGTAAAAGAAACGCTTAGTCCTATTGGTCGTCTGCTCGAAAACACCCAACAGCTGGCCGAGGGAAATTATGACGAGCAGATACCAGAAGCCAAAGGCAAAGGTGTGATAGCTAAAATGCAGAATAGTTTTGCCCAAATGCAGCATGCGCTTAATGCACGTATGGGAATCCTGCGTAATAATGCCGAAGAAATACGCCAACACAATGAGGAGTTGGCTAAGGCTCAGGAGCAGGCCGATGAAACAGTACGCCGCAAAAATTTGTTTATACAGCACGTAGCCCAGCAGATGCGTATGCCGCTTAATGTTATCACGGGCTTTGCTAATGTGCTGCGCGAGAGTTGTGATAATAGGGAAGCGATCGACGCAGAGCAGCTTAGCAGTATAGAATCGATGATGAAGAGCAATTCCGTCAACCTTAATCTTATGGTAGTTATGCTGTTTGACGCTTCTGAGCCAGAATCGGCCGAGGTGATGAAATGTAGCCGAAAGGATGAGGTCTCGTGTATCGATTTTGCTCAGGAGTGCATCAGATATACTACCAGTCACTTCCCAAATGCTAACATCAGTTTTTCTAGCGAAGTGCCCGAGGCCTTCTGTATTCTTACCAATCGTTTGTATCTTATGCGCACTCTGCGCGAGTTGCTATATAATGCGGCTAAGTATACTGATGGAACAAACATCAAGTTGATAGTTACTCAGACTGATACAAAGGTGCGATTCACCGTACAGGATATTGGACCCGGACTGAAAATTGATGCTGATGAGCTGATATTCAAGCCGTTTGTTCGCGATGGCGATCTGTCAGAAGGACTTGGTTTAGGTCTGCCGCTAGCTAAGCGACATGCCAAGAGTCTGGGTGGCGATCTTATATTCGATCCTGATTACCATGTTGGATGCCGTGTAACAATCGAATTACCTAAATAAAAAAAACTCCCGAATCATATTCGGGAGTTTTCTTTTTATGAGCATTCTTTTATTTAATCAGATCTACTGATCGCTTCAAGAATTTGTCGAGTGCCTCACCTTTTAGCATTCCGTTCTGCAGCAGAGCCAGATCGATAAGCTGGTGAACTACTGAGTTGCCCTTGGCGTAGTCGGCAATTACGGCCTGCTTCTTATCCTTCTGCTCCTGTACAGCCTTCTCGGCTTCAGCCTTTTGGTCCTTATCCTCCTGTGTCAACTCATCATACTTCTTCTTGTCTTGAGCAGCACGGATGGCAGCCAGACGAGCCTCCTGTCCCTTCAGTTCGGCCACGATAGGCTTCAGAGCCTCCCCAGTAGCAGCGCTGCTTTCGTCGAGCACCTTCTTAACCAGTGGATGGTCAGAGTTCAGTACCAGGTTGAACGAGTCAGGCATCTGTCCGTAGAATCCCATTCCAGGCTGGAACTTACTCATTTCCTTCATACGGCGCATATACTCGTTCTGAGTGATTATTACAGGACGACCCTCGGCACCGAGTGCGTCTACCTGAACCATAAACTCTGTGTGGTCGATTTTTGGCAGCTGAGTGCGGAATACTGCTGACAAATTGTCACTCTGCTCCTCGCTCAGGTTACTCTTTGGCGCATCGCTCTTCACAATCAGACGATCGATGATGTCGGCGTCTACACGTGTGAAGTGGCTCTTCTCAAACTTCTGCTCCAGAGTTTGGATAGTTGGAACATCCAATTGTCCGTCGAGCAGCAGTACGCTGTATCCCTTATCCTGAGCAGCTTTTATGTAGCTGTACTGCTCCTCCTTGTCTGTAGCGTAGAGATATACCAACTGGTCGTCCTTGTCCTTTTGATTAGCCTCTATCAGAGTCTTGTACTCGTCGAAAGTGAAGTATTTGCCCTCAGTGTCCTTGAAGAGTGCAAACTCTTTAGCACGATCGTAGAATCCCTCTTCTGACAGAATTCCGTAGTTGATGAAGAGCTTCAGGTCGTCCCACTTCTCCTCGTACTCCTTACGGTTCTCGTTGAAGATAGCCTTCAAGCGGTCGGCAACCTTCTTTGTGATATAAGTTGAAATCTTCTTAACCTCGCGGTCGCTCTGCAGATATGAGCGGCTTACGTTCAGAGGGATGTCTGGCGAATCGATTACACCATGCAGCAGAGTAAGGAACTCTGGAACGATACCCTCTACCTGATCAGTTACGAATACCTGATTGCAGTACAGCTGAATCTTGTTCTTCTGCAGTTCGATGCTAGACTTAATCTTTGGGAAGTACAGGATACCAGTCAGGTTGAATGGGTAGTCCACGTTCAGGTGGATCCAGAATAATGGCTCATCGCTCATGGGGTAGAGTGTGCGATAGAAACTCTTGTAGTCCTCGTCCTTCAGAGTGCTTGGCGTCTTAGTCCAAAGTGGCTCTACGCTGTTTATGATGTTGTCTTCGTCGGTATCTACTTGCTTGCCGTCCTTCCACTCGGTCTTCTTGCCGAAGGCTACGGGCACTGCCATAAACTTGCAGTACTTGTTCAGCAGTCCCTCCAGTTTGTACTTCTCAAGGAACTCCTTGCAGTCATCATCGATGTAAAGGATGATGTCTGATCCGTGATCCTCGCGCTCGGCATCGTCGATTTCGTATGCAGGACTTCCGTCGCAGCTCCACTTTACAGCCTTGCTGTCTTCCTTCCAACTCTTTGTGATGATCTCTACCTTCTTTGATACCATGAAGCTAGAGTAGAATCCCAGTCCGAAGTGCCCGATGATGTTGTTGGCATTGTCCTTGTACTTCTCCAGGAAGTCGGTGACGCCCGAGAATGCAATCTGGTTGATATACTTGTCGATTTCCTCCTCAGTCATTCCGATACCATGATCGCTGATGGTGATGGTACCTTTATCAGCGTCGAAGTTTACGCGAACAGTCAGGTCGCCCAGTTCGCCTTTGAACTCGCCCTGCTGTGCAAGAGTCTTCAACTTCTGTGTAGCGTCGACGGCATTTGAAACCATCTCGCGGAGGAATATCTCGTGATCGCTATAGAGAAACTTTTTGATAACGGGGAAGATGTTCTCGGTTGTAACCCCGATGTTACCTTTCTGCATAATTCTATTTATACTTATTTATTAATGTTCTGCCCTAGAATCTGCAAATACTATGCCAAACAAAAAATCCCTCCGAAGTGAATCGGAGGGACTTGAAGTTTATAGGGTAGGGGATGAATTACTTCTCGCCCTTATCCATCTTAGCTTTCAACTCAGCCAGCACATCGAGATCACCGAGAGTTGTGCTAGCGGCTACGTTCTCGATCTTTGGTGAGTCGTTCTTACGAGCAGGCTTCTTAGCGGCCTTCTTCTCCTCACGAGCTGGATCCTCGAAGGTACGGCTGTGAGAGAGGATGATGCGCTTAGAATCCTTGTTGAACTCGATAACCTTGAACTGGAGAGTCTCACCAGCCTGAGCCTGTGAGCCATCCTCCTTAACGAGGTGCTTAGGAGTAGCGAAGCCCTCAACGTTCTCCTCGAGTGCGATAACGGCGCCCTTCTCGAGCATCTCGCTGATCTTACCCTCGTGGATAGAACCTACAGCGTACTTACCCTCGAATACATCCCAAGGATTGTCCTCGAGCTGCTTGTGACCGAGTGAAAGACGACGGTTCTCCTTATCGATATCCAAAACTACAACCTCAATCTGCTCACCTACCTGTGTGAATTCTGAAGGATGCTTAACCTTCTTTGTCCAGCTCAGGTCGCTGATGTGGATCAGACCGTCAACACCCTCCTCGAGTTCAACAAATACACCGAAGTTGGTGAAGTTGCGAACCTTTGCAGTGTGCTTGCTACCAACAGGATACTTGGTCTCGATAGCCTCCCATGGATCCTCGCGGAGCTGCTTGATACCGAGAGACATTTTGCGCTCGTCGCGGTCCAGAGTCAGGATAACAGCCTCTACCTCGTCGCCAACCTTCAGGAACTCCTGAGCTGAACGGAGGTGCTGGCTCCATGACATCTCTGAAACGTGGATCAGCCCCTCAACACCAGGCTGGATCTCAACAAATGCACCGTAGTCAGCAATAACTACGACCTTACCCTTAACGTGGTCGCCCACCTTGAGCTCAGCATCCAGAGCATCCCAAGGATGTGGAGTGAGCTGCTTCAGACCGAGAGCGATACGACGCTTCTCGTCGTCGAAGTCAAGGATTACAACGTTGATCTTCTGGTCGAGCTCAACTACCTTGTGTGGATCGTCTACGCGGCCCCAAGACAGGTCTGTGATGTGGATGAGTCCGTCAACACCACCGAGGTCAACGAATACACCGTAAGAAGTGATGTTCTTAACAGTACCCTCGAGGATCTGACCCTTTTCGAGCTTACCGATGATCTCCTTCTTCTGTGCCTCGAGCTCAGCCTCGATGAGAGCCTTGTGAGAAACAACAACATTGCGGAACTCCTGGTTGATCTTAACAACCTTGAACTCCATGGTCTTGCCTACGAACTGGTCGTAGTCGCGTATTGGGTGAACGTCAATCTGTGATCCGGGGAGGAATGCCTCGATACCGAATACGTCAACGATCATACCGCCCTTAGTGCGGCACTTGATGTAACCCTGGATGATAGCGTCTGCCTCGAGAGCCTCGTTAACCTTCTCCCAAGACTGGCTCAGACGTGCCTTCTTGTGAGAGAGGATCAGCTGACCTTTCTTGTCTTCAGCACTCTCTACGTAAACCTCTACCTTGTCGCCGATCTTAAGATCTGGGTTGTAGCGGAATTCAGAAGCGGGGATGATTCCGTCGCTCTTGTAGCCGATGTTGACAACAACTTCCTTCTTGTCAATAGAGATAACTGTGCCCTCTACTACCTGATGGTCGGCAACCTTGTTCAGGGTTTCGTCGTAAGCCTTGTCGAGCTCTTCCTTGCTGATGTTAGCAACTGTTCCGTTCTCGAACTCGTCCCAATTGAAATCGTCGAGTGGCTTAACGTTCTTTGTTAATTCTGACATAATTTATAATTTGTGCCCCTCGTTTGTTTGTCGGGGCTGGGATCTGGACAGACGTTTACCAGACCATATTTAAAGGGTTAATAATAGATAGGAGCAAGCGCCTGTTCCGGCCCCTATTCCCCCTACGGGGGAGAAAATCGGGTGCAAAGGTACTACTTTTTTAGTTGATAATTGATAATTGATAGTTGATAGATGAAAGATTTATAGATTATTAACAAAAAGAAGAGCCAACTCTCACGAGCTAGCCCCTCCCATTCCAGTTTTAACCTTTTATACTTTACTTTTACTAACTATCAAATATACAAGTTAATGGCTTCAATTAAATGAGGCCAGAAGGCCTCATTTAAGTATCTTATACGATGCCCTGAGCCATCATTGCGTTAGCAACCTTCATGAATCCGGCTACGTTAGCACCCTTTACATAGTTGATGTAGCCATCAGCCTGTGTACCGTACTTCACGCAGTTCTCGTGGATGTCGTTCATGATGCGCTTCAGGTAGTCATCAACCTCCTTGGCAGTCCAGCTCAGACGCTCAGAGTTCTGACTCATCTCAAGACCTGATACTGATACACCACCAGCGTTAGAAGCCTTACCAGGAGCATACAACAACTTGTTGTCCTGGAAGATCTTGATGGCCTCTGGGAGTGAAGGCATGTTGGCACCCTCAGCCACAGCGATAACGCCATTGTCTACGAGGGCCTGAGCCTGCTCGCCGTTGATTTCGTTCTGAGTTGCGCAAGGCAGAGCGATATCAGCCTTCTCGTGCCAAGGACGCTCACCAGCGTGGTATACAGCGTTAGGATACTCCTCAGCATATTCCTTAATACGTCCGCGCTCAACGTTCTTCAGTTCCTTAACATAAGCAAGTTTGTCGAAGTCGATTCCGTCTGGATCGTAGATGTAACCGTCTGAGTCTGAGAGTGTCATAGGGATAGCACCCAGCTGCAGACACTTCTCTGCTGCATACTGTGCAACGTTACCTGAACCAGAGATCAGCACCTTCTTACCTTTCAGCTCGATGCCGCGAGTAGCCAGCATTGAAGTCAGGAAGTAAACTGTACCGTAACCAGTAGCCTCAGGACGGATAAGTGAACCACCGAATGAGAGACCCTTACCAGTAAGTACACCCTGGAACTGGTGTGTGAGCTTCTTGTACTGTCCGAACAGATAGCCAACCTCGCGACCACCTACGCCGATATCACCAGCAGGTACGTCCTCATCAGGACCGATAACGCGATAAAGCTCGTTCATGAATGCCTGGCAGAAACGCATTACCTCAGCGTCGCTCTTGCCACGTGGTGAGAAGTCTGAACCTCCCTTTGCACCACCCATAGGCAGAGTTGTCAGAGAGTTCTTGAAAGTCTGCTCGAAAGCCAGGAACTTCAGGATACCCAGGTTTACACTCTTGTGATAACGCAGACCACCTTTATATGGGCCAATAGCGTTGTTGTGCTGGATACGGTAACCCATGTTGGTCTGTACCTTACCCTGGTCGTCAACCCATGTGATGCGGAACTCGCAAACACGATCGGGGATGCAAAGGCGCTCAATCAGATTTGCCTTTTCAAACTCGGGGTGCTTGTTATACTCCTCCTCGATAGTGGGAAGAACCTGAGAAACTGCCTGGATGTACTCCGGCTCATTGGGGAAGCGCTGCTTCAACTCCTCTACAACTTTTGCTGCATTCATAATCTTAATACCTTTTTTTGTTTGTTTGATGTTTGATTTTAATTTTCTGGTTGCAAAATTACATCAAAATTTTGAAATAACAAACTTTTTATCACTTTTTTCTTGAAATTGCTATCATTTTGAAAGTTTATTGATGTATATCAAGCCAAAAAGATATAAATAAGCCCCTTTTTTGTGCCCGAACACAAAAAAGAGGCCTATATATATAATAATGTGTAAGCGATTACTTGCTTATTGCTGACAATTTGTTCTTAATTTTGTCCACATATGCATCAATTGTCGCTACAGCCACGATATTTACGACATCTCGTACACTTGCACCGAAGTCGATAAAGTGGATAGGTTTGTTCAGTCCCATCTGTATCGGGCCGATGATTTCAGCATCGCTTCCCAGCATCTGCAGCATCTTGTATGATGAGCGTGCTGATGTCAGGTTGGGGAATACCAGAGTGTTAACCTTCTGGCCCTTCAACTTGGTGAATGGGAACTCCTGATCTCTCAGTTCGTTGTCGAGTGCAAAGCTCAACAGCATCTCACCGTCGATAGGCAGGTCGGGATACAGTTCGTGCATCTTGGCCACAGTGTCCTTCACCTTCAGGGCACCGTCGCTGGTGCTGCTACCAAAGTTAGAGTGCGATACCATAGCGATTACAGGTTTCTCGTTGAAGAATCTCACTGCGGTAGAGATCAGCTTCGAGATGTCGAGCAGAGTCTCGCGGTCAGGATTCTCGTTCACCATTGTGTCGGCGATGTAGTAGGTACCCTTAGGCGAGTTGATGATGTGCATAGTACCAAAGTGCTTGTACTCCGGACGTATACCAATCACCTCGTTAACTACCTTGATGGTGTTAGAGTACTTGGTGTACAGACCTGTGATGAATGCGTCGGCCTCGCCAGTCTCTACCATCATCATACCGAAGTAGTTGCGCTCAAACATTTTGTCGTTAGCCTCCTGGAATGTGTATCCCTCGCGCTGACGCTTCTCAGTCAGTATGCGAGCATAACGCTCGCGACGCTCCTGCTCGTTGGGGTGGCGCAGGTTTACTATCTCGATACCGTCAAGATTCAGGTCGAGCGATGCAGCAAGCTTTGTTATTACCTCATCGTTACCCAACAGGATAGGGTAGCATATGCCCTCAGCCTTAGCCTGTACGGCAGCCTTAAGCATTGTAGGGTGTACAGCCTCGGCAAATACCACGCGCTGTGGGTGAGCAGCTGCAGTAGCGTAGAGTTTCTGTGTAAGCTTGGTCTCCTGTCCCAGCAGTACTGAGAGCGAACGCTTGTACTCGTCCCAGTCCTTAATCTCCTTGCGGGCCACGCCACTCTTGATGGCAGCCTTGGCTACAGCCGATGATACCTCGGTGATGAGTCGTGGGTCGACAGGCTTTGGTATAAAGTAGTTGCGTCCGAATGTCAGGTTGTTCACCTTATAAACATCGTTCACTACATCAGGCACAGGCTGCTTAGCCAGGTCGGCGATGGCGTGAACTGCGGCCAGCTTCATCTCCTCGTTGATAGCCTTGGCGTGAACGTCAAGAGCGCCACGGAAGATGTATGGGAATCCGATTACGTTGTTAATTTGGTTAGGATAGTCTGTACGTCCAGTCGACATTAGTACGTCAGGGCGCGCAGCCATAGCGTCCTCGTAACTAATCTCGGGCACAGGGTTGGCCAGAGCAAAGATTACGGGGTCCTTGGCCATCGACTTAACCATATCCTGCGACAGCACGTTACCCTTCGACAGTCCTACGAACACGTCGGCATCCTTCACGGCCTCAGCCAGAGTGTGGATGTCTGTACGACTTGTTGCAAAGAATTTCTTCTGCTCGTTCAGGTCGGTGCGCTCTGTCGAGATAACGCCCTTCGAGTCGAGCATTACGATGTTCTCCTTCTGTGCGCCGATGGCCATATACAGTTTTGTACAACTGATGGCAGCGGCTCCAGCACCGTTCACTACTATCTTTACCTTCTTTATGTCCTTCTTGATTACCTCCATTGCGTTCTTCAGTCCGGCAGCGCTGATGATGGCAGTACCGTGCTGGTCGTCGTGCATTACGGGTATGTCGAGAGTCTTCTTCAGTCGGTCCTCGATATAGAAGCACTCAGGTGCCTTGATATCCTCCAGATTGATACCTCCGAATGTAGGTGCGATACGCTCTACGGCCTCGCAGAACTTTTCGGGGTCCTTCTCTGCCACCTCGATATCAAACACGTCGATACCGCCATAGATCTTAAACAGCAGTCCCTTACCCTCCATTACCGGTTTTCCGCTCAGCGCGCCAATGTCACCAAGACCCAATACTGCAGTACCGTTCGAGATTACTGCCACCAGATTGCCCTTGTCTGTATACTTATACGCATCGTCGGGATTCTCCTGAATCTCCAAACAGGGGTAGGCTACTCCGGGAGAGTAGGCAAGACTTAAGTCTGTTTGTGTACGATAAGCCTTAGTAGGCTTTACTTCGATTTTACCTGGGCGTCCGCTCTCGTGATATTCGAGTGCGGCTTCTTTCGAGATCTTAACCATAGTGTATTATTAATATTTTTGTGATTATTCTGAAATACGGCCGCAAAAATACAAAAAACTATTGAAAAACATTTTTGTTTTTCGATTTTTTTTGTAACTTTGCTGCCAAAATGGATTAATATGCAAGAAAACCTTGAAATTTCGAAGTACAAGAAGAGTCTTCGTGGTCGAATACCTGAAGTTGCGATGAAACTCTTTCTAAAAAATGGCATCCATTCTGTAAGGATGGACGATGTTGCTAAGGAGATGGGTATTTCCAAACGAACCATCTACGAGATTTATGATAATAAGGAGGCGTTGCTGTTTGATGTAGTAGTGGCTCACTTCAAGCAGCGCCTTGACAATATGGAGTTTGTCCTCAACAAGTGCAATAATGTGATGGAGATACTGCTCGAGGTGTATCGTATGAAGGTGGCCGACTTTAAGAATACCAACCCACTGTTCTTCACTGAGATGGTGCGCTATCCGCAGCTGCATCAGTTCCTGATAGAGCAGAACGACCACATGCGCGAGAATAGTCTGCGATTCATGCAGCGCGGCATCGAGGAAGGCTACTTCCGCAAGGACGTGAATTACGAGATCGCCGGGCTGCTGTTCGACGCTATGGGCGCTTATATCATGGAGAAGGAACTCTATCGCCGTTATAGCATTGAGGATATCTTCCGCAACATAGTGTTTGTGTCGTTGCGAGGCATGTGTACCGATAAGGGTATCGAAGCTATCGACTCGATGATAGATATAGTACTTAAATAAGAATCCCCTCCGAATTGGAGGGGATTCTTATTTACTGATGCTGTTCGCGCAGCAGATCGTTTACTGTCTTTACGGGGTTGAATGTCCCCAGTGGAACCTCAACGAACACTGTACTCCAATTGCTCATGGCTCCGTTCCATAGTCCTGGCAACTCCAGAGCCTTCAGCTCCTTACCAGCCTTCGACTTAGATGAAATGAAACCTGTTGTCTTGTCTACAAACTCTGGCAGATTGAATGGGTGGCCCTGATAATCCTTCACGGCGCATACTAAGTCTACTGGGTTGAAGTGTGTACCCTGGGTAAACATCTTCATGTATGCCTCGTTGTTGGTGTCTATCTGACTGCTCTCCAATATCTGCAGGCTTACTGTTCCGTCCTGATTGTAAGTAAGGAATGGGCCACCACCAGGCTCGCCCACGTTCTTTACCACACCGCACACGCGCATTGGGCGATTCAGCTTCTTGCGCAGATACTCAGCGTCCACCTTATTATTCTTAGCGTCGGTACACAGGTTCTTGCTCACAAAATCTGCTATCTCCTTCAATTCAGCCTCGCTGGTGCCTGCATCCAGTTTGCGCAGATACTCAAACGCCTTCTTCTGCAGCGTTACCAGCACACCAGCGATAACCTGCTTCCATTCTACGGTCTCGGGCTTCAGACGGTCGGGTACCACGTTGTCGATGTTCTTGATGAATATCACGTCGGCATCTATCTCGTTCAGGTTCTCTATCAGTGCGCCGTGTCCACCTGGCCGGAATAGCAATGAGCCGTCGTCATTGCGGAATGGAGTGTTGTCTGGATTAGCAGCTACGGTATCAGTGCTGGGCTTCTGCTCCGAGAATGTGATGTCGTATTTGATGCCATACTTCTTTGCGAAGAAGTCAGCCTTCTCGGCCACCTTAGCCTTAAACAGCTGCATATGCTCGTGGCTCACGGTGAAGTGTACGTGTGCCTCACCGTTGCTGGCAGCATATAGTGCACCCTCTACCAGATGCTCCTCCATAGGTGTGCGTGGACCCTCGGCATACTTGTGGAACAGCAGCAGTCCCTTTGGTAACTGTCCGTAGTTCAGTCCCTCAGCCTTCAGCATGTTGGCAGCCACAGCCTTATACTTGCCCTCGGCCATCAGCGCCTTTATTCCCTTGCCCTCGTTCTTCTGGCACACAGCGTCCAGAGCGTCGTAGAATGCAAAGTTTTCTATCTGGTCGAAGTACTTCTTCTCAAAGTCAGTTGTTGGCACGTCGTAGTCGGCATCCACAAATGCAAACATGTTCTTGAACATACGACTTGCTGCACCACTAGCGGGCACGAATTTCACAACTCGCTTACCCTCGGCCTTGTACTCTTTCCAGGCTTCCTCCAGTTGCTTACGCTCATCGGCATCAGGTGCAATAATACCATTGCCGATACCTGCAGCAGCCTCCAGCTTCAGAAATGGGAAGCCGGTCTTAAACTCATTCAGTTGATTCTCAATCTGCTCCTTGGTTATACCTTTCTGAGCAATTTGTTTTAGATCTTTTTCGTCCATCATAATATAAATAGGTATTTAGATAACTTATGCCGCAAAGGTACAAAAAAAACTTAGATAAAGCAAGATAAAGCCGAAAAAAATAAAAATAATCTGTGTAATCTGCATATTCTGCGGTTATTTTCTTATCTTTGTGCCGTAATTTCAGAAATATATGGCAGGAAAATTTGCTTTTACATACGAACAGAAGAAACGCATGGCGAGCCAGACGGCCGAGATCCTGACCGAGGAGATCGGGCTTAAGGGCGATGCCATCACAGCCGTAGAGCTGATACCCGACATCGAGGCAGGCAATATCACGCTTGATGAGGTGGAGCGTATCCACGGCGAATCTGTCAGCCGAATACTTCACGGACTTGACCGCATACAGAAGCTTTACGACAAGAATCCCGCTGTAGAGAGTGAGAACTTCCGCAACCTTTTGCTGTCGTTTGCCGAGGATATGCGCGTCATCCTCATTATGATAGCCAATCGTGTAAACCTGATGCGTCAGATACGCGATATCGATAATCAGGAGGCCAAACTCGAGGCATCGCAAGAGGCCGCCTATCTCTATGCACCGCTGGCACATAAGTTGGGTCTTTACAAGCTTAAGAGCGAGCTCGAAGACCTGTCGCTCAAGTACATGGAGCACGATGCTTACTATCACATCCGCGAGAAGCTGAGCGCCACTAAGCAGGCTCGCGATGCCTATATCGACCGTTTCATTAAGCCTGTAGAACAGAAGATGATGGCCGCCGGTATACGTTGTCACATCAAGGGGCGCACCAAGTCGATACACTCCATCTGGCAGAAGATGCAGAAACAGAAGTGCCCCTTCGAGGGAGTCTACGATCTGTTTGCCATCCGCATCATCATCGACTGTCCCGAACAGCAGGAGAAGATGCAGTGCTGGCAGGCTTACTCCATCATCACCGATATGTATCAGCCCAACCCCAAGCGTCTGCGCGACTGGCTCTCAGTGCCTAAGTCGAATGGCTACGAGAGTCTGCACATTACCGTGCTGGGTCCTGAGCAGAAGTGGGTTGAGGTGCAGATACGCACCGAACGTATGGACGAGATAGCCGAACGTGGTGTGGCTGCCCATTGGCGCTATAAGGGTGTGAAGGGTGAGACTGGTCTCGACGAGTGGCTCACCAATATCCGCACCATGCTCGAACATGCCGACGGACTCGACGCTATGGACCAGTTTAAGATGGAACTCTACGAAGACGAGGTGTTTGTGTTCACCCCAGCGGGCGACCTGTGGAAGTTCCCCGTTGGCGCCACCGTGCTCGACTTTGCTTATCACATCCACTCCAAACTGGGCAACCAGTGCACGGGTGGCCGAATCAACGGCAAGGTAGTGCCTATACGCTACCAACTTAAGAGCGGCGACCAGGTAGAGATACTCACCTCGGCTAATCAGAAACCACGTCAGGAGTGGCTCACTATCGTCAAGACTTCGCGAGCTAAATCCAAGATACGTCTGGCTCTGAAGGAGACGCAGATCAAGGACGGACTCTTTGCCAAGGAGATGCTCGAGCGCAAGTTCCGCAACCGCAAGATCGAGCAGGATGATAGCATCATGTTCAACGTCATCCGCAAGATGGGTTACAAGGAGGTGAGCGACTTTTATAAGGCCATTGCCGATGGAGTGGTGGATACTAACGATGTACTCGATAAGTTCTTGGAACTCAGAGGTAAAGAAGCTGTCGTTACAGGAGATAATCAAGCCCGTTCGGCCTCCGAATTCGAGCTCGACGAGTCGAAGATTGCCGGTCTGAATACCGCCATAAATGATGATGTGCTCGTCATCGACCGCAACCTAAAGGGCCTCGATTATCAGTTGGCCAAGTGCTGTTCGCCCATCTATGGCGACGATGTTTTCGGCTTCGTCACCGTCAATGGCGGCATCAAGATTCACCGTTGCGACTGTCCTAACGCTCCCGAACTTCGTCGCCGTTTCGGCTATCGTATCGTCAAGGCCAAGTGGAGCGGCAAAGGTTCTTCGCAGTACAGCATCTCGCTTCGTGTCATCGGCAACGATGATATCGGCATTGTAAACAATCTCACCTCTATCATCTCAAAGGAGGAGAAGTTGGTGTTGCGAAGCATCAATATCGACAGTCACGACGGCCTGTTTAGTGGTAATATCGTGGTTATGCTCGAAGACACCTCGCGTCTTGAAGCTCTCCTCAAGAAGCTGCGCACCGTAAGAGGTGTAAAACAGGTAGAACGTATTTAATAACCCAACAGATATGAATAAGAATCTATTAATTCTCGCCCTCTCAATTCTCACATTGGTGGCATGTCGTGGTCGCTCAGAGCAGCGCACCGAGTATGTCGAGGAGAACATCGAGTATCGTCCGCTGGTCACCGATTCGGCAGCCATCGATTCTATCGCCAATTCAGGCATGATCGACAACGATGCAGCACTCGAAGTTCCCGATATCCCCAAGGATAAGAACGTCGACATGAGCGCCAATGACAATGAGATAAATGATATCATGAGTGGCGGTGATGGCGAGTTGACCAAGGAGGCCGACCCGCTCAAGCAGTAGTTACTCGCGGTAAATCCACGCCAGTAGCTTGTTCACCCATCTTATCGAGAAGCGGAACCAGCGGTAGGTGCTCTGCTCCTTTCCGCCGAATCGCAGTATAAACTCTCGGAAAGGATTACGGCCGTAGGGCAGTCCCACGTCCATAAACCTCATGTGCTGGTATCCCTGTTCGTATGCACGTTTCATAACATCCCACACCACAAGCGTGTCGGGATGTAGTTTTATGAATGATTTTCGACGGAATGCCGAATACCACAGATATGCGTCGCCGCCGCTGTACACCACAGCTGCGCATGCTATCACCCATCCGTGATACTTGGTCACATACAGGTCGCCGCCGTTGCTGTTCATCAGATGGCAGAAAAATGCTTCGTCAGGTATGTATCGCTTAGGTTTCAGTACGTGGTGCTTGCGTAGCAGTTTCAGAAATGCCTTCAGGTCCTCCTGTGTCTGCACTAGTTCTGTGCGAGCTCCTCGTTGGTGGGCGTGGTCTATCTTGCGCTGCAGTTTGGGGGTTATGCGCTCCTCGGGCGCACGGCGATGCAGCGAGTTGTGTATGCTCACCCAGTTCACCGGATAGTAGCCCAACTGTCGCAACAGCTTGTATCCCAGCATCTTCTGACTCAGGTGGCTCACCTCAATAAACAGCGCCCGGTTGTCCATCTTGCGCGTAAGTGCCGTCAGCATCTCATTCATTAGCTCGTCCTTTCGCTCTGTGTCGGTATACACCCCTTCGCCCAGCACTGTGCAGTTCATCAGCAGCCACGGGGGCAGTATCACCGTGCGCAGTCGCACTATGCCCAGCATGTGGCTCAGCTCGCGCCCATCGTCGTCGGTCACCACCACCATATACGGTTTCTGCTTGGGTGTAGCCTCACACATCTCCATCAGCTCTCTGCTGTGGAAGAAGCTGCCCTCTGCCAGCTGTGGCAGTTGGCTACACTTGGTATAGATGGTTGTAACTAGTTGGTTCATACTGCAAAAGTACGAAAAAACATTGAACATTGCACATTGAGCGTTGAAATTTTTGTAGTTTTCACAGTTTTTTTATATATTTGCAGCCGAATAAATAAATTTCATCACTATGACAAGTTTTAAAGATTTAGCGCAGCAGCGCCGCAGTCACCGCAAGTTCTCGCCCCAGGAGGTCGATCCCGAGCACCTCAAGCTCATCCTCCGTGCCGCCTTGATGTCGCCCACGTCTAAGAGTCAGCGTGCATGGCAGTTTGTGGTGGTAGATGATAAGATGGACCTCGAGAAGTTGGCCGATGCCAAGAGCATGGGCAGTGCATTCCTAAAAGACGCCCCAGTGGCTATCGCCGTACTGGGCGATCCCATGCAGAACGACTGTTGGATAGAGGATGGCTCCATCGCCGCCATCTCCATGCAGTATCAGGCCGAAGAGCTTGGTTTGGGTTCGTGCTGGATACAGATGCGTGGTCGCGGCCTTACCGATGGCACCACAGCCGACGAGGTAATCCGAGGTGTACTCGCCATCCCCGATAATATGAACTGTCTCTGCATCCTAGCCCTGGGCCACTGGACCGACGAGCGCAAACCACAGGACGAGGAGAAACTGAAGTGGGAAAACGTACATTTAAATAAGTTTTAAAGATATAAAAACAAGGATTTAAGGATTTAAGGATTTTAAGTCCTGCTAAATCTTTTAATCCTTTAATCCTTGTTTAAACTATAGAATAAAAATGATTAACTACGATTTAAGCAAGATTAAGGCGATCATTTTCGATATCGACGGAGTGCTCAGCGCCGAGACCATCAATCTCGGAGCCGACGGCACACCCCTGCGCACTGTTAATATCAAGGATGGCTACGCCATCCAGTTGGCCATGAAACTAGGCCTTCGCATTGCCATCCTTTCTGGCGCCCGTGTCGACAGTTTGCGCACCCGTTACGAGGGCCTTGGCGTAGAGGATATCTTCCTGAGTTGTGCCGTCAAAATACGCACCTACGACGAGTTTCTGGCCAAGTACGGCTATACCGACGACGAGATAATGTATATGGGCGACGACATCCCCGATATGGAGATAATGCGCAGGGTGGGGTGCCCCGTATGCCCTAAGGATGCCTGTCCTGAGATTCGCGACATTTCGCTCTACGTCAGCGATCGTGCCGGAGGCTACGGCTGTGGCCGCGACGTTATCGAGCAAGTGCTCCGTGCCCAGGGCAAGTGGGTAATGAACGAAAAAGCCTTCGGATGGTAATGAAATATAAGTATATTTTGGCGAGTAATTCGCCGCGTAGAAAAGAATTGTTGGCGGGGCTTGGGCTCGATTTCGAAGTCCGCGTCATCGATGGCATCGACGAGAGCTATCCCGCCTCGCTGCCTGCAGCCGATGTGGCCCAGTATATCGCTGAGAAGAAGGCCGATGCCTATCGCGCCACGCTGCAGCCCGACGAGATTATCATCACTGCCGACACCGTAGTCATCGTGGGCGATGATATCCTTGGTAAACCCACCGATGCAGCCGATGCCGCCCGCATGCTGCGCGAGATTAGCGGTCGTACCCATCAGGTCACCACTGGCGTATCGCTGCTCACCGTTAGCAAGCAGCGCTCGTTCTCAGTCACCACCGACGTTACCTTCAAGCAGCTCAGCGATGCCGAGATACAGCATTACATCGAGCACTATCGCCCCTTCGACAAGGCCGGCGCCTACGGCATTCAGGAGTGGATAGGCTACATTGGCGTCACGGGTCTTCATGGCAGCTATTACAATGTGATGGGGCTGCCCGTACAGCGCATCTACACCGAGTTACAGAGTTTTATTTAATACATAGCGCATATTATGAAGTATCTTATATCACTATCGCTGATGGCTCTGACAGCCCTCTCAGCATCAGCCCAGGAGAATCTGCAACGCAGCGCCGTTGCCTCCGATGCCAAGAAGTCGTTCACCGTTGTCAAGCAGCTGCCCATCACCAGCATCAAGAATCAGCATCGCAGCGGCACCTGTTGGGACTACGCCACGCTTGCCTTCCTCGAGAGCGAGATACTGCGCCAGAGCGGCCGCACCTTCGACCTCTGCGAGATGTTCGTGGTCAATCACGATTATATGGATAATGCCACCCACTACGTGCGCATGCACGGCTACAGCCAGATATCCGAGGGCGGATCGTGCGACGATGTTATCGACGTCATTCGTCACCACGGCATCTGTCCTGAGGAGGCTATGCCCGCGCCAGGCTCGCTCGTAGGCGATTCGCTGGCCAACTTCAACGAGTTCTTCCCCCGCTTGGAGCGCTATGTCAGCAGGGCGCGATAGTGTTCAGGCCATCATCGATCGCTACGTAGGCCGCTGCCCCGATCAGTTTCAGTATCAGGGCCGTACTTATACCCCTCAGACCTTCGCCCAGAGCCTTGGTCTCAATCTCGACGATTACGTCAGCCTAACCAGCTACACCCATCATCCCTTTGGTCAGTGGTTTGTCATCGAGGCTCCTTACAAGTGGCGCCTCAAGCCCAGTTATAATATGCCTATCGATCAGCTTATGAGCATCCTCGATAGCGCCCTCGATGCAGGTTACTGCGTGGCCTGGGGCGGCGATGTCACAGGCGACTTCACCCGCACAGGTCTCGCTATGCTGCCCGATGGCGTTAAGCCCACCCAGCAACTTCGCCAAGAGCAGTGGGACGACTGGCGATTCACTTACGACCACGTGATGCTTATTTACGGAAAGGCTCTTGACGAGCAAGGCCGCCCATACTATATGGTCAAGAACTCATGGGGCAAGCGAGGCCAATATGGTGGCATCTGGTACATGTCGCGCGACTACATCGCCCTCAACACTACCTACATTTTTCTGAACCGCCATGCATTCAGCGGCAATTTATTAAAATAATTTTACTTATTCCGGCTTGACGCCTTTGTCGAATAGGCGCTTGATTAGAGATGGATGCTTGGCCAGCTGGCGGATAACGCTGATGCCCAAACGACTATAGAAAAGTGCTGCGATCCAACGTTCGCGGCGCTTTTTTTTGAAGATCTCGACGTTGGTGTCGGTGAACGAACGACCCTCGACGATGGCCTGAGCAGCATTGCGGGCGGTGGCGATGGCATAATATAGGCCCTCGCAGGTGAGTTTGTTTGCAAAGCCACCGGCATCGCCGATGAGTATGATGTCATCACGATGTGTGTCTACATCGCGTATGGGGATATAGGCACCGTGGATCTTGCTCTCCTTATAACCGTTTTCGGCCAGGATCTCGCGGAACATCTTTATGTTGGTGGACTTGTTGCCATAGCCTACAACGTCGTGCTCGACGGCTGGGAAGAGGTAATAATAACCACCGGGGTATTTAGTAGACGAGAGCTCGACAACGATAGCATTGCGCGACTTGGGCTGATACTGCTCCAGACATAATATACTATCGGTATAGGGGCCTATCAACTGCTTGCGGACACGGCTGTTGGCTCCATCGGCTCCAACCAGATGGCGGCACTGCACCTGCACGCCCGACTTGAGGGTGACAAGCAGCTGCCCGTCGGCCTGACGCTCAAAACTGCTGAAAGCGCCTTGCATGAATCGGCCGCCAGCTGCGATATAATACTGCAACAGACGATGGTCGAAGTCCTTTCGGGCTACAACGCGGATGTCGTGCTGCGCCTGGAAGATGCATTCTACGTCGTCGACCTTGATTTCGATTTCGTAAATGCTCTGGTAGGGGTAGGTGAACTGAGGCATGAGCTCATTTAATAATGACCATGCCTTGACGGTGAGTCCGCCCCCACATATCTTATCGCGCGGGAAAGTGGCGTGATCGATGAGCAGGCAGTCGATGCCTGACTTGTGGAGCTGATAGGCGCAAACGCTGCCCGCAGGGCCGGCGCCAACTACTAGTGTATCGGTAGTAATAATCTGGTTCATGGTGCAAAAGTACTTAAAAAATCTATCAAAACAAAGTGTTTTACCAAAAAAGTGCTATCTTTGCAGTCAAAAACGAGAAAATATGGCTAAAGGAAAATGGATAGGTGGCTTTATTGGATGGATGGCTGGCGGACCTCTGGGGGCGCTGGCAGGATATCTGCTGGGCTCGCTATTTGATAGTATGCTTGATGGTGTGAATAATGCTGACAATAGTGGTACGTGGCAATCGTATAATGCCACCTATCAGCAGGCGTATCAGCAGCGACAGCAGCAGGGACAGCGCAACAGCTTCTTGTTTGCGCTGCTGGTACTGTCATCATACATAATTAAAGCCGACGGTAAGGCTATGCATAGCGAGATGGAACTGGTGCGCCAGATGTTGCGCCAGAACTTCGGCAATCAGGCTGTGCAGCAGGGCAACGAGATACTAAACCGGCTGTTTGAGGAGCAGAAGCGCGAAGGATGGACGCAATTCAAGCAGACAGTGATGGAGTGCTGTGGTCAAATAAACCGACAAATGGACTATAGCCAGCGGCTGCAGCTACTAAACTATCTTGTGATGGTGGCCAAGGCCGACGGCAGTGTGCCGCAGAGCGAGATAACGGCGCTGAAGGAGTGTGCTCAGTGGATGGGGCTGCGCACCAGCGAGGTCGACCAGATGCTACATCTGGAAGGCGGCACGCTGGAGGATGCCTACAAGGTGCTGGGCGTTAGTCCTACGGCTAGCGACGACGAGGTAAAGAAGGCTTATCGCCGACTGGCTCTGGAGCATCACCCCGACAAGGTGGCTGCTCTGGGTGAGGATGTTAGAAAGGCTGCTGAGAAGAAATTTCAGGAGATAAATGCCGCTAAAGACCGCATCTGGAAGGCCCGAGGGTTGTAATTTTTACTTTTTTTCTAAAAAAAGTTTGGTGGGTTAAAAAGTTTTGCTTAATTTTGTGCCCATAAAGAATGATCATGATGAAACTAAGATTGTACAGCATACTACTACTAATGTCGGCATTTGCTATCGCGGTGAGTGCTGATAATCTTGGATTCAGCGATAAGAAACCACTACAATTCGGTATCGACAAGGACTACGCGCCACTGGAGTTTGTGAACGAGAAGGGGGTGCCCAGCGGAGCCGACGTGGAGTGTACCAAACTGCTGATGAAGCGTCTGAATATCCCATTTGAGTACAAACCCAACACATGGGGCGCAATAGCCGGCGACGTGCTGCAGGGCAGGGTAGATCTGGGTATGATGGTGTATTCGCCATACCGCAAGGACGTTACCAACTACTCGCGTGCCGTGATACGACTGTACTACCAGATAGTGACACGCAAGGGCACCGAGAAGAGCTACGGACTGCGCGACATGCACAATATGAAGGTAGCGCTGATGGCCAGCCGACCCGTACGTGACACACTGCAGAAGATAGGTGCAAACCTGGTGATAATAGAAGACCTGACCAAGGCGATGAAGGACCTGAGTGCAGGCAAATACGACGCTGTGGTGTGCTATCGCTATCAGGCCAAATTCCTGATAGGCAAGCATAAGTTAGATAATCTGGTACAGGAAGACCTTACGCTGACACCGCGCGAATACTGCTACGTGAGCAACAACAAGAAGCTGATAGACGCCATCGATAAGGAACTTGAAAAGATGGAGGACGAGGGCCTGATAGACGAGGTGTATGGCAACGTGGCGTCGACATTCAACGGCGTGATAATTCCGCGATGGGTGTATGGTGCCATAGCTGCATTTGTGTTGGTGTCGCTACTTGTAGTGATCCTGAATCAGATGCGCAATGCACACAAACTGAAGAAGGCGCTGGAACTGGCCCGCGAAAACGAGGAGAAGGCCAAGAAGAGCGAGGAGATAGCACATGCCAACGCTGAGATGGCTAAAGAGAGCGAGGCCATAGCAAAGGCCAATGCTCAAAAGGCCAAGGCCAGCGAGGAGGAGGCCCGACGAATTGCCGACGTGGCAAGGAGAAACGCCAAGGAGGCTGAATATAATGCCCAGATAGCTAGTCAGAACGAGGCAAAAGCCCGCGAGGCTGCCGAGGCTGCACGCAAGAGTGAGGAACTGAAAGATATATTCCTGGGCAATATGAGCCACTCGCTGCGCACACCGCTCAACGCCATCATAGGTTTCAGCGACCTGCTGATGACGATGGAGGAGGGCATGATGCCTAAGGAGGAGGTGAACAACCTGCTGCAGCTGATAAACAAGAACGGATTGGAGCTGCTGCACCTGATAAACGAGCTGCTGTCGCTGAGCGAGGTGGAGGGCGAGAAACATTTGTTCCAGCGCGAGGTGACCGATGTGGACTACGAGATGGGGCAGTTTGCCGCCGAGATACGTCAGCAGCTGAAGGAAGGTGTGACACTTGAGGTGGAAGAGCCTGTGGATGGTCTGCGAGCACATCTGGACAAGAAGCTGCTGCGCATAGTGACCATGCACCTGCTTGATAACGCCCTGCAGCACACCAAGCAGGGCAAGATTAAGCTGTCGTACTACGTAAAGGAGGGCGGCATGTATGTAGAGGTGAAGGACACCGGCGAGGGTCTGCCCGCGAAACTGAAAGAGAATATTTTCGGCCTGCTGAGCGACAAGAATACATACACCCACGACGAGAGTCAGGACAACCCGGGACTGGGCCTGAGCGTATGTAAGGCAATCATAGACCGCTGTAACGGAAAGATAGGTGTGCGCGAAAATACCGAAGACGGCCACGGCACGATATTCTGGTATTGGACACCCACAGAGATTTTAAATTAAACGAGTAGGAGGCATAGAGAGTAATGACACTGATAATAGTAATACTACTGCTGTTAGGCTACGTGGTGATAGCAACGGGACACACTACTGGTGTGAACAAGAGTGCTATCGCTATTTTTATTGGTACCGTGGGGTGGGTGGTATACATCTGCTATGGTACCGACTTCGTGATGGAGCGCCATGCTCAGGACTATTGGGAGTTTCTGGCCGGCGATTTGCCATCGAGCGAGGCAGTGAAGTATTACATATATAATAATGTATTCCTATATTATGTGGGTCGTGCGGCTAGCATCGTAATGTTTCTGCTGGCCACTATGAGCATAGTGGAGATACTGCACAGCAACGGATGCTTCGACTTTGTATCGAAGTGGATAAAGACCCGCAACCCGAAGCGACTGCTGTGGACCATCACGCTGGCTACATTCATCCTGTCGGCCAATCTGGACAACCTTACCACTGCCACTATGATGCTGGTGATAATGCACACCATAGTGCAGAACCGTCGACAGCGTATGCTGGTAGGTGCTGCGATAGTGATAGCAGCCAACTGCGGCGGATGCCTGACGGTGATTGGTGACCCGACAACACTAGTGCTGTGGGGCGACGAGGCCATCACAGCCACTAACTTCTCGAAATTTATGGCACTGCCAGCCATACTGGCGTGGATAGTGCCTACAATGCTGATACACAGAGAGTTGCCCGAGCGTATGGACACGCAGTGGGCACCGATGCCATTCCGCGGCGACGATACCAACCTGCTGCCCTGGCAGCGCGTTGTGATGCTGTTTGTGGGCATAGGCGGACTGTGGTTTATACCTACATTCCACAATATCACCAAGCTGAGCCCGTTCCTGGGTGCGCTGTGTGTGCTCAGTGTGCTGTGGGTGGTGCACGAGGTGATGAACCGCAAGCTGATGAATGCCGACCAGATGGAGCGCCGACTGACACCAAGATCGGTTCAGTACGGACCGCTGCAGCAGATACTCTTCGTGATGGGTATAATGCTGGCAATGGGCGTGGTGACCGAGACGGGAGTATTCGGCGATGTGGCACAGTGGATAGACGATACCGTAGGCAACGTATGGGTGCTGGGTATAGTTTCTGGACTGCTTAGCGGCGTGGTCGACTCGTTTACCATCGCCATGAGCGACATCTCGCTGTATCCCATAGCCGACGCTGCTATGAAGGGATCGTATGCCGAGAACTTTGTGATGAACGGCGCCTACTGGAAGATAATAGCATACTGCACAGCTGTGGGCGGATGCCTGTTGAGCGTGGGTTCGGTGAGCGGACTGATGCTGATGAAGATGGAGCACATGAGGCTGGGGTGGTATGTTAAGAACCTTACGCCCAAGGTGCTGGCAGGCGCCGTGATAGGTCTTGGCGTGCTGTGGTTGGAAATGTATTTTGTATAACTAAACAATAAGAAAGGAAAAAGTAATATGACAAAGGTAAAGACGATTGGTATCCTAACGTCGGGAGGCGATGCACCAGGAATGAATGCCGCAATTCGTGCAGTGACTCGTGCAGGCATCTACAACGGATTTAAGATTAAAGGTATATATCGCGGATACGAGGGACTGATACACGACGAGGTGCAGGAGTTTTCCACCGAGAACGTGAGCGGTATCGTGACACGCGGAGGTACAATCCTGAAGACTGCACGTTCGAAGGAATTCCCTACACCCGAGGGCATGCAGAAGGCTTACGAAACCTGCGTGAAGGAGGAGATAGACGCACTGGTGGTTATCGGCGGTAACGGATCGCTTACTGGTGCGCGCAACTTCGGTATGGAGTACGACTTCCCCGTAATCGGACTGCCGGGAACAATCGATAACGACCTGTATGGCACTGATAACACCATCGGATATGACACCACAATGAACACCATCATGGAGTGTGTGGACCGTATACGTGATACTGCCAACAGTCATGAGCGAATATTCTTTGTAGAGGTGATGGGACGCGACGCAGGATTCCTGGCACAGAACTGTGCTATCGCCTGCGGTGCCGAAGCTGCCATAGTGCCTGAGGAGACTACCGACGTTGACCAGTTGGCACAGTTTATGAGTCGCGGTATACGTAAGTCGAAGAAGTCGTGTATCGTGATAGTATCAGAGAGCCCCAAGTGCGGCGCCCTGTACTATGCCGACCGTGTGAAGAAGGAGTTCCCCGAGTTCGACGTGCGTGTATCGATACTTGGACACCTGCAGCGTGGTGGTAGTCCATCGGCGCGCGACCGTATCCTGGCATCGATCACTGGCGTAGGCGCCATCGAGGCCATCAAGCAGGGACAGCGCAACGTTATGATCGGAGTGCGTAACAACGAGGTGGTATACGTGCCATTCAGCGAGTGTATCCGCACCGATAAGCGATTTGACAAGCGACTGATTAAAGTGCTCGACGAGCTGAGCATTTAAGATTGAACATTGAACATTGAAGATTGAGAATTAATGCCGGATATAAAGAAGATAGTATTGACGGGAGGTCCGTGTGCTGGTAAGACTACAGCGCTGGTTAAGATAACAGAGTACTTTTCGGGCTTTGGTTATAAGGTGTTCAACGTGCCTGAGGTGCCCACTATCTACAGCGCCGCAGGATGGAACTATCTTACGCCGAATCGCAAACTGTACTATCAGGGCGAGCGAGCCATACTTGAAACACAGTTGGCACTCGAGAACCAGTTTATGCGTCTGGCTGAGGTGTGCGAAGACCCAGTGCTCATAGTCTGCGACCGTGGCGCTATGGATATTTCGGCCTATATCAAGCCCGAGGAGTGGGAGGATATCACGCATATGGCAGGCACAAACTCGGAGGAGCTGCGACAGAGTTACGACGCTGTGCTGCACCTGGTGAGTGCTGCCGACGGAGCCGAACAGTACTATACCACCGCTACCAACGCCACACGTTATGAGCAGGCCAACGAAGAGGGACTGCGCATAGCCCGCGAGCTTGACAAGAAGGTGATACAGGCCTGGACAGGTCATCCCCACCTGCGCGTGATCAACAATCACGACGACTTCGACAACAAGATAAAGCGCGTACTCACAGAGATATCTAAGGTGGTAGGATTGCCTCAGCCCGTACAGGAGGAGCGCATATTCCGCGTAGAGATAATCGGCGAGATACCCGAGTGCTCCGAGAGTGAGATTACCCAGACATATCTGGTGGCAGAGCCAGGATGCGAGGTACGTCTGCGCCGACGCGAGTGGAGCGGAGGTAAGGTAGTGAATGTGCACCGATCTAAGAAGCGTATAAGCGACACCGAGGTTATCGAGACCGAGCGACAGGTAGACAACAACCTGTATGAGCAGATGCTGCAGCAGGCCGACCCGTATCGCGCCACCATCCGCAAGAAGCGTCAGAGCTTTATCTGGAAAGGTCAGTTCTTCCAGATCGACACGTTCCACTCCCCAGTGGGCGACCTGGTGATGATGGAGACCAAGGGAGTGACCGAAAAGGAGACCGTTAACTTCCCGCCATTCGTAAGGGTGATAGAGGACGTGACGGGCAACTCGCGCTATCTGAACTATAACATCGCAGTGAGAAGATAAACAATAATCAAAATAATAACTTAAAAATTTAACAGCGTATGTCACAAATTACTGGACACATTTCGCAGATTATCGGCCCTGTTATCGACGTTTACTTCGATACCGAGGGTCAGGATGCCGAAAAGGTGTTACCAAAGATTTACGATGCTCTGAAGATTGATCGTGGCGACGGGCGCGACCTGATTGTCGAGGTGCAGCAGCACATCGGCGAGGATACGGTGCGCTGTGTGGCTATGGACAATACCGACGGACTGCATCGCGGACTGGAAGCCATACCTCTGGGATCACCTATCGTGATGCCAGCCGGCGACCAGATTAAGGGTAGAATGCTGAACGTTATCGGACAGCCTATCGACGGTATGAAACAGCTGAACATGGAGGGCGCATACCCCATCCACCGCGAGGCACCAACATTCGAGGAACTGTCGACCAAGAAGGAGATCCTGGCCACAGGTATCAAGGTGATCGACCTGCTTGAGCCCTACATGAAGGGTGGTAAGATCGGACTCTTCGGTGGTGCTGGTGTAGGTAAGACGGTGCTCATCATGGAGCTTATCAACAACATTGCCAAGGGCCACAACGGATTCTCGGTATTTGCTGGAGTAGGAGAGCGCACTCGTGAGGGTAACGACCTTATCCGCGAGATGATTGAATCAGGCGTTATCCGCTACGGCGACAAGTTCCGCGAGGCTATGGATCAGGGTAAGTGGGACCTCTCACTCGTAGATCCTGAGGAGTTGAAGAAGAGCCAGGCCACACTGGTTTACGGACAGATGAACGAGCCACCAGGCGCACGTGCATCGGTAGCCCTCTCGGGTCTTACAGTAGCCGAGGGATTCCGTGATGGTGGCGGTAAGGACGGCGGTGCAGCCGATATCCTGTTCTTCATCGACAACATCTTCCGTTTCACTCAGGCCGGATCAGAGGTATCAGCTCTGCTGGGTCGTATGCCATCAGCCGTAGGTTATCAGCCCACACTGGCATCCGAGATGGGATCGATGCAGGAGCGAATCACTTCTACCAAGACAGGATCTATCACATCAGTACAGGCCGTATACGTGCCTGCCGACGACTTGACCGACCCTGCTCCTGCCACTACATTTACCCACCTGGATGCTACCACAGTGCTTGATCGTAAGATTGCCGAGCTTGGTATCTATCCAGCTGTTGACCCACTTGGTTCTACATCGCGTATCCTCGATCCGCTGATTGTGGGTAAGGCACACTACGACTGTGCACAGCGTGTGAAGGAGATTCTGCAGCGTTATAAGGAGTTGCAGGACATCATCGCCATCCTGGGTATGGACGAGCTGAGCGATGAGGATAAGTTGACTGTGAACCGTGCACGTCGTGTGCAGCGATTCCTCAGTCAGCCATTCTCAGTGGCATCACAGTTCACCGGTCTGCCAGGTGTGATGGTGCCAATCGAAGAGACTATCAAGGGATTCAACGCTATTCTCGACGGCGAGGTAGACGTTCTGCCAGAGCAGGCATTCCTCAATGTAGGAACAATCGAGGATGCCAAGGAGAAGGCCAAGAAACTGCTGGAAGCTGCTAAAGCGTAACATTATACGTTAAACATTAAACATTAATAGTTTATGTTACAGCTAAAGATAGTTTCTCCCGAAAAGATTGAGTTCAGCGGCGCTGTTGACAGTGTTCTCGTGCCTGGCACAATGGGCCAGTTCGAGATACTGAACGACCACGCACCAATCATCTCTACACTCCAGAGCGGCACGGTAGAATATGCCACCGCCCAGGGTAAGACCCAGCTGGAGATACAGGGAGGATTTGTGGCAGTGCAGAAGAACGAGGTTAGTCTTTGTGTAGAACTGAAAGTAGAGTAATAATGACAATGGATATCCAGAAGTTGAGTATAGCCTATATCCGCACGGGACTGATGGTGACAGTAGCCCTGGCACTTGTATGTCTGATGTTGATGCAGGTAAGGATGCTCGACTTGCTTACGCCCGTCATCGTGAGTGTGGTGTTTTCGCTCGTAGTGTGCGTAGCCATCGCCCTCATCTGGCGCCGTGTAGCCCAGCGTTCGGCCGACAGTCTGCCCACATTCTTTACGGCTGTGTCAGGCTTCCGCATGCTGCTTGCGCTGGCAGTGATGTTTGTCTATTATCTGGTTGATAATCAGGACTCTATGCTGCGGTTCTTCATGGTGTTTATAGCATTCTATTTTGCAATGCTGGCACACCATTCAATCTTCTTCGCCAGAATTAATAATAGATAAGTAGTAATGAAAAGATTTAGAACGATAATCCTCCTGATGATGGTAGCGCTGCTGCCTGTGCCCGCACTGGCTAGCGAGGGCGACGACGGCAAGGAACTCGATATCCCCGAGATAGTGCTTGAGCACCTGGCCGACTCGTACGAATGGCATATAGCCAGCTACGAGGGTCATCACATCAGCATACCGCTGCCCATCATCCTTCGTAGTGCGAGCGATAATCCCGGACAAAAGTGGTTCTTCTGCACCGCTCACAGTCTGCCCGAGCAGTTCTTCTTCAGCGAGGAGCATCACGGCAAGATATATGAGCGTGTGGGAGGCGAGGAGGTTCGCCCGCTCGATCTGAGCATCACCAAGAGTGTGCTGCAGATATGGATTGTGGTGTTCGTTATGATAGCCATATTCCTGAGTTGCGCACGCTGGTATAAGAACCACGATGCTAAGAGTGAGGCTCCGAAGGGATTTGTAGGAGCGATGGAGATGATCGTGATGACGATACATGATGACCTCATCAAGTCGTCGATAGGTGAGAAGCACTACAAGCCGTATGCTCCTTACCTGCTCACGGTGTTCTTCTTCATCCTGACCTGTAATCTCATCGGCCTGATTCCCGTATTCCCAGGCGGCGCCAATGTTACTGGCAACATCAACATCACCTTCTTCCTGGCGGTGTGCACGATGCTGGCCATCAACATCTTTGCCAACAAGGAGTACTGGAAGGAGATATTCTGGCCCGAGGTACCACTGTTCCTCAAGGCTTATCCCGCTCCTGTGATGCCTCTCATCGAGCTCTTTGGAGTGTTCACCAAGCCCTTCGCTCTGATGATCCGTCTCTTTGCCAACATGATGGCTGGTCACGCTGTGATACTCTCGTTCACATGCGTTATCTTCCTCGGTTGGTCTATGGGCGTAGGTTTCGGTCTGGGACTAAATGCTTTCAGCATCATCATGCTTCTGTTTATGAACGCACTCGAGTTGCTGGTAGCATTCGTACAGGCGTATGTGTTTACTATGCTTAGTGCCGTGTTCATCGGCCTGGCACACAAGGAACACCACGCTGAGTAAAACAAAAAATTTAAACAACATTATTAATAACTTAAAAATTTAAAGTATTATGATTTCAGCTTTATTTTTAGCCGAGGGTCTGGCTCAGCTGGGCTGCGGTATCGGTGCAGGTATTGCAACAATTGGTGCAGGTTTGGGTATTGGTAAGATTGGTGGTAGCGCCATGGATGCTATCGCACGTCAGCCAGAGGCTACTAGCAAGATTCAGACAAACATGATTCTGACATCAGCATTCGTTGAGGGTTGTGCCCTTTTCGCTATCGCAGCTTGTGCATTCCTTATCAAGTAATATATGGATTTTAGTAAACTGCCAGCAATTCTCACCCCCGATCTAGGACTACTGTTCTGGATGCTTCTGGCGTTTGCCGTAGTCTTCTTTGTACTGGCCAAGTACGGCTTCCCCGCCATCGTAGGTATGGTCGAGGAGCGTAACCGCTACATTGAAGACAGCCTGAAGAAGGCCCACGAGGCCCAGGAGCGTTTGGCAAACATCGAGAAGGAGGGAGAATCCATCTTGCAGGAGGCTCGTGCCAAGCAGGCTCAGATACTGAAGGAGGCTGCCGACACGCGCGACGCTATTGTGGAGCAGGCACAGGAGAAGGCGAGGGCAGAAGGCGCCCGACTGCTGGAAGATGCCCGTGTGGCAATCGAGCAGGAGAAGAAGGCCGCCATCGCCGACATCCGACAGCAGGTAGCTGCACTCAGCGTAGGCATCGCCGAGAAGGTTCTACGCCAGAACCTTAAGGACGACAAGGCTCAGATGGATTTGATTGACCGTATGCTGGATGAAGTTTCTACTGACAAATAAGTAATTAACGTATGGATATAGGAGTCATATCGGTAAGATACGCGCGAGCACTCTTGAAGAGCGCTACCGACGCCAAGATAGAGCAGCAGGTGTATGCCGAGATGCAGCAGATAGCCAAGAGCTACATCGAGGTTCCCCAGCTACGCTCTACGATTGACAATCCGATGCTCTCGAAGGAAAAGAAGCAGGCGCTGCTGCTCACTGCCGCAGGCAAGGAGCCCAGCGATCTGATGAAGGCCTTCATCAGTCTGGTACTGAAGGAGGACCGCGAGAGTGTGATGCAGTTCATCGCCAATTCGTACGTCACGCTTTACCGCCAGCAGAAGAATGTCATCCGCGGACGTCTCATCACCGCGGCAGCAGTATCGCCCGAAACCGAGCAGAAAATGCGCCGAATGGTGGAGAGTAAGACTAATGGAACAGTAGAGTTTGAGTCGCAGGTTAACCCCGATATCATCGGTGGTTTCATCCTTGAGTACGACACCTATCGTATGGACGCCAGCGTCAAGACCAAACTCAACAGTATTCTCAATACATTAAAAAAGTAAACAACAATGTCAGATAAGATTAAACCAAGCGAAGTTTCCCAGGTATTGCTCGACCAGCTTAAGGGTATCTCGGATGCCGAGAAGTTCGACGAGGTTGGTACCGTACTGACCGTAAGCGACGGTGTGGCCCGTATCTACGGCCTGCGCAACGCCGAGGCCAACGAGCTGCTTGAGTTCGAAAACGGTACTATGGCCATCGTGATGAACCTCGAGGAGGACAACGTGGGTTGTGTGCTCTTGGGCACTACCTCGGGCATCAAGGAGGGCATGGTGGTTAAGCGTACCAAGCGTATCGCCTCTATCCGTGTCAACGACAACATGCTCGGTCGCGTTATCAATCCGCTGGGACAGGCTATCGACGGTAAGGGAGATATCGACCTGAGCGACGCTTTCGAGATGCCGCTGGATCGTAAGGCCCCTGGTGTTATCTATCGCCAGCCCGTTAAGGAGCCACTGCAGACCGGACTGAAGGCCATCGACTCGATGATTCCTATCGGTCGTGGTCAGCGTGAGCTTATCATCGGCGACCGTCAGACGGGTAAGACCGCTATCGCCGTTGATACCATCATCAATCAGAAGAGTTTCTATGAGGCAGGCAAGCCTGTCTATTGTATCTATGTAGCCATCGGACAGAAGGCAAGTACCGTTGCTGCTCTCGTATCTACCCTGCAGGAGCACGGCGCTATGCCTTACACCATAGTGGTAGCCGCTACCGCTGCCGATCCAGCCGCTATGCAGTACTATGCTCCATTTGCCGGAGCCGCCATCGGCGAGTACTTCCGCGACCGTGGTCTGCCAGCACTCGTAGTCTACGACGACCTGTCGAAGCAGGCTGTGGCCTATCGTGAGGTATCACTCATTCTGCGTCGTCCTTCAGGTCGTGAGGCATATCCTGGTGATGTGTTCTATCTCCACTCTCGTCTGCTTGAGCGTGCAGCCAAGATGAACGAGCAGCAGGAGGTGGCCGAGCAGATGAACGACCTGCCAGAGTGCATGAAGGGTCACGTCAAGGGTGGTGGTTCGCTCACCGCTCTGCCTATCATCGAGACTCAGGCCGGCGACGTATCAGCTTACATCCCAACCAACGTTATCTCTATCACCGACGGTCAGATCTTCCTCGAGAGCGACCTCTTCAACCAGGGCTTCCGTCCCGCCATCAACGTAGGTATCTCGGTATCTCGTGTGGGTGGTTCTGCTCAGATCAAGAGTATGAAGAAGGTGGCTGGTACACTTAAGATCGACCAGGCTCAGTATCGTGAGCTCGAGGCATTCTCTAAGTTCTCGAGCGATATGGATGCCGTGACAGCGATGACACTTGACCGTGGACGTAAGAACAATCAGCTGCTCATCCAGCCACAGTACAGCCCAATGCCAGTAGGCGAGCAGATCGCCATCCTGTATTGCGGTGTACACGGACTGATGCGCGAGGTGCCCATCGCCAAGGTCCGCGAGTGTCAGACATCGTTCCTCGACAAGTTGCGCTCAGCACATCCCGAGGTAATCGAGACACTGGCCAGCGGAAAGATCGACGACGACACCACGAAGACCATCGAGGCTGTAATGGCCGACATTGCCGGAACGTATAAAGCCTGATAGCCTATGCCAAGCCTGAAAGAAATTAAAGGCCGCATAGCCTCAGTCAATTCTACGCGAAAGATCACGTCGGCTATGAAGATGGTTGCCTCCAGCAAGCTGCACCACGCACAAGTAGCTATACAGAACATGCTGCCTTACGAGGAGCTGTTGGAGCACATTCTCAAGTCGTTCCTGGCTGCCGAAGCCGAGGCTCAGACCATCTACGATCAGGAGCGCCCCGTAAAGAGGGCAGCGCTGGTGGTGTTTTCTAGCAATTCGTCACTCTGCGGCGGATTCAATGCCAACACCATCAAGCTCATGACTCATGCCGTAGACGAGTACGACAAGACCATCGGCCGCGACAATGTGGAGATCTATCCCATTGGTCGCAAAGTGTTCGAGAAGGCGCGCAAGATGGGACTGAAGGTGCAAGGCGAATACTCAGCGCTGGCCGATCATCCTAACGTGCAGCAGTGCATCGAGATAGCGATGGAACTTGGAAGCAAGTTTGCTGCGGGCCAGATAGACAAGGTAGAACTTATCTATCACCACTTCAAGAGCGCAGGCTCTCAGGTGCTTACCCGCAAGACCTTCCTGCCCATCGACATCGAGAGCGAGCTAAATGCCGACAAGGAGCGCGATCTGGAATCAGTGATCGCCACCAAGCAGAGTCAGGAGTACCTGAAGCAGCGTGGTGAGCGCGATAGCGAAAAGCAGCGTGAAGATGTCAAGCCTCTCAACGATAACTTCATCGTAGAGCCCGACATGAACACAGTGCTCTCGCAACTGATGCCAAAGATGGCCCATCTGATGCTCTATACAGCGCTGCTCGACAGCAACGCATCAGAGCATGCAGCACGTATGGTGGCCATGCAGACCGCAACGGATAATGCCGACGAATTGCTGCGCGAGCTCAACTTGCAATACAACAAGAGCCGACAGCAAGCCATCACGTCCGAACTGCTTGATATTGTGGGCGGTTCAGTCAATAATTAAACTAAAAAGGGGTTACGCAAAGGTTGCGCAGCCCCTTTTTGTTTAAATTATGTTAAGTCTACGTAAATCCATTTGTTGTTTACGTAATTTTTATATACTTTTGCACTCGCTTTGTCAAAAGGAGCATAGATTTAATTACTTAAGAAATTAAAGTGATACGACAATACACGTGTGTACTGCGCAGTTTTCTGTGCGCAATATTCATTGTTTTGGTCCATGCATCGGCTTTGGCCCATAAACTTGACAGCCTGCTATATAAACAGTTAGTAGACTATCCCTTTGTTTTTGTTTCCGACTCCATCGTTACCACACCGCCAGTCATTACCGATTCGCTGTTCGACGAGATTGCGCGTGGTATCCGATTCCAGGTAAACCGTACCGAACTGCAGGCTGCTGATCCGTTTATCTCGCTCTACAACGATAGCCTTGTGCCCTGGCTCAAGGATAACAATCTGATTTTGCGCGAGATTTTCGTCAAGGGTGCAGCATCGCCCGAAGGACCTTACGACAACAACGTTCGTCTTAGTCGTGAGCGCACCAAGCGCCTTATCGAGTTCCTTAGCAGCAATCTCAGCCAACCCATCGCCGACCGTCCCACTAACACAAGTTTCGTTACCGAGGACTATGCCTATCTGGTAAAACTCATGCAGCAGGCTGGCGATAAGGATTATGGTAAGGTTAAGACCATCTGGGACGCATGCAAGGGCAATGAGCGCCTGTGTAAGAAGAAGTTGAGAGCCCTGAATGGCGGCAGAACTTGGCGTCGATTGGTTAAGGAGTATTTCCCTACCTTGCGTCAGAGTCGTATGGTGCTGTGGTTTGCGCTTAATCCCCACCACATACCAGTGCCCAAGCAGCGCTATTACTTTGCCGATAAGGCCGACATGCAGATTGTCCCCAGCATTCCTGTGCTACCAACTTTCTCAATGGAGCCTGTGTCTACTGACACTGTAGTTGTGGCTCAGGATTCCCCACGTCGTCACATGATAGCTCTTCGAACCAATCTGCTGCACGATTTTCTGTATGTGCCCCAGTTCGGCTTCGCTCCAGGCGCAAACGTCCAGTTAGAGTATTATCCCCTTAGTGGTCACTATACTATGAATGCAGGTTTCACATTCACCAACCATCGCCACTGGGACACCCATAAGTTCATGCAGATTCGCGACTTGCAGTTGGAGCTGCGCCGCTACTTCAAGGGCGTTGGTCAGTTCATCGGCACATTCCTCAATGCCTATGTCGAGGGTATGGTATATGGTATTGGCTTCGGTAAGACCAAAGGCTGGGAGGGCGAAGGCGGTGGCGCTGGAGTAGGAGTGGGCCACACCTGGGCACTCAACAAGCGCGGCAACCTGCGCCTTGAGGCAAGCATCAACTTCGGTGCATTCATCACCCGCTACGATCCATACATTTATAGCAACGGCAACAACACCGACGGCAAGTACTATTACGACTACCAGGGCGCTGTCAGCAAGTTTAAGGAGCGCAACCACCAGTTCGTATGGTTAGGTCCCACCAATGCCGGACTGCATATCACCTACGATATCTTCTATCGCAAACACCGAAAGGAGGGCAGCCGATGAAACGATTACACATATTATATATAATAGCACTGCTTGGTTTGGTAACATCGTGCATCGAACCACCGCTCAATCTGCCTGGTCAGGAGCTGGCTGTCGAGATGCAGGTGGCCCAGACCGACCTGCACGTGGTGTGGGACAACGATGTACAGATTGACCACGAGTGGTATTATGGTTGGGATATCAAGGACGACTCTATCTGGGGTAGCATCGACTATCCTGAACCCAAGACTTTCGAGGTTTATCGCTATTACAAGGGCGACGATCCTAAGGCCAAGCACACCAGTGTCGATCTGTTTACCATCGATACCAACCGCTTTCGCCGCTATTTCCAGTTCGGCTTCTACGATATGCTGCTGTATAGCAACATCGAGTCGCAGGACGGTACCCAGGTGCTGGTAATCAAGGAGAGTGGCGATTCTGTTGTTGCCACTACCACAGGCACACGCGGCATCTCGCGTAGCATTCTCGATGCCAGTCGTGCTAATGGCGACGAAACACCTATCGGCATGCTCAATCAGCCCGAGATATTCTATGCAGGATATTCTGAGAATGTGTATATCTCGCCCAATCTCGACGACTACGAGTACGATCCTGTAGAAAACGTCTACATCAAACATATCGAGACAGAACTCCGTCCGTTGGTTTACATCTATCTTGTGCAGTTTGTGCTCTACAACAATGAGGACGGCCGCATCAAGGGCATCAATGGCAACACCGCCATATCGTCGATGGCCAGCAGCACCGATCTTAAGACCGGTCATACCAGCAGCACGCCAAGTCTGGTTTACTTTACCACCCGTATGAAGGAGCACATCATGGTCGAGGGCCGTATGAGCGATGTGTTTGGTGGCAAGCTTACCACCTTCGGACTTTGCGATAGCGAACCCTACACCCGTTCGGGCTCACAATATACCGGTTCACGTTCCGACCTTAAGAATATCGTGTACTACGATCTGGTGTGGAACAACAATCAGGTCAAGACCTATCAGGCCGACGTCACCGACCAGATGCGTGCGCAGATTCACGGTGGCGTAATCACCGTCTATATCGACTGCGGCGAGCTGCAACAGCCTAAGGGAGAGCAGGAGAGTGGTGGCAGTCTTTTCATCCCCACCATCGAGGATTATGATGAAGTACAGTGGAATATTGACATTTAATAAAACTATAATATGAAGGTAAAATTTATACACTTAGTAGCAGCCTTGGCGCTGGCCAGTTGTAGCAGCGATGCGTTAGTCGACAATCGCGGTGAAAAGGCCGCCGACGAAGCACCAATAGCTTTCAGTGTAAACAAGAGGAACATCACCCGTGCCGAGAGTTCTTCGCTCGAGAGTAACTATCATTACAACTTTGGCGTGTGGACCTATAAGGTTAAGGGCGCCGGCAGCATGCAGGTGATGGACAACTATCTGGTGGGCTACAGCGATGGCGCTGGCAAGGGCTACGACAAGACCAGCTCTACCACATGGAATAGCGGCAGTGGCAGCGAGACCGACCATCAGTCACCTTGGTTCTACGAGAATCTTGGCACAGCCGAGTATCTGAACGAAGATGCCACTAAGGGCTACACCAAGACCCAGACCGATTTCATGTCGGCCAACGCCAATCAGTATCTGCGTTACTGGGACCTGGCATACGACAAGACCTACTTCTATGCCTACGCCCCTTATCGCTCAGCAGGTGTGACATTCAGTAAGGAGACCAACATCATCACCGTCGCTCCTGAGGCACAGACAGCCGCCTACGATGATCCCACACTCCACGAGTTTATCTATGCCGGAGCTTCGGCCGTAAATGCCGATATGAAGGATGTACAGCTCAAGTTCAAACACCTGGGTGCTCAGGTCCGTCTTAAGTTCTGCGAGGATATTCCTGGCTATCAGGTTAAGATGCTCGATGTAACCACCGCAGGTACAGGCATTCAGGCCACACCAGCCGTCTACGACGAGACTGCTAAGACATACACCAAGTCGAAGTATTACACCAGTTGCGGTGCTACTCTCGACTATAGCAATATCATCGCACCTGTGGCTACAACATCGCACGATGGTGCCACCCAGACCGGTGATAATCTGGTGTTCACTATTCCTTCAGGTATAGTTCCTGCTAAGCCAGCTACTGGCGATCTTGTATACGTTGAGTCGCCCACAGTCTATTATGCTGTAGCACAGCCCTCAGGCAGCACCACAGGTTTTACCTTCCACGTGTCATATCAGCTTATAGCCGAGGACAATGGCGAGGTAATCACCATCCACGATGCCCGTGTGTTTGTGCCTGCAAGTGTCGCTGATTGGCAGCCTAACACCCGCTATGTCTATGCATTCAAGTTTACCTCAAACTCTACAGGTACTACCGATCCTGATGTCATTATCGACGTAACCGATCCTACAGTACCTGCCAAGTCAAGTGTTTACCCCATCGTGTTTGATGGTGCAACTATCGAGGATTATACAAATAATGAGACGTCTTACTAATCATAAGATACGTTACAGTTGGTGTCTAGGCGCATTGTTGTGTGCCAGCCTCACTGCATGCACGTCTGATGGTACTATCGACGAGGTAGAACCAGCAGAGCAGGTGCCCATGCAGTTCAGTCAGGCCGCCCTCAGCACACCTGCCAAGACCCGCGGTTCTGATCCGTTGGCACAGGGATTCCTTGTAAGCTGTTACAAGGGCATCGGTTCTACCGATGTGCAGCAGGTGATGGACAACTACGAGGTGAAGTATAAGGTCGACACCTGGAACAATCTGTCATGCTGGAATTATGTCGGCACTAAAACCGATGGATTCTACAAGGACCAGGTGTTGCGCTATTGGGATGTATCCGCTTTCCCATATCAGTTCTATGCTGTCACCCCTTGTCCCGCCCCGGCCGATATCCCTCAGTTCGTGCTCACCAACAGTCAGTTTGCTATGCCTGCATCAGCAGAGTATGTATATCAGACCTGCAACAACGGCGTGGTATCTAGCGGTGCCGAACCATACTTGCTGGCACAGGTAGAGTGTACCGATGTGTCAAACACCAACGACAAGGATATGCTCGCCGGCGGCAAGACTATCGCTAAGTCAGCCTCGGCCTACAGTCGCTATGTAGCCCTCCCATTCCATCATTTAACCTCAAAGGTACGCTTCCTTATCTACAACAACTACAAGAAGGAGATACCTAACGATTTTAAGCTTTACAACATCAAGATCAAAGCAGCCTCTGCCGACTATGTTATCGAAGGTCGCGCCTTCGCAGCCGACCTGACATCCGGTAGCATTTTCGACGGCACATTTACCGATGTAACCAAGGGCTCCGATGCCGAGAAAATACTTGTACAGACCGACGACGATGCCACCCGCAAGTGCGACCTGAAAGTTGCCGTAGATCGCGAGCACGCTTACGACTGTTTGAATCCTACGGGAACAAGCGTCAACGACGGTCTGCTGCAGATCCCGCAGAAAAATGTCAAGCTGTCGTTCTCGTTCGACGTATATGGCGTAGAGTTCAATCGCAACTTTGAGAGCGAAGACAAACATATTAAGTACGATATGGCCACCAAGACCATCCACTACAATGATGTGGAGATTGAGGGCACATACGACTTAGCACCAAATACTATCAACACGTTCGTAATCAAGGTCAACGAGTTCTATCCGCTCACCATCGACTTCAGTGCCGAGCTCACCCCCTGGACCGACGTAGTAGGTAGCATAGATACAAACTTAGAGAAATAAACAGAATAGAAAATTTAAAAGCATAATAAAGACAATGAAGAATCTTATCAACCCCCTGCTGATTGCAACAACCCTGATAGCAACAGCATGTACCAACACAACCGACATCGACAACCACGATGTAGACCCCTCAGGCAAAACTCCAATTTCGTTCGTAGGCGAAAACAGCAGCGCCCCCGTAACCCGCGCCGGATTTACGGAGAAAACGCAAGTTGCTATGCATATTCGTAGTAAAAAGGACAAAAACAGTATTAAGGAAACCCGTGTTTTGGCTAATGCTTTGAAGGATGCGGCTCCAGGTGATAACACTTTTTCTAAATTCGATTCGCCAAGCAAGGAGAATATTCGTTATTGGGATGATGCATATGGTCGTAGCGCAAATATATCGGTTTTTGCAGTTGCCGTTCCTGGAAAGTCGGATGTTAAGAATGGTATAGATCCAACAACTAAAGAGGGTGTTGCATTGATTGATCATTTAGCATCTAGTACAGGATGGAATACTGGAAGTCTTTCGGAGGAGATAGATTGGTTTGTATCAACAGATCAGAGCAAAGGCGACTCAATTGCAATCGAGGATTTGACTTATAGCAATAATATTAGTGCTAAGGGTTCTGGTGGTGCAATGTCGTACAATTATGAGGATGATGATTATACCAAAGTTAATAATGGAGAGCTAGCCTTCCGTTTGAAGGACTCGACTCAGCCTGATGGCCCTGGTAAGTTTGATCAGGGACGTCTCGTTTTCAATCATGCACTCTGTCGAATTACACTAAACATTATCAAGGGTGCTGGTTATAAGGATGATGGAAGTGACTTTAAATTCAAAGATGGTACAAATGTGACAATCATTAATGTTCCGGTTGCTGGTAAGCTTGATTTGGAAAATGGTACTTGGGACGATAATACGACAAAGAAGAATATCACAAAGATGGCGACTACAGACTTAGAAACTGATGCAGAATATTCATTGTTGGCTCAAATACTACCAGGTTATGATATCAATAAGGACAATGACACAGATGTATTGTCATTCGTTATAGATGATAGCAAATATTACGTTACACAGGGAATGATGTTTGAAGCACTTAATGGTAAAAAGGGGATTAGTGAGTCAGCTAATACTGGAACTACTATTACCATGGAGCAGGGACGTAATTATGTATTTAATCTTACTGTAGATAAGAGTAAAGTAAGTGTAACTGCAACTCTTGCAAAGTGGACTGATGTTGAAGCTGATAAAAACGTAAATAATGGTCGTACACTTGGATTTACTATGTTCACTACTAATGGTGATCCTTGTAAAAGTTTTGATATGTACAGAATGAACGATGCTTCTACAGAAGGTAATAAATGGGCAGGAAACTATAAAGATCAGGCCACTCTTTCGTCTAATAATAGTATATGGAACACAGGATGGTATTACGAGAATAATCTGTCGTTCTATCATTTCCGTTCTGTAAATAAGGGGATTAAACTCTATGGAGATGATGATGATAATGTAGATGATTATTTTGAGATTGAATCAGGTGATCAGAAAAAACATGATTATATCTGGGGAGCCCCACTTTTATATGATGAAGCAAAAAATGGTATCGCTTATAGTTCATCAGATGGATATGGTAATTATATCAGCAAGGCTATTGGAGCAAATAACTCAGCTATAAGCATGACAGCATTTCATATGATGAGTAATCTTAGTGTGGAGCTACGCACCACAACAGGAAATAACAAGGTTGAACTCGAAAAAGGCGATAAACAATGTGAAGTATCGCTTACTTATTTCTATAACAAAGGTATGGTAAAACTTGGTAATGGTCTTGTAAATACAACAGGAGGATTAAAAGAAAGTGATACCTTTACTAAGCCAGACAAAGGTACTTTAGCAGATGGAACAGAATATACTAAGACAGGTCTGTTCACTTATGCAGTAGTTCCTCAATCACTTGTTCGTACAGGTGAAGGATCAAATCTTTATGTTGGCTTTACAATTAAAACTCCAGATGACAATGTGTATTATGTAGTAAAGGAATTGAGCTCAATTACCGCAACTTCTAATGGTAACAGTTTGAATCAGGGTACTTCAGCCATAGCATTATGGTATCCTAACCATTCATATAAATATACTTTCACTCTTACAAAGTCTGGAATTGATAATGTTACATGTACTGTTAGCAAGTGGATTGATATAATGGCATCTAGTAATGTGTCTTTGGAATAGTATTACATTGTAATGAATAAAAAGAAAATCATATATACTCTTACCACTTCACTTGTACTGGGACTTGCTTCCTGTACAAGTGAAGAATTCTGGGATACCTTCGACCGCACAGCCGACGGGCCCATCGACTTTACCGTTGGGGTAGAGGCTTCACCCGCCAACCTGGCAAAAACTCGCGCAGACGAAGACAAATATTACTCTATGCAAGGTGGTACGCAGGTGCGCCTGAAGGTTGATGGCATATGGAAAAAAGGTTCTACAGACGTAACCATTAGCCAAAAGACTACATGTAAAATTAATAGCACCAATCGCGCACAGCTAGATTTTTCTGAAGGTGAATTGCTTTATTGGGATGACTATGGAGTAGGAGATCCCGGTAATTCTACAAACACCGCTAATGGTTTGGCTGTACTTGGTGTAGCTGTTGATGGCCTAGACAAGGCTCCTGCAGTAGATGATAATCAATGGGATAAACTACCTTGGAATGTTGCTACAGATGGTAAGGATGTACTTAAAAGTGATATAATTGTTTCTAACAATCTGACTGGTTATAAGTTTGCTGAGCGTGGTGATGAATATCCAAATGCAAAGAAAATGATATTTACTCATCCTCTGAGCAAGATTACGTTCAACCTTACGGCTGCAGATGGTTTTACCAAGGGCTCTGTTGGTGCTACCGATAATAAGTTTGAGAATGTCCCAACACTATGGCTTTCTAAAGCAAGCACGTTGGAAGGCGTCGAAGATCCAACAAATAACTACGTCCTTGCTAATGGTACAATAAACATTAGCGATGGAAAAGCTACCGCTGACGAAACAAAGAAATCAAAGGTCATCGCAGGAACAACTAGTACTAATAATACGGAAGTTACGGTTATAAAGCAAGCTATCGTTTATCCTGGCACTCAATTGGGTGCAGATGATAATGCTATCATTGCTGTATTGAATGCCGACGATAATATCTATTTTATTAAGGCAAAGGAAATCCATGACGCTATAAAAAATGCAGGTGGTCATACTGATTTCAAGACGCTCCCTGGCTATAATTACATTATCAAAGTTACGGTAAGAAAGTCTGGTATTATACTCACCGCTACCGTGACGAAGTGGATTGATGTTGAGTCAGATGAAGTACACCCAGAGATTAACATGACTGCTCCAATCGTAGGTGGTAGTAACGATGCTTTACCTTCAGGTTTCAATGGTTTTGATCTCTATCTTAACGATAATGATATAGCCAAAGGTTATAAATATGCTGCAACTCCTACAGTTGATACTAAGGGAGATGTTACGTTTGCAAATACCTTATACTGGACTCACCATTATCAGCACTATCATTTCCGTGGTATCTATCCTACAAATACTGAGGTTAAAGTTGATGCTACAGACGAACATCAGTATGTTGAGGTAAGTAATGGTGCGTACGATGCCAGCACATTCCCCAGCAACTTTGTACTGGGTATGCCCGAGATTGCAGAGAATACTCCCTGCGGAAACCCTGACCACGTGAATGTTGATATGAGTAAGGAAGGCATCTGTGCCCGCAAGGATGCTATCAATCTGAACTTCCGCTATATGATGAGTCAGGTAGAGGTAACACTCAAGTCAAGCACTGAAGGCTCAGATAACTATGTAGACCTGACCAATGCCGAGGTGGAATTAGTGAATATAGGAACCAAAGGCCAAATTCTGTTGAGCGATCGTTCTGCCGTGGTTACAGAGTATAAAGATACAGAGGCTCTTCATAGCATCGATAGCAAACACTATCATAGCATAATCGTGCCGCAGTTGTTGGAGAATACAACTAAGGGGAAGATAAAGTTTAAGATTATTGTGTATAGTGACTCCACAAAGACCAAGAAGGATGTATATTATGCAACAGTAGCGTACGTCAAGGTAAAGGAGAAAGGCTCTGCCGCTTCTGCAGCTCTAATAGATGCGTGGAAGTCTGGTACCCATTACGTATATGATTTGATAATTACCAAGACAGAAATCTCTGCAACAGCTTCACTTACCGATTGGACAACCGTTGAAGGCAGCCAAGAGGTTTGGTTCTAAAATAACAGGAAAAGAAATGATATTCAAGAATAATATAATACTCGCACTATCAGTCCTGACGTTTGCAGGATGCGCCAACGACGATGAGATGTCGCAGGAGCAGAGTCGTCTGCCCTTGACATTCGAAACTAGTCTATCGGGCAGTCTCCCTGTGACACGTGCCGTAGATGGCAGCTTTGATGCTGGAGATGAGTTGCTGTGCTATGTGCGCCATATCTATAGTACGGATTTAAGTACAGATAAGAACTATCTGGAGGTTGAGTCTTACAAGAAACTTGTTACTATCGTAAATGGTGAACCTACGGAGAAACTTTATTGGGATGATTTCAGCGACAATAATAGTGATGACCATTATCTTCGTACTGCTAATCATGCCTTGCAGTCGTTCTATGGCTATTGCTATAATGGCGGCAAGCCAACAACAGATCTAGATAAAGCTACTGGCGTTCTTGGCTGGACAACAGATGACGACCAGACCCCTGATGGGGATATGAAAAAGAACGACCTGTTGTGGTCTCCTGCTCAGAATCCTGTAACATACGTGCATGAAAAAAAGAATGACCAAGGAAAGCTGGAAGTTCCTTATTCCCACGCCATGAGCAAATTCACTATTGTGGTTGTTGCAGGTGATGGATTTAAAGCAGAAGACTTGGATTATGCTACAGTAACACTAAACGGGATGAACGCAAAAGGAACTTTTACTGCACCAACATCTAAAGTCGATGTTCCTACTGATGGCACCACTACAGTTAAGATGTATGCTAATACTGCATCTACAACTGCAGATAATAAGCCATGCCGTGCATATGAGGCAGTAGTTGTTCCCCTAACAGCACTTACAAAGGATAATTTGCTTGCTACTATTGAAAGTATGTCTGGCAATACATATATGGTAAATATTACCGATGATATGCTTACAAAATGGAGTGAAAAAGAAGCCCTGAATACAGGTAAAACCAAGAGCGGATATAATTACAAACTAACTGTTACTCTGAATAAGCAGACTGTAGGTGTGGTCGCAAGTCTTGCTAACTGGTCTGATGTTAGTGCAGAGGGAACTGGTGAAATACAGTTCTCAGCTGATATAAAGACTACTGATGCGACTTCTAGTACATTCGCTAAGAACGATGCCTTCTCTTTGTGGATGGCGACTGATAAAGATAATATGGGTAGTATTGCTACCACATCTAAATTTGATGGAAGCAAGTTCGTAAATTCTCCTGCAATATATTGGCCAAATGGTTCGGCTTGTTATTATTTCCGCGCACTGGCAAAGACTTCTTCAGTCGCTAATAAGACAATGGACGCTGCAACATTGGATGATGTTACTCAGGGAACAGATCTCCTTTGGGGAACAACTGTTGCGCATAAGGGTAATGCCACAATTGATTATGCAGAGGGCGCTGCTATCAACCCTCGTACTGGCGAGGTTCCATTGGTATTCAAGCATGCCATGAGTAATGTCGTTATCAAATTAAAAACTGCAGATAAAGATACAGATCCTGATTATATAGATCTTACTGGTGCTAAAGTAAAATTGGTAAAACTTGCTTCAAGCGGTTCTATTGATATTGCTTATGGAAAAGTTTCTGCAAGTTCAACACTTGATGATCTAGCTTTTGAGAAGACTGTTGATACAGAATACAAGGTTACGGAGTTTATGGTACCCCAAACTTTAACTTCTGATGCACAGCTGGTGATTACCGTTGCTGATGGCACTATAAACGGAACAAAGTATTCTTTGAAACTCAGTGATTGCACATTAGAGAACAGTACGACAGCTATCTCAGAGTGGGAGAGTGGCAAACAGTATACTTACACTATCACCCTTAAAAAGGAGGCTGTTCTGTTCCGTGTGATGGTACAGGAATGGATACCTACAAAGGGTAGTGGTAACGCAACGCTTGATTGGGATTGATAAAGGATGAAGATTAAGAATTTACATATTGCAATGGTTGCGCTGCTGATGGCTGGGTGCTCTGAGGCGGAGATCGACAACGGCCAACAGCAGAAGGGCCTGATGCCTGTGCTGTTCTCTGCCGGCAATACCGATGTTGCACTAACGCGAGCTGAGTCAGCTGCGTATATGCCTGAGAACAGCCGGTTCGTCTGCTCGATGTTCTTCCATGCCGGCGCCAACGATAAGGATACCGATCCTTACTATTCTGGTGAACCAAATCCTGAAGTCAACATGAGTACAACATGGCTGAAAATAAACAATACTACAGGTAATGCTGTGTATCGTCAGCAGTCATTTGGTGCTGATGATGAGCTTAGTCTAGATGAAAAGACTGGTTTCGATAAGGCTGCGAAGTGTTTTTATTGGCAGAACCGTAAGAATCACATATTCCTTGCTTTGACAGATAATAACCAGCTTGCAGCAGATCATGGTTTGGGTAATAATTCATTGAAATTATTTCCAGATATTACTACTGTAGATGCCAATGGAAACTATATGCTAGAGTACGACCTGACTCGAGGTTCAAAGATGGCTCAGCAGCCTGATCCTATTCGTGCTGTTGTAGAGATGAAACCTTCTGGCTCTACTCAGGAGTCAAACCGTGTAAAGCTTTTCTTTGAGCATCAGTTTTCACAAGTTCACGTAAACCTCAAAAGTTCTCTTGATGCTTCGGCTTGCGTTAGTGCCGATCAGATAAAAAAGGTGGAGTTACTTGGCGTTTCTTCGACAGGATATGTGGCTTATTGTATTAAGCCAGATGGCAGTTTGCCTAAGACGAGCTACGGATCAACAACTACTACGCTCGAGATGTTTGAGAATACAACATCTATTCCTACTGGCTATCTAAAATCGTTTGAATGCATAGCTTTTGGAATGCTTCAAGGTATTCGTATCACATGGCGGGAGTCAAATTCAGAAGTCGATCATACTGTTACTTATGAAGCTATTACAGAAAAAGAATTGAAGAGTGGTACTAAGTATGTCTACAATATGGAGTTGCGACGCAGTTTAATTGCTCAGGTGACAGCTGTTATATCACCTTGGACAACTGGTAATACTTATAATACTCAAGGTACAATTCAATAGAAAATGATGAAGAGCAATAAGATATTATATAGATTATGGCAATTGGCGCTGATTGCTTGCATGACGGTTTCGCTATCAAGTTGTCGCGAAACATTCGAGAGTTTTTTTTCGGACGATATCGAAGAAGGCGAAGAGGTGATGTTTACAACTTCACTACCGAACGTTGCTGTCACTCGTGCATCTGAAGATGAATTCAAGAAACAAATGAGTGCATATACTGCCGTCAGTAAGGCCTATGAGTTCACTATAAGTATGTTTGCCAAAGGTGAAACAACAGCTATAGGTACTGGTACATATCAACCAGCATCTACAGTAACCAAGGATGAAAATGATAACGAAATAGTAAAATACGATAAGATTGGTACGCTGAAGTCGTTAGAAAACAAAGCATTGTACTGGCCTAGTACAACCATTGAGTATGGTTTTTTGGCGACTGCTGGCGAAGAAAAACTAAGTTCAGAGCAGGATTCAAAAGATAAGTGGTTGAAGCAAGACCTATTGAAAGGATATGGGTATATCCAGCAGTATAATGGTACAGATGGTGGTATTGATAAACTTGATGACTTTAATTACAGAACTGCAAATGAATGGAAAAAGAAGAATAAAGAGATAAAACTTGTTACTAACGAGGAAGAATATAAGATGATCCCTCTGTATTTGCAGCATCAGCGTGCGCTTATCACAGTCAAGTTGAAGGCAGGCGAGGGTGTAAGTAGCAAGTCTTTGTGGCCTTCAAATGCTGCGAAAGAAGTTGTATCAAGAATTTATTCGCATACGAAAAATTCGCCGGATACCACCTCCATTAAACCTTTGGCAAGATGGGAATTGGAAGAAGGTGGTGATACTATCATGTGTTACGATGCTATTGTTGAACCTTGGGATTATAATTCGAATCTGTCAGACAACTTGATTACTAAGATTAGTCTTTCCGGTCAGAACTATTCATTCTATAGAGTCAATGATACAACACCAAACTCAGATGACAATTACGATCTCGCAGCAGGCAAACATCTTACTCTCACTATAACCTTGGGTCGCGAGAGTCGTAAGGCATTGATGACTGCTTATATTGAAGATTGGACGGAGAATGTAACCACTACTATTTGTGACGACCATGGTAATGCTGGAGAACCTAGATACATTGAGACACGTGATGACCTGTTAGATTTCCTTACGGGATTGGATAACAAGGCTGGTAATGTGGGGTTAGTGTTGAAGGATATTAATTTGGATTCCACAACAGTAAGATATCCTGACGAATGGGGATCTTATGATCTTCGTTGCACATTGAATCTTGGAGGTTGGAAATTAAAAGGTACTCATTGCTTCCTTAACACGTTGGAAAGTACTGCAAACCTTCAAAATGGTAAAATTCAGATAGGTGCTAATGTTGAAAGTGCTATTGCTAACACCAATAATGGTACAATTGATGACGTAAAGATAATTGCTATCAATGGTGCTCATGCTACAGTTGCTGGTGCTGTGGTAGAGAATACAGGCTCTATTATTAAATGTCATTCTTCGATAGAAGTATCAGGTAGTACTGCAGAATATGTAGGTGGTATTGCTGCGAAATCAAATACTGGCACAACATCGGGAAAAATTACAGGCTGTACAGTTACTAATCGTGTAGATGGTGGTACTACTGCTTGTGGTGGTATTGTAGGATTGGCTAATGGAGATGTTACAAATAATGTCTTTGAGTATGGTATAACATTATCACAAAGAAATATATGTAAGAATATCGTTGGTGAAATAGTTGGAGAACATGATTTTTCCAAAAACTCATGGCCAACAACTGATGCAAATCCAAATTTAACTAATGCTGCAACAGAAAACTTGTATACTGGCATTATTGATAGAGAAACAGAATTCGCTTTGGCTACAGGAAAACGTTATCGATTAGCTAGGGATTTCACTGTTAGTTCAACAAAGGATGATGTGGCTTATGAACTAGATGGTAATGGAAAAACAATCTCAACATCAGCGATGATCTTCAAAACCATTTCTGGCCAGGTTCACGATTTGACGATTAATGTAACAAAGAATTTGGAGGCCGAACATGAGACTGATGATAGAGATGTAATGGCTCCTCTAGCTGAAGCTGTAGTTGGACCAACTGCCGAAATCAATAATATCGTGGTGTATGCTAAGGGCATTACTATCCAGGCATCTAATCCTGCTGGTGTAGTGGTATGGGCTGCCGGAGGTGCTAAGGTTGTCAATTGCGAAGCGACTGCAAATATTGTTGCAAAAGTCGTAAATCTTACTTCAGGTGAGCGAAAATATGCCGGTGGTATTGTCTCATCGGCCTCTATTGCCACAATATCGCAGTGTGTGTTCCATAAGGATTGTGAACTTAAGCCTGCCACAGGTGTAACAGGCGCAGAAACTGTTTACTATGGTGGTATTGTTGGTGGAATTGGCTCCTGGAATGGCGAGACTCCTGAACTTACCATTACCGACTGCGCAAGTTTCTGTGAGAGCTACATTACTACTCCAGAAGATGCTTATCATGGTGGAGTCTTAGGTTATGCGCAAAAGGAGGTAAATACGTCATACTATAACGCTACAAAGGACTGCCAGGGTAACTGGTGGCCTGATAATGGCGATAAGATAAGTAATGGTGTTGCATTGAAAGGGCTGGCTGATGGATACAGCGTAGAGAAAACCATAGGTAAACGTAATGCCGTAAAACCGGAAGAAAAGACAAATAAATGATAATGAATAATAAGACAAAATATCTCCATTGGATTCTAGGCTTGGCGCTGCTTGCAAGTTGTAGCACCAACGATGAGGTTATTTCTCCTACAGAAGATGAGGCTATCATTCATGTAGGTGGAATTAATACTGGCTATATGGTATCTTCTGGGGTTATTACCAGAACAAGTTTGGATGATAAAAATCTCGATTGGCTTAAAAATGGACTTGCTAAGGGTATGGACATCTTTTATTATAAGGATGCCTCGGATATGAGACCGGGTACGCTAAAGCTAGTGGAAACTAATTCTGTTATCACATATAGCTTAACTCACAACAACGAGCCATGTAAGTGGCTAGGTAATGGTGATCATACTTTTCTTGGTGCATACGTTACAGATACTCTGAAATCCGAAAGTACAGCAAACGACTATAATGCTCAATGTCATTATACTGCCATGCCTCCCTCTACTAAGATTGCTGCAACCATAGGTACTATTACCATTCCGCTGCAGCATCGTTTGGCACGAGTTAAGGCTTACGTGCTGATTGAGGAGAGCATGGGTACGGGCGTGAAACTTAAGAATTACGATAAGGACAACTACAATGCTGCGAATACGATGATTCGCTTTTGTAATGTTGATGTCTTAAAAAAAGTCGATAGTGAGGGGCATCCCATATGGAAAAATGAACGTAAGTTTATTCCTCATTATTTGGGTGAAGAATCGGTAATAGTATATAAGGAGAAGACAACCGGTAAACTTGTCTATCCTATCGATGATGATTACCCTACTGCTAGTAATAGCAGCAGCTATGAATGTATAGATTATGGAAGCGTGCCTTGTTATGACATCATCGTACGCCCAACCTATACCGAAACTACCAATTCAGCAAATGTAATGCCCGATGAATTGAATGATGGTACTACTAATAACTTGACTGATACAAATATTAATCAAATAGATTTTGAACTTACTCTTGACAACGACCTGGAGTACGAAAAGCACTTCGAGTTTGATCTGAACGCTAACGAGGAAACAGTTGTGTATCTGCGAGTTACTCCAGAACGAATAGATTATAGTAGCGCTGGCTCACGCTTGTGGAAATCAGAACAATACGATGATGCATATTATGGTGTGAATAATCAAAATGACAACTCTCTTTCTAAGGCTGGCTGCACTTGGCAGCGTGCATATACCAATGCGACATTGGATGTAGGCGTAACTGATGGACATTATTATAATGCCGATGAGGAAGACGTGAATGCCCAGTATGTAGGTAATGCAAAATGGATCGAGCTGCTGAAGCAGGCCACAAAAACTGATATAGAAACAGGTGCTTGTCATGGGAAGTATTTTATCCTGCAGAATAATATTACCATCGACCTCAATAATTTCCCTACCGAACTTGTATTTACAGGTCATCTCGATGCACTTGATCATACTATAATCATTGAGAAGGCTGATGATGGTCGTGATTATTTGTTTACGGGCTTGGAGTCTAACTGGGATGCAGAAATTTTGAATACCAAGGTCGTGGGCGGTACACTGTTCAAGGATGGTACGACGATCAATGGACATGTGCGGAATTGTACGGACAAGAATGGCTCTGTAGAAAACATACCGGCAACCCTCCCAACATATTAAAGATGATTATGAAGATAAGAAACTCTATATATCTATTTGTAGCAATGGCGTTGGCGGGTTGTTCTGCCGACGACGATTGGCATCTTTCTGAGGAACAACAATCACTGATAGGCCAGGGGGTAAACTTTAGCACCTCGATGGCTAATCTTTTCGTTACCCGTGCCACCACTAATTCTCACGATGGCTCGTTTAATGATGGCGACCAGATGCGTATATTCCGTCAATATACCAAGGAAGGCGATAATACCGGAACCGTGTTCGATGCAGGTGATGAGATATTCCGTACCTATTATCTTAAGATGGATTATGCCGCTGGCACATCTGTTTCTATCAACTCCGATTGGGTGCCCATAGTTGGGAAACTGAAGTCTGACGATAAAACTTCTTCTCCTGTAGAGCAGAAAGGCGATGCCTCTGATTCGCTGACTTGGGAGAATGGTAAGACCGTTCGCTTCCGTGCATGGGGACGAAGCAATTTGGCTGGTCATCTTAACGACAGTAAGAAGAGTACATACTATCCGGATTACACCGTGTCTGATTGGGTAACGGTATCTGGTCCTACCAAGAATATTCCCCTCGTTATGCGACATATTACATGTCGAGTAGGTTTGGTGGCAAAAGCTGGCAATGAACTCTCTAGCGCATCGATTTGTACAGATTATGAGGATTACAAGCGAACTGATAATGCTGATACTAAGAAAAATGACAGTATTGAGGCCAGCAAGACCGAAACTCAGGCACGGGCACAATTAGATTCTGTGATGGCTGTATACAACAAACTATGTATGCCTGCCGGTGTAGACGATGAATCCTTCCTACTAACGGCAATGCTAAAGGCGCGTTACGATTCCACTGCCAATTTTAAGGATTTTGAGAAATATGATGCGGGTATTGTAAAGATTAGCGAGTTAGATTCGGCAGCTATACGTACCACAGTACAACACCCTATGTTTAATGCTAACGACGGACGACTGTACATGATGTCGATACCCTTTGATATGAGCAAGGAGAGCGCTGGCGAAGAGCTGACGCTGCCTGCCTGCACACGTATCAAGGTGCAACTCCGCGGCGATAGTGGCTATCACATCTTTGCGCTTAGCGACATTAAAAAGGATAATAAGGCTATCTTTGAAAATGGCCTGACTCTTAAAGCAGGTTATAGCTATACTTTCACTGTTGGATATCACTACAACAAACTTACTATCACGCCTGCGGATAGCTTTGCATGGGTAGATGGTGGGACAACAGAAAGTGATGCTGCAGATAGTACCAGGAATGTACCTACTTGCGATATCAGTTGGTTTACTGATGCTTATCAGACTGCTGTAGATAAGTGCGTCGCTGATGCAAAGGTGAAGTTTGCTCCTGAGTTTAATATCGCTGATACTACCCAGTTTGTGACGTTTGCTAAACTTGTTAATGGTACTGCCATCAGTAAAATGAGCGGCCTGGAAAAAGGACCCGTTATGATGGAAAAAAAGACATACGTAACGAAGAATGGTATAAGACAGAATTGGTGGGTACTGAAGGCGGAGAATGGCGATACCACTCACATCACCAGCGACGTAGCTAAAGATATGGGATATATATTTTATCCTGTTTATCACGAGAGTGTATCTAGTCTCGAAGCGTATGTTGATGAAGAATGTATTACTGGTTCTATCGACTTTGCCAACACGACTATTAACCTTACGAAGAATCTCTATTTCTGTGATGTAGAGTTGGATGAAGGTGTAGGTAATAATAGTACAAGTCCTTTCTGTGGCCACTTTAATGGTAATGGTCATACAATCTACGATTTGAATATGAAGTATGGCTATCTCTTCGAAAATGTGAAGGATGCGGCCATTACCAATCTTAGAATAGAGACTATTCATAATACGTGTTTAGTTAAATCTGCCACCTACAGCGAGAATGGTTGGGGATGCTATATTGCAGGTATCTCTATGCAGTGTCCTAGCAAGGACAACTCACTAGCAGAGAGCCTAACAGGCAAGAACTATGTTGCAGGCTGTATCCATGTGGGTAAGGCTGGGGGAGCATTGGTAGGTACACTTAGTGACGGAAGCATAACCATGCTTGGTTGTATGCAGGCTTCCGAAGGCATCACATCCGGTACAGGTGCATTGATTGGTACTAACAATGGTACTCTTAACAACTTTATGTACAATTATTTTGATATTGAACTATCTCCCGGTACCACGGCAATTGGCGGTGTTAAGGATAAATACGAATACAATCAGTACATTCGTGGCAGCAAGTCGCATATCCTCAAGGCTGTTAAGGACTATACGATGAGTGATGCCGACATAGCTAAACTCAAGGATAATCTGAAGGCAGAGATATATGGATATGCTCCATGGAAAGCCATGAATCTTGGCATCGATAAGTATAATGATAAGTTATGTAGTAATTATCCATGCAATATGATATACTCTACATCTACAGATTACACGCATCGTTATCCTACGTTGAATTTGAAACCATAATAATTATATGAAGATAAATAAGATAATATATCTCTTTGTGGCCGTGCTCTTGGCTGGTTGCTCTACTGATGAGGACAATGAAATTGTTCCTCAGCAGGAGCATCTGCAAATCTCTACATCAATTGAGGATTTTGTAGGAGAGGCCAAAACCCGTACAAACATCGACGGCAATAAATTTGATGATGGCGATAAAATCAAGATTAAGATTATTTGTCCGAAATCTGATGTTATTGAGCTAGGAGAGTCGACATATGGCGCAAGTTTCGATAGCTTCTATCTATTAAAATGGAATACAGATAAGTGGACCACGCTTACTTCTGATGACCATTACGACATAAATGGTGATTACAGCTATTCTGCATCGCCCGATATCTACGAGCGTTATCTGGCTCAGCCCACGCTTTATGTATTCACTGCACAGACTTGGAGCGAGGAACAGATTTTTATTGTAAACAACAATAATAAGCGCATTGAGCAGTATAGTAATGTGTTCCATGCCGACCAGAGCGATGTTGCTGATTACAAGGCTAGCGATGTGATGTGGGCACAGACCATTATGCAAACAGGTACATATAATATTCATTTGAGCTTTAAGCACGTGATGGCTGCTATTAAGATAAATATTGTTGGTGGTACTATCTCTAACAATGCAGTGCTCACTCTTGAGGGCATGCCTGATGTTGACCAGTGCGAGATGATTGTTGGTGACTATTATGCAGGTGCAAGCCAGGCAAATGTGGAGAGTTTCGGCTATAAGAGTAAGCATAGCTGTACTGCTGATAAGAACGGTACTATTATAGGTGTAGCTCAATATAGTACTACAGGAGCTTCAACTGTGGATATTTGCACCTTATCACAAAAAGCTACTTATACAGCCTATAAAGATGGGAATACATTCCGATTGATTGTTCCACCTTGTACGCTTAATAGCAAGGCTAAGCTATGGCTTCGTGATGGCAGCAAGCGATATAGTATGGACCTTAATCGTACTGTATTTGCTTCAGGCAATATCTATAACGTAACAATGAATTTATAAAATGAAACTATATAAGTTATTCTATTTGGTTAGTACAATAATGTTTTTATCGGCTTGTCAGACCGATGACGAGATGATAGAACCTGATCCTGAACTTGAAATCCAGGGCATCACTGCTGAGATTGGTAATGGGGCTAAAATTCTTACACGTGCCGACGTTTTCAAGTCGACTAGTGTTGGACGTAGCACTTTCTCTAGTGGTGATAAGATTGTATTTACTAAAATACAACGAACTGAGAATGGTGAAATTATACCAATCGACAAGTTTACGTATAGTGATGTGCGATATCTGTATAATGGTACCAACTGGAAACGTACAGAGACAACACCCCAAAATGAAAAGATATATTGGAGTGATGGTAGCAATGATCATACTTTTATTGGATATTGCCTGCCTAACGCTACTGATTATCCATGGACACTTTCTAATGAAATATATTATGGCCAGCTGCGAACCATCGATTTTAGAACTGTTGGTAATACGGGCATAGCTGCTGAAGATTTACTTCTTACGTATAGTGACACGACTAAGGCTGAAACGGGGGGACTTACTACAAAAGTGTACTTAACCCATGGATTGAGCAATGTATGTGTGGTAGTAAATATCAAGGAATACGCTGCTAGTTCAAATGCTGTTGATACCAAAGTGGTAGTAAGCGATATGATTATAGGCGAACAGCCTACTAAGTTTACTTGGGATGCTAATAGCGCTAATTTGGTTGCTGATACAGATCCAGCAAACCAAAACCTGACTCTCTGGTGTCCTAATTCTGATGGAGATGGCTCCGGTCAGACTAAGACATTCTCTTTCTATGGACTTACTGTACCTCATACTGCTAAAGTACCATTCCAGTTTAAAGTTAAATATGATCCCAACGATACGGAAACCAAAACTTATAAAGGCGAGTTTAGTAGTGTAGCCTTCCAATCAGGTAAGTGTACTACGCTTAATATTACGCTAAACCACAGGGATGAGCAAATGCACATGAATGTGGATTATAGTGATTGGAAGTACGTGGCTACTCCCGACCTGGGTGAGCTAGTTAAGAAGTCTACCTATATGGAGATGACTATTGATAATGTGTCTACTCATTTTGATAATGGATTGACCATTGATAATGCAACTTGGCTTTATATCGATCATAATGATGAAGATAAAGTAAAGGATGTTTATGGAAATGATGGAAACTTGGAGCATCCTTATGTCATCAAGTCGGCGGCTCAGTTGTTGTCGTTTGCTAAGGAGGTAAATAACGGGTATAGCTTCAGTGGTGATTATATCCGCCTGGATGCTGATATTACAATGCAGGCCAGTACGGCTAAGACGATAGAGGAGGGGAATAAATATGGCAAATCTGCAGTAGAGTGGATTGGTATCGGCGATACGGATCATGCTTTCCAAGGCACATTCCTAGGCGGCGATCGATATATAAACAGATTATATGGCAATCCGTTGTTTGTTAATCTAGGCGATAATGCCTGCGTAGAGCAGTTGTGCATTACCGCCATTGGCGAGGTTTCTACTGGCGCTTTGGCAGGTACCAATAATGGTATCATCGGTGGCTGCAAGGTTATCGATGATGTTTCGCTAGCCACTGGTGCTGGCGCTTTGGTGGGCAGCAATAGCAGTAAAGGTGTTATATACGCTTGTTATTACACCGGTACGGGTAATTTAATAGGCACTGATAGCGGCACCACTAAAGGTTGCTATACTGCCAGCGATATTCCCTCGTTTACCGACTCAGCCTTGAAAACGTTCGTAAGTAATCTGAATACCGCGCTTTCTGCATTGTATAACGATGACAAGTACAAGTCTCTTACCCAATTCCAATTCGTACACAATTCCGCCAGTTACCCAACTGTGACCAAAGTCTCAACAAATAACTAAAAAATAATCTCCAGTCGCTTTCTATCGGCTGGAGATTTATGTATTGTCTGCCAGGTATCTCTTACCTTTGCATCCGATTATAGAGATTGTTCCATTTTTATGAAATAATTCTTGTAAATGGGTGCAATACGGTTTAAGTTTTGTA
>ONGP01000042.1 GCA_900317405.1 uncultured Prevotella sp.
GCCAGCAATATGCTGGTTATAGCTAATAAGAGCAGTTTCTTGATAATAGAAAAGACAATCTTTGACATATTGGTAAAATAATTTGCGGCGAATATACAAAAAAAATCTCAAAGCAATGGGGTTTTGCTCTGGGATTTAATAAGATTTGTGAAATAATTGACAAAAACGTGTGGCTTTGCTATATTTTGTGTAATTTTGCGGCCTGATATAAAAAAGATGATGAGATGAAAAAGATTATTTTAGCGATATTTGCATTGGCATTGATAAGTGAGCCTGCCGATGCACAGTTCTTGAAGAAACTGTTTAAGAAGAAGGCTAAGACAGAGAAGAAAGCCTCGAAGAAGACAGATGGTATTGACGACGAAGCACAGGTGGCATTGGCTGATTTTGCCACATTGGCCGATAATACTAATAACCGTAATGCCTTTATGGATATTCCCCTTGGCATAAAGGCTAACCGATTTGAGAAGCAGTTACTGGAGAAAGGTTTTACGGAGCGAAAGCTGGAGGGAAACCATACAGGCAAATCGTATATCTACGATGGTGAGGTGTATGGTGCTAAGTCAACAGTTACTCTGGCAGTGAGCGATCAGACCGACCGTGTGTATGCGGTAGATGTGACCGATAATACCATCTACGCATCGGAAAAGGAGGTAAAGGCCCGTTTCTCGAAGATTAAGAGCGAACTGCAGAAGGTATACGGCCGTGGCTATGTGGACAATCAGGGTGAGGCATATACCATCCAGACACGTCTGGGCACGGTAAATCTGCACTACGAGCGTGGCTCGCTTACCAGCAGTTATACTATGGGCTTTGCACTGGATGATGCCAAGGCTTACCAGATGGCATATCAGGAGATGGATGATAAGGAGTATGAGACGGCACCAAGAAAGATAGATGCCGGACTGGCTGCTGCCTGCAACCATACCGACCTGGTGGGCCTGGGTGTGCGCCTGCTTCAGAACCGTACAGTGAAGGGAGCCCAGACAGTACTGACCAGCTACGACTTTACACTGGGCAAGGCCACAGCAAAGGCTATCCCTGCATCATTCAATATGGATGGCTATCAGGCCACAGCATCGCTTGCACGTAAAAAGCAGGCCATCACTGCCATCACGCTTACAGCTACTGATGATGCTGAGGCTGTGTGCAAGGACCTGAAGACATACGGTTTTACCTCGGTCGACCAGAAGACCTGGCGCCAAGGTAAGATGACGGCCGTAATTTCGGCCGACAAGCAAGGTCGCGTGGTGATTACTCTGCGATAAGCTGTTGGTGCTTATCTCAAGATGATCTTTCTACCGGCACGGATATATAGGCCGGGTGTAGTGGGTGCGTCGACGACGCACCCATTAATATTGTAGTATCTGCTATCGGTGGATTTGTTGCTAGCAGATGGTTGATTGCGGATGGCAGTGCCGGTATTGGGATTTTGCTCAGGAAAGCTGCCGCGTACGTATACCCGGTAGCCTTTTGCATCTATATTGAATGTTTGTGTGGCATTAAGAGTGGTCTGCTTGCGACTTGTGCCTTGGGCAATGGTCTCGCTGTCGAGCCACAGGCTCCATTCGCCTTCGTCGATACCCTCGATAGTGGCTGTGCCATCGGTAGTGCCCATATTGAGTACTACCAGCACCTGACTGTCGGCAAGTGTGCGGGTATATGCCAGTACACTGGAACTGCCTGATACGTTGAGAAAGTTGACTGTAGGATTCTGAGCGGCTTTCTTACTGTCGCTAAGGGCAGGAATAGCATGCTTAAGAGCAAAGAGTGTTCGCAGGGTATTAAGCATCTTTTCGTCCTTAGTGTTCCAATCTATCTTTGTGTCGTGGAAATAGTCGAGGGCCTGATTACCACCAGTCTCCTGACCATTGTAAATGAGCGGCATGCCATACAGGGTGTAGGCAAACACGGTGAGAGGATAGCGGTTTTCGCCATACTTCTGAGTGAGTGTCTTCTTACTCTCGTTATAGTTCTGGTCGTGGTTAGTAATATAGAGCATACGCCCAAACGAAAGACTGCTTGAGCCCTCAATTAGTGTGTTGGCAAAAGCCTTGAGACGGGCAGAGGTGCTGGTGGTGCCATAGTTGGCCAGACTAGACTGGAAGCGCCAAGCATAATCGTAGTCGAAACCTACATCCTTAAGACGTGTGGCATCGTTTGCAATATCAGCCTCGCCAAGGAATGTGATGATCTTGCCAGACTTATACTCTTTAATCATCGGGATGGTGGTTTGCCAGTACGAAGCAGGAATCTTGGGACTGCTGATGTAGTCGCAGCGATAACCGTCGATATCTGCCTCGTCGATCCAGAACTTAAGACAGTCGTTCATGGCATTGACCAGATCTGGATTATTATAGTCCAACTGCCATACATCGCCGTAGTTGTTGGGATGAATCATTTTGCCGCCGCTGGTGGCATAGTATTCGGGGTGAGATGTAACCCAGTCGGCATCGGTAGCTGTGTGGTTGGGCACCCAGTCGAGCCATACCTCCATGTTAAGTTGGTGTGCACGGCTAACGAATGATTTCAGGTTGGCTATAGTGCCGTATTCAGGATTTGTCTGCTTGAAGTTCTTGGCTGCGTAGGGACTGTTGATACCTCCGCCGCGAGGGTAGATGGGCATGAGCCATACAATGTCGATGCCAAGCGACTTGAGCTCATCAAGACGGGCCTGAGCAGCGGCAAAGGTGCCGGCCTGTGTGAAAGAGCCCACGTTCATCTCGTAGATTACTCGATGTCCCTCGCTGTGCTTTTCGGCAGAGTTGTTGATCTCGTCGACATAGTCGGCTGCCATGATGGTGCCTGCCGAAAGGGCTAGAAAGAGCAGTAAAAGATATTTCTTCATAATCGTAAATGTTTAAAGTGAAAAGGTGGGGCGACCGATCTTCGCAGAGCAGTCAGCCCCTGTTAACAGTAATACCAATGTATGATGAAGCAGGTGCTTACTGTCAATATATCTCCTTACGGCTGGAAGGTGGCAGGGTCGATCTCTGTTACACCGTCAGCGGTTACGTGCAGATACACGTCGTGGTCGATAGTATAAGCAAAGTCGGCCAGCTGAGTACCATTGCCGCCATTGTTGAATATCAGGTTCTCGCCCAGACCTGTATTGGCTTCGCCCATGTCAAAGTACTTATATGTAACGCCGTTTACGGTCTGTTCGCCAGTTACGGCCATGCCGGGCCAGTCGCCATTTAGGTTGTTGGTATCGCCCCACATATAGAGGGTGATGTCGTCCCAACCTGTCTCATCGTATACAAAGACTGCAAAACCGTCATGCTTAACCTGTGGTTCTGCACCTATCTCCTCGATACCATCGGCAGTGATGCGCAGATAGATATTGCGGTCGATGGTAAAGTTGAAGTCGGGTAACTGAACGCCGTTTCCACCATTGTTGAAGATGAGGTTCTCAACCAGACCTGTGTTAGCTTCGCCCATGTCGAAGTACTTCCATGTGATGCCATCGTGGTTCCATGTGCCGGTAACCTGCATACCTGGCCAGTCGCCGTTAAGATTGTTGACATCGCCCCACATATAGAGGGTGAGGGCATCCCAACCGGTCTGATCGTCGACGTAAACACAGAATCCATCGTGTGCAGGCTCTGGTGCTTCGCCACCACTCCAGTAGTAGCTCTCCCAACGCTGGCCCCAGATGTTGGTAAAGGTACCAACGCCAGGGTTGTCTGTGTGAGTTGCCTCTTCGCCTACGGTAGTGAACTCTACGCCCTGATTCTTAGAATAGAAGCGGAAGCCATCGGCTAAGCTCTTGCCGGCAACGAAGGTGCTGGGATCGAGATAGATACCCCACTTAACATTGCTGTTGGGTGCTTTAGTCAATAAGTACAGTGGATTGCCAACGGCCTCGTCGCCGCCGTTGAATGCACCAGTGATATAAATCTCCTCATCGGCTGTGGTGCCAAATGGGGCAATGAACTCCAACAGAATACGGTCTGCACGTGTCTCAAACTGCTGACGCTCGTGGTCAAACACAATATCCTCGTTGCTCGAACAGCTGCTGATCATACCTGTAAAGGCCAGCAAAGCGAGTATCAGACTATATATTTTCTTGTTCATAATCTTAATTGTTTAATGTTTACTCTTACTGATAACTTGGATTCTGAACCAGTCCTGGGTTTACAGAGATGGCAGTCTGTGGCAATGGGTACCACTCGTACTTGCGATCGCGCTTGGCGGGCAGGCTGATACCATCCTCGGTGGCACGTCCCCAGAACCACCACTGGCCCTGTGTGAACTTGTCGAATCGACGCAAATCTGTACGACGACGGTTGCCCTCGCCCAGATATTCCTTACCCCACTCGGAGAGCATCCAGTCCATATCGAACTGTGTGAAACCAGGACCAGGAATGCTGAGTGCGGCAGTACGGTCGGAGCTCTTGTAGTAGCGGGCACGAACGGCATCTACATAGTTCTTAGCCTCTGCGCTGTTGCCCTTACGCATCTCGCACTCGGCTACATTATAGTAAGCTTCGGCCAGACGGAACTGTACATCATCGATGCTCTTGAATCCGCCATTGTCATCGTTAGGATAGAGTGGATACTTGACCAGACGTACGCCTGAGTTGGTCTCGCCCCAACGGGGACTCATAACAGTTTCGAGGTCGCGACCCTGATTGAGGAATGTACCCAGCTGGTCAACATATACCAAGTCCTGACCATCGCGGTCGGCATCGGCCTTAAGTACATCGCCTGTGCCGAAGTTGGCACGCATCAGTCCCTTAAGGAACATACCAGGTCCGTGGGTCTTGGTGGCTGCATCGTAGGTATAGTTCTGCTTGCGGATGTCACGATCGTCGAAACGCTCGTATGGAGCCCCCAGCTTATCGCCATAGTCCAAGAAGCACTTAGCGCCGATAGAACCACCGGTGGGCTGGACTGTACCAGAGTTGTCGAACGAAGGAACCAGGCATACGCAGTTCCATGCACCGATGCCGTCGTAGCTCTGTCCGAAGTAGTCGGCATAGCCATACCACATACCCACCATGGTGCGCACGTTAGAGATAGCATTGGCTGCACCCTGACCATCCTCGGCTGCCAGTGCGAAGATTACCTCAGGACTCTTGACATTATCAATAGAGTAGAGGTTACGATAGTTGTCATCGATGGCATAGTTGCCATAGGTACCATTGATAATCTCCTTAGAAAGTGATTCGCACTCATCGTAGCGGCTCTCGCCAATGAATACCTCGGCATTGAGCAGCAGACGAGCCTTGAGCAGACGGTTCATGGCCTGGTTGGCACGGTTAACCATAGAGTGGTTTGCATCGTCCTTGGCCAGAGCGCTAACTGTCTCGTCGAGTTCGGTGGCAATAAAGTTGTATATCTTCTTGCATGATGTGTCCCAATCAGGATCGGCTGTGCCTGGCACCTCGCTGCTGGCAGAGGTGTTAAGAGGCAGTGCGCCACCCCAAAGTTCGAAGATGCAGTAGTAGTTCCAGGCACGGATAGTACGTACTTCGGCTACATACTGAGCCAACTGAGCATCGGTCATACCTAGACTCGAGGCACTTAGTCCCTCAAGGTCGCTAAGTAGCAGATTTGACAGTCCGATGGCTGTCCAAGCACCGTTCCATGCATTGTTGATGATGGTCGACTCCGAAGTCCAGTTGTGCCAAGAGAGCACGGTCTTCATGGCCTCGTCCCATCCCCATAGTCCGCCATTCCATACGCGCCATGTAATCTGGTCGGAAGGATACTCTGAAAGGTGGAAGAAATTCTCACCAGCCAAGGTCTGTGAGGTTTGTCCGTAGATGGCTGCCACAGCGCCTTTTACACTGGCTTCGTTCTGATAATATACACCGGCGTCGATACGGTCGTATACCTTCTCGTCGAGATCGGTACAAGCCGAAAGCCCTAAACCCAGTGCCATCGCAATGATGCTATATTTGATTGTTTTCATATCTCTTAATTCTAAATTCTTAAATCTTAATTAGTGAAAGCGCAGTGTTACACCCAGACTAACCTGTGTGGCTTGTGGATAGGCACTGTTAGAGTCGATACCTGGAGTGATGCCTGTAGAGGTGACGATTGATGGATCGTTGCCCTCGTAGCCTGTGAGTGTGAATACATTCTTGGCTGTGAGGTAAACACGCAGACTCTCAACCAGCTGACGGTTCTTTGGAGTATAGGTATAACCCAATGTCACGTTGTCGAGCTTAAAGTAGTCGCCCTTCTCGAGAAAGTAGCTAGAGATGATACCGCCACTTGATTCTACATCGGCATATTTGGTATAGGCAGTGCTCAGTACGTTATCGGTACCAGAGCCTTTAAGGCCCATGCCATACTTACGCATGTTGAAGATCTCGTAGCCAAAGGCACTGCGGAAGAGCATGCTCAGATCCCAGTTCTTGTAGCTGATAGAGTTGCTCCACGACAGGAAGTGCTTAGGTGCGCCGTTGCCGATGGTGCGCTTGTAAGAAGGATCAGCCTGTGCTGCAGGAACCTTGTTGCCATCGTTGTCGTAGATGAGCAACAGACCGTTCTCGTCGATGCCAGCATGCTCGTAGCCATAGAACTGACCAATCTTTCCACCCTCCTCGACACGGAAGAAGTACTCGCTGGTACCAGGACCTGGCTTCTGATACAGGTCGAGGTATGCCATCTGATATGCATCGCTAGATAGATTGGTGAGTTTGGTATCACCCATGCTCCAGTTGATGCCAGTGGTCCACTTCAGGGCCTTCTTGGCTATAACGTCATAATCGAGAGCAACCTCGATACCGGTATTCTTTGTAGTACCTACATTAACCAGAATTGTGTTGTAGATGAATGGAGGCTGTGGGGCTGTGTAGTTGTAGAGCAGATCCTGTGAGCGACGGTCGAAGTACTCAACACTACCACGCAGACGGCTGTTAAGAGCTACGAAGTCCAGACCTACGTTGAATGCGGTAGATTTCTCCCAAGCCAGGTCGGGATTGGCGTTGAGTGATGGTGCATAACCGTTAATCCACTGATTGTCAATCAAGTAAGCACCACGGGTGCTGTATGTTGCGATGCTCTGATAAGCATTGAAGTCTGAACGACCAGTAACACCATAGCTTACACGTGGCTTCAAGCTCTGGAATGTCTGTGCCAGGCTCTGGGCAAATGGAGTGTTGATGATTTCCCATGCCAATGATGCTGAGGGGAAGTTGCCCCACTTGCTGTTAGCACCAAACTTAGTGCTACCCTCACGGCGCATAGAGGCTGAAGCGTAGATGATATCATTGAAGTTGTAATTCAATCGGCCGAAGAAACCAATCAGAGTAGATTCTGAAGATCCTGCCCACAGGTTTGCCTTACCATCGCGCAGGTAGCTACCGCTGCCAATGCCATGATACGAGAGTGCATCGTAGACAAATCCCATATTCTCGTTGCCGCTCTGTTCCCACTTGCTGCGCTCCCACGAGTAACCCAGTACAGCCTTGAGCTGGTGCTGATTGAGAGTCATAGTGTAGTTGATGAGGTACTCCAGACGATTGGTCCACCACTTCTGATAGTTGATGCGGGCACGACCGTCGTAACCATTCCAGAACGATTCGCTCGAAGTAGACGGTGTGTAGAAATTGTCCTTAAGATCATTGTACTGCAGAGCGTAACTAAGCGATGTGTTAAGATTATGCTGCTCGAGCTGCAGGATATTCAGTTTAATGTCGGCATTACCAAGCAGATAGATGCGGTCACCCTGGCTCACGTTTTCCTTAAGATCGTTTACAGGATTGTGAATGTCTGTAGGAGAGTTAGGCTGGTAGTAGCTTCCATCAGGATTCTTAACGGGGATTGTAGGATTCATTGTGAGAGCTGTGTCAAACAGTCCGTCGTTGCCCCATTTCTCGTGTACCTTACGGGCAGAGAGTGATGAGTTGAACTGCAGACGGTTGTTGAGTGCGCGCTGCTCGCCAACGAAACGTGCTCCGTATTCCTCGCGACCAGAAACGATATCAAGACCATTACCTTTCTTATAGTTAAGCGACAGTCCGAAGTAACCGTTCTTGGTAGACGAATCGATAGAAATGTACTGGTTGAGGCTATAGCTTACTGGACGGGTAATCTCATTCCACCAGTCGGTATCGGCACCATAGTCCTGACCACGACGCGAACGACGGAACTCATCGGTAGAAAGAATGTCTACACGAGGCTTCTGAACGTTCAGTGCAATATAGCTGTCGTAAGTAACATTTGTAACACCAGCAGAGCCAGAGCCCTTCTTGGTTGTTACCAGGATAACACCGTTGGCACCACGGGTACCGTAGATAGCGGCAGAACCTGCATCCTTAAGTACGGTGATCGACTCAACATCCTGAGTTGCGATGTTACGCAGATCGCCACCAGCAATACCATCGATAACTACCAGTGGGCCGTTGCTTGCAGTAAGCGAACCTGCACCACGTACCTGGATATCAGTCATGGCGTTGGGGTTAGCATCGGCAGTAGAGGCTACGTTAAGTCCTGCTACCTTACCTGCAATCAGAGCCATCGGGTCGCTAGCTGCTCCCTGGTTGAACTGATCCTTGTTGATCTGCACAACAGAACTAGAGATTTCCTTCTTGGCCATCGAACCATAACCTACCACAACAACCTCGTTGAGTTGGGCTACATCTTCCTTAAGCGTAACCTCGACGCCATTCTTGGCCGATACCTCTTGAGGGTTGTAGCCGATGTAGGTGATGACCAACGTGGCTCCTGTCTGACATTTCAGACTGAAGTTTCCGTCGAAGTCTGTCACTGTGCCGTTAGATGTTCCTTTAACTACGATCGAGGCACCGATAACGGCCTCGCCCGCTTCGTCCTTCACATGACCATTGATAGTGGCTTGTGCTGAAACATCCAAGGCAAAAAACATCACCGCAAGCATCATTAGCAAGCGATAACAAAGATTTTTTGATCTTTTCATCTTCATTGGTTTTTTGTTAAAATTAGAGTTAAATATAAAAATGTTTTAGTTCTTTTCTACTCTGATGGCAGCACCACCGCTACGGGCCAGTCGCAGATGCAGCGTATCGCCCTTATTCACGTTAATTTGGCGTATTGTCATCTCGTAGGGATTTCGCTCGTAGTCGGCATTGGGACCGTCTTCGTAGATTACGGCACGATATGTTGCACCTTCGTCAAGGAAATCAAGTGCGATGTCTATGTTTCTAGCCTCCTCATTGGTTATGCTACCTATGAACCAACGGTCGCCACCTCGCTCTTTTCTTACGGTGGTGATATACTTGCCTATTTCTCCATTTGGAACCAAGGTCTGGCTCCATGTGGTGGGACAACTCTCGATAAAACTCAGCGCGGGCTGGCCCTCGTAGTTGTCGATGGCATCTGCGGCCATCTGTAGCGGACTGTAGATTACCACGAATTCGCCCAACTGTTTGGCCAGAGTAGAGTGGGGATGAGTGCCTGGTACAATCTCTGAGAAGTTAAAGATTGCTGGTGTGAAGTCGGTAGGACCAGCCAGACCACGAGTAAACGGCAGCGTAACGGTATGTGATGGTGGATTTCCGCCACGACGATCCCAGGCATTATACTCCTGACCGCGTACACCCTCCTGTGTCATCAGGTTGGGCATGGTGCGCTGTAAGCCTGTAGGCATAGCGGGTTCGTGATTATCAATCATGATGCGATGCTTGGCTGCACACTCTATGACGCGACGGTAGTGACGTATGCCATACTGCGACTTGGCCAGCTCCTTACCATCGAAATAATGCCCTACGTAGCCTGTCTTGACAGCACGAATGCCCAACTTCTCAAACCAGCTGAAGGCCTGCTCCATCTGGTTCTCGAGCAGGGTGGCATTACCCCAAGTCTCTGTATGACCGATAAATCGTACGCCCTTGGATAGTCCGTAACGTGTGACTTCTTCCATATCAAAATCGGGGTATGACTCCAGATAGCTGATCTTTTCGTCCTGTCCCCAACCAGGGTTCCATCCCTCGGCCAATACTCCGCTGAAACCATGACGGGCTGCAAAGTCCATATAGCGCTTAACATTCTCAGTTGTTGCACCATGTGTTGGGCCCATCTCCCAGGTGTTCTGTTTCTTGTGGATACTCCACCAGATGCCGATATAACGACCTGGTTCTATCCACGATGTATCTTCGATTTGTGATGGTTCATTGAGATTAAGCATCAGATTGGATGTTAGCAATCCACCTGCTGTCTTGCTTATAATCATTGTTCGCCAAGGACTCTTCATCTCACCCTTGGCATATACTTTAACTCCATTGCGCCACGGGGTTAGTGCAGTGAGGAGTATTACTGCACCATTATCGCCACTGCGTGGTGTGAGGTTGATGCTGGCATAATCCACAAGTGCTGCCTCGTGAATGGCAAGATACAGATCTTTCTCGTATTCGATAGTAAGTGGAGTGCATACGGTATCCTTATTGCTGAGCAGGTCCGACTTGTAAATTCCTTCGAAGTACTCTGTGTGGTTTGATGGGATTGACCATCCTTTGGCATCGTGGGCGAGAGTGATTTCAGTCAACTCGTCATTTATGCAGTACTCTTTACCTTTATTATAATCAGGAAGGATGTATCTGAAGCCGAAGCCATCGTTGAACACACGAAAAACCACTTGCATGGGGCGGCCTGTGTTCTCGCGGAAGTTTACTGTCAGTTCGTTATAGTTATTGCGTGTGGTCTCAAACTCGCCCCAAGGCTGAGTCCATGTGTCATCTACTGATGTACGGATAACCTTGCCCATCCTGGTGTTTGCGCCAAGTTGGCCATTGTCAAGTTGATAACCCAGGTGTGATGGTGCAACGAGCGTGCGTCCTTGATAATTAACGGTATAATACGGACAGTGGTTCTTCACTCCGACGGATACTGTCACAGTTCCGTCGGGCGAAGAAACCTTAACGTTTCTGGCGTTACTGCTCGTAACACCATTCATTACAAAACCAACAAATATAACAATTCTAATAACTAACATTTTCATTTTGCGTAGTACATTTTAGATTTCTGGCGCAAAGGTATATACATAAATAATCGTTTCCAAGCTCAACAAACAAAAATCTAGATAGCTAAAAATGTAAGTAGTTGAAAACTAGATATTTACATTTTTAAGATCTTTGATAAATCAAAAGTTTTTCAATCCGTTTTTAGCCTGAAATGACCATTTAGATTTGGTGGTTTCAGAAAGAAGTTGTATCTTTGTGGCGTAATTCTAACAAAAAACCGATACTAGCTTATGGTACGCTTTTGGCTTTTGGCTATGATGATGGTTCTTGTGATGGATGGCTCGGCCCAACAGACAAGTAACAGACAACTCTACCAGACTCTTGATAGTTTGATAGAGCAGTATGACCAGTTGACCATCAACAAGGAACGACGTATGGAGAATATTAAAGAGGGTGTAAGGGGAATTAACCTTACGCCTGAGCAGCAGTACGACCTTAATCAGCGGCTCTATGATGAGTATGTGGCATATAAGTTCGACTCGGCATTCTATTATATAGATAAGAACGTGAAGGCCCTGCGTGCATCCGGAGATAAGGAACGATTTGCCGCCAGTGCTGTACGTATGGCACATATCTTGGCTGTAACAGGCCTCTTTGACCGTGCCCGCCGACTGCTCGACGAGGTGAATGTAGACTCTATCAGCAATAAACAGAAGATAGACTACTATACCCAGCAGAGCGAACTTAATCTGTATCGTTCTGAGATGGCACAATCCACTATCTACTTCCACGATTATATCGAGCGTGCGCAGCATTATCGTCATCTAGTGATACAGATAGCACCCAAGGATAGCTACGACTACATCTTTAACCTGGCCACATATATATGTGAGGAGGGTGATACGGATAAGGCTATACAGATACTTGAGGACTATCTGCCCAAACTGCAGCAGGGTACTCGTCCGTATAGTATCGTAACCAGCACGCTTGCATTCTTCTACCAGATAAAGGATATGAGGGAACAGCAGGAGCACTATCTGCTGCTTAGTGCCATCAGTGATGAACAATGCGCCATTCGCGAGAACAATTCTTTGCGACTGTTATCAGAGGTGCTTATGGCACGTGGCGAAAACGATGAAGCCTATCGCTATCTGCTTCAGGCTATCAGCGAGGCAAAATTCTATGGTAGCCGTATCCGCATGATGCAGGTTAGTAGGATGGCTCCGCAGATACTGCAACTATATGATGCTGAGCGCACTCAGACTCAGCATCGCACCAATATGCTACTGATTGTGATATCTATAATCTCGCTGATTCTGGTAGGTATCATTGTTTATACGCTCATACTTTATCGTAAGAAACATGCTGCTGGACTGCAGATTATCGAGATGAACAAGGTGATGGCACGCCACACTGATGAGATAGAGAACGTGAATGCGCAGATGAAAGAGGGCAATCGTATAAAAGAGGAATATATAGGCCGATTCCTGGAACTGAGTAGTAATCTGATCTCTGGAGGAGAACAGAGACTGAAACAGCTAAACCGTCTGGCAAGAGAGCGAAAACTGGAGGAACTGTATGCTGAGCTAAAGACTATGGAACCAGTTAACTCAGGTATTCGCACATTCCATAGCCATTTCGACACAGCGTTTCTTAACATCTATCCTAACTTTATCAGCGAAGTAAACAAACTGTTGAATGATGACAGTCAGTTTGTGATAGAATCTGATGATGCTCCTGTTAAGCACCTTACAACAGAACAGCGTGTGCTGGCACTTATCCGTCTGGATATCACAGATAACCAGAAAATTGCCGATATCCTGCGTTCAAGCATTACAACTATCTATACCTACCGCTCTAAACTTAAGGCTAAGGCCATCAACAAGGAAACGTTTGAAGACGATGTGCGCAAAATAGCTACATATTAGATTTAGTAGCAACACCGTTATGATGTTGCTCCTAATTCTTCTTCTATATCCTTAATTACCAATCCGGCCAGCATAAAGCCGAAGATGCCCGTGATTTGTACCAGCGAACCATTCTCGCGACCTATGGCATTGGTGCCACGATTGGTCAGGAGTTCGTCGCTATAAATGCACTGGAACTTTCGTTCAGGGAACTGCCCCAGACTCTTGAACTTCTTGCGAAGAGTACGAGCCAATGGGTCGCCCTGAACCTTCCAGAATTCAGTTACTTTTATGCGCGTTGGGTCGAGTTTTAGTGCTGCTCCCATCGATGAGAACAGCTTGGCATCAGTCTTACACGCCATTAGGATGAGCTGGGCCTTGTCCTTGAGCGAGTCGATAGCATCGATGATGTAGTCGTAGTTTCCGAGCTCGAACTCCTCAGCAGTCTCCTCTGTGAAAACCTTATGCAGGGCAGTAATCTCTGCGTAGGGGTTAATGGCCAGAAGTCGCTCCTTTAGAGCGTCTACCTTTATCTGATCGATGGTCTTGGTGGTGGCCATCAGTTGGCGATTGATATTTGTGACGTTTACTGTATCAAAATCTACGATGGTTAGGTGCTTGATGCCGCTACGCACCAATCCCTCGGCACACCAGGAGCCTACGCCCCCAACACCAAACAATATCACACGCTTCAGGGCAATGAGCTCCATCGTCTCATTGCCCAAAAGTAGTTCGCTTCTATGGTAAATCTCTTTTTCTGTTACCATAGGCTTACAGTGGATAATCCTCGAATGCGTAGAGCACTGTGCTGAGGTAGCGCTCGCCTGTGTCGGGCAGCAGAACCACGATCTTCTTACCCTTGTTCTCTGGGCGCTTAGCCACCTGGATGGCTGCATAGAGGGCAGCACCTGCACTGATACCAACCAGCAATCCCTCGCTCTGAGCAATCTCACGACCTGTGCGGATAGCATCATCGTTCTCTACATCGAAGACTTCGTCGATTACGTTAGCATCGTAGGTCTTGGGCACGAAGCCTGCACCGATACCCTGAATCTTGTGAGGACCGCTCTGACCACCATTGAGCACTGGGCTCGACTTTGGCTCTACAGCGATTACCTTAACGTTAGGATTCTGCTCCTTGAGATACTTACCTGTACCGCTGATGGTACCACCTGTACCTACACCGCCGATGAAGATGTCGACCTTACCATCAGTGTCGCGCCAGATCTCTGGACCTGTGGTAGCGTAGTGCTTAGCAGGGTTGGCACCGTTCTCAAACTGTTGCAGGATAACTGCTCCTGGAATGCTGTCGCGAAGCTCCTCGGCAGCGCGGATGGCGCCTGGCATGCCGTCTTTTCCAGAGGTGAGTCGAACCTCGGCACCATAAGCCTTAACGAGGTTACGACGCTCAACGCTCATGGTTTCAGGCATGGTAAGGATTAAGTGATAGCCCTTAACGGCTGATACCAGTGCCAGTCCTACGCCCGTATTTCCACTGGTTGGCTCGATGATGGTTGCACCTGGCTTAAGTATGCCCTTAGCCTCTGCATCCTCGATCATCGCCAGTGCGATACGGTCCTTAACGCTACCGCCAGGATTGAAAAACTCTACCTTAGCAATCACAGGTGTCTCAAGACCCTTTGCTGTTGAATACTTGTTGAGCTCAAGAAGTGGAGTGTTGCCGACGAGCTCAGTCAGCTGTTTTGCAATCTTTGCCATAATCCTTACCTTTAATATTATTATAATTAATGTTTAATCTTTAATGTTTAATGTATTCGACGGCAAAGGTACGGCGATTTTCGCAATCCCACAATCCCACTAGTGTGGCATTTCATATACCACAAATATGGTATATTGCCAAAAAACGGCCTAAAAATGCCCCAAAATGGGCCTAAATATAGAATTCTGACGAGTCGACAAGGCCTGCACGGAGGGCATATTTGATTACTTCGTGGGCTGTGTTGACCTTAAGTTTGCGGAAGATATTCTTGCGATGGGTGGTGATGGTATGCACACTCGAGAATCGCTCTTCGGCTATCTCCTTGGTGGTCTTGCCCTGGGCGATGGCCTTTACTATTTCTGTCTCTGTATCGGTAAGTATGCTTGGGTGTGTCTCTTCTTCCTGTTGGCGACTGATAACTATCTCCATTGCTCGCTGACTGATGTATCGTCCGCAATGGCTTGCTGCCTCGATGGCATCGCGTATATCCTTTAGTGGTCCGTCCTTATACGCTATGCTGAACTGATGGGATGAGTAAACCACACGGCGCAGGAACTCCGGTGTGAGATCGTCGCTTACCAGTATCCACATGGATTTGGCAAATCGCTCGGCTACTATCAGCAACTGGTCCTCGTCGGCAAAGTCGAACAGGGTATAGTCGAGCAGTACCACGGCACTGTCGTGCTCCTTAAGCTTCTCTACCAGAGTGGTCTTGTCGCTGGCACGCACCAGAGTGTTGCTGTCATCCTGCTTGATGATTGTCTCGAGTGCGAAGCGCGAAAGCTCCTGATTGTCTGCGATTATATACGTTCCCATCGTGATTAATCATTTGTTTTTATGTGTAATCTGGCTGCAAAAGTACTATTTTTATTTCTATTATTGCTAAGTTTCGTTAATTATTTGTATTTTTGTGGCCGAAAAAATAGAATGTATGAACGAACTTATTACCTCTATTAATGATGCCGTGTGGGGATATGTACTGATATTCGCACTGGTGAGTTGTGGACTTTGGTTTACTTGGCGCACACGATTTGTGCAGTTCCGTATGGTGGGCGAGATGATACGACTGCTTACCGATTCGGCAGTGGACACCGTGGGCGAACAGGTGAAGGACGATGACCGTGGAGGTAAATATCATCATTTCAGGCTTTTGCCGTGAGTGTGGCCACACGTGTGGGTACAGGCAATCTGGCTGGTGTGGCCTCGGCCATAGCCATAGGCGGACCAGGAGCAGTGTTTTGGATGTGGATTATCGCACTCATCGGATCGGCTACAGCCTTTGTGGAGTCTACTCTGGCCCAGCTGTTCAAGCAGAAACATAAGGACTCGTTCATCGGAGGACCTGCCTACTACATACAGCGCGGACTGCATCAGCGATGGATGGCTGTGACGTTTGCCATACTTATCACCTGTCAGTTCGGACTGTCAAACAACTCCATTCAGGCCAACACCATTTGTGGTGCTATGCAGGAGGCCTTCGGTTGGTCGCCCCTTTGGGTGGGAATAGTGCTGTCGGCCCTGGGACTGTTCATCGTGTTTGGCGGTATCCAACGTATTGCTCAGGTTAGTGCTGTGCTGGTGCCAGTGATGGCCATCGGCTATGTGGTGCTGGCTATTTTTATCATTGTGATGAACATAGAG
>ONGP01000021.1 GCA_900317405.1 uncultured Prevotella sp.
GCAGCTCCGCGAGGCTTCTAAGAGCGCTGTTTGCAAGATCAACATCGACTCTGACTCTCGTCTGGCTATGACTGCTGCTATCCGTAAGTACCTGGCTGAACACCCCGATCACTTCGATCCTCGCCAGTACCTGAAGCCAGCTCGTGAGAACATGAAGAAGATGTACATCCACAAGATTGTGAACGTACTCGGTTCTGACGGTAAGCTCGCTCAGTGCTAATCTGACCGATCCAGATAAAATTAATCCCCGCCAATTTGGTGGGGATTATTTTTTTTATGCTATTGGTTCGTAGGGTAGGCCGAATACATCGGCTACAGCCTTGAATGTCACCTTCCCTTCTACGATGTTCAGTCCCTTGGCTAGTGCTGGGTCATCCTTGCAGGCTTGCTGCCAGCCCTTGTCGGCCAGAGCTATGGCATAACGAAGTGTGGCATTAGTCAGTGCCAGCGTAGATGTGTTGGGCACAGCACCTGGTATGTTGGCCACACAGTAGTGCACGATACCCTCCTCTGTGTATACTGGTTCGCTATGAGTGGTTGGGTGCGATGTCTCGAAACAGCCGCCCTGGTCGATGGCTACGTCTACCAATACCGTGCCAGGCTCCATCAGTTTTAGCATCTCGCGTGTGATAAGATGTGGCGTCTTGTCGCCTGGAACCAATACCGATCCTACTACGATATCAACCGTTGGCAACATCTGACGGATGTTGTGCTCCGACGAGTAGAGCGTGTGGACATTGGCTGGAGTTTCGATGTCGAGCTGTCGCAGTCGTGGAAGCGAGATGTCGGCTATTGTTACATCAGCTCCTAATCCTGCAGCCATGAGTGCTGCTGCCTCGCCTACCACACCACCACCAAGAACTAGCACCTTGGCAGGACTAACACCAGGCACACCACTAATCAGTTTGCCCTTGCCGCCCTTGGTCTTCTGCAGATAGTAGGCACCATTCAGCGTGGCCATTCGGCCTGCAACCTCGCTCATAGGCTGTAGCAGAGGTAGCGAACCGTTGGGCAGTTGCACAGTCTCGTAAGCCAGACACACGGCCTTGCTCTTCAGCATGGCATCAGTAAGTTCCTTTTCGCATGCAAAGTGGAAATATGTAAAGAGCAACTGACCTGGGCGAACCAACGAGTACTCAGGCTCGATAGGCTCCTTCACCTTTACTATCATATCGCACTCGCGATACACAGCCTCGATGGTGGGCAGTATGCGTGCACCAGCAGCTACATAGTCATCGTCAGAGAATCCACTGCCTTCGCCAGCAGTATGTTGCACACTGACCTCGTGGCCGCGACGAGTAAGTTCTGCTACTCCCGCAGGTGTCATGCCCACGCGGTTCTCATTGTTCTTAATCTCCTTTGGAATTCCTACTTTCATAAGCCTTTATGTTTTAAATTAGAGTAACTATGGTGCGAATATACGATTTTTTTCGTTACGTTGTTCTCACTTTCGCAGTTTTTTTGTATTTTTGCAGGCAACAAATTAAAACCTAACAATAACGTAGCAAATGAACAAGAAACTGCTTAGTGCAACTATTGCTGCAGCATGCTGCCTTACGATGGCAACATCGTGCACACATCAACCAGAATCGGCAAGCAATAAGCTTACCACCGTTGGCAACCCTTATCTGCCCCTGTGGGAGCATATACCCGATGGCGAGCCATACGTGTTCGACGATCCTGACAATCCAGGCAAACAGCGTGTGTATATCTATGGTTCGCACGACAATCTGATAACAGCCTATTGCGGTCGCGATCAGGTGGTGTGGTCGGCTCCTGTCGACGATCTTAACAACTGGCGCTACGATGGAATAATCCTGGTGGTCGACAAGAATGCCAAGGGCGAGCCATTCGACACAGCTAAGACTGCCGATGTGCTGTATGCTCCTGATGTAACTCTGGTTACTGACAGTACTGGCAAGAAAACATACTACCTGTTCCCCAATGACCAGACTGGCTATCGAAACGGACTGATAGCCAAGAGCGATCGTCCTGACGGCCCATTTGAGGTGTGCAACTGGAAAGACGATGATCCTAATCAGGTTACTGGCATCTATGGTTTCGACCCAGCAGTATTTGTAGATGACGACGGCCGTGTGTATGGCTATTGGGGATTTGAGCACTCATACGCCGCCGAGATAGATCCTGCTACTATGTGTACCGTTAAGCCTGGCACACAGGTTGTCGACGGAATGATCTCTGGCCGTAACGAGCCTGGAATATTCAGTTTCTTCGAGGCATCAAGCATTCGTAAAATCAAGGATAAGTATGTGTTTATCTATAGCCGATTCACCAAGGACGGCGAGTTTGGTCTGCCCACATCCAACTACACTTTGGCCTATTGCTATAGCGACAATCCTCTGGGACCTTGGACCTATGGCGGAACCATAATCGATGCACGTGGTCGCGAGATCAACGAGAAGGGCGACACCATCGCATCGGGCGTAGTAGATGGCAACACCCATGGCTCTATATGCGAGATCAACGGCAAGTGGTATGTGTTCTATCATCGCCAGACAGGCACCGACGAGTATGCACGCCAGGCTATGGTAGCACCTATCGAGGTTAAGGTGCAGGAAGGCAAGGGCGGAAAGGTTGAGATAAGCGAGGGCGAGTACAACTCTGAAGGCTTCGCGCTCAACGGACTTAATCCGCTGGAGTGTCATTCGGCTGGTATCGCCTGCTGGCTTACTGGTCCAAAAGTGGCTGTACACGAGTGGCCTAACAATATCTTCTCAGGTTCATACGTTGAGGCATCGTATGGTACCGACAGCAACTTCGACGAACCATACGCACTGAAGAATAATACCAACCGTGTTATCAACAATACCGATGGTTCTATCGTGGGTTATAAGTACTTCAACTTCACTGAGACCAACGGCAAGGAGAATCTTAAGCTGAGTCTGCGACTGATACCAGAGGGTGTCGACGGCAAGATAATTGTGATGGTAGACCGTCCTTGGGAGTCGCAAGGTGGCAAGCAGATTGGTTCGTTAGAACTAACCAGCCACATGGTTCAGGAGTCTACAGCGCTTCCCATCGATGTTCCTGAACTGGGCAGTCTTACTGGCAATCACGCCATCTACTTCAAGTTTGTATCTGCCACCAAGGGCAAGTCAATCTGCAAACTCGAAGACTTCCAGTTCCAATATTAAATAGGTAAGGATGGAGATACAGCCGATAGCGCACTTTGAGTCGCCATTCACTACCAAGTTTGGTATCCCCCGTCAGAGCGGACTTGTGCCCGATCTGACGGGGCGTATCGTGTTTGCTCCAGAGTATCGACAGATGGATGCCGTACGTGGTATCGACGGGTTCGACTATCTGTGGTTGGTATGGGAGTTCTCGGCCAATCGCGATGCAGAGAAGAGCCTCACCGTTCGCCCACCTCGACTTGGTGGCAACCAACGTATGGGCGTGTTTGCCACACGTTCGCCCTTCCGTCCCAACAATCTGGGCCTGTCGTGCGTAAAGTTCGACAGAGTAGAGAACGATCCTAAACTTGGCCCAGTTATCTATGTTCGTGGCGCCGACCTGATGGATGGTACACCCATCTACGACATCAAGCCCTACGTGGCTTATGCCGATGCCCATCCAGAGGCTCGCAGCGGGTTTGTGGATAATACAGAATGGCAGCCCCTACAAGTGGAACTGCCAGACGATTTAGCAGCCAAAGTACCTGCCGACCAGATAGAATCACTAAAGGCCACCCTGGCTCAAGACCCCCGTCCACGCTATCATGACGACCCCACCCGCATCTACGGCATGCCATTCCTGAATCTCGACGTAAGATTCAAAGTCGCAGACAATGTATTGACGGTTGTAGAAATAAAATAAAAAAGTTTGGTATAAGTCTACATGCCTACACAAAATTGCTCAAAACCCGCATAAACACTAGGTTTTATGTAGGCTTGAAAATCTGTAAATGGCTAAAATACAGCAAATTACGTAAAAATCGTGTAGGCATGTAGGCTGTTTGCGAAAATTTTATTTGAATTTTCAGCATATCATGTACATTTCAGGTTGTTTTTTTCTCGCATAAATATTTGGCGGAATGAAGATTTGTACGTACCTTTGCATTGATTAATTAAGAAACTGATAAAAACCTAACATTGTATATGAGTACAAAACTGAAATCATTATTGCAGCAGTTGCTGCTTAGTCCACGTAAGTTTCCTGTAGAGTTAGCCCTGGGGATAGCATTCTTTATTATTGCCGTCTGGGATACTGAGACAACAGTGTGGAGCGAAAAAGCAGGGCATATGGTTAGCGACATCAATGGCGATATCCTATGTTTCTTCGTGCCGCTGATGGCACTTACATTCTGGCTCCATCGCGTTAATCGTTGGGCTTACTACGCCTCGTTCTTTATATTCCTGCCCCTGATGATGCTCGACTTGAAGCCTTTCCTATGGACATACGGATTCACGTTCACCTATGTTCTGGCTGCCATACTGCTCATTATCGGCAATAGGCGATTGGATAACCGCTCGTTTGCGGCTCATTCGCTGCATGTGGCTACACAGATGTTCTTCGGCCTGATTATATCAGGTATTCTTTATTTGGCTGTGTTGGCTATATTTGCATCATTTTTCTATATCTTCGGCATCGACGAACCCAAATATTTCTACCAGCATATCGCCCAGTTCATATTCTTGGTGCTTGCCCCACAGATATGCTGTACACTGGTTCGTCAGAACGAAGACGTTGTCGAGGAGCCGTTCAAGATTCTTCGAATCATCCTCAATTTCATCCTCTCGCCAGCTGTCATCATCTATACCGTAATCCTATATACCTATTTTATAAAGATAGTATTCGTGTGGGATCTGCCCAAGGGTGGGGTCGCTTGGATGGTGATGGGATTCATCACTGTGGCATTGATAGGTAGAGTGGCCCAGTCGATACTCAGCCAGCGATACTACGACTGGTTCTATGGTCGATTCACATTTATAGCCATTCCTCCACTCATCATGTACTGGATTGGCTCTATCTATCGCATACGTCTTTATAGTTTCACTGAGAGTCGCTTTTATCTGATGGTGGCAGGTGTACTTATGACTCTCTTTGTGCTGATGCTGTTCCGCCAGCGCACCCGTCATTATCAGCTTATGACCCTCATCTTTGGTGCGGCTATTATCCTCTTTACCTATATTCCTGGTATATCTGCCAAAAGCATTGGTCTAACTTGTCAGAAGCAGCGACTCACTGAGCTAATTAGCGAACTGAAACTTACAGACGCTAAGACCGGTAAGCTTAACGATGATATAGACACCTGGAGTATCAAGCAGGACAGTATGATGTGCGAGCGATACAAGGATGTAAGCAGTGTTATCAAGTATGTACGCGATGGAATCGGCGACAAAGAGTTTGAGGCGAAATACGGCAAATGGACTCATTCTGAGTACAGCTTCAACTACGCCAAGTCTCAGAATACCGATTATAGTGATTACGATACGTATAGCAGGCGTAAGCCTGTTGACTTAGGCGAATACACCGTAATGCTCCCTTCGAAAGCATACGAATACGGTTACAGTGAGCAGACAGTCATCATCACCATGGATAAGGATACCGTACTCGAATATCCTATTCAAAAGATCGTAAGCCAGGACACATCACTCCTGCATCATCCCGACCAACTGCTCACTTATCGCAACGACTCACTGATGCTGGTGCTCGAAGGCGTGTGCATTAAAGATACCGTCATTACCGATGTAAGATACTACGGCCTCCAGTTATTCAGAAAGCAAAAAAAATAAACTACCAGAATTGTATGACAAGATGTGTATCTATGACAGAACCTACGATGCCGAAATATCCTGGTGGAATAGAGAAAATGTTTGAGTTTATTGCAGATAACCTACGCTGGCCTGGTGATGACGATGCTTGCATACTTTAAAGAAAAGTGGAACAGGCATTAGTCTATCCCCAATAGTTTGGCTAGTGGCTTGGTCCAGTCCTCATTGTTTTTGGGGAAGAGTGTCTGAATGCCAAGGGCTTTTGCTGCTTCGATGTTCTTTTGGCTGTCATCGATGAAGAGGGTTTCTTCGGGTGATGATTGTTGGCCTTCGAGCATCATCCAGAATATTTCAGGGGATGGTTTCATCTGCTTGCATTGGTAGCTGAGATAGAGGTGGTCGAAGTAGTGCTCTATGGAGTGACCATTGCCATCAAATTCGTTGCTCATGGCCCACTGCATCATATAGGGATTGGTGTTTGACAGCAGACATACCTTGTAGCCACGTTGGCGCAATCTAAGCAGCATCTGCAGATTACGTTGTGGCACGGCTTCTACGTAGCCATGCCAGGCATATCTACACTCGTCGTGAGAGAGTTCCCGACCAACGAGACGGCTTATCTCTGTACGGAATTCCTCAGGTGTGATCACGCCTTTTTCTAAATCTCCGAAGATACCTTGCTGGCAAAAAGCATCAAGATGCTTCCGTGCATCACTTAGTCCGATCTCTTCGAATCGCTTTACTGCCTGTTCATAGCTTAAGGCTATAACCACGCCGCCCAAATCGAATGCAATGTTCCTTATTAGTTGACTTGTCATTTTATGGATGTATTTTTGATTGCAAAAATACGAATATTATTTAGATAAGCAAAATATTAATAAGAAAAAATATTCAGCCAAAAGTTTGGTGCTTTCGTTTTTTATTACTAACTTCGCAGCCAAAATTAATCCAAAACTTAAAACCTATAAATATGAAGAAGTTATTATATGTATGCGCGCTGTTGATAGTAGCAATGGCCTGCAACAACAAACAGCAGAAGCAAAAGTCAAAACTATCAAAGGCAGACAGCATTTTAACGGATGCTTTTTTAAAACAGGATTTTGATAGGGCAATAGAGTTGGCTGACAGTTTTGAGCAAGCTGGAGTCTACTCGTTTATACATGCCTCTAGAAGACGAGGAGAAGTTTATGAAGGAATTAGAAAGTTTGATAAGGCTACAGCTGAGTTTGAAAAGGCTGTAAACACAGCAACCCCAGATAATATTCAAGACAGTGTGAGCTATATAACTTGTCTTAGTAATTTGGTTCAATTACAAGGTATACATGATGATTATGAGACATTGTTGAATACTGCTATGCCTGTGATGGAAATGCTAGAAAACTTTAACTGTCCTAAAGAATATGCCCCGCAAATATTGCTTCCGAAGGCAATGACTTATATGTTTGTAGGCTATGCACAAACAAATCTGGATAAGGAAAAGGATGCTGAAAAATCGTATGAGACTACTTTCAAGAACATTATAGAATTATCTAAGGCCGACACAAATATTAATCAACAAATGAATTGCCTTATTTGTATTAATCAAATTTCGAGGTTTAATTTTGAGAAGAAAAACTACGAAAAGATGGCTCTATGGGTGGAACGAGTCGACTCTTTTGCTAATGTGATGTTTCAACGCAAAAATATACCAGAGAAGTATAAGGCCAGAATAAACGAAATTATTGACTGCCGCCACATGGAACTGGCTATGGGACAAAATAAGATGGACGAGGCAAAACGGTATTATGAGAGATATAAAGAGTCGAACGATGCTAAGAGTGTAGATGGACGATATATGATTGTAGAATACCTTGTTGCTGCCCATCAATATGCCGAGGCTGCCGATGCATTCCCAAGCGCATTTAACGGCATGGTGAAGAAATACGATATAAAGCCATCGTTTCAATTGCTGGAAATGCTGAATAAGAAATTCGAAGCATACTATAAGGCAGGACGCAAGGATTCGGCACTGGCTACGGCCAATTATACCTTTGAGAACCTTGACTCGGCTATCGCGCGCGAGAAGCAAAGCCAAGCAACCAAACTTGCTACCATCTACGAAACCCAGCAGAAGGACGAGGAGATAGCCAAGCAGCAGATAGAATTGACACAGCAGCGAGTGATGGGACTTATTATCACCATCGTACTGCTTACGGTGTTCTTCGTCATCTATACGCTGTTCCGCCGTCGCGCTGCAAGGCGTATGGCCGAGATGAAGGCTGCACAGGAGCGCATTGAGAGTGAACTGCGCATTGCGCGAGATATACAGATGAGTATGGTGCCAAGCATATTCCCTGAGCGCGAAGGTCTGGATATGTTTGCCCAGATGACTCCAGCCAAGGAGGTTGGCGGCGATATGTATGGTTATGTGCTGTTAGGCGATAAACTGTACTTTGCTGTGGGCGACGTGTCAGGCAAGGGAGTGCCCGCATCGCTGTTTATGGCTCAGACCACACGCCTGTTCCGTACATTAGCAGCTCAGGGTATGATGCCGGCAGAGATATGCACACGAATGAACAATGCACTGAATGAGGATAATGAGCAGGGAATGTTTGTGACAATGTTCCTTGGCTTGCTTGATCTGCAGACGGGGCATCTCAGTTTCTGCAATGCAGGCCATAATCCTCCAATCGTAGGCGGTGGCGACAATCGGGGCGACTTCCTTGAGATGCAGCCTAATGCACCTATCGGTCTTTTCCCAGACTTGGAGTACGAAGGCGAGGAGATAGAAAGCGTTAAGGGGCGTGCTCTGTTTATCTACACCGACGGACTGAACGAGGCCGAGAACCCACAGCAGGAGCAGTTTGGCGACGAGCGTCTGCTGAGCATACTGCGCGATACCCACTTTGACAGTGCACAGCAGGTAATAGAATCGCTTAAGGAAGAAATAGAAAATCATCGTAAGGGTGCCGAACCTAACGACGACCTTACGATGATGTGTATAAGAGTAAACTGATCAGTCTTCGTCGACGTGCTCTTCGCGGTGGACGGTCAAGCCGAAGCCGTAGAGAGCTACGGTGATGTAGCAGAGTAGGGGGATGATGAAGGGGACTACCATGTCGGTGTCGTCGGCAATGATGCCTACCAACAGGAATCCGCATCCGCCTACAGGCGTCATCATCAGTATGCTGGATGCACTCTTGGTGAGCGAGCCCAGATTGCGAACGGCCAGCGAGAAGATGGTGGGGAACATAATAGCCTCGAACAGGTAGTTGCCCAGCAGACCTATCATAGAGATACGTCCGAAATTCATCAGTACCAGCATGATGCAGGCCACACTTCCACAGCCGCAGAAGAGAAGCATCTTTTCTGCAGGAATCCATCGCATGATGAAGCTGCCACCAAAACGGCCAACCATAAAGAATGCCAATGCGCCAGTTAGCACCAATGATGCTGTGCGATCGTCCATCCATCCCATGCCTGTAACGTAGTTGATGAAGTAGCTGTTGATAGAAATCTCGGCTATCTCGTAAGCCAACAGGGCGATGAGGCCGTATACGAAGAACTTGTGATGCCAGATGCGCATAAGTGGTTCGCGGCCGTATTTGGCTTTCTCTTCGAGTCCGTCGTTATGCCTAATCTCTGGCAAGTCTACACGAGTGAAAATGCCTGCAATCACCAGTACCACAAAACCAAGTATCACGTATGGAATCTCGACATTTCCGTCGCCGCCGAACAGGAACTGGCCAACGGCAAAAGTGGCAAACAGGCAGCCCAGACCATTGAACGACTGCGAGAGGTTCAATCGGCTGGATGCAGAGTTCTTTCCTCCAAGTTCGGTTACGTATGGATTGGCTGCCGTCTCAAGGAATACCAATCCCACACTGATGATGAACAGCGCAAATAGATAGGCGTCGAATGTGCCAGCCTCGGTACACGGCACAAACAACCATGAGCCGAGGGCAAAGAGCAGCAGTCCGAACACTACGCCTCGACGATAGCCGAAGCGATTGATAAACAGTCCTGCAGGGATAGCCATCAAGAAGTAGCCCATATAGGTGGTAACCTGTATGAGCGACGACTGGGTGATAGAGATGTGCATCTCGTTCTGGAAGTGCTTGTTGAGCACATCCAGGATGGCACGGGCAAATCCCCAAAGAAAGAAGAGTGTGGTAATCAATACGAACGGCACCATGTAGTTGGTGCCGTTCGCCCTAAATAGTCCGTTGTCTTGTTTCACTATAGTTTTTCCTTTTTTATAAAATATTATTTCTCAGTATCAATCATCTTCCAGATACCGGCTGCGCAAGCACCACCTACCAGTGGGCCAACGATGAAGATCCACAGGTTGGCAAGTGCGGTTCCACCCTGGAATATGGCTGGCGCGATAGAACGTGCTGGGTTGACTGATGTGCCTGTGTAGCGGATGCAGACCAGGTGAACCAAAATGAGCGACAGACCGATGGCCAGACCAGCAAAGTTGTTGGTAGCACCGTTAGTCTTGGCTGTAGCACCCAGCACTACGAGTACGAATACACATGTGAAGATGATCTCGGCCAGCAGACCGCCCAGTACACTTACGTTGGCCTGGAGATCGTTGGCTCCTGTGCCCTCAAGACCAGGAACATTCTCTGTGAGTATATACAACAGCAGTGAGCCGATGAAAGCACCGATAACCTGGAAGAGCATGTACATACCACAATCCTTGCCGCTCATACGACCGCTAAGGAAGCAGCCCAGAGTGATTGCAGGATTGATGTGGCAACCGCTGATTCCGCCAATGGTGTAAGCCATAGCAACCACAGCCAGACCAAAGGCAAAAGCAGTTCCTACTACAGCGGGAATGTTGTTTACAGGATCACAACCCAGACTAACGGCAACACCGCAGCCCATCAGTACAAGCACCATAGTGCCTACCATTTCTGCTAAATACTTTTTCATAATGTTACAGTTTAAAAATGTTGATTGTTATACTTATTTCTGAGCGCAAAGATACAAATTATTTCGTTTCGTGCAAATATTTTCGCAATATTTTTGTACTTTTGCACCATGATGGAATTATTTAAAGACAAAAAAGTATTGTATGTGCATGGCTTTGCATCGTCAGGCCAGAGTGGTACGGTGACACGTATCCGTGAGGTACTGACCGAGGCTGATGTGATAGCTCCCGACCTGCCAATACACCCAGAGGAGGCCCTGGCTCTATTATATAAGATATGTGAAACCGAGAAGCCCGACCTGATAATCGGCACATCGATGGGCGGCATGTATGCCGAGATGCTGCACTGCTTCGATCGTATACTGGTTAACCCTGCCTTGAGGATGGGTGACACTATGAAGGATCACGGCATGATAGGAGCGCAGCACTTTCAGAATCCACGTCGGGACGGTGTGCAGGACTTCATGGTGACCAAGGCGCTGGTTAAGGAGTATAAGGACATAACCGAAAAGTGCTTTGTTGCTATCGACGACGAGGAGCAGAAGCGTGTGTGGGGGCTGTTCGGCGACGAAGATACTACGGTGAATACATACGATCTGTTCCGTGAACATTACCATCAGGCAGTACGTTTCCATGGCGAGCATCGCATGAACGACAACTCGTTTATGCACTCTGTGGTGCCAGTGATACGTTGGGTTAGCGATCGACAGGAGGGTAGGGAGCGTCCTATCGTATACATCAGCATCAGTGCGCTGATAGATCAGTACGGCAAACCTCGCAGTTCGTCGCAAAAGGCTATACGCCAGTTGATAGAGACTTATCAGCTATACTTTGTTGCCCCTTCTACAGTAGATGCAAGTAGTTATGCCGAGGTGAACGACTGGCTGTATGAGTACATAAATGTGCCTGCCTATGGTCATACCATCTTTACTAATCAGCCGCAACTGCTCTACGGCGACTATCTGATTGATACTCAGAAGGTTGACGGTATGGCTACACTGATACAGTTCGGATCGGACACCTTCAAGACGTGGGACGATATAATCCCATACTTTGAGAGGTTGGGAGGTCAATGAAAGATTTTAGTAAAATTTAGAGGAAATAGTTTGGCGGTTACATAAAATCTTCATATTTTTGCAGAGGTTTTAACGACTTTGCTTTACGTATGAAATATATCGCCTTGCCTACCAACGAAATCCGCCAGCTTTCTTTTTATCTGGCGATGGAGGAATATGTGGCTCGCCATGTCAGCGAGCCCGATTGCTTTTTTATGTGGCAGGTTGAACCTAGCGTGATATTCGGTCGTAATCAGGTGCTGGAAAACGAGGTTAGCCTGGAGTATTGCAAGGCGAATAACATCAAGATATATCGCAGAAAGAGCGGAGGCGGCTGTGTGTATGCCGATATGGACAACCTGATGCTGTCGATGGTTACTGACGGCGATCAGGTGGGATTTACATTCAATCGATTTGTTACGTTGTTACAGTTGGTCCTACACAAGATGGGTATAGATGCCACAAGCACTACGCACAACGATATTATGATAGGCGACAAGAAGGTGTGCGGAACAGCATTCTATCAGTTGCCTGGCCGCAGTATCGTTCATAGCACTATGCTCTACGATACGAATATGCAGCATATGCTGAACGCTATCACGCCAGGTCCTGAGAAACTGGAAAAGAAGGGAATACAGAGCGTTCGCCAACGCATAACCTTGTTAAAGGACCACACGCAGATGACACTAGACGAGGTAAAGACGCTAATACGCAACACGCTATGCGACGGCGAGCTGATGCTAACTAGCGAGCAAGTGGTAGAGATAGAAAAGATAGAACAAGGCTACCTGAAATCAGAGTTTATACATTTGATAAAATAATAACAAAAAACAACAATAATCTATGGCAATTAAACAAGAATTAGAAAAGGAGAAAGAAAAACGTACGTGTCTGTACGAAAACCACATCGCAGAAGGAGCTTTCATGGCACCGTTTGCTGGTTTCGTTATGCCTATCCAATATGCCAATATCCAGTTGGAGCATCTGGCTGTGCGCAATAAGTGCGGACTGTTTGATGTGAGCCATATGGGCGAGGTGACGGTGAAAGGTCCAGATGCAGAGCGCTATGTTCAGCATATCTTTACCAACGATGTGGCTAATGCTCCCATCGGTAAGATATACTATGGTATGATGTGCTACGAGAATGGTGGAACAGTAGACGATCTGCTGGTTTACAAGATGGGCGAGAACGACTTCTTCCTGGTAATCAATGCCGCCAATATCGATAAGGATTGGGAATGGATGCAGCAGAATGCCAAGGGGTTTGACATCGATCTGCAGAATCGTAGCGACTACTACGGACAGATAGCAGTTCAGGGTCCTGAGGCTGAGCATACCGTAGAGACTGTGCTTGGATTGCCTTGTGCAGAACTTGGCTTCTACACCGTAAAGACTATCGGCGATGTAATCGTGTCGCGTACTGGTTATACAGGTGAGGATGGATTTGAGATATATGCATCGCACGACTATATCCGCGAGTGCTGGGAGAATTTGATTAAGGCTGGTGTTCAGCCTTGCGGACTGGGATGTCGCGATACATTGCGCTTTGAGGTAGGTCTGCCTCTCTATGGCGATGAACTGTCGGAGGATATCACCCCGATAATGGCTGGTCTTGGATTGTTTGTAAAACTTGACAAGGCTGAGTTTATAGGTAAGGATGCTCTGGCCAAGCAAAAGGCTGAGGGACCTGCAAAGAAACTGGTTGGCATAGAGCTGGACGATAAGGCTATACCCCGTCATGGCTACCCAGTGTTGAATATGCAGGGCGAGCAGATAGGTGAGGTTACTACAGGTTATCATTGTCTGTCGGTAGACAAGAGCGTGTGCATGGCACTGGTTGATGCACAATACTCAAAGCTGGATACAGAGTTGCAGATTCAGATCCGCAAAAAGGTGTTCCCAGGCAAGGTAGTAAAAAAGCAGTTCTATAACAAGAGCTACAAGAAAAATTAAAGAATAGAAAAGTGTAATAATTAAAAAATAAAACTATATGGCAAAAGTTATTGAAGGACTCTACTACTCAGAGTCGCACGAGTTTGTAAGAGTAGAAGGTGATTTTGGTTTTGTAGGTATCACAGACTACGCCCAGAATGCACTGGGTAATGTAGTTTATGTAGATATGCCAGAGGTTGACGACGAGGTTGAGGCTGGTGAGGAGTTTGGGGCTGTAGAGAGCGTAAAGGCTGCATCTGACCTGATTTCGCCAGTTAGCGGTACCGTAGTTGAGGTAAACGAGGCTCTCGACGATCAGCCAGAGCTCATCAACCAGGATGCCTACGAGAACTGGATTATCAAGGTACAGCTGAGTGACAAGGGTGATCTGGACAACCTGATGGACGCCAAGGCCTATGCTGCTTTCTGCGAAAAATAATGTTTAATCTTTAATGTTTAATCTTTAATGTTTAAATATTTTCCACATACAGAGTCGGACCTGAAGGCGATGATGGATAAGGTGGGTGTGAAAGATCTGGATGGTCTTTACGCCCAGATACCTGATGCCATCCGCTTTAAGAACGACTATCAGTTGCCATCGGAGATGAGCGAGATAGAGGTGCGTCAGTTGTTTGACAAACTCGGTTCGCAGAATCGGCAGATGACCTGCTTTGCCGGCTATGGTGTTTACGATCACTACACACCATCGGCAATACCAAGTCTGCTGCAGCGCTCAGAGTTCCTTACATCATATACTCCGTATCAGGCAGAGATTTCTCAGGGCACACTGCACTATATCTTTGAGTACCAGAGTATGATGGCCGAACTGACAGGTATGGACATCAGCAATGCTTCGATGTATGACGGTACTACAGCATGCGCCGAGGCAATGATGATGGCCGTAGCTGCTGGCAAGAAACAGAATAAGGTGCTGGTATCTGATACACTGAATCCCGATACCCGCAAGGTGCTTGATACCTATGCTCTGCATCAGGGCATAGAACTGGAGACGATAGCCGAGAAGGATGGTGTGACTGATATCGACGACCTGAAATCGCGTCTTGCCCAGGGTGGTGTTGCTGGTGTTATCGTTCAGCAGCCAAACGCTGTGGGTATAGTTGAGGACTACACAGGTTTTGCTGAGGCTTGTCATGAGCAGAAGGCACTATTCATTATGGACAGTGTGGCTGCCGACCTGGCTGTGCTGAAGACACCTGGTGAGTGGGGGGCTGATATAGCAGTGGGCGACGGTCAGTCGCTGGGTATCCCCATGCAGTGGGGTGGCCCGTATGTAGGCTATATGTGCTGCACAGAGAAGTTGATCAGAAAGATGCCTGGTCGTATCGTAGGTATGACCAAGGACAATCGCGATCAGCGTGCATTCGTGCTAACCCTCCAGGCTCGCGAACAGCATATCCGCCGTCAGAAGGCTACATCTAATATATGTAGTAACCAGAGCTTGATGGCACTATTTGTTACCATCTACATGTCGTTGATGGGAAAGCAGGGACTGAAAGAGGCTGCAGAACTTTCGTATGCAGGCGCTCACTATCTCTGCGACAAACTCTTGGCTACAGGCCGTTTCTCTCTTGTTTATGACAAGCCATTCTTTAATGAGTTCTTGGTGCGTTATGACGGCGATATGGACAAACTGTTCTCAACCTGTATGATGAATAACATATTCCCGGGTATTCGTATGACGGATGGTGGTTTGCTGATAGCTGTAACCGAAAAGCGAACAAAGGAGGAGATAGACTTCTTCCTGGATATGCTTAAGCTCGCAGACGGATTGAAATAACTAAATAGGCAAGAGATTATGAATAATAAACTATATGGTAATTTAATCTTTGAACTCTCAAAGGAGGGGCGCAAGGGTTATAGTCTGCCGAAGAACAATTATGGCAGTTACGAGATACCAGCTGCAATGAAACGTGCAGAAGATGCTGCTCTGCCTGAGTGTGATGAACTGACGGTGGTGCGTCACTATACCAATCTTTCGAATAATAACTTTGGTGTAGATACTGGCTTCTATCCATTGGGATCGTGTACTATGAAATACAATCCCAAGATAAATGAGGAGATAGCTGCACTGCCACAGTTCCAGAACCTGCATCCTATGCAGCCTGCAGAGACCGTAAAGGGTGCTCAGGCATTAGTAACGCTGCTTGAGAAATCGCTCTGCGAACTTACAGGTCTGGCTCACTTCACATTTAAGCCCTATGCTGGTGCTCATGGTGAGTTGACAGGTCTGATGACCATCGATAACTACCATCGCAATCGTGGCGATATGGCCCGCAAGAAGGTGGTGGTGCCTGATAGTGCTCATGGCACTAATCCTGCCTCGGCGGCAGTTTGCGGACTGGAGATAGTTGAGGTGAAATCGTTGGCTAATGGTCAGGTTGACTTCGAGGATCTGCAGCGCATCGTGGCTGAACAAGGTAAGGAGATTGCCGCTATGATGATGACCAATCCAAATACATTAGGACTGTTCGAAACCCGTATCCCTGAGATAGCAAAACTGATACATGACTGCGGTGGACTGATGTATTACGATGGTGCAAACCTGAATCCTATGCTTGGTGCTTGTCGTCCTGGCGATATGGGATTTGATGTGATGCACATCAATCTACACAAGACTTTCTCAACGCCTCATGGCGGTGGTGGTCCTGGTTCTGGTCCTGTTGGTGTTCGTGAGGGACTGCAGGATTGCTTCCCGTTTGTGTCGCCTTATCAAGGCAATTATGCAGTGATGATGCGTGCTTATGCATACATCCTTTCGCTAGGACGTGAGCATGTTAAGGAAGTCGGTCCGCTGGCAGTGCTCAACGCCAACTATATCAAGGAGAGTCTGAAGGATGTCTACGAACTCCCTATCGATGGCTTGTGCTGTCATGAGTTCGTGTTCGACGGCTTGAAGGATAAGAGTACGGGTGTAACCACTATGGATGTGGCCAAGCGACTGCTCGACTACGGTTATCATGCGCCTACCATCTATTTCCCGTTACTGTTCCACGAGAGTTTGATGGTTGAACCAACTGAGAACGAGTCGAAGGAGACACTAGATGGATTCATTGACGTGATGCGAAAGATCGCTGAGGAGGCTAAGACCGATCCAGAGATGGTGAAGGGTGCCCCACACACTACGCCAATCGGACGTGTTGATGATGTCCTGGCTGCCAAGCATCCTGTAACTACTTATAAGCAGTTAAAGAATGAACAAAACTGATCTGATTATCATCGGCGCGGGCCCTGGCGGTTACCGCGCCGCTGAATATGCTGCTAAGCAAGGCCTGAAGGTGGTTATCTTCGAAGGCTCTGAGGTAGGAGGTACATGTCTGAACGTAGGTTGTATTCCAACTAAGACCTACGTGCATAGCGCCACATTTGATGAGGCCCGTGAGCGTATGGTTGCAGTTGTAGCCCAACTCCGTCAGGGTGTTGAGGGCATTCTCTCGCATCCAAACATCACGCTGGTTCGTGAAAAGGGCGTGTTTGTGGATGCTCATACCGTTGGCGACTACACAGCTGATAACATCATCATTGCCACTGGTTCCGAAACCAAATGGCTTCCCATCAAGGGTGCCGATGATCCTCGTGTGGTAGATTCTACTGGTTTGTTGCAGCTGGAAACACTGCCAAAGCGTCTTGCTATAATCGGCGCAGGAGTAATCGGTATGGAGTTCGCCTCTGTGTTCAATCGCTTTGGTTCTGAGGTTACGGTCATAGAGTATCTTAAGGAATGTCTGCCTGCGCTTGATAGCGATATAGCCAAGCGCCTGCGCAAGTATCTGGAAAAGCAGGGCATCACCTTTAAGATGAAGACTGCTGTCGAGAATATCGCAGATATCGATGCCGATGTAGTCCTAATGGCTACAGGCAGAAAGCCTCGTGTGCAGGCGGACTTTGCTAATGCAGGCATTGAATACGATGAACGTAAGGGTGTAACTGTAGATGAAAACTTCATGACTACCATTAATGGCGTCTACGCTATTGGTGATGTAAATGGAAAGCAGATGCTGGCCCATGCGGCTGAGATGCAAGCCATACGTGCAGTGAATCAGATCATCGGCAAGAAAGATGGTATAGACTTCAGCATTATGCCCGCTGCGATATTTACCCAACCAGAAGCTGCCTGCGTAGGTCCTACTGAGGATCAGTTGAAAGAGCAAGGTGTGTCATATGAATGCAAGAAGTCATTCTGGCGTGCTAATGGTAAGGCACTCGCTATGGGTGAAACAGAGGGACTGTTGAAACTCTTTGTGTCGCCTGATGGTCTTATCCTAGGTTGTCATGCCTATGGCGCTCATTCGGCCGACATTATGCAGGAGGTAAGTGGGCTGATGTGTAAACACACCACTATCAGCGAACTTGCTGACATGGTGCACATACATCCTACACTATCAGAAATATTAAAGTCCGCTGTGGAGTAACAACGGACTTTATAATCTACAGATTCTTTAATACTTCCTCAACAACTTTGGGGAAGTATTTCATTTCCAGTTGGTGTTCTTTTTCTGCGATGTCGTCGACAGTATCATCGGGCGAAATAGCAACCTTGTACTGGGCGATAATCTCGCCTGAGTCGCATATGGGAGTAACCCAGTGAACGGTCATTCCTGTCTCTGTCTCGCCAGCCTCTTTTACTGCTTCGTGCACATGGTGTCCCCACATACCCTTGCCGCCATATTTGGGTAGCAATGCTGGGTGAATATTGATGATACGGTGGGGATAGGCATCAATTAAGAAGTTGGGAACCAAAGGCAGGAAACCTGCCAGTACGATAAAGTCGATGCTATACTTCTGCATCAGCGGCATCATAACGTCTGGGTTGTTTAACTCAGCCTTTGGAGTAACAGCGGTGGGTACACCAAGGTTTTCTGCACGGACTAATGCGTAGGCATCAAACTTATTGCTGACCACGAGAGCGCAATTCACACTCTCGGAGTCAGCAAAATACTTTATCAGATTCTCGCAGTTAGTACCACTGCCAGAAACGAATATCGCTATGTTCATACCAGGTGCTCGATGAGGTCGGCACGATCGCCAGGAAGCATATCGATTACAGGAATCTCAACCATAGTGTAGCAGCCTGGCTGCAGACGCATAGAAGCACGAGCAACATTTACCAGAACCTGACCAGTGAGGGCAGGGTTGTTGATGCTCATATTGAATTCCAAACGCTGGTTCTGAGTCTTACCAGAAACACCCTTGCGAACAAGGTTTACGCCATGTCCCATATCGCGAACATCGTCAACGCTCTCTACCTGGAATACGTGGGTCTCGTCGCTAGCGAAGTATGGATCAGCCTTGATAGCCTTTGTTACCTCTTCGAGCTTTGCGCCCTCTTCCAACTCTACATATACCATACGGCGGTGGATACCCTCGCCCAAGGGGATAGTCATGCTAAGTGCATTCTTTACACCCTCCTTAGAACGAACGCATACGCTGTGGCCCATTGACATACCTGGACCGAAGTTGGTGTAGCTCAGTCCCTTAGGAGCCAGACTCTGCATCAGTGTGCGAACGATAGAGTCTGAACCAGGATCCCATCCAGCTGCGATTACACTAACGGTGTTTGTCTCTTTGTTCAGTTTCATAAGACGCTCGCGATAGCCACGAATCTGTGTGTGGATATCGAAAGAGTCGACAGTGTTGATGCCAAGAGGAAGAATCTGATTGGCATACTCTTCACAACTACGTGTTGGAGTAGCAAGGATAGCTACGTCAACATCCTTAAGATCGCGGATGTCCTTAACTACTTCGTACTGAGCCAATTCTGCAGGTTTGTTTTCTGCACCATTACGACGCACAATACCTGCTACTTCAAAGTCGGGAGCAGTCTCGAGAGCCTCGAGAGCGTACTTGCCGATGTTGCCGTAACCTACTACGGCTGCTCTGATTTTCTTCATATCTTAATCTTCTTTTGTTGATTATTTCTTTGTTTGCGGTTGCAAAAGTAATGCTTTTATCTTAAAATGCGTAACAATCTGCCTGAAAAATAATCTAAAATCTTTCACTTTGTGATAATTTAAAACTTTATGAGCTTAAAATGCAATAAAATGTTAGGTTTCTGCGTTTAAATAGATGTATATATACAAAATTGAAAGTTATGATAGAATATATTAAGGGAGAACTGACCGAGTTGACCCCTGCACTTGCAACTGTAGAGGCGGCAGGAATCGGTTATGGACTGAACATATCACTGAATACATTCAGTGCAATACAAGGAAAGAAAGAGGTGAAACTCTATGTCTACGAAGCCATTCGCGAGGATGCATATCAGCTATATGGTTTCGTAAACAAGAAGGAGCGCGAGATGTTCTTGTTATTGATAACTGTGAGTGGAGTAGGTGCAAATACAGCCCGCATGATGCTCTCGGGCATGAGTGTTGCTGAACTTTGTAACGCCATATCTACGGGTAATTCCAAACTGATACAGGGTATCAAGGGTATAGGTAAGATGACAGCCCAACGTATCATCGTAGACCTTAGAGACAAGATAGTAACGCTGGGTATTTCGGATGAGATTCCTGCTGGTGGTCAGATAGCGGCACCTGTGAATAATCAGGTTAAGGACGAGGCTATTTCGGCTCTCACCATGCTTGGTTTCTCACCAGCGCCTACGCAGAAGGTTGTTCTGCAAATACTGCAGGAACAGCCCAACGCCCCAGTTGAACAAGTGGTTAAACTTGCTCTCAAACAAATTAAGTAATTGGTTTTGAGACGGATAGTTGGGATAATTGTGTGCTTACTCATCGCGTGCGTGCACACGTATGCGCAGAAGCAGGATTCTCTGAAAGCAAGATATCGCATTCAGAAGACTGTTCCTGTAATGGTGCACGACCTCGACTCGTCAGTGGTCGACCTGAAGACTCCTCCCAACATCCGTCAGACAGTAGAGTATAACGACTCGCTGAACGTATACTACATCGGTTCGAAACTTGGCGATTCTTACCTTAATGCCCCCATCCTGATGACTCCTGAAGAGTATCGTAAATGGGTGGAGAAGCGTGCGCTCAACGATTTCTTCCACAAGAAGAATGCCGAGAATACCCAGAATGCAGGTAAAGATAAGTTCGACCTGATGGATATGCACTTTGACTTGGGACCTGCTGAGAAGATATTTGGTCCTGGTGGTGTGAGAATCAAGACTCAGGGAAGTGCCGAGCTGAAGGTTGGCGCTAACATCAAGAAAACCGACAACCCATCGCTGCCTATCCGCAATCGTAAGACTACAGCTTTTGATTTCGACGAGAAGGTTAATCTTAATCTGAACGGTAAAGTGGGTGATAAGGTCAACATGAACCTGAATTACAACACAGACGCTACTATGACCTTCGATTCGCAGAACCTGAAGCTGAAATACGAGGGAAAAGAGGACGAGATAATCAAATTGGTTGAGGCTGGTAATATATCGTTCCCGTCCAATAACTCGCTTGTAAAAGGTGCCAGCAGTCTGTTTGGTGTTCGTACTGATATGCAGTTTGGCAGACTGAAACTACAGACTGTCTTGTCGCAAAAGAAGTCGTCGACCAAGAGCGTATCATCAAAGGGTGGAACACAGACAACTGCTTTTGAGATGGACGTGGCTGATTACGAGGAGAACCGTCATTTCTTCCTATCGCACTACTTCCGCAATCGCTATGATCAGGCAATGTCTACTCTGCCTAATCTCACCACAGGTATCGAGATTAATCGAGTGGAGATCTGGGTTACCAACAAAACTGGAACGACATCAAACACCCGTAATATCATTGCTGTGGCTAAACTTGGTGAGAATGGTCAGCGAGTGCCCGATAATAATGGCAACGACCTATACGCCACTCTGACTACACAGTATGCCGATGCGCGCGATATCGACCAGACAAATACTGTACTCTCTGCAATTCCTGATTTTGAGAATGGTCGTGATTACGAGAAACTGTCGAGTGCCCGACTGCTTACATCATCAGAATACACAGTCAACAAGGCTTTGGGTTACATCTCGCTGAAGTCGGGTTTGCAGACCGATCAGGTGCTGGCTGTAGCTTTTGAGTTTACATCTGGTGGAGTGACATACAAGGTGGGCGAGTTTGCTTCTGATATCACAGAAACGTCGAAAGCGCTCTATGTTAAGGCCTTGAAGAATACGTCAAATAATCCACAGCAGTTCAACTGGGACCTGATGATGAAAAACGTGTATTACCTGGCTTCAACTATTGAGAAGACTAAGTTCCGTCTAGATATTAAATTCCAGAGCGATACCGCAGGTGTTTATCTTACCTACATACCCGATCAGCGTGTTAAGAGCACTACACTCTTGAAGATGTTGGGTTGCGACCGACTGGATAATAACAACAAGTTGCATTCTAATGGCTATTTCGATTTTGTAGAAGGTTATACCGTAAGCGATGGTAGAGTGTTCCTTCCATCTGCCGAACCCTTTGGCGAATACCTGCGTAAGCAACTGGTGCTTAACGGACTGCCTACTTCTGAAGCCGAGAAGTATGTGTTTAGTGAACTATATGATTCTACTAAGACAGTAGCCAAGTTGATAGCCGAGAAAGATAAGTATATGCTGGTAGGTCAGTATAAGGGTTCTTCGGCCAATGTAATCTCGCTTGATGCCATGAATGTTCCTCAAGGTTCTGTAGTGGTTACTGCTGGTGGTGTGGTACTTACCGAGGGCTCTGACTACTCTGTGAATTACTCTGCCGGCGAGGTTACCATCCTTAATCAGAGTATCATCGACGCTGGTACTAATGTTAGTGTATCGCTCGAATCGGATACCGACTATGGTATGCAGCGCAAAACTATGTTGGGTTTTAACTGGGAATACGAACTCTCTAAGAATCTGCAGATAGGTGGTACGCTGATGCATCTTAGCGAACAGGCGCTCACCTCGAAGGTGAATATGGGCGAGGAACCGCTTAGCAACACACTTTGGGGACTGAATATTAACTGGAAACAGGAGTCGCAGTGGCTTACTTCGATGCTTAACAAGATTCCTTTCCTCCACGTTAAACAGCCATCGCATATCTCGTTTACAGGCGAGTTCGCACAGTTGATTGCTGGTACAGCACGTGGTACTCAGGACAATGCCTCGTACGTAGACGATTTCGAGAATACCAAGAACTATCTCGACATGAGTAATCCTAAGGAGTGGACCTTGTCGAGTGTCCCTTCTATGTTTAATGAGAGTGGAGATAAAACGGGTGTTACCAGTGGATACAATCGAGCATTGCTGGCTTGGTATAATGTCGATCCTATCTTTACCCGTCGTAGTTCTACACTCACCCCAGCCCATATCAAGAGCGACCTTGATCAGTTGTCTAACCATTATGTGCGTGAGGTTTATGTAAAGGAGCTCTATCCTAATCGTGACCAGAGTACCTATAACGGTGCAACGTCGACTCTCCCAATACTCAATCTGGCTTATTACCCACAGGAGCGTGGTCCATATAACCTCTCGCTCGACATTAGTAGCGAAGGTAGACTTCTTAACCCTGAGACTAAGTGGGGAGGTATGATGCGTAAGATTGATACCAACGATTTCGAACAGGCCAACATCGAGTATATCGAGTTCTGGCTGCTCGATCCGTTTATCTATACTCGCGAAGATGGTACTGCATCAGAGTATTCTGGCGACCTGTACTTCAACCTTGGTGAGGTGAGCGAGGATATTCTGCGCGATGGTAAGAAGTTCTATGAGAGCGGTATGCCAGTGGATGGTAGTCAGAACTTTACTACTACCCAGTGGGGAAAGATTCCTGTCCAGGCCACTCAGACATACGCTTTTGCCACCACCACGGGTTCAAGAAAGAAGCAGGATACTGGTTACAACGGACTGACTGATGAGGAAGAACAGCAGTACGGCGCATATAGCGAATGGCTAAACTCTGTCAGCTCTATAGTAACCAATGATAGCACATTGCAGTCGTGGCGCAATGACCCTGCTGGCGACGACTATCATTACTTCCGTGGATCTGACTTTGACAATGAGCGCAGGAGTATCCTTGATCGCTACAAGCGCATAAATAATCCACAGGGAAACTCACCCGAAACTGAGGATCAGACAGAGTCATACGATACCAGTTATAAGAGTGGACCCGATGTTGAGGATATTAATCAGGACTATACTCTGAACGAGTACGAGCGTTATTATCAGTATAAGGTACATATCAGTCCTGAGATACTCGATGCCTATCGCAATGGTGCTCCTCCAGCCGACTGTTTCATCACCGATATGCGTACCAGCAGTGTTAAGTTGCGTAATGGTGATACCACTAGCGTTAACTGGTATCAGTTCCGTATCCCTCTAGCAGAATATGAACGTAAGGTGGGCTCAATCAGCGACTTTACCAGCGTGCGCTTTATGCGTATGTTTATGACTGGCTTCCATAAGCCAATCGTGCTGCGCTTTGGTAGTCTTGACCTGGTGCGTGGCGAGTGGCGCATCTACAAACAGAGTCTTAGCAATGGTGCCGAGAGTGGTGTGCTTGAAGTGAGTGCTGTAAATATCGAGGAGAACAATGACAAGACACCTGTAAACTATGTTCTGCCTCCAGGCATCAGCCGTGTTACCGATCCTTCGCAGCCGCAGTTGGTAGAGAACAACGAGCAGGCACTCAATATGGTAGTTAAAGGCCTGCAGCGAGATGAGTCTAAAGCTGTCTATCGTAACATAAACCTTGACCTGCGTCAGTACAAGCGTATGCAGATGTTTGTTCATGCAAACCATCTGGTGCCCGATGCTACACAGTTGCGCGACAATCAGTTGGCTGTGTTTGTACGTATGGGTAGCGACTATAAGAACAATTACTACGAATATGAGATACCGCTGGTTCTTACACCCGATCGTAGCGACTATAGCAAGTATTCTACAGCCGATTGCCGTGCTGTATGGCCTGAGGACAATATGCTCGACTTGAATCTTGATATCTTCACCCGACTTAAGAAGATGCGTAATCAGGCCAAGGCTCAGGGTATAGGTAGCTTTAACCAGGTGTATACCGATTACGATCCTAATCGTCCTGGCAACAAGATAAGTATTCTTGGTAACCCAACACTTGGTGAGGTTAAGGTTATGATGATTGGTGTCCGCAATATTTCTGGCGAGGTTAAGTCGGGTGAGGTATGGGTTAACGAACTCCGACTGATGGATAGTAACAACGAGGGCGGTTGGGCTGCATCGGGCACAATGAACGTGCAACTATCCGACTTTGGTACTGTCAACCTCTCAGGCCGATACATCAGCGATGGATTTGGTGGACTTGAAGAGAGCGTGCTGCAGCGTTCTACTGATACGCAGAAGGAATACTCTGTAACAGCTCAGTTCGAACTTGGTAAGTTCTTCCCAGACAAGGCAAAGGTTAGCGCTCCACTTTATTACTCGGTTACTCAGCAAGAGGTACGTCCACGTTATAATCCTATGGATTCTGATATGCGACTGAGTGATGCACTCGATGCTGCTGCCGATAGACATGAGCGTGATAGTATCGAGAGCATAGCTGTTACAAAGACTCGTAACACAAACTTCTCGTTGTCAAACCTGCGATGGGGCTTGAAGACCAAACGTCATCCTATGCCTTACGATCCGGCCAACTTCTCGTTCTCGTATAGTCATTCGCATCGTAATACCTCTGGCAAGACAACTGTCTACGAGAAGGAGGACCAGTGGCGTGGCGCACTCAACTATAGCTACTCGCCTGTGTATAAGACGTGGGAACCATTCAAGAAACTCAAAGGCAAGTCTAAATGGTTAAACTTCCCCAAGGCATTGGGCTTTAATTATCTGCCTCAGAGTGTTGCCTTCAATACGGAGATGACACGTAACTACTACGAACTGCAGGAGCGTGACCTCGAGAGTATGGAGAATCAGAATCTTCCGTTAACCTTCTCTGAACAGTTCTTGTGGAATCGTGATTTCTCCCTGCGTTGGGACTTTACCAAAAATCTCCACTTCAATTTCCAGTCGGCCACACGTGCAGAGATTGAGGAACCGTATACACCTATTAATAAAGATCTGTATCCTGATCAGTATGCTGCTTGGAAGGACTCTGTGAAGCAGAGTATACGCAACTGGGGGACTCCGCTTGACTATCAGCAGCAGGTTACGGCCTCGTATCAGTTGCCGCTCAACAAGTTGCCTATCTTTGATTGGATCAATGCCGATGCTTCTTACACTAGTAAGTATACATGGGTTCGCGGTACTGAACTCGAGGATGGTACAAGTCTGGGCAACACCATCACTACTAATCGTAACATTAATATAAACAGTTCGCTCAATCTCGAAACACTTTATAATCATATCCCATTCCTGAAGAAGGTAAACGAGCGTTTTAAGAAATCAAATAATAAGAAAAATAACCAGCGACAGAATGCAAAGAAACCTGTTGCAAAGCAGAAGATAGGAACTGCTCAGAAGCCTGGAGCAAAAGACTCTGTAAAGGTTAAGCGCGACATAGAGAAAGAGTGGTGGTATAAGCCTGCTCAGAGTGTAGCCCGTGTGCTGATGATGGTGCGCAGTGTCAATATCAGCTATCGCACTCAGTACTCTATGCTGTTGCCAGGGTTCATGCCTAATGCTGGCGATATGTTGGGTCAGAATAAGTCAGGCAGTTCATTGGCTCCTGGTCTTGATTTCGCCTTCGGACTTGTTGGCGATGGTTATCTCGACAAGGCGATGGATCGCGGTTGGATGCTTAATAACAATAGTGTGTCTACGCCTGCTAATATCAATACGAGCAAGGACTTGCAGATTAAGGCTGTGCTCGAGCCTATACCTGATCTTAAGATAGATCTTACAGCTTCGCGCACTGATACTCGTGCCAAAAGCGTTCAGTATATGTACGATGGTATGCCGACCACCCTGAGTGGTTCGTTCAATATGACCACCATCTCATTGCGAGGCGCACTTGCTGGTATGGGCAATGCTGATAATGGTTATCGCTCTGCAGCTTTCGACCACTTCCGTGATTTGATTCCTGAGTTCCAGCAGAGGGTGGAAGGTGAGTATTCGGCCGAGGTGCTGATACCTGCTTTCCTGTCCGCCTATACATCAGGTGCAGGTAATTCGCTCGATATCTTCCCTGCGCTTACCCGATTGCTCCCCAACTGGAGTATCCGTTATGGTGGTTTGTCTAAGTTACCTTGGGTACAGGATCATCTAAAGAGTCTTAACCTTAACCATTCATATAAGAGTGTATACAGTGTTGGTAGCTATGTCAATAACAGCTATTCTACCGTAAGCATCAACGAGGCTTTCTCGCCATTATTGGGTATAGATGCCACCTTCCAGAATGATCTTACAGCCAAGATAGAATATCGTACTACTCGTGTGCTTAACCTCTCGATGACTAGCGTACAGCTCAATGAGTCGCTCAGTAAGGATTGGGTAGTAGGTCTGGCTTATAAGATTCGCGACTTCAATCTGTTTGGTGCCAGCGGTAACAGAAAGGTAGCTAAGGCCCAGAATCCAAAGAAAGGAGGCAAATCTGGTCAGACTGGCAATACTCGACAGACTAGCACATCAAGAAAGACTGGCGTAAACCACGACCTGAATCTGCGCCTCGATGTATCTCTGCGCAAACAGGCTGCCATAACTCGTGATATTGCAACAGGTGTGTCGTCTGCATCGAGTGGCAACTCTGCCTTCAAGTTCTCGTTTATGGCTGATTATACACTCTCGCGTCTGCTTACGCTTACGGCCTACTTCGATAGTCAGACTAATACCCCATTACTATCAAGCAATAGTTATCCAACCACTACTTATGATTTTGGTCTGTCAATGAAGTTCTCGCTTACACGATAAAAAATATCCCCGCCAATCAGCAGGGATAATCAGTTATTTATCGTAAGCGTGTATTGGATAGTCAGTGGTGTAGTGCAGACCTCGGCACTCCTTGCGATCCAGGGCCCAGCGGGTGATTAGATATCCTACATTTATCATGTTACGTAGTTCGCAGATGTCACGGGTGGCACGTACGCGCTTAAACAATCGCTCTGTTTCTTCATAGAGCATATCCAAACGGTCCCAAGCACGATGTAATCGCAGGTCAGAACGTACGATTCCTACGTAGTTCGACATGATCAGGTTGACCTCCTTTACGCTCTGTGTTATAAGCACTTTCTCCTCGTTGGTCATCGTGCCTTCGTCGTTCCATTCAGGCACCTTCTCATTAAACTCGTAGTAGTCTACATGTTCCAGCGAATTCTTGGCGGCTGTCTCAGCATATACCACAGCCTCGATGAGTGAGTTAGATGCTAGACGGTTTCCGCCATGCAGACCTGTGCAAGAGCACTCGCCCAGAGCATAGAGACGCTCTATGCTGGTCTGTCCGTTCAGGTCAACCTTAATACCTCCGCACATATAGTGGGCTGCAGGACGAACGGGGATATAGTCGGTGGTGATGTCGATACCCATCGACAGACATTTCTGATAGATGTTGGGAAAGTGTTTCTTTGTCTCCGTTGGATCCTTATGTGTTACGTCCAGACATACGTGGTCCAGGCCGTGAATCTTCATCTCCTTATCGATGGCGCGTGCCACGATATCACGTGGTGCCAGCGACAGGCGTTCGTCGTACTTCTCCATAAAGGTCTCGCCGTTGGGCAATTTCAGTATACCACCATAGCCACGCATAGCCTCAGTGATGAGATAGGCAGGGTGAGTCTCCTTGGGATTATGGAGTACTGTTGGGTGGAACTGTACAAACTCCATGTCGGCTACTGTTCCCTTTGCACGATAAACCATCGCTATACCATCGCCAGTAGCGATGACAGGGTTTGAGGTCGTAACATATACGGCACCGCAACCACCAGTACACATCACAGTCATCTTGGCCAGATAGGTATCCACCTTCTGTGTTTCAGGGTTCAGCACGTAGGCACCATAACACTGAATGTTGGGCGAGCGGCGTGTTACTCGTACGCCCAGGTGATGCTGGGTGATAATCTCTACGGCAAAGTGGTCTTCCTTGATGTCGATGTTGGGATTGTTGCGTACAGCCTCCATCAGTCCGCGCTGAATCTCTGCACCAGTATCGTCTTTGTGGTGCAGTATGCGGAACTCAGAGTGTCCTCCCTCGCGATGCAGGTCAAACTGTCCGTCGCTCTTCTTGTCAAAATTCACACCCCAGTTCACAAGCTCCTTTATCTGTTCTGGGGCCATCCTTACTACTTGTTCTACGGCTTTTGGATCGCTGATGTAGTCACCAGCAATCATTGTGTCCTCTATATGTTTCTCGAAGTTATCCAGTTCGAGATTGGTCACCGATGCAACACCGCCCTGGGCAAATGATGTGTTGGTCTCGTCGAGCGAGGTTTTGCATATCATACACACTCTGCCTTTGTTGGCGCGAGCCACTTTCAGTGCGTAGCTCATACCTGCTACGCCGGCTCCTATCACTAGGAAATCATACTTGTATACCATACTACTGATATTGTAATTGTCACAAATCTGCTGCAAAATTACTTAAAATTTCCAATATTCTTTGCTTCTTGGCGATTTTTTTGTATCTTTGCGCTGTAAGAAGTGTAAATCGATACCAAACAATTACAACAATGAAACGACTAGTGCTTATATTAATGTTGATGGTTCCGATGGTGGTTCTGGCACAACAGACTACCGTTGGTGGAACCGTTATTGACGAGAAAACGGGACGCCCGCTATCTCAGGTTAGTGTATCGGTAGGCAAAATCTCTGTCGTAACAAACGAGGATGGAGCCTTCACTCTAAAGTTGGCTGAGATGCCACACAATATTACAGTGTCGCATCTTGGTTATAAAACCAGGAAAGTACCCCTTGAGGCTGGTAAGACAGAATCTATGAAGATCAGACTGCAGCCCACAGTCATCCAGTTGCGTGAGGTTGTAGTTCGTACTGGTAACCCTCGCGAGCTTGTAGATATCGCTATCAAGAAGATTCCTGATAACTACAGTCGTAAGCCAGAATTGCTCAAGGCCTTCTATCGCGAAACTGCGATGAAGCGTAAGCACTTTATCTATGTGGCTGAGGGGGTCGAGGATATGTACAAGACCAGCTACACTCGTGGTGTGAGTCGCGATAAGGTAGCTATCATTAAAGGTCGCCGACTGCTTAGTCAGAAGCAGGGCGATACGTTGGGCCTAAAAGTGATGGGTGGGCCTGTGCTGCCTGTTCAGCTCGATGTGGTTAAGAACTATGAACTACTGCTTAATCCCGAGGAACTAGATGCTTATAGCTATAGCTGGGGAACACCCGAGTTTATCAATGACCGTTTGCAGATGGTGGTGCTTATCGAACCCAAGTACAAGAGAGACTGGGCCTTGTATCACGGCAAACTATACATCGACAACGAGCGACTGGCTTTTACCCGTATCGAACTCAGTCTGGATATGAGCGACAAGGAGAAGGCCACTCGTACCATGCTTGTTCGCAAACCTTTGGGTGTAAGGTTCAAGCCTCGTGAACTTACCTGTGTGGTCGACTATCGTTATGCCGATGGTGTTACACGCATCAGTTACCTGCGCAACATCTTCAGGTTCAACTGCGACTGGAAGAAACGATTGTTCAGCACATCGTTTACTGCCACCTGCGAGATGGCTGTTACCGATCGCCAGACGGAGAATGTGCAGCCCATCGTGAGTCGTAATTCGTTCGACTCGCGCGATTCTTATTATGATAAGGTAGAATACTTTATGGACCCAGAATACTGGCGCAACTATAACATTATAGAACCCTCGGAATCGCTTGATAAGGCGATACGCAAACTGGTATCAACATACCAGCGGAATTGATTAAATAACAAAAATGAAGAAGAATTACAAAAATTGGATATTTGCACTTTTATGGATGAGTTCTATTGGCAGTCTGCAGGCACAGACAGCCGATATGCTCGCAGTAGATACAACCCAAGTAGACACGGCTGAGGTAGCGTTACCTTGGCCGCAAAACTTACAAGCCCGTCTCGATTCGCTTACCAAGGACCGTATGTTCAACTCCACCCAGTTGGGCTTGATGGTCTACGACCTTACCGACGATTCTACGCTATATCGTTTCAATGCCCGCCAGACCATGCGTCCTGCGTCTACCATGAAACTGCTCACATCCATCTCAGCCCTCGATCATCTTGGGGCCAAATACGATTTTCGTACATCTTTGTATTATACGGGCAGTGTAAAAGATAGTGTGCTTACTGGCGATATATATTGTGTGGGTGGTATGGACCCCCTGTTCGATACCAGTGATATGAGGGCATTTGCTGAGAGTATCAAGGCGCTTGGTATTCATACCCTCCGCGGAAAGATTGTTGAGGTGCGCGGCTTTAAGGATAGCGACTTGCTTGGCGAAGGTTGGTGCTGGGATGATGATAACCCAACGCTGTCGCCGCTTCTCATCGATAAGAAGGACGAGTTCGCCAGTCGTCTGGTCCAGATGCTCGATAAGGACAGTATCTTTGTCGACGGTCCATCTACCACAGGCACTCTGCCCAAGGATGCCCTGCTGTTGTGTTCGCGTAGCCATAAGTTGGTTGATGTGCTCGAACCTATGATGAAGAATAGCGATAACCTCTATGCTGAGTCGATGTTCTATCAGCTTGGAGCGGCTACAGGTGCCAGTCCAGCCAAAGCATCTCATGGACGTCAGATGATCTTGAAAACACTGCAGAAAGCAGGTGTTACAGGTCAGTATAAGATTGCCGACGGTAGCGGACTCTCGCTGTACAACTATGTTACGCCAGAGCTGCTTGCCAAACTGTTGATATATGCCTATCGCAAGTCGGCCATAATACGCAATCTGTATGTATCACTGCCGATAGCAGGCGAGGATGGAACACTTAAGAAACGCATGAAGGATTCGCCAGCGCATCTTAACGTACGTGCCAAGACTGGTACCGTCACCGGTGTGTCGTCGCTGGCTGGCTATGCCTTGGCGGCCAATAATCATATGCTGGTATTCAGCATCATCAATCAGGGTATAATGAAGGCCGACGATGGCCGTAATTTTCAGGATAAAGTTTGTAAAGCGTTGTGTAAGTAGATTAAACATTAAAGATTAAAAGATATTTATGAAACAGGAACAGATATTAGTTAGAATTACAGGTCAGGATCGCCCTGGACTTACTGCATCTATCATGGGCATCCTTGCAAAATACGATGCACAGATTCTCGATATTGGTCAGGCCGATATCCACTCAACACTGTCGTTGGGTATCCTTATCCGTATGAATGAGACCAACTCTGGTCAGGTAATGAAGGAGTTGCTCTTCAAGGCCACAGAGCTTGGTGTACAGATAGGTTTCTCGCCCATCAGCGACGATGAGTACGAAGACTGGGTGGGCCATCAGGGCAAGAACCGCTATATCCTCACAGTGATGGGGCGTCAGTTGGAAGCTCGCCAGATTGAGGCTGCTACCTCTGTCATCGCAGAGCAAGGACTTAACATCGACTCTATTATCCGACTTACAGGTCGTAAGAGTATCAAGAATCCTGCCAAACACACCCGTGCCTGCATCGAGTTCTCGTTGCGTGGCGAACCAAAGGACCGTCAGGACATGCAGTCTAAGCTGATGAAACTCTCTAGCGAGATGGAGATCGACTTCTCGTTCCAGCGCGATGACATGTTCCGTCGCATGCGCCGACTGATATGTTTCGATATGGACTCTACGCTCATCCAGACCGAGTGTATCGACGAATTGGCAGAGCGCAATGGGGTGGGCGATCAGGTGCGTGCTATCACAGAGAGTGCTATGCGTGGCGAGATCGACTTCAAGGAAAGTTTTACCCGTCGTGTCAGTTTGCTTAAGGGCCTCGACGTGAGTGTAATGCAGGAGATAGCCGAGAAACTGCCTATCACTGAGGGTGTCGACCGTCTGATGACCACCCTCAAGCGATATGGATATAAGATAGCCATCCTCTCTGGAGGATTTACATATTTCGGCGAGTATCTGCAGCGCCGCTATGGCATCGATTATGTATATGCCAATGAACTCGAGATTGGCGATGATGGTAAGTTGACAGGTCGCTATGTAGGCGAGATTGTTGATGGTCATCGCAAGGCCGAACTGCTTAAACTCATTGCTCAGGTCGAGAAAGTTAACCTGGCTCAGACCATTGCCGTGGGCGATGGTGCCAACGACCTGCCTATGATTAGCGAAGCCGGACTTGGTATTGCCTTCCACGCTAAACCTCGTGTAGTGGCCAATGCCGAACAGAGCATCAACACCATCGGACTCGATGGCGTACTCTACTTCTTGGGATTCAAGGATTCATACCTTGGCGATCAGGGTGTGATGTAACGTTCCTTCAGATAATTAGCAAATATCCTTGCGGCGCTTTCTACTTTAGCGGCGCAAGGTCTTTTTTTATAGTACTCGGCTGTGCGCTCCGATGCCACGTAGCTGCAGGGCGCCTTGTCGTGTCCCTGTATGCCCAGTATCTCAGCGCATATCACGCTGCCGTTCTCTTCTTTCGATTTGGCCAGCAGGTCCTGCACCACCTTGTAGCAGGCGCTCTTGCCCTCGCGGTCGCTGCCCTCAGTCTGCCCGCAGTCCAGTCCTACCAGCATCACTATTCCTGATACTGCTCCGCACATCATGCGCATACGGCCCACGCCTCCGCCAAATCCTGCGGCTATCTTCTTGGCCAGCGTGTCGTCTAGCCCATACAGATCGGCAAACGCCGCTACCACACTCTGGCAACAGCCATACCCTTGCATAAAGTTATCCACCGCACGGGCTACTCTTTCATCTAATTCTTTATCTGTCATATCTAGGGCACAAAGATACAAAAAAATCCGATGAACCAAAAGATTCACCGGATTTTTTATATAGATGAGGGCTAATTAAGCCTCTACCTCTTCTTCTGCAGCTTTGAAACTTGCGAGGTCTTCTACCTGGAATGCCTTGATGTAAGCTGACTTACCAAGTACATCCTCCTCGGCCATGCGAACGTAAACATTAGCACTCTTCTCGAAGAGTTCCGGAGCCTTGGTAGCATCGCGCAGGATGAGCAGGCTCATTACCAACTCGGCGGTCATGTCATACAGACGACGAGCCAGGAAGTCCTGAGCGTCCTGATTCTCGAGAGCCTTAACATTGTTAAGTGCCTCCTCGTAAACAGGGATGAGCTTCTCTACGCGTGCCTTCAGGTTCTTCAGGCTATCGCTAACCTCGAGACCTGCCAACATATCCTTGATATTGTTGAGCATGGTGCCGTTGGTGATGTAGCGGATAGCAGCAACAACCTGCAGCTGAGTGGTACCCTCGTAGATAGAGAAGATACGTGCGTCGCGGAACAGGCGCTGGCTCTTGTACTCCATGATGAAACCTGAGCCACCGTGGATGCTGATAGCATCGTAAGCGTTCTGGTTGGCGTACTCAGAGTTCATACCCTTGGCCAATGGTGTGAAGGCATCAGCCAGGCGCTGGTACTTCTTGAGCTCCTGCTTCTCCTCAGGAGTGAGTTTGCGGTCGCGCTCGATATCCTCCAAGCACTTGTAGATATCAACATAAGCAGCTGTCTCGTACAGCAGTGAACGACCTGCATCGAGCTTGGCCTTCATGCGGCTGAGCATATCGTAAACAGCGGGGAAGTTGATAATCTTGTCACCAAACTGCTGACGCTCCTTAGCGTAAGCCAGCCCCTCGTTGTAAGCCTCCTGCTCAACACCTACACTCTGTGCGGCGATACCCAGACGGGCACCGTTCATCAGAGCCATCACATACTTGATCAGACCCAGACGTGTGCTACCGCAGAGCTCGGCCTTAGCGTTCTTATAGGTGAGCTCACAGGTAGGTGAGCCGTGGATACCTAATTTGTGCTCGATGTGACGAACATCAACACCGCCCTGGCGCTTGTCGTAGATGAACATTGACAGACCACGTCCGTCCTTAGTGCCCTCCTCAGAACGAGCCAGCACGAGGTGGATGTCGCTA
>ONGP01000009.1 GCA_900317405.1 uncultured Prevotella sp.
GCCTAAATGCTGTGTGTAAATGCAATCTATAGACAATAATTGTTAAAACACCTCACTTTTCATCCAAAAAGTTTGGTTTTTAAAACAGTATCTGTCCCCCTGACAGGGGTTACTCGAAGTTGAGAACGACATTCTTGTAGCCTAATTGTGTAAACAAGTTACGTATCTGGGACTCGGCGTTTGATTGGGCGGCGGTTATATTTTCATTGGTGAGGCAATGTTGGAGCATTTGCTTCTGGGCCTTTTGATAGAGGGCCTGGTGGGCTTGGGGGGTCCATTTGCCGGACTCGTAGAAGGGCTTGGTTTTGGACTCGTCGATGAAGTCCTTATCCAAGAGGCCTACTTTGGGGAGCGTTACCTGAAGGCTGTCGCCCTTAACAGCGATGGCGCTATCGGCCAGGTTCTGCATGTTGATGCCCAGGCGGAGGGTTCCGTAATAGATACGTACCAACTCATCATCGGTGAAGATGCCCTTGCGGACGGTGTCGACCATCTCCTCGGCCGAAATAGAGAGGAACTCCCACTCGCCAATGTCGCGGATGGACTGGATCTGAGTGGGCGTGGGGTCAATATTCTCGTTGGCGCCCAACTCGATATAATTACCCTTGAAAGCACTCCTAACCCAGAACACGATAACGACAAGCACTATCAATATTGCTGCACATATGGTGAGTTTAATGTACTTCGTCATACTTGTTTTAACGCGAAAATTCTTCATGAGATTAATCTTCAAACCTAATTAATCCTTTAAATCTCTGTTTGAAATCCAGATCCTTGCGGAAAGCAATGGTGATGTTCTGCTCCTCGTAACCCAACTGGGTGAGCATCGGGACAAGGACCTTGGCGGAATTGGCTCGGGCGGTCTCCTCGATACCCATATCGGGGATGGACTGCAGAATGGCCTCCCTACCCTGCTGCTGATAGTTGGCCAACTCCTCGTCGCTAAAGTGCGCGCGAGTAAGACCGACATACTGCTTAACGTTCTGCTGATCGATCTTGGAACTGGTCATAACAACCTGGGGATCGGGCAAAATAATGGTAATCTTATCGCCACTGCGCTCGATGTTCTTCTCGGAAAACTCGGAGAAATCGATATATGCCTTGATCTTGGCGTCCATCGGGATGGCGATCTTGCGATCGGCCAAGGGGACCTTGAGGTTAAACGACTTGCTGAGAAGTTGGCCTTTTAGGCGGAGGGCATCGTCGTGGGTGATGATTTTGTGTACGCGATACTCGGCGGTGTAGAGTTTTGAGCACTGCTGAACATTAGTGATTACTTCTGCTAGCGGTTGTTCTGTCAGTTCTGTCAGGGGACAGGTACCTGGCAGGTTGCTGCCAGGTACCTGTCCCCTGACAGAACTGGCATCATCGCTGGACGAGCAACGGGCGAAAATTAACCCGATAACTACCAGAACAGCGAATACGCCAATACCAATATATAGATACTTACGTCTGCGCATATTACTCCATCTGCTGGTCCTTGGCGACACCTACTTCGCCGAAATTGCTGACCGTTACTACCATGGGGATGTACTCGTCGGTCTGGGGGTGACAGACGCTGGCGGCGAAGTATAGGTGGTTGCCTTCGGCTTTATCGAAGACGAAACCCTCCAGGATACCGGTCTTGCGGTAGTCATCGTCGAGACAACCGTCAAAGGCACTCTTGGTGAAGGTCTTGGTACAGAAGATGCTGCCATCGGTACGGATAACACGCAGAGTAATACGGTTGTCGACAAACTGCTGGCCGGTCTCGTCCTTTACCATCTTAAGTGAGTCGTCGGCAGTACGGGTAACTTCGATCTGATACTGCTTGCCCAACCACTGAATATCCTTTACGTCCTTATAGTCCTGCATACGGATAGGTGCCTGAGGCTGAGGGGTTTCGGTTTCCTGCACGATAATATCGTCGTGCTGTTTCTTCTTACCGCAACTTACGGTTATAAGACCTACGAGAGATAAGGTCAAGATAGCTTTATAATTCATGTTATTGTTAAATTTTTGGTGCAAAGATAATAAAAAAATAGGAAAATATTTGGTATTACTAAAAAAGTTTGTATTTTTGTGGCATGAATATTACTAAAATCCTTTTGACCACGACAATGCTACTGGCCTTTGGCACGAGCCAAGCTAAAGTAGACCATAAAGACGATCCGAAGTACAAAGTGCTCCGAGACTCGATGACCCACGCATTTAATGACGGCGACAGCGCCAGGTTTTATACCCATCTGACTAACCTGCAGAACTATCTACTAGACAAGGACGATCTGCACGGATACTACACGCAGCGATGCAACGACATCATCTTCGAGATGAACCGGCAGAAGATATTCGAGGCTTATACAAAGGCTGCGGAACTCTCGAAGGAGCTTCGCGAAAAGAAGTTGGACAAGGAGATGTATATGGCCGTGAACATGATGGGCCACATAAACAAATACTGCGGCAACAAGGAGGCTGCCAAGAAGTGCTGGTATGAGGTGATAGACATGATGGAGAAGAACGGCTACTACGAGAGCATCCCGCCCATCTACATGAATATCATAAATGTGGCTTTAGATGATGACGCACAAGAGGCACTGGACCTGATGGACAAAGCTAAGGAGATAGCCCAGAAATACTCACCCGAGCGTGTGTTTGATATCGAAACACGAAAGACTCTCACCTATTATAATAGTGGCGACATACCAAAATTCCTGGAGGGCTACAAGGCCTATAAGGAAGGAGAAAAGAAGGGGCATTCATCGGTTCATGGCCGCAGTATGGAGACCTACTATCTGGCCGCAACCGGCAGAGTGGACGAAGCCATAGAATACGCCAAGCGCGAAATGGGCGACGAGGGAGCTGACGCCATACCGCTGATATACGAAAGAGCCGGCAGATGGGAAGAGGCATACAAGGCATTCAAGAAGGAATCGCTGGCCAGCGACTCTATCGACAATGTGGTGATAACCAACAGTATGCAGGGAATACAGGACCAGATAAAACTGTATGAAGCAGAAAAGAAATCGGCCATGGACCGCACATATGCCATGCTGGGTGCGATATTCCTGCTGACACTGCTGATAGTGGCGCTGATATACATAGTGCAGACCCGAAAGAAGCACATGCAGGAACTGCGCAAGGCCTACAAGAAGGCAATGGAATCGGAGAAGATGAAGACTGCATTCATACAGAACGTTACCCATGAGGTGCGCACTCCGCTGAACATCATCACCGGATTTGCACAGGTGATAGCAAGCCCCGATCTGGCCGGAAATCCCGAAGAGCGCCAGCACATATCGAAGATGATGCAGAAGAGCACAAGACAGGTGACTGTGCTGATGGACGAGATAATCGGACTGTCGCTTATCGATTCGACCGACCAGATGAGCAAGAACGACGAGCCGAAGATAAACGATATGCTGAGAGGCTTGCAGGCAGAGTACAAGGACTATGTGACCGATGATACCGAGATAAAACTTGAGACAGAGCTGGATGAGGACTTCAAACTGAAGACCAACGAGAATATGCTAAGACGCATCATGGCCTGCCTGATGGAGAATGCAGCAAAGTATACCACCAAGGGCATCATAACCTTGAGGGCAAAAACGGAGAATAATCTATTGAAACTTACTGTGGAAGATACTGGTAGCGGAATACCGGCTGAAGAAGCAGAACGTATCTTTGACAGATTTGTGAAACTGGACAGTTTCAAGGAAGGAATAGGATTGGGATTGCCTCTAAGCAGAAGACTGGCAGAACAATTGGGTGGTAACGTGGAACTGGACACCACCTATACAGGTGGTGCCAGATTTATTGTTACCCTAGGTATTTCATAAGGATGCGAGAGTAGCCACTGTCGTGGAGCTTGGTGATACTCTTCTCGCGAATCTGACGAACACGTTCGCGAGTGAGTCCCATCTCGGCACCGATCTCCTCGAGACCACGCTCCTGGCATCCGATACCGAAGCACTCTTTTACAATCTTAAGTTCACGATCCTTGAGAACGTTGCGAAGCACGTTGTCGAGATCGGATGTAAGCGACTCATAATCAACGAGTTTATCGGTACGGGTATCCTCGCCCGAGCTGAGCATATCGGCCATTGAGTTGTCATCGTCCTCGCCAAAAGGAGCATCGATACTCATGTGGTGACTGTCGGCCTTGGCTGTCTGCTCGATCTTGGCCTCCTCGATCTGAGTGAGCTCGGCCAACTCGGTAACAGAAGGGCGACGCTGGTGCATCTGCTCGAACTTGTTGATTTCCTGATTAATCTTGCTGAGTGCACCACTCTGATTAAGAGGCAGGCGCACAATACGGCTCTGCTCGGCAATGGCCTGCAGAATGCTCTGACGAATCCACCATACGGCATAAGAAATGAACTTAAAACCACGTGTCTCATCAAACTTCTCAGCTGCCTTAACCAGTCCTATATTACCCTCATCGATAAGGTCGGTAAGTGTCAAACCCTGATGCTGATACTGCTTTGCTACAGATACAACAAATCGCAGATTGGCTGTAACAAGGCGCTCCTTGGCCTTTTCGCCCTCAGGACCTCCACGGCGGATGGCCTGAGCCAGCTCAATCTCCTCGTCGATTGTTACAAGGGGTTGACGACCGATTTCTACAAGATACTTATCCAGTGCCTCACTCGATCGGTTGGTAATGCTTTTTTGAATCTTTAATTGCCTCATATTTATATCGTTACTCTGAAAAAGTTTGCAAAAGTACTAAAAAAAACGATACGTTGCAACCAACGTATCGCTATTTTAGAGTATTTTAACAAGATTTTGCTAGAAATCCAACGATGCTTGCGTTAAATCAATCGACTGAGCAGTGAGAGTGCCACTTCTGCGGACTACAACGAGGCATTTGCCATGGAAGGCTTTACGCGTGGGCGATGTGAATCGCTCCATCGATGTCTGGCAACCGTTATCAGTAGCAACGACATTGCAACCCTTGAAGTGTATCTGATTATCGGCCCACGGGCAGAGGTTGCCATCCTTGTCGACCACCTCGGCAGTGATAAAGGTGAGGTCCTTGCCTTTGTAATCGACACTGAGGCGGATGTGATCGGGGGCTCCTGCGGTGCGGATGGTTTGGGTGCAAACGGGAGTGCCAGGCTTACCAGCATCACCAGATTTCCTGGTGATTACTTTGATTTCGCCAGGAGTGAATTTAACGCGCCAAGCGACGTGGTATGGAGTACAAAGGTCAGAATTTAGACGTGAGAATTTAGAGGCTTTTTCAGCCTTGCGAAGAACGCCTTGAGACTGCCCATTGATGAACAACTCGGCCTCATCGGCTTGGTTGTAATAAGCCCAGAGGTCGATCTCCTGACCGGGGAGCCAGTTCCAGTGGGGGAAGAGATGGAGCATAGGCTTGTCGGTCCACTCGCTCTGATACATATAATAGGTGTCCTTGGGGAAACCGGCCAGATCGATGAGTCCGAAGTAACTGCTACGGGCAGGGAAACCATAAGGAGTGGGTTCGCCAATGTAATCGAAACCAGTCCAGATGAACTGTCCGCCAACAAAGGCATTATGCTTGACAACATCCCACAACTGCTCGTGAGTGCTCGACCATGAGGCGTGCATATTATCGTAAGCTGAGCACATGAACGAAGGATCGGTATAAGGCAACCACCACTGTTTGGGGGCCTTATAGATGCTATCCGACGGCATCATATAGTAACCGCGGGTCTGCAGGGCAGACACACTCTCGGAGAAGATAAACGGTTTGCCAGGGAAGTTCTTTGGCACATCCTTGACATTCTCGTGGTGATAATTATATCCAATGATATCGATGGCACCACTCTTGAAGAGGTGGTTATTAGGCGAAGGCTCATTGCAACCTGCGGTGATGGGACGGGTAGTGTCGTAACGCTTGACTATCTCGGCAAGGTGCTGGGTAAGGAGCGACTGCACAGAGAGTTCGCCATCCTTGGCCAGTGTAGAGGCATCGTGACCGGCATTGAGAATAAGGTTGGCCTGTTCGAGAGTGAGTGTATCATCATCGGCCGATGACCACTGTTCGAGCACCTCATTGCCTATGCTCCACATCAATATCGAGGGGTGATTGCGATCGCGAAGCACCAGGTCGGTAAGATCGCGCTCGTGCCACTCGTCGAAGAAGCGTGCATAGTCGTTCTGTGTCTTTTTGCGACGCCACATATCAAAGCTCTCGTCCATCACGATGAAGCCCATAGTGTCGCACATATTGAGCAACTCAGGAGCAGGAGGATTATGAGAGCAACGGATGGCGTTGACACCCATAGCCTTGAGTTTGACGAGTTTGCGATGCAGGGCATCCTCGCTAAGTGCGGCACCCAGACAACCAAAGTCGTGGTGCTCGCAAACGCCATTGATCTTGAAGTTCTTGCCATTGAGCCAGAAGCCGGTCTTGGCATCGAACTTGAAATCGCGGAAACCTGTGGTGGTTTCGACTTCATCGACCACCTGACCACCAGCAATCAGTTGCGTGCGTACCTTGTAGACATAAGGGTTCTGAAGGGACCACTTATGTAATTTCGACCATGAAACATTATTGGCACGGGCAATGACTTTGCCGGTGGCATCGAGTAATTCGTTGACCACTTTTACTCGCTGGTTGGTGGGGTTTTCGAAATCAACCTCTACCTTACCATCGTGGATGTATACGCCCCAATGTTTGATATGGATGGGATTGGTCTTGGTGAGCCACACGTGGCGATAGATACCGCAACCACTGTACCAACGGGAGTTGGGCTGGTCGGAGTTGTCCACACGTACTGCCACGACATTCTCGCCCTCGTGAACATAAGGGGTAATATCGTACTCGAAGCTGCTATAACCATAAGGGCGGAAACCTACCTTATGGCCATTGACATAAACCGTAGAATTCATATAGATTCCATCGAACTCCAGGAACACTCTAAACTCTAAACTCTCCACTCTAAACTGTTTGCGGTACCACCCTATCCCACCAGGCAGCGCTCCACCACCGGCACCGGATGGATTGCCAGCATAGAAATCGCCCTCGATGGCCCAATCGTGGGGAACATCTAGCCTCCGCCAATGGGCATCATTGTACTGAACCGAAGCCATCTGCGCAGAATCGCCCAGGATGAACTTCCAGTCATTATCAAAACAAACTCGCTCTCTAGCTGCAGTAGCCAGAGAGCAGAGTAAAGCAATTATTGCAATAAATGATTTCTTCATATCGGTTTAGAAGTTTCCTCCATATATCAGACCATAATAACGGTCGCTCTTATCGAATGTGCTATTGATGTTAGGATCGCGTTTGGGCTGCCAGGTACGGACCTTGATACACGGTTGGTCGATATCGTTAAGATCGACCATCAGGAACAGGTAACCGGTATCAGAGTAGCTGGAGCTATAGTAGTCCTGGTGAATCTGGATGCCATACGTATCGGCTCCCACTCCCATCTTCTTAACATCGTTGTCAGTGAATCGGATGTTGATGAACTGATTGCTCTTGAAGCTGCGCTCAACATTCTTGATATACTCCTGCTTGCTGAGGCGGGTGTGCTTAACCATCTCGTTGTCGAGATACTTCTCGTTCTCGGCACTCCTCTGGGCCTTCTTGATGACATGACCCACGATGATAATAGCATCGTCGTCGAAGATAGACTTGATATAGTCGGCACGCTTAAGTGCAAAAGCTGTCTTGTAGTTCTCGAGGAATGTGGCGATGACCATACGGATAGAGTCGGTCCAACCAGCAGCTTCGCGGTTGAAGATGTCATCGCGTGCAGCCTTGTCGAGACCAAAGGCGATAGACTCGATCTTCTTGTTGGCATCGAAAGTGAAGGTGACATCCTCGACAAACGAACGGTTATTGTTCTTGAAAGCGAACTTCATAGGAACACTGCGGCAGATGACACGGTCGCCCAACTGATAGAAGTTCAGGTTAGGATTGCCCAGAATAGACGCCGTACCATAGTTGATGAGACGTGTGAACATATCGTAACCGCCCTCGGTGAAGTAGTCCTGCACAGAACCGTAGTTCTTGGCCTTGATGGCACCGATAATGTTGTTTACAATCTGTGCGAAGTCCTCTGGCTGCTGCACTGCTGTAGCATGTTCGGCCACACTCATTGCCTTGACAGTCTGCTCGAACTGTTCCTGAGTGGCCTTCATCTCCTTCTTCTTAGGACCGTTGATTATAACCGTGGCCTTAGGGAACGGTGTGGGGTTGAACACCTCGGCAACCATCTCGAGTTCACGGTCCTGGCGCATCTGGCCGGCAAACTCGTATTCGTACTTAATCTGAAGCTTATCGGTAGGAGTACCAGGATGCAGGTCGATCTGCGACAATCCGTCCTTGGCTGAGTTGACGAACGAGTAGTTCATGCCATCCATAAAACGGAAGTCGAGACTGGTTACAGGCTTATCCTTATAGGTAATCATCAGGTCGACAACATTATCCTCGACCTTAGCGATAGCAGTCTTGATACCTGCAAGGATGCTGTTGATCTGCTCTGGGATCCAAACTGTAAGGGTCTGCTTGATACCATCCTGATCGATCTTAACGGCATTAGGATGCTGCAGACTCTTGAGCAGACACAGGGCCCAATAGTAATTGCGCAGGGCATCGTCGATACGGCACTCACGCTCAGCATTCTGGGCTGTGTAGACATAACTCAGGATACGATCCTCGCGCTCCTGGAAGACCTTCTCCAACTCGTCCTTATGGATATAACGAACCACATAAGCCTCGGGCTCATGGGTAATCCAGATGGTGCGACAGTTGTTAAGGCTACCTGCAGCATAGGTCTTGATGACAGCCTCCATAGCAGTCTTCGAGTCGATCTTATCGCCATCGTTGACCTGCTGCATATCCAGATTGGTCTCACTCTGTACGGTAATCGAAATCTTGCTGATAAGATCATTGAGTGCACCCTGATTGGCCTTCGAGTCGGTGGTGTTGCGACCCTCACCCCAGATATAATTCTCGTCGTTCTGGATCTTAGCCAACTGATCCAGAGGACTCTGCGCCACAGCTAACAATGGCATCAGCATCAAAATAAACAAACCTATTACTCCCTTTTTCATATTCTATAGTTTTTTGTTTCTAAGATATCTTACTAGCTTAACGCTGTGTTACTTGACCATCACGCGCTTACCGTTGACGATATATACACCCTTGGCGAGTCCCTTAAGGGCATCCTCCTTAGTGCTCTGCTTAACCAGAACACCCGAGAGGTTATAAACCTTAACCATATCGCCATCATCGATAGTGCGCTCCTTGATAGCAGTAGCCTCGTCATCGGTTTCTCCACCAAGACTTCCTACACTGATGTAAGCACGAGAGCGGGCACGACTGATAACGTAAGCCTCGAACGGACGAACAGCACGACCACTGTTGAGTACGAATATACTACCGGCCTCGTGATCGGCACTTGCCTCGGTGTTGAGCAACAGCATATCAGAGGTTTCAGAGCTGTTCATGAAGTTTGCATACAGAGTAACATCGCCCTTCTCGGCAGAACCAGGAACTGTCTGCGGAACATATACATTAGATGCCGAGAAAGTAACCTTACCACCCACACGGTAGCGGGTAGCGTAACCATCATTGTTAGGCATACTGATGATATATGGCTTGTTGGCCTCAATCTGCTTAACATCCTTGAATCCGATGTCGGTCAACTCACGCAGCCAGAACGGCTTATAGCTGCCCTTATCCGAAAGACCGTCATACTCAGCGAATGGCTTCAGTTCGCCCTTAGACTCGTGTACGAAGTAAGAGCAATCGAATGGCAAGCATATAGTCTCCCATCCAGATGCAGAACCAGTAGTAAGCTTGAAGTCGTGAGTATAGGTAATACTCTTGGTATAGAACTGCTTAGGACTATAGAAGTTGTTGTCGGCTCCATCGCTGAGATAGATATGATCGGCAGTGTTGTTGACAATGATGTTGCGAGCAGAAGAGTTGTTTGGAGCAGCATCCTCTGCAGGAACGAATACCAGCAGGTTCGGGTTAACATCCTTATCGAATGCATCGTTTGGAATCTTAGCTGTGGTGTTCCAAACCACTGCAGCCAGCTCCTTACATCCGCTGAAGATGTTATGACCAACACTCTGCAGAGCGTTAGGCGATGAGAACATAACCAGAGGCATGCCGGCAAATGCATTGTCAGGAATAATACCGCCCTCTGCCTGGGCACCACTCAGATCAAGTGTCTGAAGAGAGGTCATCTTATCCTTGATGAACGCCATATCATCGGAATTGATAGGACCAGTGATGGTGTAGTCTGTGATTGTACCAAGATCGCCCTTCCAAGCCATTGCATCAGCAAGACCACCGGCCTTATCAGACACAGCACCAGTTTCGCTGGCAAACGACTTGATCTCGATCTCAGCAATATCACTCTGATTCTTATAGTCGCCAACTGCTATTGCACGTATAACTCCTGTATTAGATATCAATATAGAGTCTTTATAAAGGGTGCTGCGATAGTTGGCTTCAGGATAATCGCCATTAGTGGTATACCATATCTGTGCGCCAGGAATATCCTTGAACACAAGCTTATGACCATCGAACGACGATGCCTCGGGCTTAGTCCACTTAACCAGACCGCTTACCCAATAGTTGCTTTCTGTAGGATTATAGCCATCTCTGGATGCGCGTACATATATATAACCATTATACTCCATATCGAACGGACCGGTATATGTACGAGAGTAAACCAGATTGCCTGTAACTTCCTCTCGTGGATCATTCTCATAACAGTAGTTGAATGTAACACCAGGTGTCTCGCTGGTTAGAGTCATCTTAATACCGTCGAGAGCGAAATCGATATTCCTTACATTGAATCCGTTATACACCCTCTCTCTAATGCCAGAGTTCATCTTACCATCTTCGATGGCAATAGCCTTGATAGTGCCATTCTTCTGAAGTTTAAACTCTGATGTGTACTTGGTGCTGCTTGTGGTAGGATCTGTTCCATCGAGAGTGTAATAGATAGTTGCACCCTCATTGGCACTAATCACAACTGCAGTATCGGCCTTGATGGTGATAGTAGGCTCACTACATGTATATTCATTGTAGTAAATCCAGCTATGAGTGCTCCAACCAGCCTCGGTATAACCTTCCTTCACAGCGTTAGCATAGATATAGTCACCATTATTAATATCGAATGGCTCTGTATAGTTCATGTTAAGCGTTGTAGTCGGGTTATTCTCGTTGATAGCATAATAGATCTTAGCACCTGGAGTTGGCGTAGTAAGCTTAACCTTAAGCTTGTTGTCGACAACAATAGGAGTGATAACCACAGATGATACTCTGAAACCGGTATACTCTCTAGTACGTACAGCCGAATTCAGTTTATCGGATGCTACAGCAATGGCTTTGATCACTGCATTTGACTGCAACTTGAACTTAGAAGTAAACATAGTGCTACTTGTGGTAGGATCGTCGCCATTCAAAGTATAATAGATGGTCTCATTCTCGCCAGACGAAGCAATTGTCACGGTAGTATCGGCTGCAACAGTGATAGTAGGAGTGGCACAGGTATAATTGCTCTTGTAAATATATCCATACGAAGTCCAATTGGCAGGGTCATAACCATCCTTTACTGCACTTGCATATACATAAGCACCATCATTAACCTCGAATGGCTCTGTGTAATTTGCATTGGCTGTAACAGCCTCCGACTCGTATTCATTAATACCATAGTAGATAGCATCGGCATCCTCGCACTCCAACTTTACCTTAAGCACATTGTCCTGAACAATAGGAGTAATCGTTACATCGGGCACGCGGAACCAGTTGATATTATAAGTTTGAACCGAAGACTTTGTCATTCGATCCTTGACAGCAATAAACTTATAAGTACCATTTCTTACTATCTTAATAGTATCCTTTTCGACCTTAAATGTGCTAGAACTTGTCGGGTCAGGATCACTCTTATCATATGTATAATAGATAGTAGAACCATATGTAACAGGTGTAACTACAATCTCGCGAGTCACATCATTCAAGTACACATTAGGAATCCTAACCTGATAGTTGTCTTCATTGATTCGGAAGTCACGCTCATAAGAATCAACATATCCATCTTTCCTTGCTAGAGCATATACCCAATCTCCTGCAGACACCGCAAATGTATCTGTATAAAGAATATTAGCGCCTTGATTAATACCATAGTAGATTTCAGCACCTTCCTCGGCTATCAATGCCATTTTATACTCGCCCTCAGCATCACCAAGAACTGGCTGGAAAATAACTTCCTGAACACGGAACCAATCATCAAGATTTCTTTCTACAACATACGAATTTGCATATGTTGTCGTAACCTCATCGACTGTTTCAGGATCACGGGCTGTGATAGCCTTAATAGTGCAATTTACCTCAGAAGTAAATGGTGATTCGTACAAAGTGCTGGCAGTGGTTGGGGTTGTGCCATCAAGAGTATAGTAGACCTTACCATTAGTCTCGTCGGTTGACATGGTGACAGTCTTCTTTTCATTGTCTATTTCGACTGAAGGAGATGCACATCTGGTATATGCACTATAATCCATCCGCTTGCTGGACCTGTTGGACATGATATAACCGTCCTTGATGGCAACAGCATAGATAGTGTAGCCGCTTTCTACCTCAACCGGCCCAGAATATATCTGACCATTGCTTCGCCATCCGTCTTCGTATGTATAATAATCACCAACCAGATAATATATCTTCATATCTGTAAGATCTACACCGGTAGTTTCATCCAAACTCAGCTTCATCTTTGGCAATCCGTTTTCGAAAACCTGCTCGATTACTACATTTGGACAAACAAACCAATTATTAATGTTTACATAAGCCTGTTCTGACTGGAACCAACCTGACTTATGGGCGATTGCCTTGATCTGACAGTTACCGGTAATAGTTATAGGTGAGCCTGCATATTTATTATCAGCGCTAACCGTAGGATCTACGCCATTTAGTGTATAGTAGATGCTTACTCCCTCTGGTGCAGACAGGGTAAGAAGCTTTGTAGTCTGGTCGACTGCAATTACAGGCTTATCACATTTGATATTATCCCTATAGGTATATATAGACGGAGCATCCGAATCCTGATAATTAGGTTTGGTCGCCATATAATAGAAATAGGAATTCATTGAGGTTGTTACAGGTCCTGTATATGGCATAAATTCACTAGAGCCATCCGACCTGTATTTCAAAGTAACTCCCGGTTCATCCGAAGTAAGTACGACATTTACATTGCTTCCATCGGGGGTAGTAGCCTGGTATGAAACCTCTGGAGTCTTACACTTAAACCAATTAACAGTGTAAGCGGTTACAGTGGACGAGAACATACCATCCTTAACTACGATAGCCTGATAATAGAAGTTTCCATCAAGAGTAATCTGACCTGTATACTTAGTACCGTTTGTCTTTGAAGGAGTAGTATTGTTAGTGGTATAATATATAGAGCCACCCTCAACCGTTGTAGCCATTGTCATGGTCTTGGAATTGGCAGCGGTGATGATATCAGGGGCAGGGCATCTTAACGAAGAAATATCAACGGTATACTGTGATTCGGCAGAATATTTACCGCCCTTTGTAGTTCGGGCCTTAATGGTAGAGAGGTTATCCATAGGGAATACATCTGTACCATTATAAGTATACCAGTCGGAAACGTCGACATCAGCCGCACCATTTTGGAAAATACGATACAGAATCTTTGCTCCAGATTCTGTAGAAGTAGAACTCAGTTTTACAGAAACAAGTTCATTCTCAGCATCCAGAATCTGAGTTATCGTTGGCGCAACCAGATTGTCATCAATATCCAAAGAGGCAGACTCCATCAGTTTACTTCCGTCACCATAACCCCAGCCAGTTTTCGCCTTATAGGTGCTTGTAGTTCCTGCAGGTATGTAAATCCTGGAAACGTAATAAAACGCATCGTTAGAATTACACTCTACAGGATTATTCATATAAGACCTTATAGTGTAATTGTTGAATACATAACCATCGAGTTTTACCTGGCTTCCGCTCTCTCCCAATGTTGACGGGAACTCAACTGTTACATTATAATTATTATCGAATGCACTATAAAATGCATAACTGCCAATAGTCTTAAGATTTGCCGGCAGTGTAAATGTATTGTTAGAAGTATTTAACTTACAATTATAAAATGCATATTGGCCAATAGTCTGCAATGCTGTAAGTGGAGTAATATCACAGACGCTCAACTTATTACAAGCATAAAATGCATAGACGCCTATCGAAGTAACAGTTACCGGTATTTCGCACTTATACAAGGCACCACAATCATAAAATGAACGATTACCAATAGTAGTGACACCAGAAGGAAGAATAACTGTTTCAAGGTTGTCATTATTATAGAACGCATAATCACCAATAGTGGTAACATTTGCTGGAATAGTATATGATACGCCTTCCTTTTTATATGGATATGTTACCAAAACAGACTCGTCGTTGGAAAGAAGCACACCATCAGTTGTAGACTTATAATTAGGATTAGCAGCATCTACCTTATATGCTCTGACATTCCACGAACCACCATAGGAACTGCTTGTAGGAACCACAATACTAGTAATAGTTTTGGGAATAATCAGTTCGCCAAAAGGTTTTCTGACATTTGACAGGCTAAACTGTGTAAATGTAGCATTCTCGGGCAATGTAAGAGAATTTAGATTGCTGAAATACGACCAGGAAACATCTGATTCCTGTTTGATAGAACTAGGCAATACCAGATCGACCTCATTGCCATAGTACCATCTTTCGATCTTTGTAACAGGATAGTCTTTTTCATTATATGTAATCGAAGCAGGAATGGTAACTGTACCAGTTAGTTTCTTAACACTGCTACTATCCTGATAGACAGTTGCATATGGTGTTTCAGCAGTATCGTAGACTTTATAAGTAATCGTACCAGTCTTATACGTTTCAACCGCCCACGTGCTAAGCGACGACAGCAGGGCAATCAATAAGAATATATATTTTTTCATAACGTTAATTCTTTAAAAGGTTAGTATTTCCGTTACTTTTTACGCGCGAGACTTGGTGAAACATTATCATCATTGCCAGGAGTTGCTCCCGGAAGGGTGATCGGATAGTCTTCGCTATAAGTAGTACCAACTATAGTTGTGGCATATGCACATATATAATATGTGTATCCATCTTCCTGCTTTGTGGTGGTAGAGAATGTGTTCTCAGCAGCAGAACCTCCTGACAACATTGATATCTTTTCGCGAGGATTCGGCTCGCGACTGATACAATAGCCATAGTCAGTAAGAGAGTACTTGCTTCCGGATGAAGCCTTACCATTAATAGAGATGGTAACACCATCCTGACCAACAGAGCTCTCAACAGTTGCAGTAGGCAATGGTGCCGCATTCTGCTCGACAATCATTGAGATAAACTCCTGCTTACCTGCTTTATTAGATGTTGCGACAATAATACCTGCCGAACGCTTAACACTGGTCTGATTATCGGTTATTACCATGGTGAAATGGCCGTTTCCACTGCCCTTCTCATCAGTAAGATAACACCAGGGATTTCTTTCTTCCTCATCTGTCTCAAATATAACGTCGGCCTCCCATGTGGTATTACACTTGATAGTAATCGACTTGGAAGTTTCCTCGTAAGGAGCAGTGAATCTCTCACCACTGAGGTTCTCAAACTCCAACTCAGCCACAAAGTCACCTGCCGACTGAGTTACCTTACAAACACGAGGCAGATCGCCATCGATAGTAGAGAACTTAAGGTCGACATAGCGGTCAGACTCTGTATTGTTGACTGAACTCTCGATAATAACAGTAGTACTGCCTGTGCCCGAAGTAGGGATGATAACCAAGTCGGTCCAGCTACCCTTATCGTAAGTAACCTTCCAGTCGCAGTTTGCCTCTAAGTCAACTTTAGTTGACTGAGAGTTTCCTGACATATTTACAGTAGATTGAACAACTAAATAGTTGTTGCTCACGATATTCTCATCGTTTGCATCATCATTCTTGGTGCAACCAGAGAACACGTATGTGGCTGCAAGCAGTGCTCCTAGCCAATAGCCTTTAGTCTTTATATTCATAATCTTATATATTTAGCTATTAATAATTCCTGATCAGAAGGCGAGGATCAATCCTGCCTGGACTCCAATCGATGTCTTACTGAAACCTGCAGCCTCAGCTATCTTATCAAAGGTCTCATCGGCCTTCAGTCCGATGCCAAGCTCTGGTGTAGCAAAGAGATAGACGTGCTGGGTGGGTACAAACAACAACTTGGCACCAATGGTCAATGCCTGCTGCGTAGCACCATCGCCAAACATCTTGTTGCCTTTCTTCTGTACTCCCTTCAACTGGTTCATACTCCATCCTACCTGAGGCACAAATCCAATTCGGCGCATCAGGGCTATCTGATAACCGTATTTAACCTGGATGGAGTTCATCTTATAAGCAATACGGTTAATATCCTCGGTAGATGTACTTGTCCAGTAAGCAACCTTTGACTCACTGCTACCGAAGGTGTAGCTGACCTCAAAGTCGTTGTTGCCAAGCACCATACCCAGTTTAGCTGTGTATCCGCTCAGACTGCGCGCATAGATACCGCCTCCAAAGTAGAATGCACTGGGGCGAACGTAAGATATCGGCACCATATTGATGGTATCCGTCCTGGTCTCATTGTGCAGAATGTCATAAGCTCTGGTCTCGGGCACATAACCTCTCAACGAATAGCTTACCTCGTGAGGACCTACCGGCAGAGTAACCGTCTCACCGGCAATCATCATGGTGGTTCCATCGAGCAGTGAGGTGGTCTGGACTGGGAAGGTTACGATGTTAAGAAAACCTGAGTGCGGGATAGGAGGAGCTGCCTTAAAATCGTTCATCTGCTGGCGCTTTACCTCGAAGGTGCTCTTCACAGAGTCACAATCGGCCTTGCGGGTCTCAACGGTATAATGGCCCTCGCGGAGCTGGGTGCTCCAACTGCCTGTACCAACCAGACTCCCCTCGAAATAGATGTCGGCCTTGTTGTCGACAGTCACCTTTACATCACCAAACAGATTGCTGATGTTGTGCATCTCTACATTGTAAACATTAGTCTTCTTCTCATCATTTGGCATGATGTAGATGGTATCGGTACCCTCGAATCGGTCGTTAGAAGCCGTTACAATATGGCGACCGAAGTTAAGGTACTTGTTGTAGATAGGTGCACGCCCCAGGTTCTCGCCATCGACATAAACCAAAGAACGAGCCATAGAGGTAGTGATGGTAGCATAACGACCAGTACCAATATCAAGCAGCATCTCGTAAGTACGACCTCCCTGGATAGAAACAGGATAGTAGTAATCACGAAGCACACCAAACACAGGGTGACTTATCGTAAGCTTCTGTGCTCTGGGGGGAACATACAACCACAACTCAGCGGCCTTTTGCTCTGTACCCACAATACCTAGCGAACCACCATCAAAGTGGAAACCCTTCTCGGGCGACACGATCTTGATGAGGGCAGCTTTATCACCATTCTGGTCTCGGCGTTCAGTACCGCGAGTATTAGCGGTAAGGTCGGTTTCCAACAGTTTAAAACTAACGACATTCAGTCCGTCAGCCTTAGCACTGATGGTAGCCACAAACGCCATGATAATAAGTAGCAGTTTTCTCATAAGCATTTATAGTTTTTAAATTATTGATAACTTTTGGGGCAAATTTAAGAAAAATTTCGGAACTTAACGAACTTTTGACTAGAAATTTTCGGTTTTTCGCCCAAAATTTCAATAAGATGTCGTTTGTGAGTGTTAACAAGGCAAAATATAAAAAATTTCTCCGGCAGTTTTTTTTGTTTTCTGCCGGAGAAAAAGATATCTGAACGTGTAAGTATGCTCTTACTTGAGGCTTAGCATCGTCTTACTTGCGTCTTAGCATTGTCTTACTTGAGGGTTACAGACGTGAACTTGCCGGAGTATGACACCATCTTGCCCTCGGGATTATCGAGGTTAAGAGTCTTGGGGGCATCCTTGGTGATGAGTACCACATTGAATCGGCGGTTCTTAAGCATGCCAGCAAACTGACCCTTGCGGGCACCGAAGGATACGGTACGGGTGGCATCATCGTAGGTGATATCGATGGTGGCATACTTGCCCTTCTCGTAGTTGTAGTTGGTGCCCTCGTCCTCGTAGAGCTGGAAGCTGCCATTCTGACCGGCATAGATGTAGAGATTGATAAGTTCTGCAGGCTTCTCGTCGCTCCACTCCATCTCAGGACCGAATGGGATGATAGCGCCCTCGCGAACGAATACTGGTATCTGCTCGTATGGGGCATCAACTACGAGCCTGCGGCTCGGAGATGAAACATTAAACATTAAAGATGAAACATTAGGTTCGGCATCAATGATTTTTTGTCCGGTATAAAGATCATACCAACCGCACTGAGCGGGGAAGTAAACTGAGCGATTGCGGGCCTTGTAATAGCCTACAGGACAAGCCATCAGAGCAGGACCGAACATCCACTGGTTGCCGATATTCTCGACCTCACGATCGCCATTGAAGTCCATGACCAACGGGCGCATCAGGGTGTAGTCCTGGAAGTGGGCCCAGCCGGCCAGTGAATAGAGGTATGGCATGAGGCGATAGCGCAGCTTGTCGTAATAAACGAACGACTTATAAGCGGGATGCTCATCGGGGGCGATGTTCCAGATCTCGCGCAATGGCCACTGACCATGCGAGCGGAACAATGGGATGAATGTGCCGAACTGGTTCCAACGGGTCTGCAGCTCGCGCCACTCCTTGAGGTCCTCGTTCTCGACCTTGGTGCGATCGTACAACTGCTGGGCAGCCACATAACGGTTCTCAACACAGAATCCGCCCTGGTCCATACCCCAGAAAGGTACACCTGAGATAGAATAGTTGAGACCGGCCGTCATCTGGGCGCGCATATCCTCCCAACGGGTACCGATATCGCCACTCCATGTGGCTGTAGAGAAGCGCTGTTCGCCAGCAAAACCGCTACGTGTGAGCAAGAACACACGAGGCTCGTTGAGTTTACCCTTCCAAACCGAGCGCTGACCATTGTAGATAGCATCGGCATTGACAGTAGAGTATGCATTGAAATACTCAGTAGATGTGCCTAATGCAGTGGGGCCAGAGAGGGCCTTGCGATACCACATAGGTGTGCAATCGCGGACATTAGGCTCTGAGGCATCCATCCACCAGGCGTCGACACCCTTACCGAGGGCGGAATACAGATTCTCGTCCATCTGGCGCCAGAACATCTTGCGGGCTCCAGCATCGTAGGCATCGTAGAAGCCATTGGTATAGCCAGGGCCTACCCAGTCGTGGATATCATCGGTGGGGCTCTGGACGTACATCCAACCCTTAGCATCGAGCTCCTTGTAGTTGTCGGTGTTGCAATAGAACTTAGGCCATACGCTGATCATGAAGCGACCATGCATCTGGTGAACATTGTCGAGCATCTGCTGAGGATTAGGATAGCGCGAAGCCTCGAACTTATGCGAACCCCACTGGTCCTCGGGCCAGTAGTTCCAGTCCTGCACGATATTATCGATAGGAATATGGCGCTTGCGGAACTCAGCGAGGGTGCCCTCGATTTCATCCTGTGTCTTATAGCGCTCACGACTCTGCCAGAAGCCCAGTACCCACTTAGGATAGAGCGAAGCCTTACCCGTGAGGGTGCGATAACCAGAGATGACCTGGTCGAGATTCTCGCCTGCGATGAAGTAGTAGTCCATATCCTTGGCCATCTCGCTCCAAACGCTGAGCTGCTCGCGCTCGGTCTTGTTGCGTGGCTCGGATACGCGCAAGCCGCAATAGGCCTCGCCACCATCGGGGCGCCACTCTATGCGCAACTGCACGCGCTTGCCCTTCTGCAACTCGGTAGAGAACTTATATGTATTGGGGTTCCAGGCTGTACGCCAGCGCTCAGGCACAACCTCCTTACCATCGATGTAGACCTTGACATAGCCTGAATAATACAGGATGAACTGGTAAAGCTGCGACTTGCCCTTGCAATGGCCGCAGCACTCGGGCTCGATAAAGCCTTCGTAAGTGACATTGGCACCAAAGAGATTGATATCCTTGGGGAAGTTCTTGATACCGCCATTGTCGGTCTTAAGCGCGATAGCTGACTTCTCGGGGGTGCCATACTCATAATAAATAGAGTCCTCATCGCGTACCAACTTCTTGCCACGGGCATCGACATAGGTACCAGTGAGATGCCCCTCCTTACCTGAGCGATCATAGAGCTTGAAAGCACGGTTGAGCTGGAGATAGTCATTAGGATTGCCAAAGCGGCAATAGCTATATGAATCCCACAGAAGTCCGTAGTTCTTATTTGACAGTACGAATGGGATGCTGACCTTGGTGTTATACTGGAAGAGGTCCTCGTTCTTACCCTTCATATTGAACTCCTCGCTCTGGTGCTGACCAAGGCCATAGAAAGCCTCATCATCGGGCGAGTCGAACTTCATCTGCCAAGACAGACCGTGCTTCTGCTCCTCGGGAACGGTATAGCCGGTCTTGATACCAAGTTCGCGCTCGGGCACAGTGAAGTCCCAGAACTGTTTGCCGTCCTTGGCCTCTTTGAGCAACTGATTGCCAGCGGCATCGTAGAACGTAACCTGGCCTGTGGCCTTTGACACCACGGCCTTAACGTTCTTGGCCTTAACCACTACATTATCAGCATCCTCGGTGACGCTATAGCTGCCCTTGGCAGGTGCTGCCTGTGGCACAATCATAAGCGATGCCGGTTTGACTGGCAACGCATCTTTACTAGTAGCTCGCACTCGGATGATGTTATCGTTCATCACCTCAAGACTGATAACCTTGGCCTGACCACCGTCAGGACGGATAGTCACATTGTTTGCACTGGTCTGCACGCTAGCTGCCATCATGGTAGAAGATAGCATAAGCGCAGACACCAAATTAAAAATTCGTTTCATTAGTTATTGTTAATGTTTAATGTTTAATCTTTAATGTTTAATGTTTAATGTTTAATCTTCATCGATCATCACTGCCTCTTCGGCTGAGTCGGCCTCATCTACAGGCAGGGTTATGGTAAATATCGATCCACCGCTAGGATTATTCTCGGCAGTGATGTTACCTCCGTGCATCTCGACGATGGCCTTGACGAAGAACAGACTGAGACCTGAGTCATCGTCGCTAACCATAGGATCGAAGATCTGCTCCTCGCCACCCTCAGGCAGGCCTACGCCATTATCAGAGATACGGATAGAACCAGAAGTTGAGGTCTTGTCGACAAACACCTTGATCTTACACTCGGTGGGCGAGAACAGGGCACAGCTGTTGAGCAACATCTGAACGGCCTGGGCCATCTGATCGTGATCGAACTCGACAGTGAGATCGCTAGCCAACGGGAAGAACGAGAACTTGACATGCTTGCCAAGTGGCGCCTTGAACTGGGCGCACTGTTCCTTCATGAAGTGCTGCAGATCGTGCGGTTTCTTGACAGTCTCCTCGATGCTCCAGGCCTCATTATACAGTTCCTCGGCCTGAGCCTTCTGGTCGCTCTCCTGCTGCTGTTGCAACTCGGCACGCATCTCGGCCATCCACTGCTTCTTCATCACCTCCATACGCAGATAGTCGCGCTCGGTCTTCTCGGCCTGCTGCTTAAGGAACATACGGCGCCACAGGAAGATGCCCAGGGCAACAATACCCAGGAAGATGACCATAATCCAACGGTTGCGAAGCAATGGCGGAGTGATGGTGATATTGAGCACTGCCTCATTCTTACCGATGGTTCCATCCTCATTGAGCATGCGGACATGGAGCACATAGTTGCCATGGTGCAGCGACATATAGGTGATGTTAGGGTCGTTGGCCTCGGTGGTTATCCACTTATCGCTGAAGCCCTCGAGCTGGTAGACAAAGCGTGATGTATTGTGCATCTCGCCCTTATCGGTGGCCAACTGGATGGTAAACTGACTCTCATAGTATCGCAGTACCAGTTCGTGGCTGCTGTTGAGGTCTTCTTCGAGGATGACACGACCATCATAGGTATCGCCAATGCCCATCTGCTGACCGAACAGCTTAAGACCGCTGAAGAGCGGTGTCTCGTTGTTGTCAACACTGGTTACGAGCTTGGGGTTGATGATATCCACGCCTCCTACTCCACCAACGAGTATCAGGCCATCGGGGGTTACAGATACAGAGCGCTGATTATAAGGCCCCTGCTGCAGTCCGTCCTTGCTGCTGAAACTGCGAACGGTGAAGGTCCAGTTGCCCTGCTCGTCCTTCTTTGGCACTACGTTTGACACACCATGTTCGGTGATTACCCACATGTTGTGAAGTTTGTCTTCGGCCAAGCCAACCACACTGGAACCCAACAGACCAGAGTTCATGTCGAGCATGGTCTGCTTGTTGGTTTTCCAATCGACCACACAGCAGCCTGCCGTAGAACCATGCCAGACCAGTCCGCGGCTGTCCTCCATCACACAAGTGGTGCTGGCCATAGCAGCTGTCTGTCCCTCGACAACAGGTATCTTCATGTTGGCAATCTTGCCATTAACAGGATTGACAAGCGAGTAGAACTGCGAATGGCCAATCATCAGCCAGCCCTTCTTGGTCCAGCTGGCCTGGGTCATGAAGTCCTCGGGCAACGAGGAATTATGCGAATTGAATGACTGGAACTTGCCGTTCTGGGGGGTGAGCTTCTGGATACCGTTACCCAGTGTACCAATCCAGATATTGCCCCACTTATCTTCGGTGACCGACCATACATTATTGTTAAGCAACTCGCCACCGGTATTGGCCATGGTGTAGTTCTTAACCTGTCCGTTGGCGATGTGAATAAGTCCGCCATTGTAGGTACCAAACCACACTGAGCCATCACGGGCGCCATAGCTGGCCACCATGATATCGGATGCGATGCCATAGTGCTCCTGATTGATGAACGAAGTCTCGCCAGTGGTGCGGTCATAACGGATGATACCACGGTTATCGGTACCAAACCAGTAGTTGCCTGCGGCATCAACGGTAGTGGTGTTAACGTCGCCCAGCTCCAGGGTATTGAATCCAAGGAGTTTCTCGATGTACTGGTTCAGACCGTTGCGGTAGCAGGCTATCCACATGTTACCGGTCTTGTCGAGCATGAGTTTCTTCTGAGTATTCTCGCTGATAGATGTAGCATCGAACTTATTGTTGACAAAGTTCTTAACCTCCTTATTCTTGGTATCGATAACGAAGATACCCTGGTGGTCGGTGGCAAGCCATATCCATCCGCGCTGGTCCATACATACGTCCCAAACCTGCATGCCATCGGGCAACGGGGCTATACCAAGACTGGCCAGATAGGAATTAAGGTTCTTGTACCATATCTTGTCTTTCTGGTCGAACACAAAGATATTGCCCGTGGTGAGCACCCAGTAGTTGCTGTGCTTGTCGACATAGCAATAGTAGCCCTGATTGGCCTGGCCGCCATTGTTCTTCATGAAGTCGTCCTTCCACAGCACCTTACCGTTCTCGCCATCGATAGCCATCAGATCGCCATTGCTGGATGTAACGAGCAACTTGTCGTTCCACTCAGCAAAGTTGGAGAAGTAGTAATCCTTAGATATCAGATTGTCTTCGTAGCCATACTTAATCAGCTTGTATGTCTTTTTACGGGGATTGTAGCAGTAAAGGCCCTCATCGTAGGTCTTGACCCAGAAGCGCTTATGAGAGTCGATATAGAAACGGTCGATACCACCCTTGATGCCCCACTTGGACAGAATGGTGGTGGGATTGCGGTTAACCTTCTCGGTGACGGGATCGAACACGCTGTAGTTCATACCCTGTTTGAGCCACAGCTTACCATCGCCGTCCTCCCATATCTGGTCAACGTAATTATTACGCAGTGTAGTGGTGTCGCTGGGATTAGAGTAATAAGTGCGGAAGCGATAGCCATCGTAACGGTTGAGTCCGTAGCTGGTGCCTATCCATATGAATCCACGCGAATCCTGGAACATATAGTTGATCTGCGAGTTGGATAGTCCATCGCGAGCGTCCAACCTGCGGAATTTCATATCGGGAATCACTGCTGTAGCTGCACTCGCTGTGAGGCAGACAAGACAGATGAAAGAGGTTAGCAGATGTTTTATATTCATATCTTATGGTCTTTATTTTTAGCAGAAGTCTCGCGTATAACGAGCTTCTGCGGCACTATCTTCTTGTAAATACTGTTATCGCCATTTATCGCCTTGAGCAACAGGCGGCATGCCTCCATACCCATCTCGTGACTCTGGTCGACAATGGCAGAGAGCTGCGGGGTTACATATTCGGCATGCGCATCATCGGTAAAGCCTATGAGCGCCACATCCTCAGGGATGCGCAGGCCTTCCTGCTTGATGGCTGTGAACGCAGCAAAGGTGATGATATCGTTGAATGCCAGGATGGCATCGGGCCGGTTCTCCATACGCAACAAGCGGACTGTAGCCTCGAGCGCCCAGTCGTAATCGATCTTCTCGCATACCACCAAATCGCGATCGATAGGTATGCGATTCTCGCGAAGCGCCTCAAGGTATCCGTGCTTGCGACGTATCACCATATCGAGGTGATTAGGACCGCCTATGAACGCTATCCTGCGACTGCCCGTGTCAATAAGATGCTGGGTAGCCTCCTGGGCTGCCACATCGCCATTGGCTGTGACGCACGAGAACTTATCGGGGAGACAGGTGCGGCCAAAGAAAACCAATGGGATAGACATATCGGAGATCTCGATGAAATGGCTATAGTCGCGGGTGTTCTGAGACAGACAGGCTATGATACCCTCGACATGGAGCGAGATAAAGTTATCAATGGCCTTTACCTCGATTTCGCTGTCTTCGTGAGTGTTGGCACTGATGACAGAATAGCCTGCCTTGCGGGCCTCATCCTCAATGCCATCGAGCACTGCTGCATAGTAATGGGTAACAAGATTGGGCACCACCACACCGATAACCCTGGGGGCCTCCTTGCGGAGACTCTGCGCAAAGGGATTAGGTCGGTAGTTCATCTTTTTGGCCAGGGCCTTAACCTTCTCCTGCATCTCGCGACCTATCTCAGGAGAATTGCGCAAAGCTCTGCTCACAGTAGCTATGCTGACACCCAGTTCCAGGGCCAGATCTTTCAACGACGTGCGATGTTTATTTATACCCATAACGTAGTTTGCAAATTTGCGACGTTGCAAAGTTACATATTTTTTTGAAAATTGCAAACGTTTACGTGTATTTTTTCAATATAAAGTATTGATTTCGAGCATTTTTCTTCGTACCTTTGCACCAGAAAAATCAGAAACGAGTAATGAATAGTTGATAATAAGTTAGTTAAAGTTGTGAAGTAAGGCTGTCGTGATGACAGCCTTACTTTATTTTTTCTAGAATGTAGCACGAACCTTAAATCTGATGCCATCCTTATGTGCAGTAGGCAACTCGTTGTAGTTCAATCGACGCACATACTCTACGTGTACAATCTTGAAGATATTGTGTATTCCAATGCTTAACTCCATATAAGGACGCTTAGGATCGAGCACATAACTGCCCTCAGGGAAATACATGAGCATAGGACTGCCTGCGTTCTTGTCGAGATACGGGTTGTTCTTATCAGACAACTCGCCCCACAGGATGCGGAAGCCTAACCACTCGCGCCACTTGAGTTTGCGGATAAGCGGTATGCGGTTGAGTATCTTGCCGTTCATATCCCAGTAGACCTGACCTGACACAAAGCGATCGGTGGGGAACTCCATATTATTGATAGCCTCGAAGGTATAGTCCTGCACAATATACGAGAGGTTGGTCTCGGGCATGATGAGCAATGGGAAGGGGACCTTCTCCCACTCTATTCCACCCTTAACCTTGAAGTCCATCTTGCCCCACGACTTGAGCCAGAAACGCTTGTAGAGAGAGGCCTCGGTATAGTTGTAGCTGTACTCTCCGCCAAGGACACCTCGGAGTCCAAGGGTATGACTGACAGTAAGCACCGGGGCATCGAGATTGATAGGCACTCGGCGCTGCTTGGTGTTGATAAAGGTCTCGCCCGGAGCAAAGCGCAACTCTGCACGAAGCTCTGTAGTACGGATCTTCTGACTGGGAATAGCATCCACATAAGCACCACCAGCTGGCATAGGATTGCTATAATTGGTCCATCTGGTCTGGTCGCCACTCATCGACATAGGAATGAAATAGAGATTGCCACAGGCCTCGTTCTCCTCGGTCTTCATCTGCAGAGTGGTGCGGAATCCCCAGTCCTCCTCGCGCTCGAAGGTAAGTGTCTGACGGTTATAGAACATCATCTTATCGACCTTGCTCCACTTGAATGCGGTAAACACATTATCCTTATCGGTACGCATGAACTTATCGGATGGCGACATGACATCGTAGGTAGACGAGAAGGTAAGAGTGCGCTGAGGGAACTCGCGAGGCAGGTACTCCTTCTTGTTGAACGACCAGATGACATCGCCCTTGTAATACCATTTCTTAGAACCCCATCCACGGGCAACATAACCGCGCAGGAACAGGTTGGAATCGAGATTGGCTGTGGTCTGGGCAGAGATACGGGTACGGATACCATCGATGAAGTTCTTGGTGATCATAGTGTTGATAGGGCCAATATCGACCTTGCTCGGGTGCTTCTTGGTGCCTGTCTCGACAAAGTTCTCGACCAGTGCCTTCAGTCCGAAGATGATATACTTGAAGCCCTTGATGTTCTGCAAGTTGCTTACGAAATCACCCATCGAACTCTCGCTCTTGGTAAGTTCTACCTGACGGTACTGATTCCAGAACTCATCGCTGCGCATCATCGCGTTAACATCCTTAACCTCCTTCTTAGAGCCTTTAAACAGCTGTCGGGGCAGTTCATCGAAGGCATAATCGTTGATACGCGTGTTACGTATCACCGCCAGTTTCTGCAGGAAGCTGGCCACCTTGATCTCGGTAAACATATCGTCGACACTGAGCACCCAACTGCCATCGGGCAACTGCGTGAACTCCTGCACTACCTGCATATTCTCTACCCAGTTTACATCGCTCTTCTTAGGAATGGTCATCTCGCAACGCTTAACCTGCCAACTGCTATCGGCAAGGATATAAAGGTCGCCACGGAAGCCAAAGTCCTGCTGGTTATTGGGCAGGAAGTGAAGGTGATAGCACAGATCCTTGTCGACCATCAGGGTGTCCTCGATATAATAACGATAGAACCCTATGGCATCTTTGCCGATAGGCGATGTAAAGGGATGCTGCAGCATACGTATCTGATCATCGTAGATATTCACATCGGTAAACACATCTTTCATAACCGTATTAAGGATATCGCCCGTCTGGAACAGGTCGTTGATACCCTGGTTATTGATGCCCTTGATGATAGTCTTCTCATCGTGCGGTTTCTTGCGATATACCTTCTGCGATACAGTCTCGTCGACACTGATGGGCAGTATGAGTTTGTTGTTATACGGACAGGCCTCAATCTGGTCGATAAGCCACTGTTTCTTCTTATACTTAGGCGAATCGAGTATCTCGGGCTTAAAATCATTAAGTGCCAGAGTGATCTTCTGGTACTTGTTGTACTGATAGAAGTCGCGATTATCCAGATCGGTCTGCTTCTTGGCAGCAATCACCTTCTTCATCATCTCGACCGCAGGATTGTTCTTGCGACTATATCGACCGCGCTTAGTCTTTACGGTCACTTCCTTAAGCATCTTAGTGTCGGTCTTCAGGGCAATCTTCATCGTGCTCTTGATACCCGAGTTGATCTGCACCGTGTGAGACACATAACCTACCGAAGTAAAGGTAAGCGCCCAACCGTTATGGCGCGCAATGGTAAAGTTTCCATCGATATCTGATGCCACTCCCACTCCATGTCCCATATACTGGGCACTGGCAAACGGAATCGGCTCACCGGTCTTGGCATCAATGATCTGACCGGTAATCATATGCTGTGCCCATACGCTCAGGGTCAGCAGCATCATACTTAATAATAATGTTATCCTTCTGTTCATCCTTAAAATTTTAAGTCTATAATCTGATTGAGTGCGGTTATTACCTTATCGGCTGCGCTCTCGTCTACAGGGTCGTTGGTCCAGCCCTCGCCCTTAAACCAAATGGTGTGGCAGCCTGCCTTACCGGCGGGAATGATATCCTTATCCATACTGTCGCCCACCACGATTACTTCGTCGGGGTTAAGACCAAGTGCCTCAACACCAAGGGTGAATATTCTGGGATCGGGCTTACGAACGCCTACCACAGCGCTCTCGATGATGGTATCGAAAATGTCATCAAGACTGAACTCGCCCAGCACAGTGGCGATGTTGCCATAAAAATTGCTTACCAGCACCATGGGGTAACACTGCTTTAACTGCAGCAGCACCTCACGACTGCGGGCAGTCTCATCGCAGGTGATGGCATAGAGATCGTCAACCACAGCCTGCTGATACTCGGGCAGGCCCAGAAACTCAAGTTCGATACGTATCTTCTCCTCAAGCGTGCGCCTAAAGGTGAAGTCGGGCTTTATAATAGGATTCTTGCCCAGAGTGCGCTCGGCATGCACATAAGCCTCGCGGAATTTCTCCTCGCTTACAGGCACCTGCTGGCGTTCGTAAGCATGCCATATCACCTTGCCCCAGTGCTGTCCACCAGTGTCGAGTGTACCACCGTAGTCGAATATATATCCCTTAATCATAACTCAGCGCATAGTTTTTCGTGCTTACTGTGCATGTACATGTACATGGCCTGGAAAACAGTGATTTCAACCAGAGGGTAAACCCAAGGACAATCCAACAGGCAGGTGACATAGATGGTGATGGCACGGGTATTGAATGTGAGCAGGTTGGTGTACTTCATCAACGGACGGCTGCCAGCAAGCAGTCTCTCGCGTATATCCTCAGAAGGGTTCTGCTTCCATCGTTCAAAGAACTTCTGGAACTCAGGGGTGCGCTGTTCCTGACTCTTACAGTAGTTTGCGTAATTATAATAGAACACGCGCGCGAGCAGATCGCTCTTAGGAAGATTCTCGTAGGTAGCACGCTGCTGCTTGTAGTTATCGAGTTCGCTACCATCCTTACCAAGCAGGAAGAACAGGTGTATCTGACGATAATAGTCGGCCAGAGAACTCTGTTTTGAGTGCAGCAGTATTCCGGCTATAGCACAAAGCACAAAGCCCCAGATGCCCCACTTGATATCGGTACCAGGGATATTCTGATGCCACAGACGGAACACAATGCCTAAGTAGATAGCAGTAAACCACAAGTCGCCCGAGAAACCGTCGAGCATACGACCTATCAGGGTTTTCTTACCAGTGATGCGTGCCATCTGGCCATCGGTAGAGTCGCAGAAGTTGGCAAACATCAACAACAATACACCACAAACATTGTGCATAACATCGGTGTAGTGGAACATCCAACCTGCACCCACACCTAAGAATATCGATACAATAGTTATCACGTTGGGGTGGATATCCATCTTGTTCCACAGTAATGCAAACACCAATCCGATGGGACGGGTGAAATGCACATCCAACCACTCTTCAGTATCTTCTGACTTAAATGATAATCTTAATAATTCCTTAAAAGTTGCCATTATTTTCTCTAATATCTAAATTCTTATTTCAAAATCAGCGAGGCTATCGCTGTGGCGGCTTCTTCGCGGCACCGCGAGAAGCTGGGCCAATCGTTAAAATCTATCACGTAGTAGCGACCTTCTACATCGACAATACAATCGCCACCATACACCTTTATGCCAACAGCCTCAGCCAGTGTGTCGACACTATGCTGCAGTTCTGTCGCATCAAACGGATAGTGGTGTGCTGCGCCATTACGCTGCTCATCACCAAACTTTGATTCGCCATCATCGGTGGGATAGTAATAGCGGAAGAAGCCCGTGCCTGCCACGCCATAGAACTTTATCAAGTCGCCCGACACATGAGCACTTATAGTATAACTATGGATGCCACGCTGGGCAAACTCAGCCTTCTTCAGTTCAAGCTCAGCCTGCGTAGCTGCAAACTGCACATCGCCCTTGCTCTGGGCTGCAGCATCGCCACGTTTTATCCAGTATCCATGGTCACCATCGCGTGGAGCCATAGGCGTGCCTATATGCTGCATTATCTCTTCCAACCGGCATCTGGCGCAATTGGAAATTCCCTCAGAAGAGTTTATTGCGTTGAGTCCCTCCAGCCTGGCCAATGTTTCGGGCAATCTACCCATGGAATATATGCAGTCATATCCTTCGGGACAGAATGGCTGCTGCTCGCTTACCAGTTCTACTTCATGACCAGCAGCAAGGAGGCGTGCGCCTACTGTATCTAGTATCGCTCTGTCCTTCGCCACCGAATTAGGTGAGAATCGTTCCGCCCGTTGTATTAATAGGATTTTCAATTCTTGAATTCTTAATATATTACATTTTCAAGAAATCTTCCGCCTTTTGAATATCGCTTGCGTGGTCGATATCCAGCACCTTGCTGAATGAATAGGCCTTAAGGCGCAACCCCTCGGCAACCAACGCACGCTGGAAATTGCGCATCCTGCTCTCGCCACGCTCTATGCATCGCTGCAATACAGGAATAGCCTTAGGAGTGAGGCCATAGATACCACCGCTGATGTAATGGGGATTATCGCAGCTATCAAGAAAAGCAGTGATAGTGCGTGAATCATCTACATCAACATACAATGGTTTCTCGTCATCAATATAATCTGTAACGCCCATCAGTCCGTCAACATCCCCATGCTCGGCAGCTATCTCAAACGCTTTGGAATACGTTTTGAACTCCTTTTCACGGAATATCGTGTCGACAGTTGTCAGCACAAACGGTTCGTCCTTAAGCCACTGGCTGAGTTCCCAAGCACTATGCATGGAACTTGGCGTGCTCTTAACTACAAACCTCAGGGGCACACGCCCTGAGGCCTTTATCTTCTGCAGATGTTCAGCCACAGCCGTCATCTGCTCATTACATATCACACATATCTCGCTGGCTCCGCAGTCCATGAATACTCGTATTAGTCGGTCAATCAAATGCTCTCCACCTACTTTTACAAGTGGTTTAGGAGCAGCAACGCCCTCCTGTACCAGTCGCGATCCCTCGCCAGCAGCTATAATTGCATATTTCATTTTTCCAATCTAACTTAATTTTCCCTAAGTGCATTTCTTTAAAAATGCGCTGCAAAGGTACACATTTTTAGTGAAATTGGAAAACTTTGGCAATATATTTAGGTTTTATTTACCTAATCCGCAGGCTACCGGTGTTGATATCGCCCGAACCGCGCTTGCTTTTGTTCAAGTTTGTTACCTGTCCCTTAAGGGTAATATCGCCTGAACCTGCCAGTTCGGCATCGACCGAGCCACAGCTCTCAAGGAAATTAACATCGATATCACCAGAACCACGAACAGCCAAGCGGGTGGCAACAACATTCTTCTGACGAATATCTATATCGCCCGAACCAGTAAGTGAGGCATCGGTATACTGTGCATCGAGCAGCTTGATATCCAGATCGCCAGAACCAACAACCTCGGCATTGCAACGATCGCAGATAATACTATTAAACTCTATATTGCCAGAACCCTTAAGCTGGATATCGATAACATCGGTATCAACGGAATAGCGGCTGAGGAAATCGCCTGAACCACGAAGGGATACTCCGGTAAGGTCGGGACCACAAACATACACAGCAAGATCATCGCCCCTGCCAAAGCTGACATTAAACATACCTATCTTGCCACGATTGCGAATAGAAAGGGTGCGACCATCCAGTTCGGTGATAATATTCTCGACAAGTTCCTTGGGACCTTTGACCAATACCGAAAACGAATCGGCCTGATCATAATAAACCGTTGGCGAGCCATTGACCTCTATCTTCTCGAAACCACGAAGGTTGCGATACTCGGAAGCCTTCTCACCACTGAGTTTCACGCCCATATCGCGCACACTATTACTACAACTGCAAGATGCAAGAACCAATGCAAAAACAAATAAAGCTATCTTTTTCATTAGCACGAAACTTTTTAAATATTAAACATTTTCTATCCATTTGACGTGAAAGGATAGAAAAAAGTTGCATAACCAACAGAAAAAACTATCTCAGCGGCAATTCTACCCAGAAACGAGAGCCCTCGCCAAGGATAGAGTCGACACCGATAGAGCCGCCAAGACTCTCTGCATGACTCTTGGCTACCGACAATCCAAGACCGGTACCAGGGATATACTCGTCGACCTTGACAAATCGTTCGAAGATGCGCTGCTGGTCCTCCTGAGCCACGCCCTTACCAGTATCGAGCACCCAAAGAGTAAACTTGTCGCTCTGAGGAAGATCGAAACCTATGGTAATAGAGCCTGCGGCAGTGAACTTTACAGCATTCTGCACTAGGTTGGTAACAATCTCCTTTACCTTGCCGATATCGGTAGTGAGCATAAGTTCGCTGATAGGGAACTGGGTGGCAAGTACCACCTGTGAAGGATCGACCATAGGCGAGAACGTATCGGCAACCTCGCGCAATACGGGCACCAGGTCTGCCTGCTGCTTTACAAGACTCTTAGCCTCAGCCTCAACCTTCGACATGCTTACCAGACCATCGATAATGCTAAGCAACTTGTAGTTATTCTTCTGTATCTCGGAGATAAGTTGATTGCGGTCTTCCTCGCTCTCGACAACAGGCAACAAGTCAGCAAAACCAACAATAGCATTAAGTGGCGTACGAATCTCATGTCCCATATTGGCAAGGAAGGCAGTCTTAAGTCTATCGCTCTCCTCAGCCTTGTTACGGGCAGCAATAAGGGCTGACTCCATCTCTTTCTGAGCATCGATACGCATAGAGGTACATACTATCTTCTTAGGATTTCCCTCCTCATCGCGCGAAGCGATGGTACCATAACTCTCTTCCCAATAGGTCATACCAGCCTTACCAGACATTACTCGATAAACCTCATGATAGGTATTAGAACGACCGGTACAGATATTATCTACCGCCAGGCGTACACGTTCACGATCGGACTTCTCGACAGCATCGGTAACAGCCGACAGAGGAATCTGAGCCAGAGAAACCAAATCGCCCTTATCGTCACGATAATCTGCATCTATGGTAAGCATCTGCGTAGCCACATCGATATGCCAGGTACAAAGACGCATGGCCTTGAGAACAAACTCGTACTCAACATTGTTCTGTTTTACCTTCTCAAGTTCCTCGAGTTCATTCTTGAGGCGAACACCAGCACGGCGCTGAACAAAAATGGAAATGAACATAAAAAGGAAGAGAGCGACGCCGATAGCCCACAGCGCCGGAATGAGATAAGTATTCTCACCTTGGGTATATAGTAGTATACTATAATACATTGGTTTAAAGAATTGACGAGGGCAAAAGTAACTAAATAATTTGGAAAAACGACATTTTTTGTGCTATTTTTAATAAAAACGAAGATTTTTTGTTAGATTAACAGTAAAAAAGTGCGTTTTTAGCCGAATTTGAGTTAACTTTGCAGCCTGTAAACTTAATGTAATGGAACAAAAGTACGAATTGATCGCCAAAACGTTTATGGGACTGGAACCTGTACTGGCGAAAGAGCTGACCCAACTGGGGGCTAATGATGTGGTAATCGGTAGACGAATGGTTTCGTTTACGGGTGATAAGGAAATGATGTATCGTGCAAACTTTCAGTTGCACACGGCTATCAGAATTCTGAAGCCTATACGCCATTTCAAAGCGAAAAGCGCTGACGATGTTTATGAGGAAATCAAGAAGATTGACTGGACTGAGTATCTGGGAACCGACAAGACATTCACTGTAGACTCTGTAGTGTTCTCAGAAGAATTCCGTCATTCAAAGTTTGTATCTTACAAGGTTAAGGATGCTATCGTGGACCAGTTCCGCGAGAAGACCGGCAAGCGACCGAATATCTCGGTGGCTAACCCTGATGTACGACTGAATATGCACATTGCCGAAGATAAGTGCACACTGAGTCTGGACTCGAGCGGTGAGAGTCTGCACCGTCGCGGATACCGTCAGGAGAGTGTTGAAGCACCACTGAACGAGGTTCTGGCAGCAGGCATGATCCTTCTGAGCGGATGGCAGGCTGATACTGACTTTATCGACCCAATGTGTGGTAGTGGAACCCTGCTTATCGAGGCTGCACTGATAGCAAAGAATATGGCACCAGGCCTTTTCCGTAAGGAGTTTGCCTTCGAGAAGTGGCCTGACTTTGACGCAGACCTGTTTGACGAGATTTACAACGACGAGAGTCAGGAACGCGAATTCAAGCACAAAATCTATGGCTATGACATCGACATGAAGGCCGTGAATACAGCCCGCATGAATGTAAAGGCTGCCGGTCTTTCGGACATCATTACCATAGAGCAGCAAGATTTCAAGAACTTTACACAACCTGCCAATAAGAGCATCATCATATCAAACCCACCTTATGGTGAGCGTATATCAACACCCGACCTGCTGGGTACATATAAGATGATAGGTGAGCGACTGAAGCACCAGTTTAAGGGCAACGATGCCTGGATACTGAGCTATCGCGAGGAGTGCTTTGACCAGATTGGTCTGAAGCCAAGTATTAAGATTCCTCTGTACAACGGCAGTTTGGAGTGCGAGTTCCGCAAATACCAGATGTTTGACGGCAAACTGAAGGACTTCCGCTCAGAGGGCGGTATAGTTAAGACCGAAGAGGAGAAGCGCCAGATGGCCGAGAAGCATCGCTTTAAGAAAGAGCGCGAGTTTAAGAAGCGTCTGGAGGAAAAAGAAGAGAACGAAGAGGCAGATATCCTAAGCTTTACATTCCACAAACACGATATTAGCCGTAATCGTGGCGGACATGAGAGTTTTGACCGTAGCGGTAAGGATCGCAAAGAGCGCAGAGACCGTAAGGAGTTCGGTGGAAAGAAGGACTTCGGCGGCAAGGGCAAGGACCGAAAGGACTTTAAGCGCGGCGGCAAGAGAGAGTTCGGCAAGGACTTCGGCAAGAAAAAGAGATTTGACGATGATGAAGATTAAATCGATGCTGGTCGCTATGACCATGATGCTAAGTGCTACAACAATGAGTGCACAAGATAAACTCTTCACACTTGAGGACCTTAACTTCGGCGGAACCAACTACGCTAACCTGCGACCACAGACAATGTGGCTGACATGGTGGGGCGAGAAGTTGGTACAGACCGATGTAGAGGAATGTTACACCATCGACACCAAGACCGGCAAGAAAACAAAACTGTTCACACTCGACGAGGTGAACACATGGGCCGGTAGTAACGATGATACATACGTGCGCCACCTGATGAACGCCACATTCCCCTACCCCGACAAGCCACTCGTAATGCTGGGCAAAATGAAGTCTGTGATACTGCTGGACTTTAATGCCAAGAAGATAGTATGGCAGGACAGCATAGCAGGACAGCAGGCCTACGACTGGAGTGATGCATCGCGGGCTACTGCATGGATAGAGAACAACCAGCTATATGTAGTTGACGGTCAGGGAAAGAAGCACCAGCTAAGCACCGACGGAAGTAGAGAGATAGTATATGGTCAGAGCGTACACCGCAATGAGTTCGGTATAAAGAAAGGTACATTCTGGAGTCCTGACGGACAGCGTCTGGCATTCTATCGTATGGACCAGAGTATGGTGACCGACTATCCTCAGGTGAATGTATTCCCACGTTCGGCAACATACGAACCCGACAAATATCCTATGGCCGGTATGACCAGTCATAAGGTAACAGTAGGTGTGTTTGACCTTAAGAGCGGCAAGACCATATATCTGCAGGCAGGAGATCCTACCGACAGATACTTTACAAACATAGCCTGGAGTCCCGACTCTAAGACTATATATATGTTTGAGTTGAACCGCAAACAGAACGACTGCCGACTGGTATCATACGATGCCACAACAGGCGCAAAAATAGCCGAGCTTAACCGCGAGACATCGCCCAAATACGTAGAGCCGCAGAATCCCATCGTATTCCTGCCATGGGACGCACAGGAATTCCTGATGCAGAGCGAGAAGGACGGATACAACCATCTGTATCTAATGGACAAGAACGGAAAGCAGCTGAAGCAGCTAACCAAGGGCGAGTGGGTAGTGATGGAAGTTCTGGGATTCAACAAGAAGGACAAGACGGTCATTATCGCCTCTAACGAACTGAATCCACTACAGCGCAATATCTGGGCAGTAAACATAGCCAATGGCAAGCGTACACTGCTTGACAATGGTAAAGGCGTGCATCGCGCAACATTGTCAGCATCAGGTGCACTGATGACTGACCAGCGCCAGGAGCCTACCGTTCCTAACGTGATAGAGTTGAACAACACTCACAAGCCATCACCCATCACCCTGCTGAAAGCCTCTGACCCATGGAAAGAGTATCAGCAGCCCATCTACGAGAACGGAAGCATCAAGGCAGCCGACGGTACTACCGACCTTTATTTTAGAATGGTGAAACCACACGACTTTGATGCAACCAAGAAATATCCCACAGTGGTATATGTTTACGGAGGACCACACGCCCACAATGTAGAAGCATCGTGGCACTGGGCCAGTCGCTCATGGGAGACATACATGGCACAGAAGGGTTACATCGTGTTCATACTTGACAACCGTGGTTCAGAAAACCGTGGACGCGACTTTGAACAGGCCACATGGCACCAACTGGGACAGATAGAGATGCAGGACCAGATGAAAGGTGTGGACTATCTGCGCACCCTGCCATACATAGATATGAACCGACTGGGTGTTCACGGTTGGAGTTTCGGAGGATTTATGACAATATCACTGATGACCAACTATCCCGACGTGTTCAAGGTTGCTGTAGCCGGTGGTCCGGTAATCGACTGGAAATGGTATGAGGTGATGTATGGTGAACGCTATATGGGCACACCACAGGACAACCCTGAGGGATATGCCAAGAGCAGCCTCATCGACAAGGCCAAGAACCTGAAGGGCAAGTTGCAGATTATAACGGGTTATAACGACCCAACGGTGGTTCCACAGAACTGTCTGTCGTTCCTCGACGCCTGTGTAAAAGCCGGCACACAGCCTGATTTCTTTGCCTACCCTGGTGAAGAGCACAACATGATGGGCCATGCCAGCGTACACCTGCACGAGCGCATCACCCAGTATTTTGAGGATTATTTAAAATAAAATCAACATATGAAGATCTTACTATTAGGAAGTGGCGGACGCGAGCACGCCCTCGCTTGGAAAATTGCTCAGAGCAGCAAGTGTGAGAAACTCTATATTGCCCCAGGTAATGCCGGAACAGGTAACTGCGGTGAGAATGTAGCAATGAAAGCTGACGACTTTGAGGCTATCAAGGCATTCATCGTTGAAAAGGGTATCAATATGGTAGTAGTTGGTCCTGAGGATCCATTGGTAAAGGGTATCTACGACGAACTGAAGGCTGACGAGCGCACTAAGGATGTGCCTGTAATCGGACCATCAAAGGCAGGTGCCGTGCTCGAAGGTTCAAAGGACTTTGCCAAGGCATTTATGCAGCGACACAATATTCCAACAGCCCGCTATCAGACCTTTGACGGTGAGCATCTGGAAGAGGGATTGAAGTTCCTTGAGACACTTGAAGCTCCCTACGTACTTAAGGCCGATGGTCTGTGTGCTGGTAAGGGTGTGCTGATTCTACCTACCCTCGACGAGGCCAAGAAAGAACTGAAAGAAATGCTGGGCGGTATGTTCGGTAATGCTTCAAGCCGCGTGGTCATCGAGGAGTTTATGAGCGGTATCGAGTGCTCTGTATTCGTACTGACTGATGGTAAAAACTACAAGATTCTGCCCGAGGCTAAGGACTATAAGCGTATCGGCGAGCATGACACAGGTCTGAATACTGGCGGTATGGGTAGCGTTACCCCCGTGCCATTTGCAACCAAGGAGTGGATGCAGAAGGTTGAAGACCGCATTATACGTCCTACCGTTGAGGGCTTGGCAGCAGACGGCATCGACTACAAGGGATTCATATTCTTTGGACTTATCAATCGCACCAACACTCCCAGCAAGGAGGCTGAACCATATGTAATCGAATATAACTGTCGTATGGGCGACCCTGAGACAGAGAGTGTAATGCTGCGACTGAAAAGCGACATTGTTGACCTGTTTGAGGGTGTGGCAGAGGGTAACCTGGATCAGCGCAGCATAGAGTTCGACAAGCGAGCTGCTGTATGCGTAATGCTGGTAAGCGGTGGTTATCCACAGGAATACAAGAAGGGCTATCCCATCACAGGCATAGAGAACATAGAGGGATCGATAGTTTTCCACAGTGGTACTGCACTAAAAGATGGTCAGGTGGTAACTGCAGGTGGACGAGTAATCGCAGTATCATCATATGGTAAGGATAAGGCCGAGGCACTGCAGAAATCATTCGAAGAAGCCCAGAAGATACAGTTTACCGACAAGTATTTCCGTCGCGACATAGGTGCAGATCTTTAATAAATGAGGAGACACAGACGATAAGTCAGAAATGAGTAGGAAGCACATACAGAATATAATAGCCGAGAGTCGCAAGACACTACCGATAACAATAATCTATGGTGTCGGTATATGGCTATTGGCTGGAGGATTGCAACACAATTGGTGGATACAGTTTGCGTGTTTCTTTGCATCAGTATATGCAATGATACACCTGAACAACATCAATTTGATGATACGCATCTACAGTCGTTCTGTATCATCAGCATATATATTGTTGTCGTGTATTGCCGTATGGCTATTCCCGTCAATATCGGGAGGTATCATCCAACTATGTTCGGTACTGATTATGCTGCTACTCTTCTCATGCTACCAAGACCCTGATTCTAGAGGCCGTACATTCTACATCTTTGTACTGATAAGTATGATGAGTCTGCTAGAGCCGCATTACCTGCTGTTGGCACCATTGGCATGGCTGCTGATGAGCTCTACTATTTACTCAATGAGTTTCCGCTCGCTATTGGCATCGCTTATCGGTCTTATTACACCATATTGGTTTTATATAGGATGGAGACTGTTCCAGAACCCGATGAACCCAGTACAGGCTCTGGATTTCATAGATCGTTTCGCCCTGCTACAATGGCCTTCTGATTATCAGGCACTGACTCAATCTCAGCTGTTATTCTTCGGTCTATTGGTAGTGCTGTTCTTAGTTGGATCTATACACTTCTGGATGACCAGCTATATGGATAAGGTACGCGTACGACAGATATATGCAAGTCTGATAATCACAACGCTCTACTCCATAATACTGATTGCGCTTCAACCACAGAAATATGATGTGCTGATTTACGTAATGATCATCGCAGTGAGTCCAATAATAGCCCATTTTGTATCGCTTACGCATACTAAGATATCAAACATCTTCTTTATGGTACTATTAGCCGTTATTCTGTTTCTAACCGGCATGAACCTATGGATTTCATAATCAACCTACTATCACAATACGGTTATTGGGGCATGTTGCTTGCAGCATTTCTGGCTGGAAGTTTCTTCCCGTTCTCAAGTGAGGCTGTGATGGTAGCACTGATGGCCACAGGATTGGACCCTAGGTTGCTGATGATATACGGAACCATAGGAAACGTGATGGGCAGTGTGTTTAACTACTGCGTAGGCCGGATGGGCAAACTGGAGTGGATTGAGAAATATCTGCACGTAAAGAAAGAAGACCTGGATAAAGCTCATCGGTTCCTAGCCGGACACGGAGCATGGATGGGATTCTTTGCTTTTCTGCCAGTATTGGGCAGTGCAATCACAATCGCCCTGGGACTAATGCGATCTAACGTTATAATAACATTTATCGCTATCACGCTAGGCAAGCTATTCCGTTATTTAATCTTAATTTACGGAGCAGGCTTGTTTATATAAAAAGTTTTTGTGTAACTTTGCACCACTATTTAGATTTTTAACGTTAAAGAATATAATATTGTAATGAAACAATTCAGACTAGTAGACAACGCTTTGGGCTGGCTCGCATTCTTTATAGCAGCCTTTGTCTATTGTTCTACCATCGAACCGACAGCCAGTTTCTGGGACTGTCCGGAGTTTATTACCACTGGTTACAAATTAGAGATAGGTCACCCACCTGGGGCACCTTTCTTCATGCTAACAGCCAACTTGTTTTCGCAGTTTACAAGCGATCCCACACAGGTAGCACGTATGGTTAACACCATGAGTGCACTGCTTTCGGCTACTTGTATTCTGTTCTTGTTCTGGACCATCACTCATCTTACACGCCGACTGCTTATCGGCAACTGGGAAGAGTTGACAACGCCAAAGATGATTGCAATCGAGGCCTCAGGACTTGTAGGTGCTCTTATCTACACATTCAGTGACACATTCTGGTTTTCGGCTGTTGAGGGTGAGGTTTATGCCTACTCATCAGCTTTCACAGCTGTAGTATTCTGGCTTATATTGAAATGGGAAGATCATGCCGACGAGCCTCATAGCGACCGTTGGCTGATACTTATCATGTATATGACAGGATTGTCTATCGGAGTACACCTGCTGAACTTGCTGTGTGTGCCTGCCATCGTGCTGGTATATTACTATCGCCGCTATCCTGATGCAAACCTTAAGGGCTCGCTCATAGCACTTGTAGTATCAGTAGTTATCCTGGCAGCTGTGCTCTATGGCGTAGTTCCCGGTATCATCACAGTAGGCGGATGGTTCGAGTTGTTCTTCGTGAACACTCTGGGTATGCCATTCAACACTGGTGAGATCATCTATATCATTCTGTTGGTATCTTGCGTAATCTGGGCTGTATATGAAACACAGACCCAGAAACACTCGCTAACAATACAGAACGTAGCATTCCTTGCTTCGGTTGGCATGCTGGGTATCCCATTCTATGGATGGGGATGGTCGGCATTCCTTATTGGATTAGTAGTGCTAGTAGCACTATGGTTCCTGCTAAAGTACACAGTTAACAAGCAGCAGCTGATAACTGCACGCATGAAGAACACTATGCTGCTCTGCATGCTGATGCTGATGATTGGTTACTCTAGCTATGCGCTTATCGTTATCCGTTCATCGGCTAACCCACCAATGGATCAGAACTCACCTGAGGATATCTTTACTCTGGGTGACTATTTGGGACGTGAACAGTACGGACAGCGTCCATTGTTCTACGGCCCCGCATACACATCACAGGTAGCACTGGTACAGGAGGGCAACTACTGCAAGCCTGTAATGAGTAAGGGAAAGCCTGTATACCAGCGCAAGGATAAAGCATCTGCTGATGAGAAGGACTCGTACTTTGTAGTTCGCACAAAGGATGAATATAAGTATGCACAGAATATGCTTTTCCCACGTATGTATGATGCTGGTCATGCAGCAGCCTACGAGTCATGGATGGGTGGTGTGGACGGCAACGAAGTGCCATACGATCGCTGCGGTGAACAGATGACAGTAAAAGTGCCCACACAGCTGGAAAACTTGAGATTCTTCCTGAGCTATCAGTGCAACTTTATGTACTGGCGCTACTTTATGTGGAACTTTGCCGGCCGTCAAAACGATATCCAAGGCAATGGCGAACTGGAGCACGGCAACTGGTTGACTGGATTCTCGTTTATTGATGATGCACGACTGGGCGACCAAAGTATGCTACCTACCGATCTGAAGCAGAACAAAGGTCACAATGTGTTCTACTGCATGCCACTTATATTGGGTTTGCTTGGACTGTTCTGGCAGGCCTGGTATACCCGCAAACGTAAGGCTATGGTTAATGGTCAGGAAAAACTGGTTGACGAGCCTATTGGCATACAGCAGTTCTGGGTGGTATTCTTCCTGTTCTTTATGACAGGTCTAGCCATCGTAATATATCTGAACCAAACACCAATGCAGCCACGTGAGCGCGACTACGCATACGCTGGATCATTCTATGCCTTCGCCATCTGGTGTGGTATGGGTGTAGCTGCAATAATTGACTGGTTGAACAGCAAGATAAAGAAGGAGAACCTGGTGGTAGCTGCTGTAGTAAGCGCAGCCTGTCTGCTGGTGCCCATCCAGATGGCTAGTCAGACTTGGGATGACCACGATCGTTCAGGTCGCTACTGCTGCCGCGACTTTGGTCAGAACTACCTGATGACACTGCAAGAGGAGGGCAATCCTATCATATTCACCAATGGAGATAATGATACCTTCCCTTTATGGTATAACCAGGATACTGAGGGATTCCGCACAGATGCGCGCGTATGCAACCTCTCATATCTGCAGACCGACTGGTATATCGACCAGATGCGCCGTCCTGCATACGATTCTCCATCTGTACCTATCAGTTGGAGCCGACTAGAGTATTGTGCCGGCACAAACGAATATGTGCAGATTGACGCTTCACTGAAGAAGCAGGTAGAGGAACTGTATCGTCAGAATCCAGAGGAAGCCAAGAAGCAGTTTGGTGAGAAGCCATTCGAGCTGAAGAACATCCTGAAGAACTGGGTTCGCAATACAAACAAGGATCTCCACGTTATTCCTACAGATACTGTTTACGTAACTATCGACAAGGAAGCTGTACGTAAGAGTGGTATGATGATGGCTGCTGACAGCATCCCCGACCAGATGGTTATCTCGCTGAAGGGTAAGAACGCTCTGTACAAGCAGGATCTGATGATGCTGGAGATGATTGCAGAGTGCAACTGGACACGTCCAATCTACGTAGCGACTACCGTAGGTTCAGAGAACTATATGAACCTGGGCGACAACTTCGTACAGGAGGGATTGGCCAACCGTATTACTCCTTTCACTACCAACGCTCCTGGAGCAAAGAACTTTGATACGGAGAAGACTTACAACAACGTGATGAAGAAGTTTAAGTTTGGTGGTGTTGACAAACCCGGCATCTATCTCGATGAAACCGTGATGCGTATGTGTTATACTCATCGCCGACTGTTGTCAATGCTTGCAATGAATCTGGTTCAGGAAGGCAAAGACAAGCAGGCTAAAGAAGTGCTTGACAAGTGCGAAAAGGCACTGCCCAGCTATAACATTCCTCACGACTACCAGAGTGGCTCGATGGATTTGGCAAAGGCTTACGCACTGACTGGTCAGACAAAGAAGGCACAAGACCTGATAGATCAGCTTTGGAAGAAGTCGGCAGAGTATATGCTATGGTACTGCTCACTCGACGGACAGCGATTTGAGAGTTCACAGCAAGACTGTCTGATGCACCTCTACATTCTGAACCAGATACTGAACCTGCAATCAGCAGTTGATGAGAAGAAGGCTCAGGAGAAGGAGAAGCAGTTCCAGACAATGAACAAGCTCTACGAAGCTAAGGGAGGTAATTACGGAGATTAATATATGTTTATAGAGCAACCAGCAATATATCTTCGCTGGCTCTATCCAAGAGCATACTGGCGAATGGACCGTCACGAAAGATCAGTATACCTGACTTTCGATGATGGTCCCATACCAGAGGCTACTCCGTTTATTCTAGACACACTAAAGCAGTTTGGCGCACGAGCCACGTTCTTCATGGTAGGCGACAATGTACGCAAATATCCAGAACTGTACAAGCGTATTCTGGCAGAAGGTCATCAAGTGGGTAATCATACCCATAACCATATAGGAGGACTGCGACACTCTGTAAAGGAATACAGCTATAACGTGGAAAAAGCAAACGCATATATCAAGAGTCACTACGTACGTCCGCCACACGGTTGGATGCGTATGGCGCAATATGCATGGTTGAGCAGAAAATACAAGATTGTAATGTGGGACCTGGTGACACGTGACTACTCAAAATGGATAACTGCCGAAGACGTGGTTAATAATATAAAGAGGTACACGCGTAATGGATCTATCATCACATTCCACGATTCGCTTAAGAGTATCGACAAACTTAAGACTGCGCTACCTGAAAGTCTACAATGGCTTAAAGACCAAGGCTATAGCTTTAGGATTTTCCCATAGTAAAACTTGAAATACTAGAACCCCCTAAAATAACAACAATAATGAAAAGATTACTAACAACATGCTTACTAACAGCAACATTCGTTATGACAACAAATGCACAACCACAGCTCCGTGCCGATAATATCGACGAGGTGCTCAAGGCAATGACCCTAGAAGAGAAAGCCAAACTACTAGTTGGCGGTGCTAACAATTTCTTCAGTGCCAACGCCGTAGTTGGTGGCGAGGCCGACCTAGTGGCAGGAGCAGCAGGAACATCACCTGCAATCCCACGACTGGGAATACCTGCTACAGTACTTACCGACGGACCTGCCGGAGTACGTATCGACCCAACCCGCAAGGGTACCACAAAGACTTATTATGCAACAGCATTCCCCATCGGCTCGTGTTTGGCTTCAACCTGGAACACAGACTTGGTGAGCAAGGTTGGTGAGGCTATCGGAAACGAGACCAAGGAGTATCGTTGCGACGTAATCCTGGGTCCTGGTATGAACCTGCATCGCAATCCACTCTGCGGACGTAACTTCGAATACTACTCTGAGGATCCATTGCTCACAGGTAAGATTGCAGCAGCATATATCAAAGGTGTGCAGAGTCAAGGAGCAGGCGTCAGTGCCAAGCACTTTGCAATCAACTCGCAAGAGACAGACCGCACTGCAGTAGATGAGCGTGTATCACAGCGCGCAGCACGCGAACTATATCTGCGTGGATTCGAGATTGCTGTACGCGAGAGTAATCCATGGACTATCATGGCTTCATACAATCAGGTGAATGGTCAGTACTCGATGGGCAACCACGATCTGCTGACTAAGATTCTGCGTGAGGACTGGGGCTTTAAAGGAATTGTAATGACTGACTGGATTGGTATCCGCGAAGGGCTGACAACGATAAGCGAAGTACAAGCAGGAAACGACCTAATGGAACCAGGTCAGCCAGCACAGGTAAACGAGATTATCGAAGGCGTTAAGAGCGGAAAACTCAACATTGCAGATGTTGACCGCAATGTTCGTCGTATGCTCGAGTATATCGTTAAGACACCAAGCTTCCATAAGTATCCTGCATCAAACAATCCTGACTTCAAAACTCACGCAGCCATCACACGTCAGAGTGCCAACGAGGGTATTGTACTCCTAAAAAACAACGGGATACTGCCTTGGAAGAATGGTTCTATTAAGACCGTTGCACTGTTTGGCGAGAACTCATACGACTTCCTGAGTGGTGGTACTGGTTCTGGTTGCGTTCATCCACCATACGTTGTTGACATGCTGCAAGGACTGGAGAACGCTGGCATCAAGTCGAGCGCCACACTCACAGATATCTATCGCAAGTATATAGAGTTTGCAAAAGTTAAGTTCCAAGCCGAGCGCCATCCTGCCAAGTGGTATCAGATGGAATACTTCGGACAGCAGAAATATCCAGAAATCGCTATCGACCCAATCTGTATCAACAAGGAGGTGAACGCTGCTGATGCAGCAATCATCACCATTGGCCGTCAGGCTGGTGAGGGTGTTGACCGCGATCTGAATACAGAGTTCAACCTGATTCCTGAGGAGCGTGCTCTCATCACCGATGTGTGCAACGCATTCCACGCTGCAGGCAAGCCTGTTATCGTTATCATCAACTCAGGTAGCGTAGTCGAAACTGCATCATGGAGCGGATATCCCGATGCAATTCTATGTGCTTGGCAACCAGGTATGGAGGGTGGTAACTCTATCGCCGACCTGCTCACTGGTAAGGTTAATCCTTCAGGAAAGCTCACTATGACCTGGCCTATTGCTGCAACTGACCACGCTTCGACAAAGAACTTCCCTGGACAGATAGACGACTACTCGCTCCAGATGATGATTGGCAATAAGACTCCAATTCCTGGACACGCTTACACCAATCACGAGGAAGATATCTACGTGGGCTACCGCTACTTCGACACATTTGGACGCGATGTGGCATATCCATTCGGTTACGGACTGAGTTATACCACATTCAATTTTGCCAAGCCTGTAGTTAAGGCCAAGGGTAAGGATGCTGTAGAAGTAAGCGTCGTAGTAAAGAATACTGGTAGTGTAAGTGGTAAAGAGGTTGCTCAGGTTTATGTCCAGGCTCCTAACGGAAAACTCGAGAAGCCTGCACAGGAGTTGAAAGCATTTGCAAAGACAAAAGAGCTGCAGCCTGGTGAGAGTCAGACTCTGACAATGACAATCCCCGTTCGCAATCTTGCAAGTTTCGACGAGGCAAATAGTCAGTGGATCACAGAGGCTGGCAACTATACCTTCCGCATTGGTAATAGCAGTAGAGACATTGCTGCTACTGCGACACTGAAGATTGCTGAATACACAGAGAAGACCACCAACGCTCTTGCTCCACAGCACAAGCTCAACTTGCTGAAAAAGAACAAGTAACAAATATAGAAAATGAAAAAGGAACTACTACTAACTACTCTTGCCCTGCTATTATCAATAGCGGGGCAAGCACAAAATGTGCGAGAGACTATAAGACTGGATAAGGATTGGAAGTTTGCACTAGGACATGCTGGCGATCCTAAGAAGGACTTCGGATGTGGAACTGAGTACTTCAACTACCTGACCAAGGCAAACTCGATACACAACGTAGGACCATATAGCTCAAAGTTTGACGATTCTACCTGGCAAGAAGTTAGCGTGCCACACGATTGGGTAACAACCCTACCTTACGCCAGAGAGGCAAGTCATTCGCACGGATACAAGACTGTAGGATATAAGTACCCTGATACCAGCATAGGATGGTATCGCAAAACTATAAAGATACCCGCCAGCGACCTGGGCAAGCGCCTGATGCTACGTTTCGACGGCATCTTCCGAAATGCAAGAGTATGGTTCAACGGATTCTATATGGGAACAGAACCAAGCGGATATGTTACTCAGATATATGACATCACACCTTATATAAAATATGGTGAGGATAATCTGATATGTGTTCGTGCTGATGCCACACTCGAAGAGGGTTGGTTCTATGAAGGAGCTGGAATATATAGAGATGTATGGCTGGAGAAGTCTGCCGAAGTAAGCGTTGTACCATTTGGAACCTTTGTATATGCAGAACTTAAAGACGCATATTCTGAAGCAAAGCTGAAGATAGAAACAGAGGTTAGTAATAGCAGTCTGAAGCCTCAGCTATGCGAAGTAGCCCAAAGACTTTTGGATGCTGACGGCAACGAGATAGTCCGCAGTACAGCTACCACATTGGGGCTAAAATCAAAAGAAACTGTTACTACAAAACAATCCATCAGTATTTCGAAGCCACACCTTTGGAGCACTACCGATCCCTATCTCTATAAGGTAGAGACGACAATTAGTCAGGATGGCAAAATCATCGATGTACACACCACTACCACAGGCATACGCGATATTGCCTTCAGTAGCAAAATAGGATTCCTGCTTAATGGTAAGTCACTGAAATTGAAAGGTGTAAACATGCATCAGGACCATGCTGGTGTAGGTTCTGCTATCCCTGATGCACTCCAGGCGTGGCGCATCAAACAACTAAAGAAGTTTGGCTGTAACGCATATCGTGCCTCACATAATCCCATGACGCCTGCCCTATTAGACATATGCGATCGCGAAGGCATCTTGGTAATCAATGAGAACAGACTGATGGGTATAAACGAGGAGCACCTGCGCCTGCTTGAACGCATGATAAAACGAGACAGAAATCACCCTTCTGTTATAATGTGGAGTGACGGCAACGAAGAATGGGGACTTGAGAACACCATACAAGGTACCCGCCTAGCTGAAGCTATGCGCGAATACACAAAACTATACGACCCAACCCGTCCAAGCACTGTAGCCAATGCTGGTGGTACAGAGCTAATCAAGGGACTTGATGTAGTGGGATTCAATTATATCGTACAGAATGATGTGGACAATCGTAAGAAGGCAAATCCGGATTGGAAAATCGTGGGCACAGAAGAAACATCAGGATGCGGCACACGAGGTTGGTACTTCGACACACCAGAATATCCTGGCAGAATGATTAGCATAAACCGCACAGACAAGCCTGGTGTAGAGAATGTGATAGAACGCGGATGGAAGTTCTACGACGAGCGTCCATGGGCTGCAGGCCTGTTCTACTGGACAGGTTTTGACTATCGAGGCGAACCCAACCCACTGGAATACCCAGCTACTGATTCTGAATTCGGGATACTGGACTACTGCGGTTTCTGGAAAGACGAAGCCTGGTATCTGAAGTCGTGGTGGACAGACGAACCAACACTTCACATCTTCCCCCATTGGAACCTACAGGGCCATGAGGGCGAAGAGGTAGAATTGTGGGCATACAGCAACTGCGACGAAGTAGAATTGACCGTAAATGGCAAGAAACTATGCAGACAGAAGATGCCAAAGAACGGACACCTGAAATGGAAAGCGACCTATCAGCCAGGAAAGGTTGTAGCAACAGGATACAAAAACGGCAAACGTATACTCACAGAAGTTATAGCTACCACCAAGCCTGCATACAAGACTGTACTAAAGGCAGACAAACAATCCATAGAAGCTGATGGACGCGACATAGCTATTATCACCATCGAGGTACAAGACGAAAAAGGCCGCATTGTACCCAATGCGTGCCCTATGTTAAGATTCCAATTGGAAGGTGATGCCCGTATTATTGGTGCTGGTAATGGCGACCCAATGTATCTGGGCGAGGATCATCCCAAGAATCCGAACTGCAAAGAATTCTCGATACCAGCATTCAACGGCTTGGCCCAAATACTGGTCCAGAGTTATGATACACCATCAACCATCACACTTCGATGCCAGAGTGACGGACTGAAGACTGGAAACGTTGTTATTCAGTCTCTTCTTCGTTAGTCAGGATATCCGCAATCGGCAACTGGCGGTCAATCGCTGTATGGAAAGATATCAGCGTTTGACTGCTAGACAGACCGAGCGGTTGCAGTTTATCATGAATAATCGTCAGCAGGTGATGATTATTACGAGCATATAGCTTGATAAACATATCGAAATTACCTGTTGTGTAATGACACTCCACCACCTCAGGTATTTGCTTCAGACGATCCAGAACCTCATCAAAACGGGCGGGATCCTTAAGATTCAATCCGATATACGCACAAGTTTCGTAGCCGATCTTCTCAGGTTCAATTAGGAACTGTGAGCCCTTGAGCACACCCATGCTATTCAACTTCTGAATACGCTGGTGGATGGCAGCACCACTCACATTACAAGCACGGGCCACCTCCAGGAACGGAATTCTGGCATCAGCTGCTATCAGACTCAATATCTGTCTGTCGAGTTCGTCAATCTTAACCATAATAGTAGTTATTTTTTGATTTCAGTTGCACTATAATTAATCTTTAAGGCATAGGCTTGTTGCAGGTTGCGTTTCACCTCGCTTACCAATCCCATAGGAGCCTTCTTATCTACTCGCAGCGATACCGTAAGGCGCGACTGATTCTCGGCCGAGAGACCACTGCGTATATGTTCTATGCAGGCAGGAATATCAGCAGGAGCAACGATATTACCATTCATCTGAACCGCCCACTTATCATCCTGCTTTCCTATATAAATGTTTACCACAGCCTGCTTATTGGCCAATTTCTGCACCTCTACACCCGCAGGCACCTGCAAACGAACCTTTACTTCATCGCTACGCATGTGGGTAACAATCATAAAGAAAAAGAGCACAGTAAATATCAGGTCAGGCATCGAAGCCACATTGAGCGAAGGTACACTCCTGCGACTCTGATGGAACATGCTCTTCATTGGTCTCATCGTGCACCTCCTTCCTGTATCGGCGCCTCACTGATACGCTGTGGATAATACTCATTCAAGGCTGTTCGCTCATCATTGGTACACGATGCATAGCTATGTCCATAATGCTTGCGTGCATACTCCTCGCGCAGCTCATGATAAGCACTTACTATAGCATCCTGCATACGGAAATATGCATCATATGTGGTAGCAGGGTCTGCCTGTATCGACACCACATGTCTTGTACGATTCACAAATGCCAGCGAACGCACTTCGGCAGTCAGTTGCTGATAGGTAACAGTCTTGCCATCACAAGTCAACTGGTTATTCGCATCCAGCTTTACCTGCATCACATTGTCTCTATTTATATCCTTGGGCTGTTCGTGCTCCAATGGCGGTGGGGCCATCTGGCGCAGCAGTCCCTTCTCCGTGTCCATCGATGAGGTCACGAGGAAGAAAATCAACAGCATAAACGATATGTCTGCAGTCGATGTAGTGTTCAGCTCCGGAATCTGCTGACGATAGCGCTTACGAAACATCCGATAATCAATATAATAGAGGTATAGATAAACATATCAGCTACTCTCAACCAGAAATGGTCTGAAAGCTGTTGTCCATTTGAAGTGATAGGTTCTGTAGATCCAAACAGGAAAGTAGCCGCCATACAGAGCACAAAGCCTATAGCTACCACCCACCCTATCTTTCCTGCTGGCACACCATTTACCACATCATCCCCTTTTCTGCGGAATCGCAATCCATGCCAAACCGAATAAGCCGTTACGGCTATTGCAGCAGCTAATGTAATATACATCAGCCACAACATAACATCGGCAATAGCAGGCGAGATGAAGTTATTCATGATGAGCTTGTTTATATTCAGTAATCATATCGAGCAGCGTGATAGCAGCCTCCTCCATCTGAGCTGTCAGGCGCTCAATCTTTGAGAGGATGTAACTATAGAACAGCTGCAGCACCAGTGCCACTACAATACCAAAGATTGTGGTGATAAGAGCAACCTTCATACCCTGTGCCACGATAGTAGGGCCTATATCGCCTACCTGCTGGATATTGTCGAATGCCATAACCATACCTATAACGGTACCAAGGAATCCCAGCGAAGGAGCCATTGCAATGAATAGTTTAATCCACGAACAACCCTTCTCCAGATTTGCAGTCTGCAGTCCGCCAAAGTTGGTAATACTACGCTCTACTGCATCTATCGGCTGTTTGATATGCAGCAGACCCTGATAGCAAACAGACGCCACAGGTCCACGTGTATTTCTGCAAAGGGTCTTAGCTCCCTCTACATCGTCAGACTTAAGACGCTGATCAATATCACCCAGCAACTTATGGGTTTTAATCTCAGAAAGCGTAAGATATATAATACGCTCTATGCAGAAAGCCAATCCTAGAACAAGAGCCAGAGCCACAAGCGACATAAATGCCACGTTACCATCAACGAACTTGGTCTTCAGTTGCTTATGGATACCACCACCTTCTCCGTCTACCTCGTTTACCAGTTCGTCCATATCATCAGCCATTATAGCCATAGAGTCAACTGCCACTGAATCAACAGTTGCAACAGAATCGACAGGCACTTTCTGGGCGAAGCTAAGTAATCCTATCAGTGTGAATGAAAAAATAAAAATCAGCCGTTTCATATTGTTTGAAATTCTTGCGGAGAGAGGGGGATTCGAACCCCCGAATCGCTTTTGACGATTACACGCTTTCCAGGCGTGCCTCTTCAGCCACTCGAGCACCTCTCCTCCTGTTAAGTGGATGCAAAGGTAGTATATTTACCGCATAATCCACAGGTTAAATACTTATATTTAATACTTTTTTACAGTTATCATTGGTCTTCTGGGCCAGCTCTTCTTCGCTCACTCCATAAGCCTCAGCCAACTTTTTCAGAACATATGCCACGAAGGCCGGTTCGTTCCTCTCGCCACGCTTAGGTACAGGTGCCATATAGGGCGAATCCGTTTCTAGCACTATACGATCCAGAGGCACCACAGCAGGCAGCACTTCGGGCAGATGAGATTTCTTGAATGTAGAGACGCCACCAATACCCAACACAAAGCGGTCAAACTGCAATAGTTCTTCAGCCTCGTGCTCATTACCGGTGAAACAGTGGAACACACCACCAGGCAACTCCTTCTGATATTTTTTGATTATTGCCACCATCTCATTCTGAGCCTTACGGCAATGAATCATCAATGGCAACTGAAGCTCTACCGACCAGCGCACCTGCTCTTCGAAAGCCTCTAGCTGTTCCTTCTCAAACTCACGACTCCAATAGTAGTCAAGTCCCACCTCGCCGATAGCGATAGCTTCAGCCAGGCGTGGTTTTATCTTATCCAGCACCTCACGCCAGTCGGCCTTTACATCCTCAGGATGAAGCCCCAGCATAGGATAGCAGTATCCAGGATAGCGCTTACATACGCTGATGACGGTATCTAGCGACTGCAGATTGATGCCTGGCACACCGATGGCTTGCACCCCAGCCTCGCGTGCTCGAGCTATCACTTCGTCAACATCCTCAACGAACTCCTCCCCATCAATATGGCAATGCGTATCTATCATTAGCTCTGGCGTTTCATCATATCGGCAGCGTACGCCTTCAATTCAGCCTTGCGCTCGTCGCTTACGTTTACCTTAGCCAGATAAACCAGACTCTCCTGATAGTACTGTTCCATCTTCTGCTCGCACAGCTTGCGGATACCTATCTCGTTGTACAGTTTGGTTACTGCAGCCACCTTCTCGTTGCGGTCAAACTCCTTTGCCTCAACCCACTTGGTCAGTTCCTCGCGCTGTGCAGGTGTAGCACGGTTAAAGGCATTGATGAGCATATAGGTCTTCTTGTTCGATGTAATGTCGCCACCAATATTCTTTCCGAACACAGCAGGATTGCCATATACATCCAGCAGATCATCCTGCAGCTGGAATGCCAGTCCCAACTTCTCGCCAAACTTATACAGGTTGTCCGTATCCTCATCCGATGCACCAGCCATGATAGCACCTACCTTACAAGCACATGCCAGCAGTACACTGGTCTTCAAGCGTATCATCTCTATATACTCATCCTCAGTCACATCGTTGCGAGTCTCAAACTCCACGTCCAACTGCTGTCCCTCACCTATCTCAAGAGTAGTCTGGATAAACACCTTGAACACATCAGGCAACTTGGTTGGGTCGCACTCTTCTACTCTCTCGAAAGCCTGAAGCAGCATTGTGTCGCCCGACAGGATAGCACGGTTTGCATCCCACTTCTTGTGCACCGTTTCGTGTCCTCTGCGCATATCCGCATGGTCCATCAGGTCGTCGTGCAGCAGAGTAAAGTTATGATACGTCTCAAGTCCGATAGCCTGAGACATTATGCTCAGTGGGTCGTCCTTGTAAAGATTATACGACAACAACGTAAGCACCGGACGTACACGCTTTCCACCTATCGACAACACATACCTGATAGGATCGTACAACGAGGCTGGCTGGCGATCATAAACCAGATTGTCAAGAGCCTCATTCACCTTCTTTAGAAGTTCTTCTGATGTATACATATCGTTTTAAAAATTAAATACTACTGGTATGCAGACCATGGTTCTGCATGGTTTGGCATTCATCATACCCGCCTTCCACTGGGGCATCGTCTTCAGCACGCGCAGCACCTCCTGATCGCAGGCAGGCTCCAGTGGCTGCACCACTTGCAGGTCGCTTAGCGATCCATCTTTGTTAACAATGAACTGCGCCACCACCTTGCCCTTTATCTTGCGTTGCTGGGCCGAGGGGGGGTATTTCAGATTCTTTGTAAGCCATTTCATAAACTCAGCCGCTCCACCTGGGAACTGTGGCAGATCCTCCACCACACGGAAGTCTATCGGCTCGTCATACATATCCACCACCTGGGGCTTTTCCTCTTCAGCCTTCAGTGTAGGCTCCTCCTCTTCAGTCTCTAGCTGTATAATCGGCTCTGGTGGCAACTCTACATCGTTTTCCACCAAATGCAGCTGTTGCGACTCCTGCTTTTCCACCTTCTGCTCCTGAGGCATCATCATCGGCACCTCGTCCTTGTCGCGCTTCAGCGGCGATAGTTCCACCTCGGCCTCCAGGCTATCATCATCGTCAAAAAGAGTCCAGCCGCTATCGCCGCTATTCCATTCCAGCAGCACAAACAGCGAGGCCAACACCACAATCATTCCTAACAAGAACGATTGCGTGCGCTTTTGTTCCAAATCCGCCTCCTGACTCTTCTTTATTTCCATCACTTTTATTTTGCCTGCAAAGGTACTAATTTTCCACGTCTCTACCAAACATATTCGCCATTAAAATCAGTTAATTTTTGCACCTAAAAAACTTTGTGTTTTTTTAAATATATGGCTAGCATTCCTCATTGATAATTTTTCCGGATTCGATATTCAACCGTTGCTGTTCACTGGAATCGTCTCCACATCCCGACAGGAATAAGGCAGCAACAAATGCCCCCACCAGAGTAAAACGGCTAAGTATGTTCTTGCTCATATATATTGTTTGTAGATTATCACGGCGCAAAGATAATTATTTTTTTTGCTAAATGAGGTATATATTAAGTTTTTTTGCTATCTTTGCGACCAAATTAGGAGAAATGAACATCAGAAATGTAATCATAACCACCCTACTTACCCTCGGGACCACGCACAGCATGGCCCAAGAGAGCGAGACTGCCTACAACTTCCTGAGGTTGCCGGTAAGTGCTCATGTGGCTGCACTGGGTGGCGAGAACATCACTCTGACCAACGATGATGCTACGCTGATATTTCATAACCCGGCACTCATCAGCGGCGTGAGCGACAAAACGATAAACCTGAACTACATGACCTATATGGAGGGTGCCAAGAATGTAAGTGCATCGTTCGTAAGGCTGAAAGGCGAAAGAGCATCGTGGGGCGTATCGGCCCAGCTGATGGACTATGGAAAGATAAAGCAGACTACCGCGTACAACGAGGATCTGGGCAACTTCTCTGCTCGCGATATCGCTATCGGAGGAACGTTTGCCTACGAACTGACTGACTATATCAGCGGTGGTATAACGGCAAAATTCATCACAAGTACCATTGCTGATTACAACTCGCTGGCAGTAGGAGTGGATCTTGGCCTGAACTATCTTGATGCAGCTAAAGGTTGGAGCATATCGGCCGTAGCACGCAATATGGGAGGACAGATAAAGGCATACGATGATGAGTTTGAGAGCATACCTTTTGACCTGCAGCTTGGCGTGAGCAAACGACTACTAAACTCACCACTGCGATTTCACGCCACACTGAGTCGACTGACCAACTGGAATGAAGGCCTGGGACGGCATCTTGCAATAGGAGCCGACCTAATACTGAGCGACAACATCTATCTGGCTGCAGGATATAACTTTAGAAGGGCCAACGAAATGAAGATAAGCGACAACGAGGGCTCATCGGCTCATGGTGCTGGACTGTCGCTGGGAGCAGGTTTGTCGCTGCAGCGTTTCAAACTGCACCTGGGCTGGGGAAAGTATCATGTAAGCACATCATCACTATTGATTAATATATCATACACATTATGAAGAAAATAACAATTGCAATCGACGGCCATAGCTCGTGCGGCAAAAGCACGATGGCCAAAGACCTGGCCCGCGAGGTGGGCTATGTATATGTAGACACAGGCGCTATGTATCGCAGCGTGACACTATACGCGCTGCGCAACAACCTGTTTAACGAGGACGGAAGCGTGAAGACCGCTGAACTGGAACAGCAGATGCCACAGATAAACATCTCGTTTAAGTTTAACGCAGAGACTGGTCGCCCTGACACATATCTTAATAATGAGTGCGTGGAGAAGGAGATACGTTCGCTCGAAGTGAGCAATCACGTGAGTCCTATCGCAGCTGTACCTTTTGTTCGCACAGCTATGGTGGCCCAGCAGCAGCAGATGGGTAAGGACAAGGGCGTAGTGATGGATGGTCGCGACATAGGCACCACAGTATTCCCTGATGCTGAACTTAAGATTTTCGTAACAGCATCGGCACAGGTACGCGCACAGCGCCGCTACGACGAACTGAAGGCCAAAGGTATGCTTGCAGATTTCGACGATATCCTGAAGAATGTAGAAGAGCGCGACTATATCGACTCGCATCGCGAGGTAAGTCCGCTGCGCAAGGCCGACGACGCCATCGAACTGGACAACAGCAATATGACCATTCCAGAGCAGAAGCAATGGCTTATGGATAGGTTCAAAGAAAAGACAAATCAATAAAATTGTTCTTTTTCTGATTTTTTCTCGTCATTTTTTCGTTTCTATTGTATATTTTTGCTACCTTTGCAGCCGAATTTCATTAGAATCTTAAGAAAATGACGAGAAAATTATTTATTTCGGCTCTTTTGGCACTTGCCACAACAGCTACCGTCCACGCTGGTGGACTGATGACCAACACAAATTATCACATAGCTTTCGACCGCATGTTTGCACGCGGTGCATCAACAGAAATCGACGCTGCTTACAGCAACCCAGCCGGACTGGCCTGGGGACACGAGGGATTCCAGTTCTCACTGAACTTCCAGAAGCCTTGGCAGTATCGTAACATCGAGCTGACCACACCCGCAGGTAGTCACACCTACGAGGGTAAGGCCTCTGCACCAGTAGTACCAGCTTTATTTGCTTCTTACAAGAAGGATCGCTGGGCCCTGTCCACCATGATTGGTATCGTTGGTAGCGGTGGTTTCGTAGAGTACAAGGAGGGTGTACCCATGTTCAATGCATTGCTAGGTGGAACAATTACCACACTAACTCAAGGATTATCTGAGGCTACTCAAGGTGCTACACCTGTGGTAACACCCGACCAGTACGACGCAGAGATGAAGGGAAAGCAGTATATCTATGGTGGACAGCTGAACTTCACCTGCAAGATCGTAGATTGCCTCTCAGCAGCTGTAGGTATCCGTGCCAACTACTACGACGGCTACTATCGTGGCCACGTGATGGCAGCAAAATCAAACATGGGTGAACTTGCAAATCTTTCGCTGGACGTAGACCAGAAGGGTTGGGGCTTTACACCACTGGTTAGCGTGGCATACCACAAAGGCCCGCTCACACTGACAGCCCGCTACGAGTTCCGCACAAAGATTGAGACCACAAACGAGACAAACAGTCTGAACGCCAACTTAAACACTGATAAACTGGTGACAGAACCACTGACACAACTGGTGGTGGCTGGCGCAATCACTCCAGCTAAGGCTCAGGCTATCGGACAGGGCATACAGCAGAAGATGAGTGGTGGATTCAGTTCCTACACTGTTCCATACGAGGACGGTGCTAAGACACGCTACGATATGCCCGCTATGCTTAGCATAGCTGCTGGCTATGAGTTCAACAAGAATCTGCGCGCTGCTCTGGAGTATCACTTCTTCGACGACAAGAACGCCCAGATGGCTAACGACCGTCAGAATGAATTAACTCATGGCACACACGAAATCCTGGCTGGTGTAGAGTGGGACATCAACGACAAGTTCACAGTAAGCTGTGGTGGTCAGCGCACTGACTATGGTCTGTCTGACGGTTATCAGCAGAACACATCGTTCGCATGCGACAGCTACAGCGTAGGTTGTGGTGGTGCTTGGAACGTCAGCGACAAGATGCGCCTGAACGTGAGCTACTTCTGCACACTCTACAGCAACTACGACAAGCAGACCAGCTACGGCCTAGAGACATACAGCCGCACCAACCATGTGATTGGCGTAGGTCTGGATTACAAATTCTAGAATAATATCAATTCAATCTCTTATTTCACGAAGTGGAATCATAACAAATTCACGCTTCAACATTAGAGGGTGGGGAATCTGCAAATCGGGTTCATCCACCCTCAATTCATCGTATAGCAGAATGTCTATATCGATGATTCTATCAGAATAATTACCGCCTACCGACTTGTGACTACGCCCCATCTCGCGCTCTATCTTCTGGGTAGCACGCAACACCTCGCGTGGCGACAACTCTGTCAAGCAAAGCACAGCAGCATTGACAAACTGGTTATCCGACTCGAAGCCCCAAGGTTCGGTCGAAATAAGGGAGGACTGGCGTGCAACCAGTCCTACTCTCAAGCCGATTAGCTCTATAGCCTTACGGATATTTTCTTCCTTTTGGCCGAGATTGCTACCCAGCCCAAGGTAAACCGAATGCTTAGTCATCAAGAATCAACATTGCATCGCCGTAGCAACCAAACTTATAGTCCTCCTTAAGAGCACGCTGGTAGGCCTCGTAAAGCAGATCGAAACCAGCAAACGAAGCCTCAGTCATCATCATAGGCGACTCTGGATGATAGAAGTTTCCGATAAGAGCATTGCTCAGGCCAAACTCGTATGGTGGGAAGATAAACTTATTAGTCCAACCCTCAAACTCCTTAAGCATACCGTCTGTACCAACAGCCGACTCTGTAGCACGAGCTGTGCTGACACCTACGCAGCAAACACGACGACCTTCCTCCTTGGCCTTGTTCACAACGTCGCAGGCTTCTCTTGGAATAAACATCTGCTCACTCGACATCTTGTGCTTGGTCAGGTCCTCAACCTCGATAGCGTCGAAGTTGCCAAGTCCACAGTGCAGGGTGATAAAAGCAAAGTTGATGCCCTTGATCTCCATACGCTTCATCAACTCACGACTGAAGTGCAGACCAGTGGCTGGAGCGGTCACAGCACCCTCATTCTTAGCGTAGATAGTCTGGAAGTTGTCCATATCCTCTTCAGTAGCTTCGCGCTTGTCGATGATATAACGTGGCAGTGGAGCTGCACCAAGTGCATAGAGTTCACGCTTAAACTCGTCGTGAGGACAATCGTAGAGGAATCGCAGTGTACGTCCGCGGCTTGTGGTATTGTCGATAACCTCAGCCACCATAGGTCCATCGTCCTCGAAGAAGAGTTTGTTTCCGATACGAATCTTACGAGCAGGCTCTACCAGCACGTCCCAAAGACGCTGATCAGCATTCAACTCACGCAGCAGGAAAACCTCGATCTTTGCATCTGTCTTCTCCTTTGTTCCATACAGACGGGCTGGGAACACTTTGGTATCATTAAAGATAAAGGCATCATCCTCGTCGAAATAATCGAGGATATTGCGGAAGTCAAGACCAGACTCAATACGCTGACTCTTGCGATGCAACACCATCAGTTTGCACTCGTCGCGATGAAAAGGAGGCTCGAGTGCAATCTGCTCATCAGGTAACTTAAACTTAAACTGTGATAACTTCATATTTTAATTTTGCGAATTTACAATTTCACTATCTGACAATTTTTCTTCCAGCCAAGCTGGGAATTCATCGAATGTGAGACAATCCTCCAGGCGGACGTCGCCAACACGAGTGCGGCACAACGCTGTAAGATGTGCGCCACTGCCCAATGCTTCACCAATATCGCGGGCCAGCGAACGGATATATGTCCCTTTGCCACAAGCCACACGTATCTTCAAAAGCATCTTCTCAGGATCGAAATCCACGAGTTCTATCTCGTCTATGTGTATAGGTTTCTCGGCCAACTGATGGTCACTCCCCTTTCGTGCCAACTCGTATGCTCTGTCGCCACCCACCTTACATGCTGAGAACAGCGGTGGACGCTGCATGATATCACCAACAAACTTAGGCAGAGTCTGCTCTATCAGTTCGCGTGTAATATGCTCTGTAGGGTATGTTTGGTCTACCTCGTGCTCCAAATCGTAACTAGGGGTGGTAGCGCCAAGTTGCAGTGTAGCAGTATACTCCTTTGAGTGAAGCTGCAGTGCCTCGATCTGTTTGGTGGCCTTACCTGTACACAGCACCAGCACACCAGTAGCCAGAGGGTCGAGCGTTCCAGCATGTCCCATTTTCACACGTTTCACATGCAGACGCTTAGACAACACATATCTGATATGCGCCAAAGCCCCAAAGCTTGACATGCGATAGGGTTTATTGATATATATATATGCTCCTTCCTGGAAATTCATCAATCAACCATTGCTAGTGACTGCCCCATGAGCAGCATAATTATAATGATACCACCTACCACGATACGATAGATACCAAAGGCCTTGAATCCGTATTTGGTTATATAGTTTACGAACCACTTCATTGCCATAAGAGCCACCACAAACGCAATTACACAACCAAGTATAAGCATTGTGATGTTATGGCTTGTGGCCCATGCTGTATCTTCCTTCATCAGGTCGAGTAAATCGAGCAGTGTAGCACCAGCCATAGTTGGTACAGCCAGGAAGAATGAGAACTTTGCAGCACGACGGCGAGTAAGTCCCTGAGTCATACCACCAACGATGGTTGCCATCGAACGCGAGACACCTGGAATCACAGAGATACACTGGAAAAGACCAATCATGAAGGCACGACGCTCGTCAACCTTATTATCCTCGCTACCCTTATTAAACAGTCTGTCGCAGAAGAGCATGAACACACCTCCCAGAACCAGCATTATAGCAACAACCTCTACGCTATCGAGCAACCAGTCGAGCAAGCCCGACTTTTTGGCAAGAAGTCCGATAACCACTGCAGGAAGCACACCCACAATCAGTATCCAGTAGAAGTTGTACTTATGCTTAAGTTTCTGCCAAAACGAACTACCCTGAGGAGCTGGTGTATTATCAAACTCAAAGAAACGCTTCCAGTACAGACATACCACTGACAAGATGGCACCAAACTGGATAATAAACGTAAAGGCATGTACAAAGGGATCGCCCTGAGGTACACCCAACAGATTCTGTGCTATAATCATGTGGCCTGTAGATGAAACAGGCAAGAACTCTGTCAATCCCTCAACAATAGCGATAATAATCGTCTGAATCCAATCCATATCTTAATCTATATCTAAATCTTTTGGTTTTCTAACTACAGCATAAATCATCGACACAAATCCGAACAGGCATACCACAGGTGCCACCTTGATTCGGCGAGCACTGAAGATATCAGGTTCGAATGTAGTTTCAGTCGAGTTAGGACCTACCATCAGCAGGAATCCTATCACTACTATAGCCATGCTGATTGCCAACAGTATGTAGTTGGTCTTGTCGAATGCAAAATTCTTTTTATCCATTATTTCTCTAAATTCTAAATTCTTAAATCTTGTATAGCTCTCCTGCCGACATACGGAGGAATTTGTTCACTGAGATATACGAGCAAGTAGCTGTGATGATGATACCAAACAGCAATACAGCTACACCAGTGATTGTAAGCTCGCGCCAGGTTATCACCGTCAGGATGTTTGGCTCGTAATAGTATAATCCATAAACCAGACCACCAAGTGCGATGATAGCAACGATAGCTGCAACCACACCCACCAGCAGAGCTTGACGCATAAACGGCTTACGGATAAACGCCCACGATGCACCAACCAGTTTCATTGTGTGTATCAGAAATCGACGTGAGTACACACTCAGTCTTACCGTATTATTAATCAGCGAGAACGATACGAACGTAAGTAGTACAGCCAAGGCCAGCAACAACAGGTTTACCTTCGTCAGATTGCGATTAACACTATCCATCAGGTCCACCTGATAAGCCACATCAGTCACCTTAGGGTTCTTCTGCAGTTCCTTAGCTATCCACTTCAGCGAGTCGCGGTTAGCATAGTCGCTCTTAAGTTGCAGTTCGAGAGTAGCTGGGAAAGGATTCACACCAAGGAACTCTGATGGGTCAGAGCCCATAGCCTCGCTCTGCTCTTTCAGCGCCTGATCTTTGCTGATATAATCAATATTACGAGAGTAAGGACGATGATACAGGTCGCGACACAACATCTTTGCGCCGTTCACACTCACATCATCGCTCAGCATCACCGTCACAGTAAGGTTCTCCTTAACCCACTGCGACAGATTACGGCTAGTCTGTACTGACAGTACAACCAGCCCTAACAAGACCAGCACCATCGCAGTACTAATGCAAAGTGTAACCAACTGCACACCGCGACGGTTGCCAGCATATTTTTTTCGTCTTTTCATTAATTTACGTACGTAAAAATTCGAATTCGGCTGCAAAGATACTATTTTTTTTCTTTATCACAAAAAAAAAGTGTAATTTTGCACCCGATATGAGTACAATTATTTATCCATCGCCAATTTTCGGGCCTGTTCATAGTCGCCGACTTGGTATTTCGCTCGGAATCAACCTCTTGCCAGCCGATGGCAAGGTTTGTAGTTTTGACTGCATTTATTGTGAGTGCGGGTTCAACGAAGATCATCGCCCCACCCTACCTATGCCTACTCGCCAGGAGGTTGCACTGAAGTTGGAAGAAAAACTTAAACAGATGAAGTCCGAGGGCCAGTTGCCCGATGTGCTCACCTTTGCCGGTAATGGCGAACCAACCTGCCATCCCCATTTTGCCGAAATTATCGACGACACTATTAGTTTGCGCAATCAGTATTGTCCAAGTGCTAAGGTTTCTGTACTCAGTAACTCCACAATGATTCATCGTCAGCAGGTACACGATGCCCTGATGAAAGTAGACAACAATATCCTGAAGCTCGACACCGTCGACCCTATATATATTAATAAGGTAGACCACCCAAATGGCACATACGATGTTGAAGCTATAATCGAACGTCTAAAAGCATTCAACGGTCACGTAATTATCCAGACAATGTTTATGCGTGGTGAATGTAGAGGCGAATCGGTTGATAATACAAGCGAGGAATACATAGCCCCTTGGCTCGAAGCTGTCAAGCTGATAGGTCCACAGATGGTGATGATCTACACCATCGACCGCGAGACACCAGCGCAAGGCCTGCAGAAAGCCACTCACGAGCAACTAGATGCCATCCGCGACAGGGTTATCGCCGCAGGCATTCCCTGCACAGCATCATATTAAAAATACAAATCCCCAACCAATCGGCCGGGGATTTATATTTACTTACACATGATGCCTCGTTTGCTGTTTTCGAGGAAGTGGATGATGTTTCTGATTTCAGGACTGTCAGGAACCTGGTCCTTAATCTGATTGA
>ONGP01000027.1 GCA_900317405.1 uncultured Prevotella sp.
GCAGCGTCCTTACCAAGACCGTTCAGGATAACGCGGAGAGGCTTCTGGCGAACCTTGTTAGCCATCTCAGCAATCTTGATAGCACCCTCGGCAGCAGCGAAGCTCTCGTGACCAGCCAGGAATGCGAAGCACTCAGTCTCCTCGCGGAGCAGACGAGCAGCCAGGTTACCGTGTCCGATACCTACCTTACGATCGTCGGCTACTGATCCGGGGATACAGAAGCTCTGCAGACCGATACCGATAGCCTCAGCAGCCTCGGCAGCTGTCTTAACACCCTTCTTGATGGCGATAGCTGCACCACAAACATATGCCCACTTAGCGTTCTCGAAACAGATGAGCTGTGTGTCTTCACACATCTGATATGGATCGATACCTGCCTTTTCACAAATCTCATTGGCCTCCTCGATAGAGTTGATGCCATTCTCTTTCAGAGCAGCAAGAACCTGGTTGATACGGCGCTCCTGACTCTCAAACTGTACTTTTCTAATCATTGTCGTATCCTCCTATTATTCTTTACGTGGATCAATTGCCTTAACTGCACCCTGCTCCTCGGTTGTACGACCGTAAGAGCCGGTGAACTTCTTCAGAGCCTCGTTAGCATCCATGCCGTTCTTAACAGCCTCCATCATCTTGCCAAGGTGTACATACTCGTAACCGCAAACCTCGTTGTTAGCATCGAGGTACTGCTTTGTGATGTAACCCTCAGTAAGCTCAAGGTAACGTGTACCCTTAGCAACGGTGCCATAGAGAGTACCAGTCTGTGAACGAAGACCCTTACCAAGATCCTCAAGACCTGCACCAATAGCCAGACCACCCTCAGAGAAGGCACTCTGTGTACGTCCGTAAACAATCTGCAGGAAGAGCTCACGCATAGCGGTGTTGATAGCATCGCAAACCAGGTCAGTGTTCAGAGCCTCGAGGATAGTCTTACCAGGCAGAATCTCAGAAGCCATAGCAGCTGAGTGTGTCATACCTGTACATCCGATGGTCTCTACCAGAGCCTCCTGAATAACACCGTCCTTAACGTTCAGGCTCAGCTTACAAGCGCCCTGCTGAGGTGCGCACCAGCCGATACCGTGGGTGTAACCAGAAATTTCCTTGATTTCTTTCACTGCAACCCACTTGCCCTCCTCGGGGATAGGTGCAGGTCCATGGTAAGCGCCCTTACAAACGCTACACATGTTCTCCACTTCTTTTGAATAAATCATTGATAATAAAACATTTAAATGTTAAACAACTTAATATCTCCTTCTTTTTGACCTACAAAATTACTCCATTTTTTTGAGATAATCCGTGTTACAGCCTATCATTTAGGAATTATTAACCATACCAGTGGCATTACAGACCTCTATACTTCAGGAATCCTGATGAGTCTGGTGTCTTCATGCCAGTAAAGTCGGTAAACATTTCCATCTGATCCTTGGTGTTTCCACGACTCAGAATCTTCTTGCGGAATGCGTCGCCAGTCTCAGGCTTCAGGGCACCCATTTTCTGGAATGTCTCTACCACGTTGCAGGCCAGTACGTCTGTCCACAGATAGCTGTAATATCCAGCTGCATAGCCTCCACCCCAAACGTGGTTGAAGTAAGATGTGCTATAGCGTGGTGGCACCTGCTCGTCATACAGACCTATCTTCTTCAAGGCCTCAACCTCAAACTCGTCAGCCTTGTCGACTGTTGGGATTTCGCTCGATGAGAGATGGTGCCAAGCCAAGTCAAGACATGTGGCAGCCAGATTCTCGCCCAGTGCGTAGGCCTGATGGAAACTGATGCTCTTCAGCATCTTCTCCTTAAGTTCTGCGGGCATTGGTTCGCCCGTAACTGCATGCTTTGCGTAGTGATCGAATATCTCAGGGATTGAAGCAAAACTCTCGTTAAACTGCGATGGCATCTCCACAAAGTCGCGAGCCACAGCTGTACCACTCAGTGTGTTGTAGTAGCAGTTGCTCAACATTCCGTGCAGAGCGTGTCCAAACTCATGAAACAGTGTTGTAACCTCGTCCCATGTTATCAGCGTGGGCTGTCCCTCTGGAGCCTTGGCATAGTTGGTTACATTATATATAATAGGTAACTGCTTGCGCAAGTTGCTCTGCTTGGCAAATGCACTCATCCATGCACCACCACGCTTGGTTGGGCGGCGATATGGGTCGCTATAGAAAAGGGCCAGCATCTTGCCATCCTTGTCGCGCACCTCAAACACCTTCATATCTGGGTGATATGTTGGCACATCCTTACGCTCCACAAAGTTCAGTCCGTAAACACGATGTGCAGCATAGAACACACCATTTACTATCACGCTGTCGATGTTGAAGTATGGCTTAACCTCGTCGTCGCTGATGTTCAGCATCTCCTGTTTCATCTTGGCCGAATAATAGAAACGGTCATATGGCTGCAACTTGAAGTGTGGGCCCATCTGCTTCTTGGCATAGTCCTCGATAGCCTTGGTCTCTGCCTCTACCTTTGGCTTATACTCTGCTATCAACTGCTTAAGGAAGTTGTACACATTGTCAGAGTTTTTAGCCATAGTTTTCTCGAGCGAATAAGATGCATAGTTCTTATATCCCATCAACTCAGCCTTCTCGGCGCGCAACTTGGCTATCCCCACCACCAGAGGAAATGTATTGAATGTTCCGCCACCATCAGCACGACGACGCGAAGCATCAAACACACGGCGACGCAGATCGCGATTGTCCAGACTTGCCAGGATAGCCTGCTGGGTGGTATTTACTATTACAATAGCATAAGGAGCCTTGCCTCCGCGGCTCTCTGCATCCTTCTTACACTGGGCGATATCAGCATCACTCAAGCCAGCCAACTCCTCCTTGGTATTAACCCAAACCACAGCATTGTTTGTGGCAGCAGGCAGAATATCGCCCCACTGCTGCTGTAGGTCAGATATGCGCATGTTTATCTGTTTCATGCGCTCCATCTTGGCATCATCCAGCAGAGCACCCGAGCGTACAAAACTCTTATACACCACCTCAGTCAGCCGCTTGTCCTCACCCTTCAGCGTCTTATACTCGTTATCGTAAACATATTTCACACGCTTAAACAGAGCCTTATTGAAGTTTATCTCGTTGTCTAGCTCAGCCAGTAGTGGTGTCAGTTTCTTCTCTGTCTCGGCTATAACTGGCGTCTTGTGTGCACTGGCCAGTCCCTCGGCCACGTTCAGCCACTTGTCCAGTTCCAGTCCGCTCTTCTCCAGAGCCAGAATGGTATTCTTGAATGTTGGCTTCTGCTTGTTGGCCACTATCTTGTTCACCTCCTGTCGCTTCAGTTTGATAGCATTCTCAATAGCAGGAAGATAGTCAGTCTCCTTAATCTTGCTGAAATCGGGTGCTCCCTTGGGCAGTCCGTCAGCAGCCAGTGTGGGCAGCATCATAGCCGCAAAACTCATTGTCATGAGCGTTCTTGTTAGTTTCATCATTTTTTATTTTAATTGTTTAGTTTTATTTCTTAGAGTGTGGCAGGTGGAACTTATACTGGTTGGTCAGTACCTCCTTCACGGTGTTTATCTCAAGGAACTTGGTACCACCACCCTCGCCTATGTTTCCACTCAGATAGGCTATCTTGTCGTTCTCCTGCACGTACCCCTTCTGTCGAAGCATACGTACAGCAGCGTGGAACAGCTCCTCGTTGTCGATGTGCTCCTTCTGGAACACTGGGATTACACCATACGACAGGTTAAGCAGACGCTGCAACTTGTCGTTGTAGCAGATGGCCAGCACAGGGTTTGGTCCACGGAATGCAGCCAAATTGCGGGCAGTATCACCCGAACTTGCGTCAGTGATAATACCCTTCACACCCAGTTTCTCAGTAGCCTCAATGGCCGAGTGCGACATAAACTCACGAATGTCACAGTTGGGCGACATTGGTACCTCAATATCATTCTCGCGCATTTTGTCCTTCTCGGCCTGCTCGGCTATCGCAGCCATAGTGCGCACAGCCTCTACGGGATATTTTCCACTGGCAGTCTCGCCACTCAGCATCAGCGCGTCAGTACGATAGTAGATGGCGTTAGCGATGTCAGTCACCTCGGCACGTGTCGGACGTGGATTGTTTATCATCGTATGCAGCATCTGTGTAGCCACGATTACAGGCTTCTTAGCACGTACACACTTGCGGATAATCTGTCGCTGTATACCAGGAATGCGCTCAATGGGCACCTCGATACCCAGGTCGCCACGCGCAATCATGATACCATACGACGCCTCGATAATCTCGTCGATATTGTCGACACCCTCCTGATTCTCAATCTTCGATATAATCTTGATGTCGCTGTTGTATGCATCCAGTATAGCTTGCACGGCACGCACATCAGCAGCCGAACGCACAAAAGAGTGTGCGATGAAGTCGATGTCCTGATCGATAGCCAACTTGATATTCTTGCGGTCCTTTTCTGTCAGTGTGGGCAGTGCGATGTGCACACCTGGCACGTTCACACTCTTGTGCGAACCCAGCACGCCGTCGTTCTGCACTTGTGCTATTACGGCAGGACCGTTTATGCCTATCACCAGCATATCAAGTGCACCGTCGTCAAACAGTATGTGACAACCCTCGTGCACGTCGGCAGCAAAGTCGGCATACGACAGGTTGATGATGTCGTGAGTAGTGTCCATTTCGGGGCGACCGAAAATCTTAACCACATCACCCGTCTTGTAGGCGATTGGCTGTTCGCATCCAGTGGTTCTCACCTCCGGTCCCTTAGTATCTATAAGTATACCTATGTGGTGACTCACGCTACGTACATTATTAATAATGTTCTTGATACCCTGCTCGTCGGCATGGGCCGTATTCATTCTCACCACATTCATTCCTGCCTCAAATAGACTTCTGATGAAATCCTGATCACATCTTCTGTCGCTAATGCTAGCTACAATTTTTGTCTGCTTCATGTTATTTTTCCTTCAATTTGTGGTGCAAAGGTACAAAAAAAAGGCTAAAATCGGGCTATTTTAATCATTTTTTGAAAAAAAATCTCGAAATATTTTCGTAATCGACTGAAAATTAGTAACTTTGCAGTCCGAAATCGAATAATTTTCGAGATCACACATTATTAATATATAAAGAAGAAAGAAAATAAAGAAATGACAAAGGCAGAAATCATCGACAAGATTGCTGAAGACACAGGTCTGGCAAAGAAGGATGTAGCCATTTCGGTTGAGGCGTTCATGGAGTCGATTCGCGAGGTACTCGCCGAGGAGAAGGAGAACGTCTATCTGCGCGGATTCGGCACATTCCTTGTTAAGCGTCGTGCCCAGAAGACCGCCCGCAACATCTCTAAGAACACCACAATGGTTATCGATGCTCACGACTTCCCATCATTCAAGCCGTCTAAGAGTTTCATCGAAAGAATGAAGTAATTAACATTATAAATTATTTAGTATTATGCCAAACGGAAAGAAAAAGAAGGGCCACAAGATGGCTACTCACAAGCGCAAGAAGCGCCTGCGCAAGAATCGTCATAAGAGCAAGTAAATCTTGATCCTCTGTGACCAATAGAAAGAAATGAAAGGAGTGTGTCTGCTAATCCCATAACCAAACGGATAGCGACACACCCTTTTTAGTACTAACGAGACATACCACGTCAAAAAAAAGAAAGTAACAACAACTGTATGACAAGTGAAGTTATCATCGATGTGCAGCCGAAAGACATCAGCATAGCACTGCTCGAAGACAAGCAGCTGGTTGAGTACCAGCAGGAGCAGCGCACTGCATCGTTCTCGGTGGGCAACATTTATGTGGCAAAAGTCAAAAAGCTTATGCCAGGACTTAACGCTTGTTTCGTTGATGTCGGAGCCGAACGTGTGGCATTCCTGCACTATCTTGACCTGGGAACTCAATTCTACTCTTACGAGAAATATCTGAAACAGGTGGTGAGCGACCGCAAGAAGCTCTACCCTATCCAGAAAGCCAGCATTCAGCCCGAACTGAAAAAGGATGGCAGTATCGCCAACACCCTTAAGGTGGGTCAGGAGATTCTGGTACAAATCGTTAAGGAACCCATCAACACCAAGGGGCCGCGACTCACTTGCGAACTCAGTTTCGCTGGCCGCTACCTGGTGCTAATTCCTTTCGAAGACAGCGTCTCGGTATCTACCAAAATCAAGAAAGGCGAAGAGCGTAGCCGACTGAAACAGCTCATTCAGAGCATCAAGCCCAAGAACTTCGGCGTCATCGTGCGTACGGTGGCCGAGGGCAAGCGAGCAGCTGAGCTTGATGCCGAACTGAAGATTCTGTTGAAGCGTTGGGAAGATGTAATCAGCAAGGTACAGAAGACCACAGAGCGACCACAACTCTGCTTCGAGGAGGAAAGCAGGGCCGTTGCACTGTTGCGCGATCTATTCAATCCCACTTACGACGGAATCCACGTAAACGACAGCGGCATCTACGACGAAATCAAGAATTACCTTGGACTCATCGCTCCCGACAAGAAGGACATCGTTAAGCTATACAACGGCACAGTGCCCATCTTCGACAATTTCGATGTGACCAAGCAGCTGAAGTCTGGCTTTGGAAAGACAGTCAACTACAAACACGGAGCTTATCTGATTATCGAACACACAGAGGCCATGCACGTAGTCGACGTGAACAGCGGTACGCGAATCAAGAAAGAGAACAGTCAGGAGACTAACGCCCTCGAGACCAATCTCGGAGCTGCCGACGAGTTGGCACGCCAGCTCAGGCTCAGGGATATGGGCGGCATCATCATCGTCGACTTCATCGATATGAAACTGCCCGAGGACCGTCAGCTGCTCTACGAACGCATGTGCAAGAACATGCAGAAGGACCGAGCCAAGCACAACATCCTGCCACTGTCCAAGTTCGGACTCATGCAGATCACCCGTCAGCGTGTACGCCCAGCTATGAGTGTCAATGTCGACGAGCTCTGCCCCACATGTTTCGGCAAGGGTACCATCAAGTCGAGCATCCTGTTCACCGATACCCTCGAGAGTAAAATCGATACCTTGGTCCACAAGATCGGTATGCGCAAGTTCTATCTGCATGTACATCCCTACGTGGCCGCCTTTATCAACAAGGGACTTTTCAGTCTCAAGCTCAGGTGGCGACTAAAGTATGGATTCGGTGTCAACATCGTTTCCTCGCAGAAACTGGCATTCCTTCAGTATGAGTTCTTCGATGCCAACAGGCAATTCATCGACATGAAGGAAGAAATCGAAACAAAGTAAATCCTCACGCCCATGTTAACACTTAAAATCCTATTCTGGAGCACGTTGCTCATAGTATTCTACACCTATCTGGGTTACGGAATTCTTTTATACATTATCATCCGGCTCAAGCGGCTACTTGCGGGCACTCCCCGCAAGGCCGCACAGCCCGATGACACACAGCTACCATCCATCACACTGCTTATCTGCGCCTACAACGAGCAAGACGTTGTGGCCGAGAAGATGGCCAACACGCTGGCTATCGACTACCCTCGTGACAAATTCCGCATCATGTGGGTAACTGATGGTAGCACCGATAACACCAACGAACTACTCAAGGCCTATCCCGAGGTAGATGTGGTGTTCAGCCCCGAGCGCCGAGGCAAGTCGGCCGCACTAAAGCACGGACTGCAGGAACTCCGCACCCGCTACGTAGCCTTTACCGATGCCAACACCATGATCAATCCTGGCGCCATGCGCGAGATAGCCCGTCTGTTTATGAGCGACCCCACTGTAGGTTGCGTGTCAGGCGAGAAACGTGTTGCCGCTCGTCGCGAAGGCGAGATGGCTGCCGAGGGCGAAGGCCTGTACTGGCGCTACGAAAGCACACTTAAGCGATGGGATAGCGAGCTATATTCGGCCATGGGAGCCGCAGGTGAACTCTACGCCATGGACCCCACACTCATACGCGAGGTCCCCGATACCGCACTGCTCGACGATTTTATGATGTCGATGTATGTAGTACAGGACGGCAAGCGCATAGCCTACACCCCCGATGCCTACGCACAAGAGTACGGTTCGGCCAACATCTTCGAAGAGAGCAAACGCAAGCGTCGCATAGCCGCAGGTGGCCTGCAGAGCATCTGGTGGCTGCGCAGTCTGCTCAACCCGCTGCGCCATCCGCTGGTCAGCTTCCAGTACATCAGCCATCGCGTATTACGTTGGAGCATAACTCCAATAGCAATGATTATCTTACTGATTGTCAATACATTACTATCACTACGTCACGCTGGAACATTCTTCGATATAATGCTTGCGCTACAGATTTTATTCTACGTCGCCGCCTTCTTCGGCTGGCTTTTGGCGCGCTATGGTGTCAAGAATAAGCTGCTCTACACAGCCTATTATTTCGTGTTTATGAACCTCAACGTTTTTCGCGGAATGAGCTATCTTTGCACCCATAACAACAGCGGAACATGGGAAAAAGCTAAAAGAAGTTGAAAATTTTTCCGATTTTCTTTTGTATTACAAAAAAAAGCATTACCTTTGTCCGCGAAATAATGCGTTATGGATAGAACCGAAAACGAAATTTTGCTTCAGCAATATTCTGATGTTAACCGCAGGCTCACACTTGCACAGGAACAGCTGGCAATTGCTAACCAGAAGCTAAAGGAATACGAGGAGAAGGCCCAGAAGGCTGAGAAGGCGAGCAAGATGAAGTCGCTCTTCCTGGCCAACATGAGCCATGAAATTCGTACTCCCCTTAACGCAATCGAAGGATTTTCGCGTGTTCTTGTCGAAACCGATTCGCAGGACGACCGCATGAAGTTCTTCGAAATCATCGAGAGCAACAACAACCGCTTGCAGAGTCTTGTCAACGAGATTCTCGACCTTTCGCGAGTAGAGGCAGGCGAAATCACTATGAAGAAGTCGAGCACCGACCTCAATCAGCTGTGCGACAGCATCAAGAACCTCTTCAAGTTCCGCTGCCCCGATACACTCAAGCTGGTATGGAAGAAGCCCACAATGGCCGTCACCTTCAATACCGATGCCAACCGTATTACCCAGGTGTTCTCTAACCTCATCAGCAATGCCCTCAAACACACCCCTTCGGGCAGCATCACCTATGGTTATCGTATGCTCGACGAGGGTTCAATGATCGAGTTCTTTGTCGAGGATACCGGTACAGGTATCGACCCCAAGGACCTGCCCCACCTTTTCGAAACTTACGTATCTCGCGATGCCGAGACCAACAACAATGGCTACGGCCTTGGTCTGGCGCTGTGTAAGATCATCGTCGAGAAGCTGGGCGGCCAGATATATGTAGAGTCAGAGCTAGGTCATGGCGCCCGATTCTACTTCCACCTTCCTTTCGAAGGCACCATCGGTGGCGTATCGCCCGTTCGCAACACCACCACCAGCAATGTCCGCACCATCCGTGTCAGCGGCCGTCCTGATGATATGAACAAGAAGACCATTCTTGTGGCCGAAGATGAGGATAGCAACTACGAGCTGGTTAAGATTGTGCTCCACAAGCGCTACCGCCTTATCCGTGCCCACAATGGCATCGAGGCCGTAACACTCAATGAGGAAGAGCATCCCGACCTTATCCTTATGGATATCCGTATGCCCGAGATGAATGGTCTCGACGCCACACGTATCATCAAGGAAGTCGACACGCACACACCAGTCATCGCCCTCAGCGCCTACGCCTTCGAGGAAAACATCCGTGAGGCCAAGATTGCAGGCTGCGATGAATTTATGGCCAAGCCTTTCAAGGTAGAAAACCTTATCGAGATGGTAGGTAAGTATCTCGATCAATAAATAATAATCACATTACTTATGGGAAAATTAGCTGTACAGAAGTACTTTTCATTCACCATTCTTATTCTTACAGTTCTCGTCATGATCTTCACCCTCGTAGGTCTCTACGGTGGCGACGTTCAGCCTGCAGGTAACACAGCCCGCGCCATGCTGGTATATGCCCTGCCGCTGCTCATCATTGGCGACGTCATACTGCTGGTATTCTGGCTCATCATGCGCCGCTGGCACTGGGCACTCATCCCGCTCATCGCCATCCTGTGCTGCATACCATACTCTGGCACCATCTACCAGTTTGGCTCGCTCGACGAGCTGGCTGATACCAAGCCCGGCATAAAGATTGCCACCTACAACGTGGCCATGTTCAGCCGCGAAACCTCAGGCTTCATCGCCCAGGACATCCTATCGGAGATGAAGAAACAAAAGGTCGACGTGGTATGTTTCCAGGAGTATAACGACCAGTGTGGCGATAAGAAAAATTCTGACTCCTATAAGGAATATTTCCCATATATGGCCATGGGCGAGAGCGACATGATGATCTATAGCCGCTACCCCATCGTCAAGAGTCAGAACCTTAATTTCGAGATGACCAACAACAGCGCCATGTGGGCCGAGATCAATGTCGGCGGCACCATTTTGCGCGTATACAACGCCCACCTCGAGACCACAGGTATCAACTCTACCCTGCACAAGGCAGGCAAGATGATAAACCAGGGCATGGACGTAGAGGGTAATGCACTGCTGCGCGCCTTCTACGGCAACTATACACTGGGTATGATAGCCCGCTCTGGTCAGGCCAATGTGCTCGCTATGGACATGCGCGACTGCGAGGCGCCCATCATTGTATGCGGCGACTTCAACGACGTGCCTTACTCATACGTCTACAACACCATGCTGGGCGACAAGATCGACGGATTCAAGGAGTGCGGTAGCGGATTTATGTACACCTTCCGCGGTGGCAACAAGAAGGTCCGCATCGATTATATCTTCCACGACAAGTGCATGACCGGTATCACCTACTACAAGCGCGAGCTCAGTTACTCCGACCACAACCCCGTGTTCATGAAGATAGGGCTTAACAAGCAGTAAAATTACATTATGAAAGAAATTGACTTTAAGGAATTGCATTTCAATCCCTTCACCCTCATCGGGGGCGAATGGATGCTAGCCAGCGCCGGCAATGCCGAAGCCTGCAACACCATGACCGTATCGTGGGGCCACCTGGGCTGTCTGTGGGGACATAATGATCCCACCGCTGTTATATACATACGCGAGTCGCGCTTCACCAAGCAGTTTATCGACCGCGAGGACCGTTTCACCCTGTGCGTCATGGACGCCTCGTTCAAGAAACAGATGGCCTACCTGGGCAGCAAGTCGGGCCGCGACGAGAATAAGATTGAGAAAGCCGGCCTCACCCCAGTGTTTGCCGACGGCTCAGTCTATTTTGAGCAAGCCAAGCTCGTGCTCGTCTGCAAGAAGCTGTTCCACCAGCAGCTCGACAAGTCAGGCTTCCAGTATCAAGAAACCCTCGACGCCAACTACGCCAACGGCGACTACCACACCATGTACGTTGGCAAGATCGAAAAGATCCTAGTCCGCGACGACGAATATTTGAAATAAGCGTGGGTTTCCACGCTTATTTAGTCAGACATTCCCTAGAAAAAGTTGAATGGTTTTTAACTTAACCCTGCCATTGGTTGAATGCCTATTGGGTACCTAAATTCTTATCCCTGACAGAAGTTGAACAATTCTCTTTTAACCCTTGTTTTTGTTGAATAGGCTCCACGGAAAGCCGTTCAATCATATTCAGGGTTTGCGGTGCAAAGGTACATGCTCCTTCTTGAATTTCCAAATTTTCTAGATACTTTTCTCTAAAACTGATCCATTTTTTCTGTATTTTACCCATACAAGAGGCTGCCTGATGTGGAGTCATGTTGTTCAGCGACATGTGTGGACGTTCGTTATTGTAGAAGGTTATTGCTTTATCCAAAGCCCTCCTGAGCTCTCCTATGGAGTGGAATTTGATATCCTTTAGAAGCTCGTTCTTGACGGTATTGTTTTGACGCTCAGCTACTGCATTATCCTTAGGATCGCCACTCTCTGTCATACTTATCTTAATGCCTGCCTCCAGAAGCAGCGAAGTATATGCAGCACTGACGTACTGAATACCTCTGTCAGAGTGATGGATGAGGTTTACCACCTCGTCTACAGGCAGTGTCTCAAGAGCCTTCATAAGGCACTCTACACTGCACCAGGCTTCCATTGTCTCGCCTACATACCAGCTAATGATCTCCTTGGTATAGCTGTCCGTTATCATCGAGAGGTAGCAAAAGGAGTAGCTGCCATCGTGATTCCAAATAGGGATATAAGTAATGTCCGTCACCCAGACCTGATTCTTGCGTATCGGTATGAGGTCCTTTATCAGATTAGGATACGTAGGGAGTCCGTGGCTGGAATCCGTTGTGCGGGGACGACGCCTTGGAAACCTTACGTTCAGACCATTGCGGGCTATTATCGTTTCCATCTTATCACGCCCCACCATATATTCATAGTCAGCACCAAAACGCTCGCGATACATGTAGTGGAGCTTGGGACCGCCTATGCCGGGATCTATCTGACGTATATCCTTTATGAACTGGATAACCATCTCCTCCGTCAGTCGTTGCCTGCCTAACGTTTCCTTGTGCTGGTAGTACGCCTGCCAGCTTTTGCCAAACAGCCGGCAGAGAAGGCCCATGGTTTGGCCCTTGACCTTCTCTGCGGCAAGTGTCTTTACTGTTTGGCACCAGATTTTTTTCTGATCGGAATATTGAATGTCTTCTCGGCCTCATCAATCATCACGTCCTTAGCGTGATTCATCCACTCGGCCATCTTCAATGCTTCCGCCAGACGCTTGTTCTCTTCCCTGAGACGGGCCAGTTCCTCGGCCTCACTCTCTGCTGGTTTCTGACTCTTCTTCGGCATACTAGACGGATTTAGTTTAACATCTGGGGTTCCTTTACTTCTTCTGTCAGGTACCTTTCCGTCTGCAAAGGTACTAATCCATCTGCGAATAGTTAGACTATTTACATGAAAATCTGCACTCAATTGTGAAATTGGAACATGATTTAACAAATGAGCTTTCACAATCATTAGTTTTTCCTCCAAAGTTTTTTGCTTTTTGGATTCTTTGTGTCTCAATGCAAGTTCTTGCAACTCCAATAAATCTGAATCTTCGTTTTTCTCCATTTTAAAACGTTTTTTTGATTCAACGTTTTTCAGGGTAAGACAGATAGTTAACGAGTATTTGTTAGATAATACCGTACTTTCTTATATACTGCTTGGCATTATCTTTTATATTCTTTGTAAAACTCGGGCAAAAGTAGCATTTATTTACAAACAAAACAAGGTCTAAAAATCGTTTGGTGGGTAATATTTTATTTTATACCTTTGCACCGTTCGAACTACGATCTTTGAAATGTTGTATAACTATATACCCTACCCTTTAGTGAGCTGGCGGGTGGCTTGGCGGGCTTGGCGCCAGCGGGGGTAGTATTGCGTCATGAGGGCGTGGAAACGGGCGTTGTGGCTGGGCTCTAAGAGGTGGCAGAGCTCGTGGACCACTACGTGCTCGATGCACCAGTCAGGAAGCAACAGGGCGTAGGTGGAGATGCAGATCTGACGAGTGCGGACATTACACTGGCCCCAGCGGGACTTGAGGGCACGATAGGTGACGGAGCTGGGCTGGACATTCATCTCGCGAGAGTAACGCTTTACCAGAGGCTCTACGATGGCAGACAGGCGATCAGCGGCAGCACGGCGCTGGGCAGTGGTGGCCAGAGGCAGCTGGGCGTAGAAGTCATCGCGCTGCTTTACACGCTGCAGGGTGCGCTGGCGGGCAGCGACTATCCAGTCGGCATGCTCGCGAATAAAGGCCTCGACAACCGAGCGGGGCAGCCCCACGGGGGCTGACACGTGGACATCGCCATTGCGCACAATGCGCATAGAGAGGCGACTGGTGAGGCGATATGTAATCTTAATAGACATCTTTTGGCTGCAAAGATAGCGTAAATAGAGCGAAACACCAAAGAAATCGTGGTTTTTATAAATCAAAAGAGGCTCGTTTCACAACGAACCTCTTTCAAATAATTACTTAAAAAACTAAATTAATCAACCATAAACCTTAACCATTAAAATCTTTTTCTGCTGCAAAGATATATATTATTATGAAATATGGCGTTCAAATAGAGTTAATAAATGTTTAAAATGCGTGATTTCATGCTTTTTAAACATAAAATCACGCAAATTGAACGTTAAACAAGTGGAGTTTGCGGTTTAGCGCATAAGCTTGGTAAGGGCGTTCATATACTTATCTGAGAGTTTTTCGAGATAGGTTTGGAGTTTTCTGCCAGATTTTGGGAAACCGACTACTCTACTTGCCTCGGAGAGTATCTTGTTTTGCTCGATAACAAGCTCTAATGCCTTCTTGTATATATGGGTCTTGAACTCTATCTTATCTTTGTCTGATATAACATCATTGCCAACTAACTTAATCATATCGGCAAAGTCGGACTCGATTGTCTTGTTCTTATTAAGTATCTGGTCGAAGGTGAGATCCATTGGGAACTCAATTCTCTTAGCTGGGTCGAGTTGCTCGTATAGTACTTTAAGAATCTTCATATCTACTTCGATCTTGTTTGCCTTGAACTTCAACTGTACTTCTACAGCCTTATTAATACTTCCCTTAGTTCTTTCGGCTTGCAGCAACTGTACTTGCTCCATGGGATCGGAAACAGTCCTTACACTCTCGCGGGGCTCGTCGACCGTTGCAGCGCCATTTATCAGACTCTTGCCCGAGAAGCGGCCCACACGGCGCTCGTAGTCCATATCGTCATCGTAATAGCCGTTGTGGACGGTGATGTGATAGGTCTCGCCTGGCACAAAGTCGAGGTCGATCCAGGCAGAGCAGAGCTCGCCATCGGGGAAGATGCAGCGCAGACGGCCTGCCACGGGGTGATCGAGCTCTACCTGATACTCGAATCGTTTGTTGATAACAGGCACACAGGCCACGTAGGCATCGTCGCTCTGACCGCAGAGCTGGGCGTAGGTGTCGGCGATATAGATATTGTAGAGCGAATCCTTGATATTAGCATCTACACGGCCCTCGATACGGAAGGTTTTCTTTGACGAATCCATCTCCTTGGTGTAGAGGTCGGGACGTAGAGATGATATCATATAGATGGTGCCTTCGAACATGTCGGGCCAGTCAATGGCGGACTTCTTCTCCCACACGATGGCATAGACATCGCGCAGCTGGGGATTCTCAAGATTCTTGGTGGCCAGGAACCACATCTCCTGGGTGTTCTTGGTGCGCACGGGGATGGTCTTGTTGACCTTGCCGCCATCGCTAACCACACGGATGGCAAACTGCTCATTGCCGCCAGGCATGATCTGGGTGAACTGATAGGTGATGTACTCGCTGGTGTTGTAGGCATTCTTTACGGCCTGAAGCATGGGCTCGGCAGTATCGCAACGGAAGCGGACCACGCGCTCGCTGGATTCAAGCACATCGGTGACGGGATTGCGATTGACGGAGTATGACTGACCCTCGGCGAGGGCGAAGTGCTGGATAAAGTCGTTGAGGGCACCACGAACCACGGTGGGGTACTTAGCCTCGCTAAGAGGGCGGGCCTTTTGCCAAGTGGCGTCTTTCTTCTGTGCAAAGGTGGTTGACAGGGCGCTGCTGGATATGAGCAGCATGATGATTAGTCGTTTCATAATGTTGTAAGTTTTTTATTTCTGCATTGCTTGTTCTAAATTGTTACGTGAAATCTCGAGTTCGAGCTCAACCCACTTGAGGTAGGCTTCGGCGGCCTGCTTCTTGAGCAGGGCGATCTCCTCGGGGGTGTGCTGATAGTTCTCAGGACGGGTAATGGGGATGTCGCGCTCGGTGATGACCTTCATCTTAGCGGCTGGCTGCGGAGCGGCTGCGGCTACCAGTACGGGCTGTGCGCTATCGGCGGCAGTCTGGGCGGCCATAAGCTTATCGGGCACTACCACAGGATTGCGGCGAAGTTTCTTCTTAGCCTTAGGCTTGGCTGCTGTGGCCAGCTCAGCTGGCCTAGATGTCAGGGGACGGGACCCTGGCAGGTCGCTGCCAGGGCACTGTCCCCTGACATCTAACTGTCGCCTGACATCCGTCTGAGCGGTGTCGTCTGCACCACCCTGCCAGAACTTGGGTGGGGTGAGATAAACCACCAGAATGGCGGCTACGCAGGCGGCTGCTATCCATGGCCACACGCGGCGCTGGCGGCGGGGCTGCTGGGCAGAGATGCGCTGCATCAGGCGGGCATTGAGGTCGACCGGCATCTGGGGCAACTGCTGCTCTTCCTGCAGTATGGCGTCGCGCAGATTTACATCGGTCTGGGCCAAATTGTTAATCTTATCCTCTCTCATGATTGCAACATTTTGATGATTCTACATAGTTTCTTGCGGATTCGGCTAAGTCGCGAGGCTACGGTGGTGGGCAGGCTCTCGGTGACAAAGGCTATATCCTTGATACTCATCTCCTCGTAATAAAACATGGTGATGATGGCTCGCTCATCAGGCGCCAGATGGCGCAGTGCTGAGCGTATCAGCTGAACAGTGTCGGCATTGGGGCGACCGAAGGTCTCGTCGACTTCCTGTTCGGAGATAGTGCAGGCCTCACTCTCGTGGTCGTCGAACGACACTACGGGCAGCGAACGCTGGCGCAGAAAACTGATTGACTCGTTGTAGGCTATGCGCGAAATCCAGGTCTTGAGACTGGAGCGCTGAGGGTCGAACATAGAGATGTGGCTGAACACGCGAACAAACACGTCCTGATATACCTCTTCGGCATCGGCCTGCGACGGGATGAGACGGGCCACCTGGGCAAACACGTAGCTGCCATAGTTGCTGAGCAACTGCTGCTGCGCCCGCTGGCTCTGCTGTAGCAGACCCTCGATCAGGTTTCGGTCGTTGTTGATACTTACAGTCATCTTTTACTTTCTCTGTTTTTTCAGTCTTCTACAATTATATACGCAGAAATGACTGCAAACATTGCAATCGATGAAAAAAAAAATTTATGGTTGATGAAACGACGGTGTGGACTATACTATCTTAAAGCGCACACGGAAGGAATGCTCCTGCTCGTCCCAGTTGGTGCCAAGCAGTTCGAAGCGCCCTATCTGCGAGGTGCTACGCACGTGTTTACCTATGCAGGGACACACGTCGTAATCGCCAATACGCACCAGTCGGATAGTGTCTGACACATCTGAAGGCAGACGGTCGGCCGACACCTCTGGGGGCAGATTGTCGATGGTGGCATACTCGAACGTAACGGGCAGATCCTGAGCGATTAGCTCGTTCATGCGGTTCTCGATTTCGCGCTCGTCCTGGCGCGAGGGTTTCTGGTCCAAGTGGAACGACATCTTGCTCTTTTTGCGCTCCACATGGGCATTGAAGGATCGCCCGCAGCCAAACATACGGATCATAGTCTGATTTAACAGATGTTCGGCCGTATGGGCTGGCGGGAACTCCTCCTTGTTGTGGTCGTTGAATACGTAATCGGCCATTATGCTCTGAATTTAAGTATTACAGCACTGTTGGGCTGAAGCTCTACGGGCACTATGCCGTCGCGCTTGAGTGTAAGCTTGAACTTGGCATCGGTAAACAGATCGGTGGCTGTGGCCGACTTCTCGTTGAGCTTGAGGTAGTCGAAGGCGTGTGCAGGTATGCAGATGTCCATCGTAGCTGGCACATCGGCAAAGTTTGCTGCCACCAGTAGCACTTCGGTACCAGCCTTGCGCAGGAATGCGTACTGGCGGTGGTATTGCTGGTTTACGTACATCAGGTCGAACGATACGCCTGAGGTGACGGCCTTCTGACTAGCGGCGATATTCATCACCTTATTATATATATCAAAGATGTACTTCTCGCGGATGGTGTACTTGCGATGCAGGGCGTGGACCATGCTGTCGAGACTCCAGTAGTCGAAGATGGTGGTGCGACCATCCTGTCCGCTGAATCCCTCGGCATCCATACCGCGCTCGCCAAACTCCTGACCAAAGTAGATCATGAGCGGATTCTGCTGCAGCAGGGCCGAAACCACGAGTGCTGGTACGCCCTTGCGGGCATCGCCGGCAAACTGCTGACTGGCTATGCGCTGCTCGTCGTGATTCTCGAGGAAATAGAGCATGTGCTGGCGGATATCATCGGTCTGTTGCCATGCTGAGGTGATGGCGTGGGTGCTCTGGCCACCACACATCACTGCGCGCAGAGTGTCGTACATGCCCACCTTGTCGTAGAGGTAGTCGAAACCTGCGCTGATATAGTTGCGGTATTCGGCTGGGTTATACACCTCGCCGACGAATATCACATCGGGATAGCGCATGTGCAAGGTGTCGGTGGCCCACTGCCAAAAGGCAGCTGGTACCATCTCAGCCATATCGCAACGGAATCCGTCGACCCCCTTTGATGCCCAGAAGAGCAGGATGTCGACCATCTTGGTCCATGTATCGGGGATAGGGCTGAAGTGACCCACACGACCAGCATAGTAGTCAAGACCGTAGTTTAGCTTTACAGTCTCGTACCAGTCGTTCATGCCTGGGGCATTGTTGAAACAGTCGTTGCCTGTGGCCTTGGCGGGATACTCCATGTAGGGGCTCGTCTCGCCATGATACAGGTCGAAATATGGGCTGAAGCACTGGCCTGGGCAATAATAGAAATTGTTCTGCGGCGAGAATCCCTGCTCAGGGTCATCGTCCTGTCCCAGATCGTGCACACCCTCGGGCTTGCAGATGGACTGATACTGACGTGCCACGTGGTTGGGCACAAAGTCGATGATGACCTTAAGACCAGCCTTGTGGGTGCGAGCAACGAGTGTTTCGAACTCGCTCATTCGCTTGTCTACATCCACGGCCAAATCTGGGTCGACATCGTAATAATCGGTGATGGCATAAGGAGAGCCTGCCCTACCCTTGACCACAGCCGGATGCTGGCGAGGAATGCCATAGGCGGTATAATCGGTCATAGTGGCGTGGCGGATGACGCCTGTGTACCATAGATGGCTCACGCCCATCTCCCTGATGTGTTTCAGGACAGTGGGCGTGAAGTCATTGAATTTTCCGCAACCGTTCTCTTCAATCGTACCACCCACCTTGCGAGTGGTGTTCTTGTTGCTGTAAAGTCGCGTAAAAATCTGATAGATAATCGTCTTACTCGATGCCATGGGCAGCTACCTCTTTGTTAATCTTAACGATCATGCCCTGCAGAGCCTTACCAGGACCACACTCTGTGAAGTCGTCGGCGCCGTCGGCAATCATGTTCTGAACACTCTGAGTCCAGCGTACTGAGCTGGTGAGCTGTGCAATGAGGTTGGCCTTGATCTCTGCAGGATCGGTATGAGGCTTAGCATCTACATTCTGATAAACAGGGCACTTAGGAGTCTTAATCTCGGTAGCCTCGATAGCAGCCTGGAGCTCGTCCTTGGCTGGCTGCATGAGTGGAGAGTGGAATGCACCACCTACTTTGAGCACGAGAGCGCGCTTGGCACCAGCTGCCTTGAGCTGCTCGCAAGCCTCCTCGATAGCCTCTACATTACCACTGATAACCAACTGGCCTGGGCAGTTATAGTTAGCAGGAACCACTACGCCCTTGCCAAGTTTGCTAACTTCGGCGCAAACCTCCTCTACCTTCTCGTCGGGCAGAGCGATGATGGCTGCCATAGTTGAGGGCTGAGCCTCGCAAGCCTTCTGCATGGCCATTGCACGGGCATAAACCAGCTTAAGACCATCCTCGAAACTAAGAGCACCAGCGGCTGTGAGAGCAGAGAACTCGCCCAGAGAGTGACCAGCGGCCATCTTAGGATCGAATGCATCGCCCATGCAAAGGGCCGAAATAACGCTGTGAAGGAATACAGCAGGCTGTGTAACCTTGGTCTGCTTGAGTTCCTCGTCGGTACCAGCAAACATGATATCGGTGATGCGGTAGCCGAGAATATCGTTTGCCTTCTCAAAAAGTTCCTTTGCCAGTGGGTTGGTATCGTACAGATCCTTACCCATACCTACAAACTGTGCTCCCTGTCCGGGAAATACAAATGCTTTCATCTTTTCTTATCCTTTATTAATTAAACTTTTTCTCGAATTTTCTTCTTTCGGTGTGCAAAATTACTAAAACTTTCTGAAAAATGCACCTCAAAGGCTAATTTTTTAACGAAAGTGGTCAGAATTACGAAAAATCTGTGTAATTTTGCACTTAGAAAGAGAACAGATGGCGAAAATGAAGCTTATTGTAATGACGAAACCCACATTCTTCGTCGAGGAGGACAAGATACTTGCAAACCTCTTCGAGGAGGGATTGGAGAATCTTCACCTATATAAACCCGGAGCATCGCCGATGTATTCGGAGCGTCTGCTCACACTGCTGGGCGAAGATTATCACAGCAAAATTACCGTTCACGGACATTTTTATCTTAAAGAGGAATACCGCCTGCGCGGCATACATATAGACGATGCAAGGACCGAAGCCCCAGTGGGCTACAAGGGCAACATCAGCCGTACGTGCCACGCTATCGACGAACTAAAGGAGACCAAGAAAAAGTCGAACTACGTATTCCTGCACTCAATATTTGACAGTCAGACCAATGCCGACGAGAAGCAGTCATTCACGATGGACGAGCTGCGCGATGCGGCCAAACAAGGACTGATAGACAAGAAGGTGTATGCTCTAGGCGGCATGAACCTAGACCGCGTAAAGGAGATAAAAGACCTGGGATTTGGCGGTATGGTGATATGCGGCGACCTGTGGAACAGATTCAACATCCACAACGAGATAGACTATAAGGCGCTGCTGACACACTTTGAGAAATTGCGCAAGACGATAGAATAATTTTAGGACTAACAACTAAATATAGGTATTAAGAACATGAGTGAGAAGAGCTCTTACATGGTATTCTCTGGAACAGCAACGAGATACCTGGCAGAAAGAATCTGCCAAAGTCTGGGTTGCCCGCTAGGACAGTTGCAAATCACTAAATTCTCGGATGGAGAGTTTGCAGTATCGTACGAGGAAAGTATTCGCGGACGCGATGTATTCCTGGTACAGAGCACATTCCCCAATAGCGACAATCTGATGGAACTGCTGCTGATGATCGACGCAGCAAAGCGTGCCTCGGCTCGTACCATCAATGCCGTTATCCCATACTTCGGATGGGCACGACAGGACCGCAAGGACAAGCCACGTGTTAGCATAGGTGCTAAGCTGGTGGCCGACCTGCTGAGTGCTGCCGGAGTGAACCGAGTGATTACAATGGACCTGCACGCAGACCAGATTCAGGGTTTCTTTGATGTGCCAGTAGACCATCTGTATGCATCAAACGTAATCATCCCCTACCTGCAGTCGCTTAACCTCGACGACCTGGTGATCGCTTCGCCTGACGTTGGTGGTTCGAAGCGTGCCAATACTTACGCCAAGTATCTGGGTTGCCCACTGGTGCTGTGCAACAAGACTCGCGCACGTGCCAACGTGGTAGCTACTATGCAGATTATCGGTGAGGTTGAGGGTAAGAACGTGGTAATTATCGACGATATGGTAGACACTGCAGGCACCATCACCAAGGCTGCCGACTTGATGAAGGAGCACGGAGCAAGGACCGTACGTGCATGTGCCAGCCACTGCGTGATGAGCGGACCTGCCAGCGATCGTGTGCAGGAGTCGGCTCTCGAGGAGATAGTATTCACCGACTCTATCCCATACACACAGCGCTGCGCTAAGGTTAAGCAGTTGAGTGTGGCCGACATGTTTGCCGAGGCCATCCGTCGAGTTATCGACAACAAGAGCATTAGCGACCTATACATCGTATAAATGACATACCGTAATATTATCAGACTGGCTGCTGCAGGCATGGTGTTCTGCGCATGCCAGTCTGATTCGTATAAGATAAAGGGCTGCGCCAGTCTGCTGAAGGATGGCGACACGATAACCTTAGCGCTGGAGGATAATCAGCAGAAGATACTAGGACAGACGCTTATTTCGGAGGGTACGTTTGCACTATCGGGAACCACTGATACCACAGTGTTTTGCCGAGCATACCTGAACAGTAATCCATTATCTAGCGTGAGTTTCTTTCTGGAGCCTGGCAACATCACCATCGAGCTGAACCCCTACCCCAAGCAGTCGAGGGTATCGGGAACAGTGATGAACAACGAGTGGCAGAAGCTGAACGACCAGGTGCAGGTGCTAGGCGACAAACTAATAAAGCTGGCAGAAGAATCGGCCAAGACGGATGTGACGGAGAATCGGCGAAAACTGCAATCGATGGTTGACAGTTTGCACCGTGAAATATCAGGCTGCATAAAGAGCACAGCCCAACGCAACAAAGATAACGTGCTAGGAAAATATATCGAAGATAACTACAAAGAACCCGAGTTCAAATGAACCCGGGTTTCTTTTTGCATTATTAACAAGTGTGGTTAGGAAGTTCCAGCCACTTGAGGTAGCAGAAGTCCTGACGATGTGGCAGTGACTTGTGCTTAGGATACATACGAACAGCACTCTTGTACTGGCCAGACTGCTGTGGTGAGAGTGTTGCCTCGAAGGTATAGTTGTTGCCCTCGTGGCCCACCATCTTGAGCGGCTCGATAGAGAAGATGCGCTCCTCGCCCTCCTTGTTGATATATACATTTACCTTCTCGAGTGCTACAGCATCGTCGAGTCCCTGCTCGTTGATGACATAGCGCAGAGTGTACTTCTGGGCTGTCTCAATGCCAGCTGCAGGATAATCCCACTCGCAAGACACTACGTTGATAGCATCCCAACGCTCGGCAACGGTCTCCTTCCACTGAGCGAGCTCCTTAGCCAACTTGTTGTTGTCCTTAGAAAGTTCCTTGAAGCGCTTAGCCTCCTTGTTGTAGAACTTCTCGTAATAGTCGTCAAGCTGACGCTTCATGGTGTAGTGAGGAGCAATCTGAGCGATAGAGTTCTTGATAACCTTGATCCATCCCTTAGAGATGCCCTTCTTATCCTTATTATAATAAAGAGGTATAATCTCGTTCTCAAGCAGACCATAGATTGTAGCGGCGTCGAGGTTGTCCTGATAGCCCTGAGTCTGGTAAGTACGCTTTTCGGTCAGTGCCCATCCGGCACCCTCGCGATAGCCCTCAAGCCACCATCCGTCCTTTACACTGAGGTTTACTACACCGTTCATCTCGGCCTTCTCGCCTGATGTACCTGATGCCTCGAGAGGACGTGTAGGTGTGTTCATCCAGATATCAACACCTGATACAAGGCGACGAGCCAACAGGAAGTCGTAGTCCTCGAGGAAGATAACCTTGCCCAAGAACTCTGGACGCTGACTGATCTCGTAGATGCGCTGAATCAATCCCTGACCAGCCCCATCGGCGGGGTGAGCCTTACCAGCAAACAGGAAGATTACTGGATGCTCGGGATCGTTAACGATCTTTGACAGACGCTCAAGGTTTGTGAACAGCAGGTGTGCACGCTTGTAGGTTGCGAATCGACGGCAGAAACCAATAACGAGTGCGTTAGGATTCATACCATTGAGCAGCGAAACCACACGTGATGGGTCGCCCTGATTCTTAAGCCACTTCTCGCGGAACTGCTCCTTGATATAATCGAAGAGTTTGTTTTTCAGAGCCATACGTGTCTCCCAAACTTCCTCATCAGGACAGTTGTAGATACCGTGCCATATCTCCTCATTGCTCTGATCGCTCATGTGCTTAGCATCGAAGTACTTGCCATATACCTTGCGCCACTCGGTAGCACACCATGTGGGGAAGTGAACACCATTGGTAACGTAGCCCACGTGGTTCTCCTCAGGATAATAGCCTGCCCAGATTGGGGCAAACATCTTCTGTGATACCCAGCCGTGAAGCATAGATACACCATTTACCTCCTGACAAGTGTTGCAGGCAAAGGTACTCATACAGAACTTCTCGCTATGGTCATCGGGGTTGGTACGACCCATGCCGATAAACTCATCCCACGAGATACCAAGCTTCTGTGGGTAACCACCCATGTACTTGCCGAACAGACCCTCATCGAAGTAGTCGTGACCAGCGGGTACTGGAGTGTGAACAGTGTAGAGCGAAGAGGCACGAACCAGCTCCATAGCCTGGTTGAAGGTCATGCCCTCGTCGATATAGTCGCACAGACGCTGCAGGTTGCAGAGTGCTGCGTGGCCCTCGTTACAATGATAGATATCCTTCTTGATGCCCAACTTCTTGAGCAGCAGCATACCACCGATACCAAGCAGAATCTCCTGCTTCAAGCGGTTCTCCCAGTCGCCACCATAAAGGCTGTGGGTGATGGGCTTGTCGAACTCAGAGTTCATCTCGTTGTCGGTATCGAGCAGATAAAGCTTAACACGACCAACATTTACACGCCATACATAAGCGTGAACCTGATAGTTGGTGTAAGGCACATCGATTACGAGTGGATTGCCATCCTGGTCGAGCTGACGCTCGATAGGCAGATTACTAAAGTTCTGACTCTCGTAGTTTGCAATCTGCTGGCCCTCCATCGACAGGCTCTGTGTAAAATAGCCGAAACGATACAGGAAACCTACAGCACACATATCTACGTTGCTGTCAGAAGCCTCCTTAACATAGTCACCAGCCAGCATACCCAGACCACCCGAATAAATCTTAAGGGCAGAGTGGATACCGTACTCCATACAGAAGTAAGCTACTGACGGACGCTTAGAATCGGGCTTAACGTCGATATACTTACGGAAGAGGTCATAAACACTCTTAATACGCTTCATCAGCGCCTTATCCTTAACAATCTGTTCCTTACGAGCAAAACTCAGACGCTCCAGCAACATTACTGGGTTGTGTTTTACTTCATGATAAAGCTCAGGGTCAAGGTCGCGGAACAAGTCGCGAGCCTCGTAGTTCCATACCCACCACATGTTGTGGGCAATCTCGTCCAAACACTTCAGTTCTGCAGGAAGGCTAGACTTAACGGTCAACTCCTTCCACTGTGGAGCATTTGCATAATCAGCTTTAATTTTCATAATCTCTCAAATTTTAGTATTTGAATTTTTGTTTTCCTTTTATTGATTTATCTTGTTAGAGATTCTTCTTACGATCTTCAGCCTTACGGAGCGCTATATCATAGGCCTCGTAATAGTACTTGATAAATTCTGACCAGAGGGCCTTCTTCGACAAGGCATCAGCATTCTTTCGGCAGGTCTCGATCTGCTTTTTTGTCATGTTCGAGAACTCTGCCACAGTGTCCTTAATATTATCGGCCACTTCAGAGTAATTGTAGTCTGTGCGATGTATCACCTTCACACCATCCTCTAACTCGCCATCCTTGCCGAACACGGTATTAGCCCAAAGGCCGAAACCAGCCAGATCGGTAGTGATGCAAGGTACCTTAAAGGCGATAGCCTCGAGCGGTGTATACCCCCAAGGTTCATAATACGAGGGATATATGCAAAGGTCATTCCCCAGCACTACATCATAATATGTAAGGTCTACGATACCATCGTTGCCATCAAGATAACAAGGCAGGAATATCACCTTGACCTTATCGTCCTTCTGGTTGTGCATATCGTAGTACTTCATCATTCCAAGCACGTTGTCGTGACTCATGTTGTGCAGCCAGTGAGTAACCTGAGGCACATCAAGCGGAGTGTCAAATTTCTGACCGCTATTCAGTCGCTCCTGCAAATCCTTGCGGGGCTCGCCTACCCAACCGGGAACCTCGATGAAGGCAACAACCTTCTTCTTCAGGTCACGATCGCGCAGCAAGCGGTTCATAGCTTCTACAAACACATCGATACCCTTATTACGGAACTCGTATCGACCCGAAGTAGAAACCAGCAGTGTATCGTCGTCGAGATCCTCGCCAAGCAGAGCATTTGCTATATCGAGCATCTTGCGACGAGCAGCCTTGCGCTTGCGTGTAAACACAGATGCACTAGGCACAAAACTATTGTCGAAACCATTAGGCAAAACCACGTCGACAGGCTTATCGAGCAGTTCTACACACTCCTTAGCAGTGATGTCGCTCACCGTAGTGAAGCAATCCACATAGTGCGCAGTCTGCTTCTCGATAGAGTGTTTCGATTCCATATTCAACTCGCCTGCCATCTGGTCGCCATTATAGGCAAACAGGTAATCGTAGAGAGGTTTCATGTTACCAGCTATCGAACGTCCGATGCTAGTAGCATGGGTTGTGAAGATAGTACCTATCTGGGGCAACTTATTGTTGATATACAGCGCCCCCAGTCCGCACATCCACTCGTTGGCGTGATAAATTACTTTGGTTTTCTCATTCCACTTTCCACTTTCCACATTCCACTTGTAGAAGCTCTCGGTAACCAAAGCAGCTGCATACGAGAACATCGATGCCTCGTCGTAATCACCATAGGCATGAAGCGAGTCTACGCCGTAGTGTTCCCACAACCAACCATATATTTCATTCTTTTTCTCAAAATACGGATTAAAGTCGACTAATATAGCGATAGGAGCGCTAGGCACAGTCCAGCGGCCAACTCTAACCTTAAGCCCCTGTTCTTTTGCCTCCCACTGCCAATCAGCAAAGAGTGAATGATCTTCCTTGAAATAAGGACTCTCTTGCTCTTTCCAAAAATCAGGACCTATGAAGATTATCTTATCCTCAAGGGCTTCCTGAAGGGTCTTAGCACGTGTCGAAAGGACTGTATATATTCCCCCTACTTTATTGCAGACTTCCCAACTTGACTCGAAGATGCAGTCTGGCATTAACAGTTTTTTCGCCATATTAAACTAACTAATTTGCCGCAAAGATACTTAAATATTTTTAAAATACACAACGTTTTTGCTAAATTTTTATTCGTAAACGTTTAAATAATGATATAGATTAGTATCTTTGTCCGCAAATTATTAAATGTATTGATTATGAACAAGTTAATAGCAATATCACTTTTATGCCTCACAACCATAAGCGTGAAAGCTCAGAGCAATAAAACTCCCTTTCGCGCGTACCTATCTAATAATGAATATAACGTTTTTCTTCGTATCAATTTTTACGAACAAGATATAACTGTGCCTGGTCAGGATCTCTTTGGTCAATTGCCTGGTTACCTGGGCAAAAAGAATAATTCTTTTGCCTGGCTCATCACATCTGCAAAAATCAATGGTGATAAGGCCAAACTGCAACTCATCAACGACTACGGCAGCGAAGACCTTACAGCTACCCTAACCCGTAAGAACGATTCTATCTATGTACTGAAACAAGAAAGTGGCAGCACACTAAAAGTCCCTAATAAAAGCAAATGGCTAAAACTGCCAAAGACCTTGGAATTCAAACGGAAATAATATACAGTAATACTAAGGATAGACCTGTTGGCCTAATGCCTGTTTAATATGAGTATCAAGGATATGGAAAGATGGATCAACCATACCTACATGTCCGTGACCATCTATCTCATATATATAGGTTTTCTTATGTCCAACCAGTTTCATCATACGCGCCAGATACTGGTTCTCATCATATCGACCATAGAGTTCCAACTCTCTATCGCCACAAATAAGTACCAGCGGCGGGCAATCTTTGCGTACCCAATATAGCGGAGCGTACTCATCGATCGTTGGCTGTAAAGCGCTGATCCCCTGCATTTTACGGACATTATAATGAGTAATAGCTTGACCACTGAAAGGAATGTATTGCCAAACACTATCTGCATCAATCTTATAGTTTTTGAGCCAAGCTTTATTCAAACACAGCATCATGGTAATATAACCTCCAGCCGAATGGCCAGTAACAACTATTTTCTTAGGATCACCACCATACTTCTTAGCATGATTAAATGCCCATGCTACTGCTTCGGCAGCATCATCTAGTGTTTTATCTATTGTAACATTGGGCAACAATCGATAGTTTGCACCAATTACTACATAACCTTTATCCTTAAGTCGCTGTGGAATCTCCTTTTGTCCAGCCTCTAGTCCCCCACCATGAAACCACACAATGACAGGACAATCCTCTAAAGATTCTGGATAATACACGTCTAGTTTCAATCGCTCTTTTGCATAAGCATCAGTTTTTGTAGTATAACTGATGTTAGAAACTGTTTTGTAATTTTGTGCACCGATGGCTATAACCATCATGAGCATAACGGATAAAAAGTTAAATCTCTTCATAGTTCGTTAGTTATTATAAATAAAAAAGCCCTAGAGATGTGTATCTCCAGGGCCAAGTTTAAAAAGACGGCGGCTTCCTACTCTCCCGCATTGCATTGCAGTACCATCGGCGCAGGTGGGCTTAACTTCTCTGTTCGGAATGGGAAGAGGTGGGACCCC
>ONGP01000068.1 GCA_900317405.1 uncultured Prevotella sp.
TTTGACGCTACAAAGGTACATATAGTTGCAGAATGCTCCAAATATCTGGGATAAAATGCATAAAAATGTGATGAATAGTATCAGTTACTGTTGCTCATGCACTGCTGCTGGCACGCAGACACAGGGCATCGTTCTTCAGCCAACACTTCTGTACCACAAAACGGAGGTTGTATGAGGGTGAGAGTATACGGAAGTTCAGTACATCGCCCTTGGCGACAGTGTTTCTTGGCCCGTAAAGACGCATGCGGCCGGATTGCCGAGTGAGGCCCCAGCCGTAAATGCGTTACTCTTGATATACTTATATCTTTTCATTATTATTAATGTTTTGACGCTGCAAGAACGGTCTCCTCGTTTTACGATTCCGTGGTGATCTCCTCTATCTGGTCGATGATGTCCTGATACTGGCGCTGGGTCTTGAAGTGCATCTTGAAGCCACAGATTGCTCCAAAGACGGCTCCGCAGGCTATGCCATAAACCATGTAGCGTGCTGCTTCGAAATCTTTCTGATAAAACTCCCATGTGAGCCATCCCAACCATACTATTACTGCAGGTATGCCGAAGAACAGCCAGTTGGCATCGAACTTCTTGGCACGGGCCATCCTATTACTTACTTCTATCAGGTTTCTGCCCATTGCATTGGGGATATTCACATTCAGGCTGTTGTAGTATGTTGCTCCGCAGCAGACAAGCATAAATACGGCGGTAGCAATCCAGAATGCAAACGAGATGCCCAGTCTCTCGATTAATATCACATAGGTATAGGGAATCATCAGCAGCGAGAGTGCCATAATGGCATAATAGCGAGTCTTGATACTGTTAGCCGTCTTTTTCATCGACTGACGTATAATATGATCGTTCACTATCTGCTGCTGGTCCAACTTCTTCTTCAGAGTGTTCATCTGCTGGCGCATATCCTCTAATTCAAAATTCTCGTTCATAATGGGTAAGTTTTTTAATCGTTTGACATTTGTTTTAACTGTTCACGGATTCTAAACAGGCGGACGCTGACGTTCTTAGTGCTGATGCCGACAATCTGTCCAATCTCCTCATACGAAAGGTTCTCGAGCCAGAGCAGGACTATCGCACGATCGAAGGGTTGCAGCTTGGAGATGCGCTTGTGGAGCATGTCCACCTGGCGCGTGTCCTCGTCGCGGTCTTCAAACAGGTTGATGTCCATGGTTAGTCGGGCTGTGGCTTGGCGGCGCTTCTTCCTGTCAATCGATATACAGGTGTTTAGGGCGACGCGATAAATCCACGTCTTGATGTCACTGCGATGCTCGAAATTCTCGAAGCCTTTCCAAAGATTGACTAGTACCTCCTGGAACAGGTCGTTCACTTCGTCGGCATCCTGCGAAAACATGTAGCACACGGTATAGATGGTGCTCTTTTGTTCCGCTACGATTTGCGCAAACTGTCTTTCTAATGTTGTCATTGTCTCATCTGTTTTTTGAATCTTTACACCCATTAGACGCAGTACGGTTACGAAAAACTACACGAATATCTAATTTTTTTTCTATTTCCATTGTAATGATACTATTGTTCTCATCATTATATCCTTTGTTATTTATGTGTTGACGCTACAAAGGTACGTATAGTTGCAGTATCTGCCAAACATTTGGGATAAATTGCATTGGTATGGCTTCTTCTCTATAGCGTATACTTGGATCAACTTCCTGTTTCATCACTCAATCACAAAACTACGGGGATAGAAATCGCTATAGAAGCGACCATCGGTGGCGGTGAATTTGAGTACGCAGTAGTTCGGGTCGGTTACACCACCGGGGTAGTACTGCTCATCGCCATTGTGCCAGATCATCTCCTTACTCTTGGCATCCGTCAGCACCTCCATCGTACCACGCAGCATCATGCCCTTGAAACCTTTGGCATCGCAGAAATAGATACTGGCCTTAGGGTTAGCCTTGTATTGAGCCACACGTATTGAGAAAGTGTTAGTTGTAAAGTAGAAGGTTTTGATACCCTCGCGTTTACGTGGCTTCAGCATGGCCTTGGTCCAAGGAAAACCTTCTTGGTCTACTGACGAGATATAAGCGATGGGCAGTTTGTCGGCCATCTGTGCAATGAGTTCTTTAATGCCAGCTAAAGCGGGGTTAGCATTCATCGCTTTATCGTTATTCACATCCAGC
>ONGP01000019.1 GCA_900317405.1 uncultured Prevotella sp.
GTTGTCTTATCTTCTGTGAAGAACAATTTCTCAACCACCTTTTCATTCAACTCCCATGCAGGAGTAAAATCAACCTTTACATAGGTTCGAGCCAGTCTGGTTTTATGAGCATGATTCAGTCCAAAGTCTACTTCATCCAAAGTCGCGCCACACTCATTTTGTGCTACAGTAGCCCATGTATGTCTGAACGTGTAAGCACTGTAGTAATCTTCTTTATTCAATTTAAGAACTTTCTCGCAAATCTGACGAATTCCTATATTGACATTCGCATTAAAACTGTCATATGAACTATGACGAGTGTGAAAAGAAAACAGATACTCTGAGTCCGTTTTATCGAGATACTTGTCTACAATTGGCTTTACAATATCCGGAATACGGATTTCAAACCAAGCATTGTCAGCTCTTGCTTCTCTTGTCTTGCGGCGCTCATATCCAAGAATACCGTCATGGTAGTTCTTTTTTTCTGCGTAATAAAGATCCACAGTATTTATACCTGCGAGGCACTGTATTAACATAGCAACATCATGACCAAGCTCAGTCAGAGGAGATTTTCTATCACTCTCAGGAAGAGGAGCATAGAAAAAAGCTCGACATGCTTCCATAGTAATTGCCCTATGTTCTGGAGTATCTGCTTTGGGAATTTTTACTTTAGGCCATGGATTTGATGTAATACGGATAATTCCAGCATCATAGTCGTTATAATCAAGCAAGGCCTGCTTGAAGATTTGGCGAACACATACCGGGTATTGCTCCTTAGCCCTCGCTGTATTAGACAGTGATTGAATCCATCTGTTAATTACGGTTGAAGTTAAGTATGAGAACATAACCTTAGTTGTTCCTATATATCGTTCCAGATTCTGGTAAGCCAGCTCATACGTTCGTGCATTACGAGCATGACCATCCTGAATCATCTTTGATTGGTATTCACGAGCATAATCAGAGAAACATATGTCAGCAGAACCATTAACAACGTAACTTACAACGTCCTTAACATCCCAACTTTTAATATTCTGCTTATTAATCATCTCCGTATACTGAGCAATCTTCGTTGCACAGTACTTTAAAACAAAAGGATCCGTAACAGTTTTGTTTTTATCAATTCCTTTCTGATTAACAATTTTATCTGTTTTGATATATTGAATCCTTGAGTTATGAGTGACACGAATATAAACCGTGTAGAATCCATCAGGTCGTTGATACCTGACCATCGCTTTAAATGTCGCCATCGTTTTTATTTTTGTAAATTCATTGTAAATCCTTTGTAAACCTCCTATTCATTTCTTGTAAACTATTTGTAAATTAGGCGTCTAATTCATCACATTTATCGTGATTTTCGTATTTCAAAAGAAATGGGTGTAACCCCTTGTTTTTAAGGACGTTACACCCAATCTATTGATAATCAGAGTGTTTCAATTATTCCTCAACAGCAGCCTGGGCGGCGGCGAGGCGGGCGATGGGCACGCGGAATGGAGAGCAGCTAGCGTAGTTCATGCCGATCTTGGCGCAGAACTTAACTGAGCTTGGCTCGCCACCATGCTCACCACAGATACCGCAACGGAGGTCAGGACGTACCTCACGGCCTTCCTTCACAGCGAACTTGATGAGTCGGCCAACACCCTTCTGGTCGAGTACCTGGAATGGGTCAACCTTCAGGATCTTCTTGTCGAGGTATACAGGCAGGAACGATGCGATATCGTCGCGGCTGTAACCGAAGGTCATCTGAGTGAGGTCGTTAGTACCGAATGAGAAGTACTGAGCCTCTGAAGCGATCAGATCGGCAGTCAGGGCAGCACGTGGAATCTCGATCATTGTACCAATCTCAAACTCAACCTCGATACCATACTCAGCGAATACTTCCTTAGCGGCATACTGGATAACCTCCTTCTGCTGCTTGAGCTCGTTGATAGTACCAATCAGAGGAACCATGATCTCTGGCATTGGGGTCTTACCCTCCTTCTTCAGCTCGCAAGCTGCAGAGAGGATAGCCTTGGTCTGCATAGCTGTAATCTCAGGGAATGTGATACCCAGACGGCAACCACGATGACCCAGCATTGGGTTGTTCTCAGCGAGTGAGTCAACACGGCGCTGGATTTCCTCCAAGCTTACGCCCATCTCCTTAGCCATGGTCTGCTGACCAGCCAGATCGTGGGGAACAAACTCGTGGAGAGGTGGATCGAGCAGACGGATGTTAACGGGCAGTCCGTCCATAGCCTCGAGGATACCCTTAAAGTCAGCCTTCTGGTAAGGCAGCAGCTTAGCAAGAGCCTTCTCACGTCCAGCAACGCTGTCGGCCAGAATCATCTCACGCATAGCAACGATCTTCTGATCCTCGAAGAACATGTGCTCTGTACGTGTCAGACCAATACCCTTAGCACCGAAAGCGCGAGCTACCTGTGCATCGTGTGGAGTATCAGCATTGGTACGAACCTGCAGCTTGGTGTACTTGTCGCAAAGGTCCATCAGCTCCTTGAAGTCTCCTGAAAGCTCAGCAGCCTTTGTTGGAACCTCGCCAGCATATACCTGACCAGTTGTACCGTTCAGAGAGATATAGTCACCCTCCTTATATGTTACGCCGTCGATCTCGACAGTCTTGTCCTTATAGCTTACATTCAGAGCACCTACACCAGATACGCAGCACTTACCCATACCACGAGCCACAACGGCAGCGTGAGATGTCATACCACCACGTGCAGTCAGGATACCCTCGGCAGCAGCCATACCAGCCAAATCCTCAGGAGAGGTCTCGATACGTACGAGTACTACCTTATGTCCATTCTCGTGCCACTCCTTAGCGTCGTCAGCGTGGAATACGATCTGACCACAAGCAGCACCTGGAGAAGCAGGCAGACCCTGAGCGATAACCTTAGCAGCAGAGAGAGCCTTCTTATCGAATACTGGGTGGAGCAGCTCGTCGAGCTTCTGAGGCTCGCAGCGCTGAATGGCAGTCTTCTCGTCGATCATACCCTCGTGGAGCAGGTCGATAGCGATCTTAACCATAGCAGCACCAGTACGCTTACCGTTACGTGTCTGGAGGAACCACAGCTTGCCCTCCTGTACGGTGAACTCCATATCCTGCATATCGTGATAGTGGTGCTCCAGCTTGTCCTGAATACCATTCAGCTCAGCATAGATCTCTGGCATTGCCTCCTCCATAGAAGGATACTTGGCTACGCGCTCCTCCTCAGAGATACCAGCGCGCTCAGCCCAACGCTGAGAACCAATCTTTGTGATCTGCTGTGGTGTGCGGATACCAGCAACCACGTCCTCACCCTGAGCATTTACCAGATACTCACCGTTGAACAGGTTCTCACCATTAGCGGCATCACGGCTGAAGCATACACCAGTAGCTGATGTGTCGCCCATGTTACCGAATACCATGGCCATTACTGATACGGCTGTACCCCACTCGTCGGGGATTCCCTCCATCTTACGATACAGGATAGCGCGCTCGTTCATCCAAGAACGGAACACAGCGCAGATAGCACCCCAGAGTTGCTCGATAGGATCATTTGGGAAGTCCTTACCAGTGCGCTCCTTGATGGCAGCCTTGAACAGCTTAACCAGCTTCTTCAGATCCTCTACTGAGAGGTCCTTATCCAGAACAACACCGCTCTCCTTCTTAACCTTCTCGATAATCTCCTCGAATGGATCGATATCAGTCTTGTTTACGGGCTTCATCTCGAGCACTACATCACCGTACATCTGTACGAAACGGCGATAAGAGTCGTATACGAAGTGAGGATTGTTGGTCTTCTTGGCCATACCCTCAGCTACCTCGTCGTTAAGACCAAGGTTCAGAATTGTATCCATCATACCAGGCATTGAGGCACGTGCACCTGAGCGTACAGATACCAGCAGAGGATTCTGTGCATCGCCAAACTTGCAGTTCATCAAGTCTTCAATGTGCTTCACGGCTGCCATCACGTCGTCGTTCAGCAGTTCCATAATCTTCTGCTGACCAACCTGATAGTACTCATTACAACAATCTGTGGTGATTGTGAAACCTGGAGGAACAGGCACACCAATGTGGTTCATCTCAGCAAGGTTAGCACCCTTACCGCCAAGTTCCTCACGCATCTTTGCGTTTCCTTCGGCCTTACCATTACCGAAGAGGTAAACTCTTTTCTGACTCATACGTTAATTACTTATTATGTTGATAATATATTATTGTTTGATTAGATTCCGCAAAATTACGCATTTTCCACCAAATACACAAAAAAAATCGCCAAAATTTGCTATCTCTACCTTACATTTTTACTTTTTTGGCTCAGATTACGTATATTATCACGGATTTTTGATATTATTTTTGTAACTTTGCAGCCAAATTAAGAAATAATATGGCAAGAAACAAGAAACCGTTACCCCTACTTGAGGGTGTAGAAATCGAGGCCGTGGCTGCCGAGGGTAAGTGTCTGTTCCACTGGAACGACCTGGTGGTGTTTGTACCCTTCTGTGTGCCTGGCGACGTTTGCGATGTGCAGATTCGCAGAAAGAAGCACTCCTTTGCCGAGGGCGAGGTAGTGAGAATTACTAAATATAGTAATGTACGCGCGACCCCATTCTGCGAACATTTCGGAGTGTGTGGAGGTTGCAAATGGCAGAACCTGCCATACGAAGAGCAACTTAAGTTCAAGCAGCAACAGGTGTACGACCAGCTGCATCGCATAGGCAAGATCGAACTGCCAGAGTTTATGCCTATCCTGGGCAGTGTGCATACCAAGGAATATCGCAACAAGCTCGACTTTGGTTGTGCCAACAAGCGTTACCTCACTAAGGAGCAGATTCAGACATTGCCCAACGACGAGAGTCAGAGCCTTAAGGATGTGCCTGCTATCGGATTCCACATCACAGGTGCGTTCGACAAGATTCTGCCCATCGAGAAGTGCTGGTTGATGGACGATCTGCACAACCAGATTCGCAACGAGGTGCGCGATTATGCGATGGAGAACGGTTTGAGTTTCTTCGACCTTCGCGCTCAGGTGGGATTGCTGCGTGATGTCATCATCCGCAACAGCGCCAGTGGCGAGTGGATGGTTATCTTCCAGTTTCACTACGATCGCACATCAAGCGAGGCACTGACTCAGAGCGAGACTCAGTCCAAGGCTCTGCTACAGCATATTGCCGACAAGTTCCCACAGATCACCTCGCTGATGTATCTCGACAATCAGAAGTGCAACGACACCATCGGCGATCAGGACATCATGGTGTTCAAGGGCATCGATCATATCTACGAGTTGATGGAAGACCTGAAGTTCAAGGTTGGTCCTAAGAGTTTCTACCAGACCAATACCGAGCAGGCTTACCACCTGTACTCTGTAGCTCGTAATTTTGCCGGACTTACTGGCAACGAGGTGGTTTACGACCTCTATACAGGTACAGGTACCATAGCCAACTTTGTGGCCCGTCAGGCCAAGCAGGTTATTGGTATCGAGTACGTGCCCGAGGCCATCGAGGACGCTAAGGTTAACTCGCAGGTTAACGGCATCGAGAACACCCTGTTCTATGCTGGCGACATGAAGGACATCCTTACCGATGAGTTTATCGCAGAGCACGGTCAGCCCGATGTCATCATCACCGATCCACCACGCGCTGGTATGCACCCCGATGTGGTTAAAACCATTCTGAAGGCCGCTCCAAAGCGCATAGTATACGTAAGTTGCAACCCTGCCACACAGGCTCGCGACCTGCACGATATGGACGAATATTATCGCGTAGCAGCAGTGCAACCAGTGGATATGTTCCCCCACACACCACACGTAGAAAACGTAGTGTTGCTTGAGCGCAAGTAAAAAAATCGGCAAAAAAATTTGGAACATTAATAAGTTTTTCATATATTTGCGGCAATAATTACTAATTATCAAATACAATACGACAATGAAAAAACATTTTTGGATGATTGCGCTTATGGCGTCGATGGCAATCAGCGCTAGCGCAGAGACTCTGCCCGAAGTAGAGGAAGTAGAGGCTACACAGGAGAAGGCTACCGTCGAGGTTCCTGCTTGGGTTAAGAACATTAAATTCAGCGGCTACGGCATGCTGCAATATCAGGGCGAAGATACAGAGGGTGCTCACACTAACACATTCAATCTGCGCCTGGCTCGTTTCATTCTGGATGGCAAGATCGGCGATTTCGATTGGCGTGCTCAGATTCAGGGCACAAACGTAACAGGTCCTGGACAGCCAACAGTTCAGTTGGTCGACCTCTATGCCGAGTGGCGCAAGTATCCTGAGTTCAAGATTCGTGCAGGTCAGTTCAAGCGTGCCTTCACATTCGAGAACCCAACCAACCCCATCACTCAGGGATGGTACGCTTACGCAATGGTAATCAACAATCTGTCTGGTTTCGGCGATCGTACTGGCGAGAAGTCATCAGGTGGTCGTGATATCGGCGTACAGCTTTCAGGAGATCTGTTCCCCAATGCCAACGGACGCAAGCTGTTCCACTACCAGGTTGGTGTTTACAACGGTGAGGGTGTGAACGAGAAGGATAAGGACAACCGCAAGGATATTATCGGTGGTTTCTGGGTAATGCCTATCAAGGGTGTTCGCATTGGTGCTTTCGGATGGACAGGTACCCGTGGTGGTATGTATGATCCTGCTACTGGCAATACCGTTAGCGTTGAGAAGAACCGTTACGCCATCTCTGCCGAGTACGATAAGGACGAGTACACATTCCGTGCTGAGTATATCCACAGCCAGGGATGGGGTGCTGCAAAGGCAGGCAACAACGTTCGCGAGATCGACTACTCTAAGGGCGACAAGGCCGATGGTTGGTATGCATTCGGTATCGTACCTCTCATCAAGGGCAAACTGCACGCTAAGGCTCGTTATCAGACATATCGCAGTCAGAAGGAGTGGAGCACATCTAAGTCGATGTACGAGGTAGGTTTGAACTACTACTTCACCAAGAATCTGCAGCTCAACGCAGAGTACGGTTTGGTTAACGAGCGTTCAGCTCAGAAGAACCACAACTTTGTTGACGTAGAGCTCGACTTCCGCTTCTAACCTTTGCGGAATCTGCGGGTAAGGGCCTGCCACAGATGAGTCTTCTGTCTGAGGATTTGCAGTGAATACAGGCCACTCGCCAAAACCACCAATAGTTCTACTACCCAGTAGACGATGCCATCAAGAAGGATGGTGCAGGCATAGGCGAGAAATCCCAAAGCAAACAATACAATAGCATATCGAGATACGGTTGCCGAAACACGGTAACCGTATTTTTTATATGCATACAGGTTTATCATCAGATAGTCGAACACATGGGCCATAGTGATGGCGATACCTGTGCCCAGCAATCCCCAATGCTCATAACCCAGCACGATGAACAACACGAACACCACATAATATGCTGCCTCGAGCATCAGATAGGTCATCGAATATCCGCGAGCCAGTGTGATGTAAGCCACAGGCAGGGTCAACACCTTGAAGAACATAGCCAGAGCAGCGACCTGAGCCATAGGTATCACGGGGGCAAACTCGCTGGTGAACAGTTGCGGAATCAGTATCGGCAACAGGACGATAAGGGCCGTAAGCATAGGGGCTATTATCAGTAGCGATACCTCCATCTGTCGATTAACGGTATAGTTGGTCTGCTCCACGTCGCGATTCACACCCGAAAGACGTGGGAAATAATCAGTCTCCATAGCCGAAAACACCATGCCGGCATAGGTTATCGTGAGCATGTAGCCTGCATTATACAGTCCCAGCACATCCAGGTCGGCCACCACGTTCAGATACGACCTTACCACCATCTCGGCAGCACTACCCACCACGCCTGCCAGCGTAAATGCCACACCTAGTCGCACCATATCCATACCCTCGCCAAGTATGCCGCGAGCACCACTAAGCCGCAAGGGGTATATGCGCAACGAGAACCATAGTGTGGCACACATCGTAACAAATGCCATCAGCACTATTACTGGCACGATACCAGCCTGCCAGAAGAAATAATAAATAGGTATGGATATAGTCAGCGATGCCAGTGCCGCAATTATCTGCACCAAGGCCAGTGCGCCAAGTTTTCGCTGTCCTTTCAGTATAGCCGTCTCGCCACCCGTAATGGCTATCATTCCGATAGCAGGGGCAAGCAGCACAAAGTGCAACGTATGGTCGCCCCAGGCAAAGGTGGTATTACTCAGGACTGGTCCCAGCACCATGCATAACAGCATACCAAGCAAGGCCGTAAGCAAGCACCATCCGCGCACCACCTTTACGTAGTGTGCAGCCTTCTCTGTTTCGCCAGCATCGTAGTATTCCGAAATATGTCGCACAGCACTGAACGATATACCCAGGTGTGTGGCCTGCGAGATTAGTTGCACTGTGGTGTTGAATAGCGACACCAGTCCCATACCGCCAGGCCCCAGCAGTACGGCCACAAACTTATTTCGCACAAGACCTATCAACACATTCAGGCCCTGCACACCTCCGAAAACACCCGTATATTTCAATACGTGACTATAGTTTTCTTTATTACTATCTTTCATTATATATATAACGCAAACTTGCGTATTTTATTTTATCAGAAAATAATTTGGTTATATCGTGAATTTGGTTTATCTTTGCACGCAAAATAGCTGTATGACGACACCCAAAGATATCCGCCAACAACCATTAGTAAGTTTCATTGTGACTTACTACAATCTTCCTGTAACACTTCTCTGCGAATGCATCGACAGTATCTTAGCACTTTCGCTACAAACATACGAAAGAGAAATCATAATCGTTGACGACGGTTCTGAGATAAGCCCTATTAATGACCTGCTAAAGTATGGCAACGACATTATCTATGTCCGCCAGAAGAATAGCGGTGTGAGCGTGGCAAGAAACACGGCAATGGATATGGCCAAGGGACAATACATCCAGATTGTTGATGGCGATGACTGTCTGCTTACGATGCCCTACGAGCATTGTCTTGACATCGTACGCCATAACAGCGATGCCGATGTAGTGATGTTTGACTTCACGCACAACCAGTCAGAAAGCCATGCCCCTGATCGCACAATCAAGAAGAGCGGCACTGAGCTCTTACGCACAGAAAACATCCACGGCACAGCCTGCTGCTGTCTGTTCCGACAGTCGGTAAGAGGCAGGTTGGCCTTCACTCCCGGAATAGCCTACGGCGAGGACGAGGAATTCACGCCTCAGCTACTGATACGCGCAGAGACTACCTATACAACTGACGCCAAGGCCTATTTCTATAGGGAACGCACCACATCAGCTGTTCATAATACCGACGAGACAAGCATCAGGAAACGTCTGAACGACACCAAGGAAGTGATTCTACATCTCAGTAGTTTGGCTGATACCAGTCCATATAGTGACAAGGTAGCCCTCCAGCGCCGTGTGGCCCAGTTGACTATGGACTATATCTACAACACTATCATGCTTACACGTTCGGAGGAGAAACTCAATGACACCCTCGATGATTTGCGTAAGGACAATCTTTTCCCATTACCCAACCATCCCTACAGCACGAAATACACATGGTTTCGCCGACTAAGCAACAGCGCCATAGGCCGCAAGATCCTGCTCACCACACTACCATTAATGACCAAAGAAAGATGAAGATATTATTATTAGGCGAATATAGCAATGTGCACGCCACACTAGCTGACGGACTGCGACAACTAGGCCACGAGGTACTGGTCATTTCCGATGGCGACAGAAACTTCGACTACGAGCGCAACGTATCACTCTCACGCAAGGGAAACGGCAAGTGGGCTGCTATCAGATACGTCATCAAGCTACTCCTGACACTTCCGAAAATGAAGGGCTTCGACATAGTACAGCTCATAAATCCTGACGTCATAGCTGTTAAGGCAGAAAGGCAATTTGCATTCTATCGCTATCTTCGCCGCCACAACAAAGCCGTAATATTGGGCTCATACGGCAACGACTGGCAATGGGTGGAAGGCGGCAAAAATCGTCGTCTGTTCCGCTATGGCGATTTCAACGTTGGCGATAATCTACGGCAACATGCCTATGCACAACGTATAGCAAAAGAATGGACCGATACCCCCAAGGCCAGACTAAGCCGTTATATCGCCGACGACTGCGACGGCATTGTGACCAGTCTCTACGAATATCATTTATGCTATCAGTCCGACTATCCCGAAAAGACCCTGTTCATTCCACTGCCTGTCAAACTGATGCAGCCAAGACCAATTGTCGAAGCGCGAGAGACGTACTACCCCATCAGATTCTTTCTGGGTATAAAGCGCGAAGTAATGGAACACAAGGGAACTGACATCTTCCACGACGCACTGCAAAAGCTCAAACAAGCCTACCCCGACAAGTGCTGTGTGACAGAAGTGGAAGACCTGCCGTTTGCCGAGTATACAAAGCGTATGGAAGAGCAGGACGTCATCCTCGACCAGGCTTATTCCTACACTCCAGCCATGAATGCCTTGCAAGCTATGGCCAAAGGATTAGTATGCGTAGGAGGTGGCGAACCAGAGAACTACGATATTCTTGGCGAAAATGATTTACGCCCCATCATCAACGTCCAACCAGACAGAGACGACGTATTCCGCCATCTGGAAGAACTGCTGCTCCACCCGGAACAGCTACCACTCTTAAAACAGCAAAGCATAGAATACGTAGAGCGTCACCACGACCACATAAAGATAGCCCGAAAATATGCAGCTTTTTACCAGGAGATTCTCGACCGTCTTCACTGATGGCGACAAGCCTCAGACAATACTGCAGACAACTTTTCACCAATCACCTTAGGCGAAGCCATCTCACACACCATCCGAGATGCCTTTACACCGTCATACGACAGTTTGCCAGCAACTAACTTGCCCATCATGTCAGCAAGCCCGACTGCATCATTCACTTCAACAAACCAACTGGCCTCGTTAAGACGTACACTGGGAGGAATGGCCGCAGTAGAAACAACAGGAATGCCAGTGCTTAGGGCCTCAAGAAGCACAAGTCCCTGCGTTTCACCGCGGGTGGCCAGCACCAAAGCATCACTCTGATAGAGCAGGTAGCGCACTCCCGTCTTGTCGAGTTCGCCCAAAACATGCACCTTGCTACTGCATCCGAGCGACTTAACCATACTACGGAAAAGCTGGCTGTCAGTACCTCTTCCTGCCACATACAACTCTACTTCACTACAACGCGCAGCCAATCGCTCAAAGGCTTCAAACAGCACATCATATCCCTTACGGTCATCATATATGGCCATACAACAGAAGCAGAAGGGACGTCCGTCTAGTTTACGTCGGGGGCGATAGGAAAAGAAATCCACATCCACCGTGTTAGATATGAATACATGATGGTAATCGGTTCCAAAGTATACCGACAATTTATCTACCAATTCCTCAGAGACCGTAATTACCATCGCTGCCTGCTTTAGGGTTTCTTTCAGCAGGGCAATCTGCCAGCCGTTGTATGGAGAGGGGCCGAACTCTTGCACATATATCTCGTATGGCAGATGTTCGGTGACAACATACGGGATACCATATTTCCTGCCGATTATCATGGCTGCATAACCTGCCCACTTGGTACAATGGGCATGCAGTATATCTGGTTTACCATAGCGGGCCACATAGTCGTCAAACATATCGCAGACGATAGCCACCCATCTTTTCATGTTCCATCTCACAGCCTTGGGCACACCACGTTGGAAAGACTGGTATACAGTGATGCCATCCCGTTCATGCTCATAGCGGCGACATGGTAAGGTAAAATAGCCTTTAAGGCCGATAGTTATGGCTATCTGCACATTACTGAGTATCCGCACCTCATGCCCTATAGCCTTCAGAGCCTGGGCCTGTTCCAGGCAGAACTCACCGCCATAGGGAGTAAAAAAGGATGGAATCTCAAGTATATGCATCGTAGATTGTGTCTTTAATAAAAAAGAGGAATGAGGTAAAACCCTCATTCCTCATTCTTTCTCATTCTAGGAGAGGTTTTATGCCTCAGCAGGAGCCTCCTCAGCTGGAGTCTCAGCAGTAGCCTCAGCAGCGGCAGCAGCCTCAGCCTCAGCCTTAGCAGCAGCCTCAGCGGCCTTCTTGTCAGCTACCTTCTTGGCGATTGCCTCATTAACAGCCTTCTCAGCCTTCAGTGCATTAGCAGCAGCGTCCTTCTTAGCCTTAGCCTCAGCCTCAGCGATCTTGTTCAGACCGTTCTGCTTGTCAGCCTTCCATGCGTCGAACTTCTTCTGTGCAGCAGCCTCATCGAAAGCGCCCTTCTTTACGCCACCACGCAGGTGCTTCATCAGGTAAACGCCCTCACGGCTCAGGATGTTACGTACAGTGTCAGTGGGCTGAGCACCTGTCTCTACCCAGTACAGTGCACGCTCGAAATTCAGGTCTACTGTGGCAGGATTGGTGTTAGGGTTGTAAGTACCAATTTTTTCAGTGAAACGACCATCACGTGGTGCACGAGCGTCGGCGATTACGATGCTGTAGAAAGCATAACCTTTGCGACCACCGCGCTGCAATCTGATTTTTGTTGCCATTTTTTTAATCTTTAATTTTTTGTTAATAAATTGAATTTCATGCTCTTAACTCGTAAAAGCGGGTGCAAAATTACAACTTTTCCTTCAATCCACAAAATATTTTCTATTTTTTTTGTATTTTTGCATCCAGATATGGCACAATTTACTGATAATGAGCTCTCTATTCTTATTCCTACATACAATTGTGTGTGTGTAGAGTTGGTTCGTAGTCTGCACCAACAGGCTATGGAAGCGGGTATCAAATTCGAGATTATCGTGGCCGACGACGGGTCTACCGATGCGTCTGCCATCCAGGCTAATCGCGAGATTACCACCCTGCCCCACTGCCAGTTCATCGAGCGCACTGAGAACTCTGGTCGTGCTGCCATACGCAATTTTCTGGCTCAAAAGGCATCGCACGCGTACCTATTATATATAGACAGCGATATGACTGTGATATCTGATGACTTCATCAGTCGCTATCTGGCTTGCCTGCCAGCACAGGTGGTCGATGGCGGAGTGGCTATCATGGCCGATAGCGAAGAGCAGAAACAGCTGTTGCGCTATCGCTACGAGAAGGCCGAAGAGCCTCACCACACAGCTACCGAGCGACAGAAGACTCCTTACCAGCATCTGCACACAGCCAATCTGCTGATAGCCCGCGAACTGATGCTACAGCACCCGTTCGACGAGCGACTGCGCCATTATGGCTACGAGGATGTGCTGTTGGGCAAGACTCTGCAGCGCCAGCGCATACCCATCCAGCACATAGATAATCCCCTGGGGTTCTGCATCTTCGAGAGCAATGCCGCCTTTGTGGCTAAAACCGAAGAGGGTCTGCGCACACTATGCCAGTTCCGTAGCGACCTGCGTGGCTACTCGCGCATGCTCACCTTTGTTCAGGGCATCCATATCCCTGCCATTCTGTGGCTCATCCGTATGTTCCACCTTATGTTTGGAGCAACAATTAGGCGGAACCTTTGTGGATCCCGCCCTATTCTCTCTCTTTTTAAAATATACCGCTTGGGGTATTACCTAAGCTTACTCAATCACCGAGAAGGTTAGTTTCTCGTAACCTTCAAAGTCATCAAACTGAATCTGGAAGTCAGCATACTGGTAGTAGTTACCACCTGTATTGTGAGTATCCTTCAGCGAGTTGCTCTTAGCCAGTGCATTCAGTATCTGATTGTAAACCACCTTGTCGTTGTTATCGTCAGGTATCTGAATAGCCATAGAGTATACGATTCCATTCACAATCTTATAGGTATAGTCACCTGCAGCGTAAAGCTGGAAATCGTCAGTCTCCAGAATAGTCTCAAGCTCACCAACTTTCTCTACGAGCTCATCGTATGTCAAGTTAACGTGATTAATGGGCACGCGATTCTCGTCGAGCTTAATATATGTGGTGTCAACCTCGCTGGTTACCTGAGCCTCTTCAGCATAGCTCATGATAGGCCCCATGATCAGAGCCATCAATAAAATTGTTACTTTTTCTCTCATCTTCATATCAATTCATCTCTTTCAACGCTGCAAAGGTAACAATTAATAACGTACCCACCAAGCCTTTTTGGCTAAAAATTCATAAAATAACCGCTAAAGGCATGCTTTTTGACTGAAATCAAGCCCTTAGCGGTTACATTTTGCTCAAAATAGAGCCTAAATTGCTCTCATTTTATTTTATCGGACGGATTGTGAATGTAAAGTCGTAGTCCTTGTAGTCCACCATATACTCCTTGCGTGGCCATGCTCCCCATGAGTTCACGCAGCCCAGTCCCATCTGTCGCTTCTGTATGTGTACCTGAGTCTGTGGTCGCTCTATCAGGTCGCCTGAGTGACGGTCTATCTTCTTGTCCTTCACAGGTCCGTCGTCCAGATCCTCCGTAAGGAACTTCAGTGCACTTGCCTCCATAGGAGCGTTGCTGTAGAACTCCAGACCCTCGCCCTGAGCGTTCATCACGCGGAACCAGCGCACATCAGTGTGGTTACCACTCTCCTGTGGACGTACGTATGGATAGTACTCATCCTGCACCTTGCCACCATATACACCCAGGAACTCGCTCGAGTTGCGGTCGATGTAGTTCTCTACCGGACCACGTCCGTAGTAACGGATAGCATCGAACTCCTTAGGCATCTGCAGCTGCATGCCGTAGCGGAACATTGGCATTATCTTAGCCTCCTTGTCGGTAGCCAACTGCTGGCGAACTATTACCTCGCCCTCAGCTGTCAGTGTGTAAGTCATTGTCAGAGTAGCCTTCACGTCAGGCATGTCGAATGTCGATACCACTGTGTTTCCATCCACATTCACGCTCTTCAGCTTCATCTGTGGGTTCTTCCACACACCCAGACGGTGCTGCAGTCCTGCGCCGTAGTCGTTGTCGGTTGGTGCGCGCCAGAACTCTGGTACTATCGACTGTCGGTCCTCAAGCATCTCCTTGCCGTCTACGTCAAGATAGTCTATCCATCCGCTCCACTTGCCGATGGTCAGCGTGGTGCCTGCTGCATCCAGCTTCACGTAGCTCTCAGTCTCCTCCTTCTCCACGCTTGCCTTCTCAGCAGTCAGTTCGGGGAATTGGTAGCTGTTCAGCGCAAACTGCTGGCGAGCTATCACCTGGCCCTTGTCTATCAGCGGCTGTGCCTCCTTGCTCTTAAACTGGAATATCACAAATATCTCCATATCGCCGTGATGACCCAGCACACGCTCTATGGTCTGCTTCATAGCCTCGTCGGTAATCACCTTGCGCTGATGTGGAGCTATACCGCTGATGTCAATCTTGCCACCATGACCAAAGGTCATACCCTCAGGACGCGCACCACCATGATTGTGAGCCTTGCCTGCCGATGCACCACCAACGAACCACTCCAGCTCCAGATCGTCGAGAGTCTTAAAGAAGTTCTCGTTGTACACCTCGAATCTTCCTTCCTTCAGTCCCTTGTCAGTCACCCATACGTTCTGATAGTAGTACTGCACCTCGTGAGCGTGTGGGTTCAGTCTGCGGTCTGGGGCAATGATACCGTTGCAGTTAAAGTTGTGGTCAGTTGCGGGATATCGTCCGTAGTCGCCACCAAATGTAAATATCTCCTTACCGGTAATCTTGCTCTTGTCGCGCAGTCCCTGGTCCACAAAGTCCCATATGTATCCACCCTGATACTTAGGATACTTGCGTATGATGTCCCAGTACTCCTTAAATCCACCCATCGAGTTACCCATGGCGTGGGCATACTCACACTGTATCAGTGGTCGTGGATTGTCAGTCTGTGCATACTTCTCGCAGTCCTCATATCCCATATACATTGGGCAGAAAATGTCAGTCTTTCCGTCGTGGCGAGCCTGCTCAAACTGGCATGGACGAGTCTTGTCGTAAGCCTTCACCCAATCGTAAGCCTTCTCAAAGTTCACACCGTAACCAGCCTCGTTACCCAGACTCCATACTATGATTGATGGGTGGTTCTTATAGGTTATTACGTTGCCCTCCTGACGCTCTATGTGAGCCTTGGCAAACTCAGGATTCTTGGCCAGAGTGTGCTCGCGATAGCCCATACCGTGACTCTCCAGATTGCTCTCGGCTGTCAGGTATATACCATACTCGTCGCACAGGTCGTACCAGCGTGGATCGTCGGGATAGTGACATGTGCGTACAGCGTTGATGTTCAGCTGCTTCATTATCTTTATGTCCTGAATCATGCGGCTTACAGGTACTATGTATCCACCATCAGGATCCAGCTCATGTCGGTCGGCACCCTTAATGAGTATTGGCTGACCGTTCACCAGCAGCTGTCCCCCCTTTATCTCTATATGGCGGAAACCTACCTTCTTCTTTATCACCTCCAGAGTCTTGTTGCCCTGCTTCAGATATATAAATAAGGTATATAGGTTTGGAGTCTCAGCTGTCCAAGCCTTGGCGTTAGGTACATTAAACATTAAAGATGAAACATTAAATTTCAGTCCTTCAGCCACTGCATTTCCCGCAGCATCGTACAAACTTGCTTCAAGGCTAGCCTTGCCGGCCAGCTTCACGTCTACACTAAGCAGTCCGTTGCCCTGCTGGTAGTCCTGACCTATTGTGATGTCCTGCACGTGCACCTTTGGTGTGGCATACAGATACACCTCGCGGGCTATACCAGTAAAGCGCCAGAAGTCCTGGTCCTCCAGATAGCTACCGTCGCACCAGCGCATTATCTGCATGGCTATCAGGTTCTTGCCAGGCTTCAGATACTTGGTGATGTTAAACTCTGCAGCCACCTTCGAGTCCTCCGAGTAGCCCACGTACTTACCGTTCACCCACACGCTCAGGTTGCTGGTGGCCGAACCCACGTGGAAGTACACCTCCTGACCCTTCCAGTTCTGTGGCAGGTCGAATGTGCGGCGATACGAACCCGTGTAGTTGTTCACCTCGCTCACGTATGGAGGATCGTTCTTGAATGTGGTGCACCATGCATAACCAATATTCTTGTATATCTTGTCGCCATAGCCCTCCATTTCGAAGAGTCCTGGCACTGGGAAGTCCACCCACTTCGAGTCGTCATACTTCAGCGCGAAGAAACCCTTAGGCGCATCCTGATGATTCTTCACAAAGTTGAATTTCCACTTACCCTCCATCGACAGGAATCGCTCCGAAGCCTCCTTGTCGCCCTTGGCCTTGTCTTCGCTCTCAAAGGCAAAGAAGTGGGCTCTACGCGGTTCACGGTTCTGCTGGTTCACTCCGGCATCCTTCCATACAGGAGCCTTCTGTGCACTGGCCATGGTTACTACACCACACACCATACATAATAATAGTCTTCTGATCATACGTTAGTTTGATAATAATTATTATTCCTTAAAAATTTTGCGCAAAGATACTAAGATTTTGCCAAAATGCCAAGCGTTTCCATATTTTTTATTATCTTTGCCGCCAAATTGCGAATTTAAGCATAAACATAACATTCAAATAATATGAAGAAACTGATAGTATTTGCAGCCCTCGCGATGGCCACTGCCACCGCCCAGGCTCAACAGGCAAAATACACCATCAATGGTGTAAGTAGCGACAATGGTGGCAAGGTATATCTTATCGACGAACTCTCCGGAGCCACTATCGATAGCGCCGTAGTCAAAGGCGGCAAGTTCCTCATGAAGGGTACTGCCACCAAGGATGCCCTGCTCAACATCCGCCCCACCAATATCGACTGGCAGACCATGATGTTCAACGATGGCACACCTGTCACTGTCAACATCAACGACAGCACCACTAAGGGTTCTCCCATCAATGAGCGCCTGGCTCGCTACGACGTCCAGATTTCAGGCCCTTACAGCCGTCTGGCTCACGAGATTATGGCCATGCCCGAAGCCGAGCAGAAAGCCAAGCAGAATGAGTGGGGCCCAAAACTCAACAATATAGCCATGAAGATGGCCGAAGACCTTAACAAGCTGTTCGACACTGAGAGCAACACACTCATCCCTGCAGCATTCTTCAGCACCTATTGCGGCACCTGGGGTCCTGAGGCAGGCTTGAAGCGCCTTAATGAGAAGTATGCATTCGCAAAGCACCCCATCGTTCAGAAGCAGGTTGTTGACCTCGAGGCCGAGGCAGCTCGCGAGGCCAAGAAGAACGCTTATATCGACAAGCAGTTCACCGATCTCGAGGAGGCCGATGTAGATGGCAATCTCCACAAGCTCAGCGAGTATGTTGGCAAGGGCAAGTGGGTACTCGTAGACTTCTGGGCCTCATGGTGTGGCCCCTGCCGTGCCGAGATGCCAAACGTGGTAGAGGCTTACGAGAAGTACCACGCCAAAGGCTTCGACATCGTAGGTCTGTCGTTCGACAACAAGAAGGAGCCATGGGTCAAGGCCATCGCCGACCTCAAGATGCCTTGGGTTCACCTGTCCGACCTTAAGGGCTGGCGCACCGTTGCTTCTAGCGTCTACGAGGTAAACAGCATCCCCGACAATCTGCTCATCGACCCACAGGGCAAAATCGTAGCCCGCGGCCTTCGCGCACAGGGATTGCACCAGAAGTTGCAAGAGATTTTCGGAGAGTAATTTCCACCACATTATAATGAGGAGCCACACAGGCCCCTCATTTTTTTTCGAAAAAAATCTGCTTTTCTTGAAACTTTTTCTGCACTTCTTGCGTCTAACGTATAAAATCATTCATAAAATTAAAAAACTCAAAGCGTATGAAAAAGTTAATTTGCCTCGCAGTAGCAACCGTAGCACTGGCCTTCACATCATGTAAAGTCGACCTCAACAAGTTCAGTGGCGAACTGATAGACCCAAGCGACAACGTCATCACCAAGGAGTATAAACTCACCGCCTTCGAAGAAGTCGACATGACCGGCGTGGGTCACGTAGAGCTCATACAGAGCGACACCAAGAACGGTGTGGTAGAACTCACAGCCCCCGACAATTACATCGACCTCTACAAGTTCGATAGCCAGGGCGGCAAACTCCGCATCGGCTTCACTAAAAGCAATATCAACATCCACACCAAGAATGTCAATATCAAGGTCTACACCACCGACCTCATCAAGATTCGCAACAGCGGAGCCTCGCGCATCAGCATGGACAGCCTCGATACCGACAAGCTTGACATCGTAAACAGCGGCGTAGGTGAGATTGACGTTTGCGGTATTGCCGACGATGTAGTGATAAACAATAGCGGTGTAGGAGCCGTCATCGCCCATAACCTCAAGGCCCTCAATGTCAAGGCCTCTGTATCAGGCGTAGGCAGCGTAGAGTGCTATGCCTCCGAGCGTCTCGACGCCAGCGTATCAGGCGTAGGCTCACTCCGTTACAGTGGCAACCCCAAGCACAAGAGCACCCATCGCTCAGGCGTAGGCAGCATCAGCGAGATGTAATCAAGTTAGTGCCGTACTATCCCGTTAATAGTGCGGCACTATATAATATTCAACTATCCAATAGTTATTGTATATCTGCTCATGAAGGAGGCACCGGGCTGGAGGTGATTCATCAGGGGTTTGTCCTTGAACTCGCCATTGAAGCCGCGGGGGTCGCCTAGGCCATACCAGGGCTCGATGCAGACGAAGGGGGCCTGCTTGTCGTAAGGGCTCCAGAAGGCGATGACGGGGCACTTGTAGTCGACGGTGACGGCTGGCTCGCCATTGGTGTCCATCAGCATGGCGCGATGGGTCTGACACTTGTGAATCTTTACGGAGTCGTTGCGGAACAGATTGTTCGTAACCTCCATGATACCCATGTCGGCATCGAGGGGCACTTCGGTCATCTCGTGACTGCCGTCGATGTAGCTCTTGAGCGAATCCATTGGCTCTTCACAGTCGAGCTTGATAACACCATCGAGACGGCCGCTAGGCATATTGAAGGCTGGATGGCCTCCTATCTGGAAGTGAATCTCCTTATCGTCGGTGTTCTCTACGTGCCAGATGACGTGCACCTTGTTGCCTTCGAGGCGATAGGTGACGGAAAGATTAAACTTGTAGGGATATACCTTAAGGGTGTCGGCGCTGTCGTGCAGGGCCATAGTAACCTTGTCAGGTGTCTGGCGCACCAAGGTGAACATGGTGTCGCGGGCAAAGCCGTGACGTGGCAGATGATACTCACGACCATCTACGGTGTAGGTATCATTGTTGACACTGCACACGATGGGGAACAGTATAGGGGAATGACGAGGCCATTTCTCGCCTGCCTGCCACATATACTCACGACCATCACCATCCTTAATACTCTGGAGCTCGGCTCCCATCTCTGCTACCTTAATAGTAAGTAGTTCGTTTTTTAGTTCTACCATAATAGTAATATTAATTATTCCGTGTGCAAAGATAGCGCAAAAAAGCGAAACGACCAAACGTTTTAGCATAAAAAAATCCCGCGGACTCGATTGAATCTGCGGGGATCTTTTTGCTTGAAGTCGAGGTGACAGGACTCGAACCTGCGACAGCCTGGTCCCAAACCAGGAACGCTACCAACTGCGCTACACCTCGATGGTTTTCTGTTTTGCGGGTGCAAAGGTACGAAGAATTTTCGAAACAAAAGAAGCTTTTGCTTCAAAAGTGATATTTGTTAGCACATTTTAACAATCAAGAACCTCGTAGCCTTCAAAACACAAAAAAGCCTCCCGATTTGGGAGGCTAATTATATACTTCAATTTTTAAATTCTTGAATTCTTTAATCCTTAATAATACCCTGCTCTACGAAAATCTTCTTGAGGGCTACTACCGAACGGTCAACCTGTTCCTTGGTGTGAGTAGCCATCAGAGCGTAGCGCACCAGAGTGTCCTGAGGTGCACATGCAGGTGGTATTACGGGGTTGATAAACACACCAGCCTTGAATGCCAATGCGGTTACCAGGAATGTCTTGTCTACATCGCGCACGTAAAGAGGTATGATAGGACTCTCGGTTTCGCCGATCTCGAATCCTTCCTCGCGGAAACGCTTCAAGGCATAGTTGGTAACATCCCACAGAGCCTGGATGCGCTCTGGCTCCTGCTGAATGATGTGCAGAGCCTCGAGTGCTGCGGCTGTGGCAGCAGGAGTGTTAGATGCCGAGAAGATGTAAGTGCGGCAAGTGTGGCGCAGATAGTTGATAGTATCCCAGTCGGCTGCGATGAAACCACCGATAGAAGCCAGCGACTTAGAGAATGTACCCATGATGAGGTCGACCTCGTCGGTAAGTCCGAAGTGATCGCAAACACCACGGCCCTGCTTACCAAATACACCGATACCATGAGCCTCGTCGACCATGATAGAGCAGTTGTACTTGTGCTTGAGCTCAACGATAGCAGGCAGATTAGCCAGGTCGCCCTCCATAGAGAACACACCGTCGACCACAATGAGCTTAACAGCCTCCTGTGGCAACTTCTGCAGTACGCGCTCCAGGTCGGCCATGTCGTTGTGCTTGTAGTGCAACTGACGGGCGAAAGCCAGACGACGACCATCAACGATAGATGCGTGGTCGCGATCGTCGCAGATCACGTAGTCGTCCTTGCTAAGCAGTGCGGGGATGACACCCTGATTGACTGAGAAACCTGTAGAGAGACAAAGACAGTCGTCCTTGCCGATAAACTTTGAAATCTCTTTTTCCAACTTAACGTGCAGGTCGAGCGTTCCGTTGAGGAAACGGCTACCGGCACAACCTGAACCGTACTTATCCAGAGCAGCCTTAGCGGCATCGATAATACGCTGGTCGCCAGTAAGACCTGTATAGGCATTTGAGCCGAACATCAGCACCTTGTGGCCACCCATCTCAACTTCCGTTCCCTGCTTTCCCTCAATCTCGCGGAAATAGGGATATACGTCAGCCTCCATAAACTTCTGTGGCTCACGATAATGCTTAAATCTTTCTTGTAACTGTCCCATTCCTATTAGGTATAGTCTTTTTATTTTTAAATTTCAGGGTGCAAAGATACACATTTTTTGGTAAAACGTGCAAGAAAATCATAAATAATGATTGTTTTTTCCAAATTTCTTGTTTTTTTGCGGTATTTATTCACCTAAAAATCGTAAATTTGCACACGATTATGACGGAAAAGAGAAAAATTACATTCATCCTGAACCCGAAATCGGGTACCACTTCGAAGGCAGAGGTACCCGCCCTGATAGAACAAATTCTGAATAAAGATCTGTTCAGCACCGAAATATGCTTTACCGAATATCGCGGGCATGCTGCCGAGATAGCAAAGGCTAAAGCCAAGGAGGGTGTAGACATAGTTGTGGCCGTGGGTGGCGACGGCACTGTGAACGAGGTGGCCCGATCGCTGGTACACACCGACACGGCGCTGGCCATAGTGCCATGTGGCAGTGGCAACGGACTGGCACGACACCTGTGCCTGCCGATGGACATAAAGAAGGCCATCACGATAATTAACAGTTGCAAGATAGAGTCGTTCGACTATGGTGTGATAAACGGTATGCCATTTTTCTGCACATGCGGCATGGGATTCGACGCGTTTATCTCGCTGAAGTTTGCCGAAGCTGGCAAGCGCGGACCTATCACCTACGTAGAGACCGTGCTGAAGGAGGGACTGAAATACAAACCCGAGACCTACGAGGTGACCGACGACACAGGAGCCCGCAAGTACAAGGCATACCTGATAGCATGTGCCAATGCATCGCAGTATGGCAACAATGCATATATAGCCCCAGGCGCTACGATGAAGGACGGCGAGATGGACGTGATTGTGATGGAGCCGTTTACAGCTCTGGATGCTCCACAGATAGCTGCCGACCTGTTTATGAAGACGCTGGGCAACAACTCGAAGATAAAGACTTTCCGCACCAAAAATCTACACATCACGCGCAAACAGCCTGGAGCCATACACTATGATGGCGACCCGATAATGACCGACGCCGAGATAGACGTACATATGGAGCCGCAGGGCATAAAGATTCTGGTGAATCCTAATGCGAGCGAGGATGCGGGACAGCCCAACCCTGTGCTGAACGCATTCAGCGACTTCTTTAATAATATAAATAATGTACGCGAGGACATAGAACGACAGGGGCATCGTTTCCAGGTGATTAACAAAGTGCTGCTCCGCAAATTAACCAAACTATAATTTTATGGCCTACGGCAAAAACAAGAAGAATTATGCAGGAGATCGTTGTTTATCTGATACTTTTAGGAGCCGTGGGGTACGCCGCTTGGTGGGTGTATGAGCGGCTACGGAAGAGTGACGATCCGTGCGAAGGATGCACCGGATGCCAGCTAAAAGAGCTGAAAGAGAGGGCAAAAGAGTGCGAGAAAAGGAAAAAATCGTGTTGTTGCACGAAAAAGTAGCAAAAAAATTTGGTAGTCTCGAAAAAACTCACTACCTTTGCACCCGCGTTTGAGAAAGCGCAATCGGTTTTTGGAAAATTGGTGCCTTGGATGAGTGGCTTAGTCAACGGTCTGCAAAACCGTCTACGGCGGTTCGAATCCGCCAGGCACCTCACGAAAAAACCTCCCAAATCGGGAGGCTTTTTTGTTTTATACCAATCTTGCTTATTCTTCCGGATCGAAGATGTCGCCCATCTCGGCTATCTCGTCCTCATCGAACCAGCGCGACAGCTTGCTCTTGGCCTGCTCTACGATATCGGGGTCGATGCCAGTCCACACCTTCTTAAGCACATACAGCAGTACGGCCAGGTCGTCGGTAAGTCCGGCGATGGGGATAGCATCGGGGATAACGTCGAGCGGACTGATCATATAGCCCAGAGCACCAATGATGATAGCCTTATCGGTCTTGCTCACCTTGTCGCTCTGCAGAGTGTAGTACAGTATAAGCGCCGCATAGACTAGTTTAGCACCTGCACGCTTGGCTATGCGTGCAATCTTCTCAGTAAATTCCGACTGCGAAAACTTGTTCGCGTAACTCATAAAATCGGGTAATTCCATAATCTCTCTCCTTTTTGGTTAAGTTATTTATTTATTCTTATTATTCTTATTCCAGTGTGCGACGGATGCTTCTGCAGATACTGATACATGGTCATGGGTTCGATGACCACCTTGTGGTGCAGTTGCGATGCGTTGAGCAGATGCAGACCGTCCTTGCGCCAGAGGGCAAAACCCAGGTGGGCGATGTCGAGTCCGGGCTTGCTGCATGTGATAGCAATGATGTCGCCATCCTTGATTACCGTGCGAAGCAGTTTGTGATTGCCCACAGCCTTCTTGGGGATATAGCGATACTTGGCACCCGACACCTGGCGCTCCATCTTAGCGATGGTGCTTACGAACTCAGGATGCTCGCGGAGCGACTGATAGCTCTGCGGATGGGTGCTCATATAGCTTACACGGACATTCTGCACGGCTGTGAAGGGTGGATTGGGCTGCTGAATCTCGGCGACCACACCAGCACGGGTGTTATCGGTGATCCACTCGGTGAAATAGTGCAGGCGCGACGTGTAGCCATTGATGATGCCACCACGATAGCGCAGGTCAGTAAGCATATGCTTATAGGCAAACCATGAGTACTGGCCGTTCTGGGCGCAGAGTGTGAGTGCTGTTACGGTCTCAACCAGTGTGGTACAGTCGAGCTGACGGGTGTTAATGACCAGTCGCTCGTGCTTGTCGCCCTCCAGTGTGCTGGCCACGTAAGGTATGCCGATGAACTTCTGGGCGAAGTGCAATGGCAGACAGGTGGTGGCAGGCAGGTGCTTGGCCTCGGCCAGCAGTCGACAGATGGTGACGCTGTCAGAAGATTGTGCCCTGACATCATCGCTCCAACGTGCAGCACTAGCACTGACGCACATGGCTATACCTATTATAATATATACGATACGTTTCATCATGCTCTGTTTTTACGATACTTCTTTTTCAACACAAAATTGTAGCCTATGTAGGCATTGAACGAGCCGAAGATATTGCTGGCCACGAATCGCGACGTGCGATAGTTGTTGGTGCGCAGGATGGCACTACAGCCGGCATACCAGCGGGTGTTGTTGTAGACAAGTCCGAAACGACCTATACCGTCGAGGTGGACCTTATCAAAAGTAAAACCGGTCTTATCGTCGGCCATCTCGCCGTAGCTCGTCTTATAGCACAGACCTACCTGTGCGCTGGCGCAGAACAGCCAGTTCTTGGCAAACACCCAGTTGTAGGCATATCCGCCCGACAGCATAAAGTCGCGATACTTGATGTCGCTGAACATCATGCCGCTATCAAGCTTAAGTTCCTGACCTTCGGGCATGCGCTCGCGCAGTGTCTGTTCCAGCTTGTCGTAGTTCATGTCGAGGGTATTGTCGGTATATCCCAAGCCAGCCATCCACGAACCGCAACTTATCTTCTGACAAGTGCTCTGACTGAATGCCGCAGGGTACGAGAATCGGCCGTGATTGAAGATGTAATAGGCATTGAAACCCGTGATACCCACGTTGACACCAGCAAAGGGAACACCCTCGAACAGTGCTCCGTCGATGCCATAGCCCAGACGTGCATCGCGAATCTTATAGTCGTCGCCAGTGCGGCGATAAAACAGGTCGATGCCCACCTGCGATGAATAGATGCTGAGGTCGAACTCCTTGCGAAGTCCGTTCTGACTGAAGCCTATGTTCTTGATATCGAACGTGTAGCCCAGGAAGAACCATCGCCAACCGAAGTAAGGACCTATCTTGGTGAGTCCGTCGGGGGCCAGGCGCACGCTCTGGCCATTGCTGCTAAGCACAAAACTCTCGAAGGTGCGGGTAATCTGGCCCATCACGGTAAACTCGTAGTGCTGGGGCTCGATGTAGTCATCGTCGGTGCGGTCGAACCCGCGAACGGTGCGACGGATAAGGCCAAAATCTTCTTCGGCACGGGATATGGAATCGAGCGCAAGCGTGTCGAGTGGCTCGGCAGCACTGGCGCCAAGACACATCAGCAACGATAGCAGTAACACTTGCACTCTACTCATACACACGGGTTTAAAGTTTGCCCAGGATGCGGTCCATAACCCAGTTTACAGGGGTGGCCGACACGCTGGTACACTCGCACACGCCCAGTCCCTGCAGGTGTTCTATCACATTCTTGATGATAGGATACTGCACGTAAGGGGGATTGGGCACGGTGATGCGTTCCTCGCCCTGGGTGGTCTGCAGGCGGATGGGGGTATAGTCGAACACAGAGAAACTTACCTGACCCTCGGTGCCGATAATCTCGATACAGTCTTCGCGGGCACTCTCGTGGGCCACGTAGCACCACGAACCGCTGCCAGGCAGACCGTTTTCAAACTGGAAACATGCACTCACTGAGTCCTCGGCTTTGTAGAGTCCGCCACGATTGCTACATATGCCGCGAGCCTCGAGGATAACTCCAAAGAGGTCTTGCAGAATGTCGAGCTGATGCGGAGCCATATCGTAGAAGTAGCCGCCTCCGGCGATATCGGGTTGCAGTCGCCAGGGCAGTGGCTCGTGATTGGCGATAGCATCGAGGTCGGCTTGTCGCGGAGGTTCGGTATAACGTATCTGCACATTGATAATCTTACCTATCTGTCCACTATTCACTATGTCGCGAACCTTCTGGAAATAAGGCAGATAGCGGCGATAGTAGGCACAGAAACAGGGCACGCCGGTCTGCTCGCTGATGCGATTGATACGGGCGCAGTCCTCGTAGCTTGCGGCCAGAGGTTTCTCTACATAAACAGGTTTGCCGGCCTTCATGGCCATGATGGCATAAGTGGCATGACTTGATGGCGGTGTGGCCACATATACGGCATTCACATCAGGATCGTCTATCATCTCTTGTGCATCGGTATACCACTTGGCTATACCGTGCTCAACGGCATAAGTGCGAGCATGCTTCTCAGTGCGGCTCATCACAGCCACCACACTAGAGCCTTCAACATCGCTGAATGCGGGTCCGCTCTTCTTCTCGGTAACCTCGCCACAGCCTATAAAACCCCACCTTAATAATTTCATAAACTAAAAATTTGCTGCAAAGATAAAAAAAATCCGTGTAATCCGTGTAATCGATAACAAAAAAATGGTATCTTTGCACGCGAAAATAAGATATTTGCGATGGAAAAGGATAAAAAAGAGATAGAAATCAAGGTGCGCAGCAGTCAGGCTTGCATACGCGAGGGCTACCAGCTGTACAGCGCCAACTTCCGCAAGATATTCCGTGCCACATGGTGGTCGGCACTGGTGTTTGCCCTGATATCAGCAGTGGCTCAGGCCCTGCCTGTACTGGTTTCCCCCACCCTGCTGTTGCCAGCCATGGTGCTGGGCGTGGTGGCCGTTATAGCATGGATAGTAGCTGCCAAGTGGCGACTTCGCAAGCGACAGATGCTTAAGCCCGTCGCCGTGCGTAGCGGCTCGTGGCTTCGCCATCTGGGCAAACTCACACTGGTATCGCTGGTGTGCCTATTTATCGTAGCCATACTGGCCCTGCTCACATCGCTGCCCGCAGTGATTCTGATCACAGCCAACTGGCAGTCGCAGATAGGTATGCTCAACGGCGATGCATCGGGCATGCCCGACACAGTGAAATGGATGAGTCTGGGTGCATTTGCGATAGCAGGATTTATCCAGGCCTACGTATGGCTTACAATGGTTCTGCCGCTATATCTGGCCAAGATATCGATAAGCGTTCAGGACAAGGAGAAAGAGGACTTCAATAAAAAGACAATATGAAAAAAATTCTATTCATCGACCGCGACGGAACACTGATCGAAGAGCCTGCCGACGAGCAGATTGACAGCTTCGAGAAACTTAAGTTTGTCAAGGGTGTATTCCGCAACCTGGCCTTTATCCGCGAAAAACTAGACTTCGAGTTTGTGATGGTTAGCAATCAGGACGGACTGGGCACCGATAGTTTCCCAGAGGATACATTCTGGCCTGTACACAACTTCATACTGCAGACTCTTGAGGGCGAAGGCATAACATTCGACGAGATACTGATAGACCCTCACTTCCCTGAGGACAATGCCCCAACCCGCAAGCCTAACACGGGTCTGGTGGAGAAATACATCAACAATCCCGAGTACGACATAGCCAATTCGTACGTCATCGGCGATCGCGAGACCGATCGTCAGTTTGCTAAGAACATAGGATGTAAGTCGCTGATACTGAGCGACGAGGGCATCAGCTGGGCCAAGATAGCCGAACTGCTGTTTGCAGGCGAGCGCACGGCCGAGGTGAAGCGTACCACCAAGGAGACCGACATCTGGGTGAAGGTTAACCTCGACGGATCGGGCAAGTGCGACATCAGCACTGGGCTGGGATTCTTCGACCACATGCTTGAGCAGATTGGCAAGCACGGAATGATAGACCTGACCGTTCACACCAAGGGCGATCTTGAGGTAGACGAGCACCACACCATCGAGGACACAGCCATAGCTCTGGGCAAGTGCATACTTCAGGCCCTGGGCGACAAGCGTGGCATAGAGCGCTACGGATACTGCTTGCCGATGGACGATTGTCTGTGTTCGGCATGCTTGGATTTCGGTGGTCGCCCCTGGCTGGATTGGGATGCCGAGTTCCATCGCGAGAAGATAGGCGAAATGCCTACCGAGATGTTCCTGCACTTCTTTAAGAGCTTGAGCGATGCTGCCCGCATGAACCTTAACATCAAGGCCGAAGGACAGAATGAGCACCACAAGATAGAGGGCATATTCAAGGCCCTGGCGCGAGCACTGAAAATGGCAGTCCGTCGCGACATATATCACTACGAGCTACCATCCACCAAAGGTATGCTATAAAGAAAATCCCCAACCGCTTGGTTGGGGATTTATTTTTACTTGCGGGCGCCTTCTGTCTCGGCACGCTTGGCGCGATAGTAGCGATCTACAAAGTCCACCTGTTCACGGTTTGGTCGCATTATGAGCGATGCACCGTTAGAGAACTGCATGGTGGTAGGCTTCTGATCGTCGAACGATGGCCAGTAAGGCAGACCCTTGCCGTTAGGATTGCATGTCTTGGCAAAGTTTACCCAGTACTGCTGGATAATCTCGGCTACAGCGGCCTCAGTGGGGTACTTCTGTGGCTGATCCAGGAACATACCGTTCAGATACATTATATCATCGGCATGGGCCACACCCTTGCGACGAGGATCGCGCGAGAAACTCATCTCTGATGGCTGAGCCAGATAGGCTGCATAGGCAGGACTCTTGCCGGTCTTGGCCTGCAGACTAACCCAAGCGTAAGATGGCCATGCAAATCCCATATCGCGGAATGCATCGCCGAATCCGTGCCAAGCCTCATCGTCGGTGCTGCCAGGATAGTACTTAAGTGCCTCGCTGGCCCAATCGCCAAATATTCCATCGACGGTCTTCTTGTAGTCTTCGGCCTTGATATTGCCCGGGGCAAAGAGTGCACCCTCGTCGCTGTTGGTCATCACGATCACGGGCACATCGTTATACTCGCCACGCTCGTACAAGCGATACTGGTCGTCGCAAATCACGTATCCGTCCACACATGGCCAGAAGCCAGCAAAACCTACGTTGCCATCGCACAGCTGCATGGCGTCCATCTTGCGCAGCTGCTTCAGATTCTTTTTCTTCAGATGCTTCTGAAATGCCAGGCCTTGACTCTCGGCACCCTTCTGCGATGCGTCGAGCCCCAGCGAACGGGGCTTGTCGCTCCATGGAGCAAACGATCCGCCACTATGGCTGATGCAGGCACGGAACAAGCCCTTGGCCAGTGGCGATGCACACAGAATGCTACAGCTGATGGCACCAGCACTCTCGCCGAAGATGGTAACCTTAGATGGGTCGCCACCAAACTGGGCGATGTTGCGCTGAACCCACTGCAGAGCGAATATCTGGTCTAGTATACCGTAGTTGCCCGAGTGTCCGTCCTTGCTCTCCTTGGTAAGTTCGGGGTGAGCCATAAAGCCCAGAGCACCAGTGCGATACTCTATGCTAACTATTACTACACCACGCTGAGCCAAGCGCTTCCACAGGTCGCCGCCATACCACTCGGTCTGAAATCCACCACCGTGTATCCATACCATCACGGGCAGTTTGTCGTTGATGCTCTTAGCTGGTGTGGCTATGCCCAGATACAGGCAGTCCTCGCTCATCTGGTCGGCCGTGCGACCAGGACGTGTGGGCTGTGGGGGCAGTGGTCCGAACTCGTCGCACACACGTACACCCTCCCAAGCCTTAGCTGGTTGAGGGTCGCGCCATCGCAGATCGCCCACTGGAGGTGCAGCGTATGGTATGGCCTTATACACAGCCAATCCTTCGTCCACTACGCCTTGAACGTCGCCTGTTTCTACGTGGGTTTTCAGAATCTGCGCCTGAGCGCTTACTGAGGCCGCAAACACCAGTGCGGCCAGAATCAATGTCTTGATAATTGGTTTCATAAATAATGGTTTATTGTTTTTTAGGGGTTGTACATTCGTTTACCAGGTATACGATACTCATGTATGGTATGCCCGAATTTGTCTCGAGTCCGATTTCGCAGGTACGACTGTTACTGTAGCCCACCTCTATGCCGTTGGCCTCTATCTGTGGACGAAGCTTTCGCAGTCCATAGCTGTTCAGTTCGGGGAATGTGAATCCTCTGTCGCCGGCAAATCCGCAACAGCCCACGCCCTCGGGCAGGAACACATTCTTTGAGCACAGCTTGGCCAACTCTATCATATCCTTGTCTACACCCATCTGTCGTGTAGAACACGTAAGGTGCAGGGCTATGTGGCGATCGATAGGATGGAAATCCAGTCGTGGCACCAAGAACTTCATTATAAACTCTGCTGGCTCATACAAATCCATTCTGTGCATCACCTTTTTCATACGGTGCAGACATGGGCTCTGGGCGCACAGCACGGGATACTTGCCCTCCTCGCTGGCCTTCCACAGAGCTGCCTCCAGTTCGGCACTCTTGCGGTCGGCTATGTCGAGCATACCTTTACTCTCCCAAATCTGTCCGCAACACATTCGCTCCATGCCCTCTGGGAATATTACCTCGTAGCCAGCCTTGGCCATCAGTTGGATTACCTCGTCCACCAGGTCGTGTATCTTTCCGCCATGCTTTGATTGTCCCATGGTCTGGTTGATACAGCTGGGGAAATATACCACCTTTAGCTCGGAGTGCTGCTCCTCCTTGTGCGGAATGCTCTTCTCGATGATGAATTGTGTGAGATCACTCTTCTTGGGTTGGCGATGCTTCTTAGGCATAGCGGTGGTCCATAGCGGCATACCCATCTTGTTCATACCTCGACAGATGCTCGTCATCAGCGATGGGCCCAGGGTGATGTGTGCGGCATGAGCCACATCCAGCACCACTCGCAGTCCACTCTTGATGCCCGCCATATGGTTGGCGGCAAACTCGCCAAGCTTATATCCAGTAGGACTCTCGTTCATGTCCATCTGACGTATCAGATGGGTCAGCTCGCCCGTGTTAATCTTCATCGGGCACGATGTAGAGCATAGTCCGTCCGTGGCGCAAGTCTGGTCGCCATAGTACTTGTATTGTTTCTTCAGCGTGGCTAGTCGCTGTGGGTCGGCACCGGTCTTGGTCAGGTAGCGTATCTCACGCTGAACGGCGATACGCATACGGCTGCTAAGTGTGAGTCCGCACGACATACAGTTAACCTCGCAGAATCCGCACTCTATACACTTGTTGGCACGCTTCACCTGTTCGATGGTCTCATGGGCTGTCGAAAGCGTTGGGTCCATCAGATAGTGACCGCCATCAGGCACACTGTCGAAGTCGAAATCCAATACAGGCAGTGGCTTCAGGCACTTGATGAAGCAGTCGGGATCGTCGTTGAATATCACGCCCTTGTTCAGCAAGCCCTCGGGGTCGAAAATCTTCTTCAGCTCGCACATTATCTCGTAGGCCTTATCGCCCCACTCGTACTTAACGAATGGCGCCATGTTGCGACCTGTGCCGTGCTCGGCCTTCAGGCTTCCATCGTAGCCCTCAACCACCAGCTTAGCCACATCGCGCATCATCTCGGCATAGCGTGCCACCTCGTGCTCGTCGGCAAAGCTCTGGTTCAGTATGAAGTGGTAGTTGCCCTCGAATGCGTGACCGTATATACAAGCGTCGTCGTAGCCATGGTCGGCTATCAGCTTCTGCAGCTTCACCGTGGCCTCAGGCAGACTTTCTATCGGGAATGCCACATCCTCGATAAGACACGATGTACCCACAGGACGCGTACCTCCTACCGATGGGAATATGCCGCTTCGGATGGCCCAGTACTTGCCATACACGGCAGGATCCTCGGTAAACTCGGCTGGGATATACAGGCGGAACTGGCCCAGGCACTCCTTTATCTTCTCTATCTTCTCCAACAGTTGCTCGTGGGTTATGCCCTTGGTCTCAGTGAGTATCGCTGTCAGGTTGTGATAGTCGCCGGGCTCCACACCTTCTATCTTGCCTGCATCCACGTCCTGCTTGTACTGCAGATATACAGGGTCGTCTACCGACGAAAGCGACTTGTAGTCGAGCATCTCGGCACTCTTCACCACCAGATTCTCGGCGCTGTAGTCCAGGTCTTCCTCGCCAGCCTTCATCTTCTTCATGGCCACCACAGCCTCGCAACTCTCCTTCATGGTCATGAAGTAAACCATCGCCGAGGCCTTGTACGGATAGTCCTTCAGCGTCTTCATTGTTACCTCCGAGAGGAATGCCAGCGTGCCCTCGCTGCCTACCATCGAGTGGGCGATGATGTCAAACGGATCGTCGTAGGCCACCAGTGGGCGAAGGTTCAGTCCCGTAACGTTCTTGATAGAGTATTTCTTTGCGATACGTGCGGCCAACTCCTCGTCGGCACGCACCTTGTCGCGCAGCATCTCTATGTGCTGTATAAATGCCGGGTGAGTCTTGCGGAACTCCTCGCGACTCTGCTCGTCGCCAGTGTCCAGAATGGTTCCGTCAGTAAGTATGATACGGGCCGATATGAGCATGCGGTCGCTGTTGGCATGCACACCGCAGTTCATGCCCGATGCATTGTTCACCACGATACCACCCACCATGGCCGAACCTATCGATGCAGGATCGGGCGGGAACACACGGCCGTAGGGCTTCAGTATCTGATTTACACGGCCACCCACTATGCCTGGCTGCAATCGGATAGTCTCCTGATTCTGGCCCAGTTCGTATTTCTCCCAGTGCTTGCCAGCCACTATCAGCACAGAGTCGGTACAACTCTGTCCGCTAAGCGATGTGCCCGCTGCACGGAATGTGTAGGGCAGTTTGAACTTGTCGCACAACTGCACTATCTTTGCTATCTCCTCCTCGCCATCGCTACGGACGACTACCTTAGGAATCTGGCGGTAAAAACTGGCATCGGTACCCCAACCCAGGGTGCGTAGCTCATCGGTATAGACACGCTCTGCTGGCAATATCTGCCGCAATTCTGAAAGAAATTGACTCATCATAGGGCGCTGGTTTTTAGTTATACTTATCGATTTTGCGAGCAAATATACAAAAAAATCTGATATCCACGAACAATTTTAGAATTTTTTCGTATCTTTGGCCCGATAAAAACCTATCGTGGTGATGAACAATCGACTATTACCCATACTAACCATGTGGTTTTGCGCAATAGCATGCACAGCGCAAAGCTTCGATCTGAAGAAGCAGCACGACAGCCTGTACTACCTTAACGGCTGGCGACTGCCCTACCCCGTATATCAGTATCAGACGGGCGATGTGGATGGCGACGGACGCACCGATGCCATCGTGGGGGTAATCAAGTCTACCCGATTCTATCCCGAAAAGGCCCGACGCATCTTTATTTTCAAGGATGTTAACGGCAAGGCCCGACCACTGTGGCTGGGCTCTAAGCTGGGCGGAGTGCTCGAGGACTTCCGCTATGTGGATGGTCGCATACGTGCCATCGAGCGGGCCGGCGATGACCGATACGTGGTGGCCGACTACCGCTGGGGCGGGTTCGGCATGACCTTCGACCACTATATTATTAAAGGTGTAAATCATGAAACAGCAATAAAAACCTTTTGCCAATGAAAAGTAAATTAATCATGATGGCATGCATGGCGGGCCTGATGGCAGCATGCAGCCAGAAACAGAATGTGGTAATGCCGGTATCTACTATCGATGCCGAGAAACTGGGCGACAGCATCGACTATGACATGGATGTGAGTGGCCTTAACCTTAGCGACGTGCGACTGCTGCGCAATGCGCCTGCAGCACAGCGCGGCTATCCGTTCAAGGACTCTTATCTGCGAGGCATCTACTGCACCACCACCTGGTACGACTCACTGATGTGGGCACTCGACGAGAAGGTAGAGGCAGTGGTGGAATGCAAGGAGGACGAGGATTGGCGCGATGCCTACATGCGCACCATCGACGAGAAGAAACTGATAACCTACACCGACCAGGAGCTGGCGTTTATGAAGCGACTCAAGGCTCGCGAGGAGGAACTGCAGAAGCAGAATTTCGAAGTTGCAGAAGGACTTCGGGTAAATATGGCTAATCTACTGAATCCCAAACAATTAAAGGAGTTTGATTCAACTCTTTGTCAAAAGCTTGGCGAGGAGGGATTTGCCATCGTGCCCAGCAGCCACAAGCAGATATTCCACGTCTACGAGCAGAACGACTACCACGCCTTCCCCAGCTTCGTAACCACCGACCTGTATCTGCAGCTCTACCACCTCTACATCGACTGCATGCTGCGCGAGGTCGAGGAGTATCAGTTGCTGCCACTCATGACCGAGTTCTCGCGCGACATGAAGGACGCCATGCTGGCATTCCTCCACAATGCGCCACGCGATAGCGAGGCCAACCGCATAGCCGGTCGAAACATCCAGTTCTTCGATGTGGCCCTGCATCTGTTTAACGGTCAGCCCGTGGCCGATGCAGCCTTGAACGGCACCGTGGTTCGCGAGATCAACAAATGTATGAATGCATCCAACTGTCCCAGCGAGATGTTGATGGACTATATGGGCGACGTATCGTTCCCCTACAGCCTGTTCCGCGCCCGTGGCCACTACACCCGCAGCGACGCCCTGAAGCGCTACTTCCGTGGCATGATGTGGCTACAGACAGCCCCTATGGGTCTGCGACACGAAACCGAAGTGAAGCAGGCCGTACAGATGGCATTCGCCATGAAGCTGTTTAAGAAGAATCGCCAGAAGTACGACAAGCTCAACGACCTTATCACCCTGCTCATGGGCAAGTCAGACGACCTGAGCTTGCTGCAGGTGATGGACGAGGTAGAGAAGACCGGCATGGGCATGGACGATTTGCTGAACGACGACAAGGCCATCAAGGCCCTTACCAAGCGACTGAACGATATCGGCGACAAGCTTACACGCATCCGCCCCAAGTTTGAGAAGACCAGCCACAACAAGATATGTGTGATGCCTCAGCGCTACCAGCCCGATGCCGAGGTGCTGCAGGAGATGGTGGATTACAAGAACTTCCCGCCCCAGCGCGCCACGCCTAAGGGTGTAGACGTGATGGCCGCCATGGGCGTAGCTGCCGCCGAGCAGATACTTAAGGAAGAGAAGACCAAGTGGCAACCCCTGCTGCCCACACTCGAAAAGATGAAGAAGCGCATGGGCGAGATAGATTGGCGCGAGACCGTATGCACCCAGTGGATGCAGACACTCACTGAGATGTGTGCTGCCAATGCCGGTGCCGATGCCAAGACGGCCCCCTACTTCATGCAGAACCCCGAGTGGGGCAAGAAGGACCTGAATGCCGCTCTGGCATCGTGGGCCGAACTCAAGCACGACGCCATCCTCTACGCCAAGCAGCCTATGGGTGCCGAGTGTGGTGGTGGTCCTGAGTTGCCCGAGCCCGTAGTGAAGGGATATGTAGAGCCCAACGTTAAGTTCTGGAAGAAAGCCATCCAGCTGCTCGACAACACTGCCAAGCTGCTCAGAGACCAGGGCATGATGACCGAGAAGGTAGAGAGTGCCACCGAGCGAATGAAGGATGAGGTTACATTCCTGCTCCGCGCCAGCGAGAAGGAGTTGGCCGGCAAGGAACTGGCCGACGAGGAGTACGACCACATCAACTATATCGGCGCAACCTTCGAGAACATCTCGCTCGAACTGCTCCGCATGCCCGATCAGAATCTGTACAGTTGGACCGACGTAGAAGGTGCCGACAGCAAGGTGGCCATCGTGGCCGACGTTTACACAGCCAATGCCGACAACAACGACGCCAAGTCGATACTGTTCGAGGCTGTGGGCGATGCCTACACGTGGCGGCGTGCTCAGCTATCGCGAGTTTATCCAGCCCATCGACCAGCCCCGACTCACCGACGAGGAGTGGCAGGAGGAGCTTAAGAAGAATGCCCGCAAGGGTGTGCCCGACTGGATGAAGAGCATCCTGGTGCCACTCAACAAGTTGCCAGAGGCCGATGAAGAGGTGTTCTACAGTTCTGGCTGCTAACATGATGTTTATATCTGCCCTCGCGGCAGATATAAATATCGTTTTCACAGGCGACATCCTGCTCGATCGCGGGGTGCGCCGGGTTATCGAGCGCCGTGGAGTCGACCATCTGTTCTCGGGTGGCATCGACTCCATATTCCGCTCAGCCCAGGTGGTTGTGGGCAATCTGGAGTGCCCTGCCACCAAAATCGTATCACCAGTACAGAAACTATTCATTTTCCGTGCCGAGCCCGAGTGGCTGGGGGCGCTGAAAGCCCACGGCATCACTCACCTTAACCTGGCCAACAATCACTCTATCGACCAAGGTCGCGAGGGACTGATGGACACACGTCGCAACATCATCGCTGCAGGCATCACCCCGATAGGTGCTGGCCAGAATATGGCCGAGGCCTCAGAGCCCGTGCTGCTGGCCTCAGAGCCGCGAAATGTGTGGCTGGTGCCATCGCTCCGTCTGGCTCTCGAAAACTACTCTTACTTAACCGACAGACCCTGCGTGAGCCAGGAGCCGATGGACTCGCTGCTCAATCGCGTGCACCGTCTGCGCAAGGCCGACTCTACGGCCGTTATCATCGTGTCGCTGCACTGGGGCGGCGAACACACGCTTAAGCCCATCAGCCGCCAGCGATGGGACGCCCACCAGCTGATACGTGCCGGCGCCGATGCTCTTATCTGTCATCACACCCACACACTGCAAACCATCGAGGATTTCCTTGGCAAGAAGATATACTACAGCATAGGCAATTTCATCTTCGATCCCACCCGACCGCTCAACAGCCAGGCCTGCATGGTGCGACTGAAAGTGACCGAAACCACGATAGAAACCGAGACCATCCCCGTAGATATACGCAACTGCGTACCCACAATTGTAGACCATTTTTGATTTTTTCACTAAAATTTTTGCATCATTATTGGATTTTTGTCGTATATTTGTCGGCAGAACTTATATAAATATTCACTAACACTAAAAACCGCCTATGTCAGCATTAGTATCTGCTATCCCCATTTTGTTGCTCATCGTACTGATGATGGGTTTCAAGGTTTCTGGCTACAAGAGCGCCATCATCACACTGATTGTAACCGTAGTATTAGCCCTGTTTGCAGCTCCTGCCATGGGCATTGTGCCCCAGAAGTATGCCGAGGCCAGCATCTTTGGCATCACCATCTGGTCGGTAGTCGAGGGTCTGCTCAAGGCCTGCTTCCCTATCATACTTATCATCATCTGCGCCATCTTCAGCTACAATATCCTGTGCGAAACCAAGGAGATCGAGACCATCAAGACGCAGTTCATCCAGATGACCAGCGATAAAGGTCTGCTGGTGCTGCTGCTCACTTGGGGCCTTGGTGGAGTGCTCGAGGGTATGGCTGGTTTCGGTACTGCTGTGGCCATCCCTGCCGCCATCCTTATCGGACTGGGATTCAAGCCTATGTTCTCGGCCGTTATCTGTTTGATAGCCAACACCGTGGCCGTGGGCTTTGGTGCTGTGGGATTGCCCGCCACCACACTGGCCAACCAGGTAGCCGCCAGCGGCACAGCCACCCCTGAGGAGCTTTGCGAGGTTGCCACCTTTATTATTCTGCAGCTCTCGCTGATGTTCTACATCACCCCGTTCCTCATCCTCATGCTCACCGATAAGACCAAGATACTCAAGAACCTCAGCATAGCCCTGTTTGTGGGCACATGCTCTATCGTAGTGCAGTTCTGCTGCGCCCACTTCATCGGCCCTGAGACTCCTGCCATCCTCGGTTCGGTAGCCGCCATCGCCGCCATGCTGCTCTACAACAAGCTGTTCATCCACGACGAGAACCCCAACGACGAGGTTAAGGTAGAGCATAAGAACTTCGGCCTCACCAAGACCCTCAAGGCCTGGAGTGTTTACGGTCTTATTATCTTCTTCATCCTCATCAGCAGCAAGATAGTTCCACCTATCAACGAACTGCTGGGCAGCACACTGGTCACCAAGTTCGACCTGCCCGTCATCGGCAACACCTTTAAGTTCGGATGGCTGTCTAACGCCGGACTCATGATCTTCCTTGGTGCTGTGATTGGCGGACTCATCCAGGGCATGAGCTTTGGCGCACTGATGAAACTGCTGGCCAAGACCACTCTCAACCTGCAGAAGACGGTGGTTACCATCTGCTGTCTGGTGGCTATGGCCATGCTCATGAACAATACTGGTATGACCAATGATATAGCTAAGGGTCTGGTAATGCTTACCGGCGCTGCCTTCCCGTTCTTTGCTCCGCTCATCGGCTCTATCGGCACGTTTGTTACGGGTAGCGCCACTAATGCCAACATCCTGTTTGGTAAGCTGCAGGCCACTGCCGCCAGCGACCTGGGATTGGTAAATCAGGGTGCATTCTTCGGTGTGAGCGGCAACGAGACCAACTGGCTCGCCGCAGCCAACTGTGCCGGATCGGAGGGTGGTAAGCTGCTGTCGCCACAAAGTATCGCCATCGCTACCGCAGCATGTGATATGGAGGGGCAGGATGGCGATATTATGCGTAAGACCATGCCGTTTGCTATCTTCTGGATACTGATGAACGGCCTGATGGTATTCCTGGGGCTACACGTTATTTAGCCTTCTTGAGGTACCAGCGTACGGTCCAGTCGAGCGATTTACCGGGAGCCAGGGTTGTGTAAGCACCTTGGCTCTCTATTTCTATATACGTCTTGCCACGGTTCACGTACACCTGTATCTCGGCCTCGCCAGGAGCAGGCTGCTCGGGTGTAAGGTCGGCAAACTTCTTGGTCAGCACCAGCCCGTTGTTCTCGTAGCTCAGCCATCCCTTACCGTCGGCGTTCACCTTGCGGTTCTGCTGCGCCTCGTCGGCCTCGTAGCAGGCTGTGCCGTTCTTGGCCTTAAACGTCATCAGCCCTGCAGGCCATATGCTCTCTACAGGCGCGTCAAACGATATCACACCCGCATTAGGCACACGTGTTATCTCCCATGGGGCCACCTTGCGCTCTTCGTCGCTCTCGTTTATTATCGAGTAGGTGATAACTATGGCGCCGTCCTTCTTATCCGTGCTGAAATCCTTGCGCACGCGATACTTAAGCTTCTCCGATACCGGGCTGGTCATCACCAGGTGTCCATCTTTCTCGGCCACCTCATATGCGCCCTTGTCAAGCTCGAACACTGGTGGCCAGTTCCACTCCTTCTGCGGACTGGTCCAGAATGTGCTGCCGAACGATTCGGGCCATCGCAGCTGCGATAGCATCTCCTGGTCCTGATACTTGAGCGACATGATCTTGGCGCCCTTCTCCGGGCTGATGGTCATCGATACATCGCCCACCTTAATCTCTCTGTCCTGTGCCATCGCTGTGGTTGTAATCAGCATGGCAATGGCTGTTAGCATTATACTGCGTTTCATACTTATAGTTGATGTTGATTTCTGGATGTTAGACGTGATTTGTGGCCGAAAGTTAAGTCTGTTTATAGTTCGTTAACGTTAGTTTGGCTCGATTGCGGCCGAAAAGTAGTACCTTTGCACCCTGATTAGTAAGAAGATTGGATTAATGGAGAGACTTTGGAATAGGAACTACTGCAAGGTGATGGCGGCCAACTTTACGTTGTTTTTCGCCTTCTACGTGCTCACGCCGCTGCTGCCGCTCTATCTCAGCGAGCACTTCGGTGCCACTAAGGATGTAATCGGACTGGTGCTGTCGGGCTATACCATCACAGCCCTGCTGATACGTCCGTTTAGCGGCTACGTGGTCGACACGTTTCCCCGCAAAACTGTGCTCATGATAGCCTTCGGCGCCTTTGCCATCTTCTTTGCCGGCTATCTGGCAGCCTCCACCCTGCTCATGTTCACCATCGTGCGCACTCTGCATGGCGGACCCTTCGGCTCGGTCACCACGGCCAATGCCACCGTAGCCATCGATGTGCTGCCCAGCAGTCGCCGCACCGAGGGCATCGGCTATTACGGTCTGAGCAACAATCTGGCCATGGCCACCGCCCCCAGCATCGGCATCTGGCTCTACCAGCTCACCGACAGCTTCGACTTCCTGTTCTGGCTGGCCCTCATCGTGGCCTGTGCCGGATGGATTATCGATTCCACCGTAAAGCTCAAGCCCAGAGCCGCAGCAGCCCCCTCGGCAGGCCCGTCGCGCCTCTCGCTCGACCGCTTCTTCCTTACCCGCGGCTGGCTGCTCGGCCTCAACATGGTGGCCTTCGGCTTCAGCTTCGGCGTACTTAGCAACTATCTGGCCATCTACGGCAAGGAGTCGATGGGCATCACCGGCGGCACGGGCACTTACTTCCTGCTCTGCTCCATAGGTCTTATCCTGTCGCGTCTGCAGGGCAGCAAGGCCCTCCGCGCCGGCCGCGTAACCCACAATGCCGCCGAGGGCATGGTCATCTCGCTCGTGGGCTACACCCTGTTTATCCTTATGCCCACGCTAACCCAACTCTTATCTCTAAATTCTAAGATCTTAATTCCCTTGGGCTACTACGGCTCCGCTCTGCTGATAGGTCTGGGCAATGGCCACATGTGGCCTGCATTCCAGAACATGACCATCAACGTGGCCCGCAACAATCAGCGCGGCACGGCCAACAGCACCATCCTCATCTCGTGGGACATCGGCATGGGTCTAGGCATCCTCATCGGAGGCATCGTGGCCGAGTTGCTAGGCTACAGCGCCGCCTTCTGGACCGTAGTGCTAGTCAACTCTCTCGGCGTCGCCACCTACTTCCTAGCCACCCGCACCTTCTTCCTCTCCCGCAACCTCAACCCCACGGTGCACTAGGCTTGGATAAAGCACACTTTACGGCGATTATCCTTGGGGCGTACTGCAAAGTGTAGCCATATCGCCCCGTAGCGATTTCGCTCTATCAGCAGTTCATCGAAGTCTTGATGGCTCTCATCAGCGTAATCCAGCAGGATTGTAGCATAGCGAATCAGCTGCTCCATACCCAGCACACGGATATCCACCGCGCAGCCGGTAAGGTGATTGCTCCCAGCCACGCCACCTATCTTTCTATTAAGCTGCGGGCTGCGATAGCCAGAGTTTATGCGTATAGGCTCCTCGCCCACTCCATACTTATCATTATATCGCTTGCGCAATACCTCTAGCCATCCGCACACTCGCTTCAGGTTTGCGATCGCCTCATGGGTAGGGATGTTATACACTTCGGGGTGACTGTTGCTTCTTGTGAACTCCCCGAGCACAAAGTGCTCAGAGAGTTTTGCTTGACTGTTTAATTGTATTATTTCACTCATATTTTCTAATGTTATTGCGTTATAGTGTTATTGCGTTATAGCGTGCTATAGCATTATGCCAATTTTTCTATATACTGCTTTTGTTGTACCATTATCTACAAAATCGCCCGACTTTTCTATAAGATGATCCTTCATCATTCGGTTGATCTTTACCCTTGCCGCAGTAATCTTCGATAATGAGAAACAAGTCATCACATCTTCTGCCACAAATTCCTCTGGCAAACGATTATAGCCCTCAAACGTCTTGCTCTTGCGGTGAGTGTTTACCGACACATCGCGCATCTGATCTTCGAAGTATTTCTCGGCTAGTGCCAGGAAGTAGTGGCGCTGACAAGCGTACTGGATGTTCACTATGAGTTCGGCCAGTTTCCAGTCTACCGCGTCTGTCTCGAATTCGCCACAGAAGTATGGACCATCCTGGCGGATTTTATCCCAGTGACGCATCACTATGAATGGCGCAGCGAAGTTTAAGCCGTGATATGCGCATCGCTTAAGCAGCATTTCTTCAGCCTTCGAGTTATCCTCCTTGGCATCCTCCATGCGGCGGGCGGTCCAGTCGTAGAGTTCGTCTACTATCTTGTCCAGAGGCAGAACTCCCTTCATGCGGTCCAGCTTCTCGCCCCACTCTTTCAAGCGGTTGTCGCTTTCCACATCCTTAGTGCTTTCGCGACTCATCATCTCGAAGTTAGTTGGCGGCAATGGAATACAGGTAAGTCGAGTAGCCAATCCAGACCCGAAGTTTCGCTCGTTTATCTTGGCTTTCAGGGCCAATGGAGTACCTGTATAGATGTAGTTCCAGGTAACAATGAAGTTTTCTACAATGGAGTCCATATTACTATAGAATTGTCCGTCTTCTTCATTATGGAACGCCTTAAGTTCCAGCGACTCCTTATCCATCCAGCTACCGCCCTTCTGCACTCTCAGAGTGTTGTCAAGCTCGGTGTCAAAGGTCAGCATATGTAGCTGCATCTTTTCGCCATCCACATCCTCCACAGCATTCACCATATCCTGTATGAACTGGGCATTACTGGTTCGCGCAGGATGCACGCGGATTACCACCTTTGGTTTCTTAGGTTTCTCCTTGTTGGCGCCTTTGGTTTTCATCTGTTCGCGGTATGCGTTTATTGCCTCCTTGCCCACTCTGTCGGCAGCTATGATTGGAGCAATCAATTGCTTGTAGAGTCTTGTAGCAAAGCTCTTACCACTAGCAGGATCGCCAATAATCTGCACCTCGCAATTCAGTCTGCGTAGCTCTTCAGGGCGGTGGTAGAAACTATACTTGCAGCGTGTCATCAGCGTCATCATAAATCCACCTGCAACGAATAGTGCTGCTGCATATTGGTTGCGCTTCAAACCACGACAGATGTCCTTTAATATCGGGAAGTCGTCAAACAACGCCTCAATCTGCTCGCCCCAATCCCAGAGCCATTGGTCAATCTCGCGCTCAGTAGGCGCCTCAGCTTTTTGAGGGTTTAGCGTGGCAAGCACCTCTTGCATGGCTTTCGACAAGCCCTTTGGTGTCTCCTTGCAGGCAGAATCTACGATACGTTCAACCTCCATATTATCAAGGCCCAAGCGAGGTAGTACGCTATAAACCAGCTGCTTATTATTATCGCAAATAGCACGCAGGCTAACTGCCAGTTGATACAGCTTAACATTTCGCTCACCCTCTTGCGGCACTCCGCCATTAATCTTCCACCACTCATCAATAATGTCTTCATAAGCTATGCCTTTAAAGGTTTTTTCTCTTGTGACTGGGGACTGGTACCTGTCACAATACAAATCGCCGGCAGTAGTTGTGACTGGTCCCTGTCCCCTGTCACAATGCGCTGCGCTTAGTCGAGATGACATTTGGGGTTCATTCTCTCTCGTAGCCTGGCTATGACCGTCTCTATATAGAGCATCATATCTCTCACCATATTCTTTATTCTCATACGTAAACAGTTCTTTATCAATATACAAAATGTCAATATTTTTACAAATATAACTCATTCTAGATGAGTCCTTGCATGCCTCATCTGGCTCCACATCGTCGCCCAATATTTTTGCCATGGCATGCTGATTATCGATCAGGTTTCCCCAATCCAGTCGCGCCTTGAAAACTATCTTCAATCCTTTACCGCTGGGGCTGATATACACGAGCAATATGCCAAGCGCTTTCAGGTCGAGCCCCTTCTCTATCCATCCCTGATAGAGAGCCAACGGATTCTCCACATGGTCCAGATCCATTACCACTAGTCCCGTCAATCGTGTAGCCGCCTGCTTGCGCCATGCGCCTACCTTTCCCTTTGGCGATGTAGTCTCATCAAACGTAGCCTGGAATATAAACGCAGGCAGTTTGCGCTTCAGTGCTGCATCACCTGTTTCACGGTACTTATCGATATTCTCGTTCCACTTCTCTGCCTTGACGAGCGCATAAAACTGCGCTTCGTCAACGGGCAAAGTAGGATTGCTAAAATTTTTCTGATAACAAAACATATAATATATGGCTAATTAGATTTCATATTGTACAAGTTCTTCCTCTCCATCTCTGATCTTGCGGATGTGCTCCAAGTCAAAGTCTATCAGACTCTTAACACGATCCTCCGCATTATAATCCAATACCTCCAGTGCATTGATTACCGTTGCAGCCATTCTTGCAGCCGCCATCATCATTACCTCACAATCGTACGGATTCTTATCGTTACACTTCAACAATATTGGCATAATATCCTTCAACAGCAGCACCGCATCATACTCTGCATTCTGCAACAAATCCTCTAAACTCTCGTGTACCTGGCAGAAATTGCCCAACTGTGACTCAAACTTCTTTTCAATCTTTTTCATAATCTTACATAAATGGTTTTAGTTTATACTCTTTCTACTATCTCACGGTTCATAATCGCATTCTTAAAATCGATGGCACTACGCTCTGAGGCCGCAATCATGCGGGCTGCACCCATACGTTTGGGGTAGCTTTCATAGCGCTTAATGGTCTTAGGCGTTTCGGTAAACCTGCCGAAGTCCGTCTCACCAATCGGGATCTCCGTCGGTCGCTTATAGCCCGGTTTATAGCGCGCCACATCGTGCGGATTAAAAACCAACTTACCTGTGTGAGGGTCTTTCTGCATACCACCCTGAACACTCAAGCCTTCTGAGAGGCGTACCAGAATTTCTTCTGGCATTTCTACATACTTTTTAATTGTCATTGTCGAAAATGTTTTAATGAGTCGTGTGTCTACAGGAAAAGCGGGTTTTAGTTTGAGCTCAATTACATCCGGATACTTTTCCTCACTCATCTTTCTGCTACATTCCGACCCGGGTTAGAAATTATAATTAATATTGTTGTTAAACTCCTTGCGAATATCTTCCAGTTCGCGTGCTGGCGACGTATCACCATGCCACGCTTTCTCGGCCTCATCTATGCGAATGTCTCGCACGTAGTGCAGGTATTCCTTGCTCTTGATGGTGCCGAAGGGATTCTCCTTCATCCTGAGTGCATCGGCCATGCGCCACTTGGTGCAGTAACCCTCTTCGATGGTAGAACACTTGGTGCAGTGGCGGCGACCTTTCGAGTCGATCTCCTTGTATTTACAAGACACGCACCCCTTCTTCACCTTTATTCCCCTCTTGTTCTTTCTTGTCTTCTTACTTTTCATTTTCTCTCTAAATTCTTAATTCTAAATTATTAAACTAAAATTTGCATCGCCATCAGAGAACTGTCTTGTTCCTTTTGACGATGCAAAGGTAGAGATAAAAAATAACCTCAGGGGGCCGATACGTCAACGCGTCATTTTTGCGTCAGGTTTTGGCGTCATTGCGTCATTTCTGCGTCGATTTGCCTGTCAAAATCTCATGTTTCAGTATATTCCAGAAGGTATCACACAGCTCTTCCCATGGATTGTTCTCCATATCATAGTAAGCCTCAAACCTATCTTCATAAGCCACGCAACGAGCAAAATTGCTCAGCGTACGGTCGCTTATTTGCAATTCAGATGGCCACCAGCTGGGAGTTGCACTCTTAGCCAGTTCTGTAAATACCGATCTACTCATACGTCCATCTACTCTGTCTTTCACTACAAGATAGATGCCCAACCAGTCGTTCTTCGACCTAAACAGCTTATTATGCTCCAATGTGAGCAAATACAGGCTGTCGCCCACCACCATTTCGCGTTCGTTTTGCTTCATCGTCTGAAACTTCTTTCTAGCCATCGAGTCTGTCTCCTTCTGTCCGGGGCTACTCACACCCATCTCCTTGGGCACAGGTATTGGTACTACATGATAGTGTTCGCGTATCTCATTCACCTTATTAATATAGTCAAAGATGCCATGCATTACCCCATGCGCCAAAAGCGAAAACAGATATGGCCTGGCACCATCATACGTGCCTGCAGTCTTAGCCATGGTCATCAACAAGTTTTCGGGGATTGTCGCCCCATCATGCCAGATGTACTGGACTTCTTCATTAATCTTCATTTCTGAAAAACCTAATTAAAAACAACTTAGATTCTCGAAAATCAGATTCCACGCGCTTCGTCTTAATAATCTCGAATACCCCGAACTTTTCAAAGGCGAGCGCAAAATTACTATAATTACTACAGTTATCACAATAAAAAAATGGCATTTTGCGGCTACCAAGATAACTCACCACAAAATACCACAAAATACCACAAATCACCACATCGGCGAAGATAAAAATCAACTAGCGACCTGTTTTTTTAGCTGAATATTTAGCAAATACATCACGCATATCATTATACATTTTCTCGTCTTTGAAATATACCAGCGTCAGATTCTGATAATTATCAAACATCGTACTACTATCGTTCATTATATCACCAAACTCACTTTCAAACTCCTTCAGAGTAACCTTACGTATTGCTCCAACTTCGAGTGCAGCCCTGATAGGCCGCATTATATCTTTAGGTTTGGTTTTGCCATCTATATACTCGTGCAGCAGTCTGATAATAGTATCGGCATAAGTCTTGTTATTGATACAATTTCTGAAGTTCAATCGTTTTGGTCCCCTCTTTTTCTTCAGCAGATTGCCCACATTCTCATGCCCATGTAGTTCTTCCAGAGTATTGATGTCCTTAACTGGATCGTCCATCATATATCCCATCGCCGTCAAACACTGAGCGTGAGTATCGGTGGTTTCGCATTTCCTCAGTGTCAGAGTCCATCCATCTTTTACAAGCATCTTGCTAAGTGATTGACTCAGAACTCTTGCCACCTCACCACTTGCCTGCGAACACACCCTACACTTTTCTATCATAACTAGAGGCTGCTCAAGCCCAGCAAGCACAAACACATACAGATAAGGATGTTCGAGCTCAGACTTTGTACCACGATGTTCATCTGGTACAGTCAGCATTCGTTCATTGGCCACCCTGAGAAAGTAAGTGTTATTTATTGGGTCCTTAGCTGTTTCGTGATAGTATAGCCGCTTTGTCTTTCTATCCTTCAGTTCTATTCTGTTCACACACTTGTAATCATCATCCATCACCTTTGCCAGCACCTTATCTGGCAAAGGCAATCCGTCTTCGTCAAAAACCAATCCGCGACTTACGAACTGGCATGTATATATATCAAACTCCCTGCGAGGTGCATTTATACTCATGTATCCTGTTTTTTTTTGGAAACGCAAAAGTACAATTTTACCACGACATAACCAAACTTCAGGCCAACAAATGTTGATTTCTCCCACCTTTCTATTATTATAGTAGGCAGAAAAACGAAATGTTACACCCTCCTTGCAGATTTATTTGCACAATCCAAATAAAAGTATTACCTTTGCACCCGTTTTTAATATTATGTTAGGTTCAATTAGCGCTGTGATAGCGCGGAGGATATATTCATAAATTTGTTTAATTTAGTTTATTATTATTATGGGGTGAGCCAACAGTGATGTTCGCTCTCCTATTTTATTTCCGTTCTTCTGCAGCTATGTATAGTGGCGATTCCTCTTCCACTTTCGGATAAGAAATCGTCTTTGCACCATGATCCTGCAACCAAATATGGTTTAACGTAAATGCTATTGAATCTAGCGTTTTCTCCCGCTGTTTGGGCTTCAACTCGCATTCCCAAACAGTAATGCAATGCCAGCCCATTTCGGCTAGTTTACGCTGATCCTCCTTATCACGCTCCTTGTTCCTACGAATCTTTGCCACCCAAAAATCGTGATTCGTTTTGGGTATTTTGCAGCAAGCAGAATTCTCCATTGCTCTTCTGTCTACATTGTGGCCGTGCCAAAAGCAGCCGTTCACAAATATGCATGTGCGATACTTGCGAAGTACTAAGTCTGGATGGCCAGGTAGGCGCTTGTGGTTCAGCCGATAGCGGAAACCCCTACTCCACAGCCCACGCCGCACTATCATCTCCGGTTTGGTATTCTTGCCGTGAATAGCCGCCATATTGCGGTGTCGTTGTTCGGGAGTAAGTTTGTCCATAGGCACGTAGATAATTTTTGTTTTATATCGGCAAAGAAGTCTTTAAGAACAGAGTCCTGTCAGCCAGGAGCCAATCCAACTTATACCAATCTTTACGCTTGATCCATTTCGCCGCCGAATGCTCCTTCAGCGTGTAGCCACTCTCCAACCGGCAGAGAAAGCAATACATCGTGACACGCTTATCAGGATAATCCCAATTTATCTCCTCAAGATATTGCTCGATGGTGATTTCTGCCGCTAACTCCTCGCGTATCTCCCGCTTCAGCGCCTCCTCGCGGCTCTCGCCTTGTTCGATTTTTCCACCCGGGAATTCCCATTTTCCTTTTTGGTCGCCATAGCCTCGCTGCGTGGCAAAGATGTGCCCTCGCCCATCATGTATCACCGCAGCCACCACACGTATATGGTTCATATCGCGCAGTCGCTTCTGCTCCTTCTCGATAGCCAATCGCTTTCTCAGTTCCTTTCTGGCTTCCTTCTCTTTTTTACGCTCTTTTATTTTCTTCGGGTCTCTAGTCATCAAGTATATCACAAGACCGCAAATCGAGAAGAACAACACGCCTTGCCATGACCAATCAATTTCCTTGATCATCATACCGCCAAACAGTACAATAATCACAAAGCAGACTATATACAGTCCCAGGTTACCAGTCAAAAGAACAAGGATCCTCCACATACTATTTTAGCGCATTATATTCTGCTGCAAAGATAGAGTTTATTATCGTAAGTTGCAAGTTTTAGCGAGGAAATTTGCACAAGTCGCATAAAATGCGTACCTTTGCAGCCAAGTTTATATTATCTAGTTATCCAATTTTCAGCATTAAGTAGTGCTGTGATAGCACAAAAGACGCTCATAAAATTAAACTTCTATATAAATATTTTAGAGGACCAGCAGCGATGCTCGTCCTCTAATTATATGGCAGAACCGAAATGAACTTTTGGTACCGATTCAAGCGCTACGATGGTACCGTTTCGCCGATATTATCAGGTGATAGTTTGTCCATAGGCGTAGGGCTTTTATTTCAGAGCATTTATCAGTTCATCGATATTGCAGCAAACTTTATCAAACAGCTTATACATCAGTTCTGGCTCTTGTTGTTCAGGGATATAAGCGATTGTCAGTTTCCCACGTCCAGCAAACCAACCGGCCTCTGTATGAGCGCTCCGACCACAAGGCAAAACAAGCACACAAGTATCGCACGATTCCATAGCCTCGATGTCGTTATGAAACTGTCGTTCAGCCTTGGGGTGCTTAAGCATATCTCGATATTCAGCTGGAGTCCATTCCATATAATCCTCGCTAACGCTACTCCACTTAAACCCAGGATCGCCCGACGGCGGATTGCGGAAATCATAAACTTCATGTCCCGCCTCCCTCAGTTTTGCAACAACCTCAGGATAGTATTCGTTGCGCCAACTGCTTGCTACATATATCTTGCGTGGAGTCATTGTCATACCTTATTAAATATACAATCCCGGTGCCACTCCAAGAATACTGGATTTGGATAATACTTCTTTGGTGTTACGAGTTTCCTATCTCTAACAGGCTCAAAGTATTTCATAAAGTATTCTTTACCAACATTAGATTCAAGTCGTTCTGAAAATATGGTTGTCATATCTGCACGAAAACTCAGCAGTCCCTTATCAAATGCCTTATCATAAAGCGAAGACAAACATATACCATTCTCCGGATTCAACCGGTTCTCAACATCATCCGCCCAAGGAATAATATGACTGGCAACTAGTAGTTCAGGAATGTCTATGCCTGTCAAGCCACATTTCCCTTCATAATTAGCCAGCACGATTTGCCTAAACACTGATTGATTTACACGAGTCTTTACTTCCCTAAGACGGTTTTCGCCAACTACACCTTCTGGGATATCTTTTAAGTCATCAGCATACTTAGATTCTATATCTGTATCCTGATATTTTGCAAGAATTAGCTCACTCTCGTAAACCAAAGCTTCGCGATTATTTTTGAATTCACCCCAATATGGCAAGCACTGTTTTTTACCACCCTGCATTCCAACAATTCCACGTTCTTTTAATTTCTCATCGCATGATGCATAGTTGGTTAAACGGATGGCAACAGAATTAGCTGTTCTCCCTATTAGATTGGCAAGTTCTATAACTTTTGGATTGCTTCTGTGCATCTTACCAAATGGCGTCTTCAAATAAAGATTCAACGCCAAAATCATTTCGTCACGTGTCCACAGATTACTTGCCATATTGAGATAAACTATTCTTTCTCTTTAAATATCCTACCAAGGAAAGTATCCTTGAACCAATAGCGGTTCAGCGAAAGCATCTGATATTCAGGCAGGCTCTCCAGGTACTCCAGCTCGAATACCAAACGAGGTTCTGTATCCTTTGTTTCTGGATGTATCTCTGCCTTGTTACCAATTCTTGCCACACGGATCAGATACAAATCACGAACACCCTTTTCCTTAATATATGGCATGAAGTAGTATAACTTGTTAACTGCCACAGTTGAGGGGAACGTTTTTGTTTTACCTGTATAGTACACCTTGGTTGGTTCCTCCTTCAAGAAGTATTCCTCATTATCCTTCTTCACAAGACCAATTAGAAGATGTTTAGTTGGATCAAGAGTATACTGTTTCTTGGGGCGATTTACTACGAGAGGTTTTTCTTCATCAGCAAACAATCCCAAATCAAGCATTGGCTTAGAGTCGCGAGCCGTAAAAATAGGGCGAGAAGACACAGGAGCCTCGTCATAAATGAACTGATAGAGGCTCTTTCCAATTTGCTCAACAATACCACAAACCAGAGCATTACCCATCAGGAATGCGCGACGTCCATCTGATACTTGAGGATGCAATGTGTGGTTATCAGGGAACATATTCATACGTTCCAACTCAATTGGCAGGAGTCTGCGATAGCGACCAGACTTTGTCTGAACTACATGCTTGAATCGAGAAGCAGATGCACCACCTTCGCCTGTAATAATTGTACGTGAAGGCTGATCAAGACTGTCAGGGAAAGACATTCCGCCCTCAGAGAACATATATTTAAAGCCCTCCTTAGAAACTCGTTCAATCTTCTTTGCACCCTTTTCGTATTGCCATCTTGGCAGGTCCTCGTCAGAAATAAAGAATTCCTCAGGAACCAATTCTTCATCAATAAGATTACCTCCAAGAGTCTGGCGTGGTCCATCATATACGGCTTCAGCGTCAACTGAATATACATGGCGGTCCATCATCAAACCGGCATTACCGAATGGGGTCTCTTTCTTACCCTTGTTGAAGCCTGCAGATACTTCCTGAATTGTTCCCTCTATATCAAATTCCGATAGAGTTTTGGGCTTAACCTTGAATGGGAAAGCCTTGGCAGTTACACCATCAAACTCCACCCAATCTTCCATTTTCTCAATTTTCTGAGCAACAACAGAGTCCTTCTGATAACCTACGATATAGGTTCTTCTTCTGCGTTGTGGCATGCCATAGTCGGCAGCATTAATAACGCGCCACTCAACAACATAACCAAGGTCAGCCAACGATGCAAGGATAATAGCAAAGTCACGTCCACGCTGTGTTGCTGGAGAATTAAGTAGACGGTCGACATTTTCAAAGAATATGAACTTGGGGCGCTTATCCTCTTTTTCATTAAGTATGCGATATATCTGCCACCAAAGAACACCTTTCTTACCTTCAATTCCGCCAGATCTGCTAAGCGTAGCCGCTACAGAATAATCCTGGCAGGGGAAACCGCCAACCAACAAATCATGGTCTGGTATATCCGCTGTCGGAATGGTATTAATATCCTTATTACAATGACCCTTTGAGCCAAAACGTGCCTGATAAACAATCGAAGCATCCTGATGCTGAGTTGATGGTTCCCATTGGTTGTTCCATACTGTCTCATATACATCAGATGCACCTTCAAGGCCGATGCGGAATCCTCCAACACCAGCAAATAATTCTACTACTTTTATCTTTTTATTGCTCATTATCTAATAATAATTTTACTTCTTTTTTATCTAACCATATAAACTGTGGAATCATCTTTAAACCATTGATTTCCAACGTCTTATATCTATCTTCGGTTTTTGGCGCTCCACCTCTTATGAACACCTTGTGTGTAGCCATTTTGGGGAAGTTAGGAGCCTCCATATATGTTCCAGACTTATTTACAATATAATTACCTTGGGCATCCTTTTTCCTTTCAATACGGAGTTTCTTGTTAATAATCAAATCACGAACATCATCCCACAAACGTTTCACATTGTTTACGATAAAGTCCTCTTTGAAATATATTCTCTTGAAACCTTCAAAAATGATGGTGTCAGGATTACTAGTGTCATCGGAATGACGATATTTTATAAACAAGAAATGATGCCCGGTAAAGTACTCGTATATCGCCGACTCTTCAAAATTATCCTCACGGGTCCAGTCTTCCAAGTCAGGTAAGAACAGTTTCATATCTTCCTTACCCTTCCCATTTGACATGAATGGCACACTCTTAGCAATAATACCCAACTTCGCAAAATCTTCTATATCGTTAAGCTTTGTCGCATGCCCGCCAAACATTTTTACCACAACACACTCTGCAAAGTTCTTTGCATCAAAATTGGCATTTATGCCTAATTCTAAAGCAATTTGAGCGAACGATTTTCCTTTATACTTTTTTGAGAGAAGTTCACATTTTCTATCTAGATCAGCATACTTGTCAAATGACTCTGTTAGTGTCTCAAAATGTTTATTTGAGAAGAGCTTATCAGCAATAACCGTAGCAAAAGCACGCTTCAAGCGGAACCTAGGATTATTGGGGAATTTAGGTGCTGTATCAATCAACATGAGTTGACCTCGTAGCTCATGAGAAAGACGTGGATATTGCTTTTCCCTAGCCTCCTGAGTATGATATTCTTTATGAATCAATACAAGGAAATCGTGAACTAATATCCAATCCTGCTTTAGCATTAGCCGGTCTTTTGAATCAAATTCGTATTTCTGAAAACCTAATATCTTAAAGTTTTTATATCCTTCTAGTTTTACAGTTTTCGGAGAATTATAGAAATAATAAACCCATAGCATGTGGGCCAACTTATGCCAGAAGTTAGAATCCTCAAACTTTTCATTTACAATCTTGGAAATAGATACAGCAGTTACGCTTACAGGCTCTTTGCATTCATATTTATATGGAGAGTCTTGACGTTTTGGGGTTATCATTCCTGTCGTTTTCACCTCAAAAGGTATTCCATCGATGAGAATATCAGCCTCTTGCTTGGAATCCAGTACACAATGCAGAATTGATGCCTCAACTATCTGCCCTGCAATACCAGTAACCTTTGTGTTGCCAGCGTATCGTTCAAATAGTTTTGCATCGTCTACTTCCAAAAGAGTTTTACCCCTTGCAGCCCCCAAGAGATTATCAATTTGTTTGCTCGTGAACACCCTTGTGGGATCCACGTCAGATTTACTTCCTGCGAACGAGGACTTAATCTTATTGAATAATCTCTTTATCGTCATAAACTACGCCTCTTTCTTTCTTCCACGTGTAGATGGCTTAACGTATACTTCACTCTTGCGGATTTCGCAATAGGCGTTTCTATAAACCAACTCCTTGCCTTGTGCAGCCTGTTTGCTGAAATGGTTGTTAAGGCTGGTTTGTGCAATCAGCAACTCATTAGCCTCATGCTTATCAAAAAGCGAGGCTGGAGAGCCATAAAACTCGTAAGTATCTGACTCTAAGAGATGTAGCATTATTACGTTTCTGTTAGCCATTCCTAAATCGTCTTATTTAACGGCTACAAAGGTACTAAAAATATGAGCAGAATTTAAATAAAATAATAGCGTTAACACGTAATTAGTAGCCTATTAAAAATAGAATAACAATTTATATTTAAAGTGTTAAAAGCACTGGTTACATGCATACATATTTGCTCATGTCGCAGAAAATGCGTACCTTTGCAGCTGAAAAATCATCTTTAGTGGTGCAGTGATGCACGAAACGGCATTGATTAATTTTATTTTTAAGTAATTACGAAGAGGTTAGCAGTGATGCTGGCCTTCTTTTTTACGCTATAACGCTATAACGCTATAACACTATAACATTAGAAAAATGACAATGAGAACTACGATGGGAGGCAAGGGAGGGTAATTAGTATATATAATTATATTATTAATATATTATATTATAATATAATATATTAATAATATAATTTAAAGTCACAGATGGCGGACTATGCGAAAAACGTAATGTTATTGCGTTATAGTGTTATTGCGTTATAGCGTGGTCGAAAAAACGAGGCGGCACTTATCGGGGCGATATCCGTAATTTTTGAGGGCACGAAATTACGCTTCGTGAGGCATGAAGTGGTAGCACCTAAACATTAACACTGTTTAACGAAATAAACGGATAAAATATTTCGGTATTACAATATAAAGTTGTACCTTTGCAGTGCATTTGAGAGTTAATGACATCGGCGCCTGTCGGAGATTTGAGAGTGCAGAATCAACTTTAATAATAACCATTTAAAACATTTTACACATTATGGCAAAGATTTTTTATCTGCTTAAGCAGAACAACATCAAGAATTCGAAGGTCAAAGGCAAGTGGTTTGCACACGGTAAGACCGTAGAGGTACTGAACACCCGCAAGATGGCAAACCACATCGCTGAGCACGGAAGCATCTACACCCCCGACGTGGTGTTTGGAGTGCTGGAGAAGTTCCGCAGCTGTCTGCTGGAGATGCTCCTGAATTCGAAGCGAGTGAAGATTGACGGTCTGGGTATATTCTTCACTACCCTGGAGAATGAGGCTGGCGGTGCAGCCAAGAAGG
>ONGP01000006.1 GCA_900317405.1 uncultured Prevotella sp.
AGCGACGAGAACCTGCTGGGCACGGCTAATATCTATCAGGCCCCACGAGGCATGCAGCAGCATTTTCTGGAACGGGGCGCCGACATCACCGATGAAGAGCTGCTTTCTATCCCAGTGCCCCATTGCCTGAAAGGCGAGGATCAGGCGGGCATACTTTTCTGGGACACAAAAGAAAGGCTCTACTGGGTGAAGAGTGTGGTGGCCAACCAGACCACCTGGAAACGCTACGGCACCAATGCCGTATGCTGGGAAACTGCCACAGGAGCATGGATTGCCTATCGGTTGCTCGATGCCGCCAGCACCGACCACCCTCACACCATGACCGAACTGTCGCAGCTCATGCCCGAAAAGATTGATGCCTTGCTCAAGCAGATAGGTCTTACCTTCGAGGTAGAGGAGCAGCCTTTCAGTGTCGAGGAGTTTAAAAAGAATGTCATGCGCTTTTTTTAAGAAGACTCAATGTCCAGCAATCGACTTGAAACCGAACCCGTGAGAGGGCTATTCTGGTCAATGGCCGTGCCCGTGATACTGCAACAACTGTTGATATGGCTTGACAATGTCATCGACCGTATCTGGATAGCCCATATCCCCGACATCGGACAGCTGGCTTTCACGGCCTCGGCTGTGTGTGTACCTATCATATATATGATAATGGCATTGGCCGAACTGACCGGTACGGGCATAGCGCCGCAGGTGGGCTATCATTTAGGGCAAGGCAACCGCCAACGTGCCGAACAGACCTTAGGGAGTTTTTTCCTCTTCAACATGCTGCTGGCCGTTGTGGTATGTGTCGTGATCGAGTGGCAGTGCACTCCGCTGATAAGGCTCTTTGGCGGTAGTGACCAGACGGAGGCACTGTCAGAACTCTATCTGCGCATCTCCACCCCTGGCAACGCCCTCTGCATCCTCTCGGGAGGACTGGCACCGTTTCTGCTGGCACAGGGACGCAGCAAGGAAGCGGGCTTCGTAATCGGCTCGGGTATTGTACTCAACATGCTGCTCGATCCGTTGCTCATCTTCGGCTTCGACATGGGACTGGCGGGTGCTGCCTGGGCTACCACGATAGCAGAGACATTTGCGGCACTGCTGGCTATCGCTTACTTGCGGAGGCCTGGAGACATCCAGTTGCGCCTGCAGCACCTCCGTCTGCGGTGGGATTTGATTGCACCCTGCCTGGCGCTTGGCGTGACTCCGATGGTGATGATGCTGGCCGAGACCGTGCAGATGGGTGTTTACAACCGCACACTCTATGCCATGGTTGGCGATGTAGGTGTAGGCACCATGGCACTCGTCATCATGCTTTACAACTTTTTCTACTTCCCCTTCTATGGCATGGCCTTTGGCGTGCAGTCGGTCACGAGTTACAACCTGGGTGCCAATCGTTGGGACCGAGTCCGTGAGAATATCAGGATGCTGATGAAGGTCACGCTGGTGTGGTCACTGGCGGTATGGCTGCTGATGATGCTGTGTACAAAACCCATTGTGCAGCTGACCATTGGGGATGGGACCATGACCGACTATGCTGTGCCGATGGTACGACTGTCGTTCGTGGTGTTTTTCATCGCAACCCTGCAGTTCGCCTGTCAGAGCACGCTCCAGGCCATGAACCGTCCCGTTATAACCTTCTGGATCGGTCTGTCTCGCACGCTACTGCTCTTGATACCCTTGGTGTGGCTGTTGCCGATGTTGTTACCCGTTCGCGCTGATGCTGGCGTATTCCTGGCTAAGCCTGTCACCGATGTCTTGGTATGTATTTTCACGGGAATATATCTATACAGATGTTTGAGTAAGATGGAATGATGTCTTAATATGTAATTCAGAAATTATGGAATTGACAAAGATAAAAATTAGTAAGGCGACTAAAGAACAAGCTCCGGAGATTGCCCGTTTGATTATGATGGCAATGACAGATGATTGCTGTCTCTATTTCTGTGGTGAGGGCTATGGATTGGAAGATTTCCGTAAGATGATGACCATGCTGGTTGAACGTGAAGATTCACAATACAGTTACAGGAACACCCTGGTTGCCATGGACGGGGATCAGGTCGTCGGCGTTTCCGTAAGTTATGATGGTGGCAAACTTCGCGAATTACGTCTGGCTTTCATCGAGGCTGCCAAAGAATATCTCGGCAAGGATCACTCAGGTATGGAGGATGAGACACAGGCTGGAGAACTCTATCTCGATTCGTTGGCTGTTCAGCCAGACTACCGCCGTCAAGGCATTGCAAGAGCTTTGCTTTTAGCAACTAAAGAGAGGGCTAATCAACTTGATTTACCCTATCTTGGCCTTTTAGTTGATACAGATAATCCCAATGGCGAAGCGCTCTACTCTTCTGTCGGTTTCCAATACGTCGGAGAAAACAGATGGGGAGGACATTTTATGAAACACATGCTTTTATAAGATGATGACATCCAGATCGTAATACTTAACCTTACGATTCACCTTCCTTTTACCTTCTGTTTGAACTTGTAAGTATTCCTTACATGTTGCTCCCTTTTCAAGTTCACCCTCTTTATATGCATTGCCAATATGCATAGTTATATTTTGTGGCGTCTTCTCAAATAACTCTGCCATCTGAGCCTGTGTCAACCACACCGTCTCATTCTCCAATCGTACGTCGATTTGAGTTTTACCATCTTCTGTCTGATAGATTACAATCTGATCTTGCTTCATAATTGATTAATTCTAATACATTCTGCAAAGATACGCAAAATTCTCCATACCACCAAATATTTATGCAAGAAAAATGAGAATGTAATATGCTACTCGAAATCTGCAGATTGAAAGTAGCAGAGGTTTTCGCCTTTCTCGTGGTGCTTGGTATTCTCGGCGGTGATGACCTTGTAGTCGAGCATCATCAGGAAAGCACCCATCTTCTGATTGCCGTATTGCTCAGTCATATTCTGGATGCTCAGAATCTTTACCTCCTGACCATCTATGAATGCCTGCACCTTGAAATCCTCTAGTTTCACCGAATAGTCGATCACACCATTGTTGTTGTCGCGATACAGTTTTTCGTCGTATTTCATGGCCTCGGTAGCACTCATCGGACGTGTGTAAACCATCAGTGCATTGGTGCCTGTGGGACAGAATGCCGTGGTGCCATACAGTTCAAGTCGGTGATAGCGAGGGTTGATAGTCAGATCCTTGTCGGCCATGATATTCCAAGCCCAGAACTCCAGTCTCCGGTCCTGCTCAGGCAGTTTGCTGAATCTTACGTACTCGTTCCACCTAACAGCCGTTAGAGCCATATATCTACCAGGTTTAACGTTGGTGATACAGTAGTAACCGGCACTGTCGGTAGATGCACTATCCACAGTATGAAAATGCTTGTCCATCAGCATCACAGCACAGTGACTGATAGGCTTGCCATCAAAATCAGTAACATGGCCTGATATCTTAACTCGCTGCTGCGCCATGACCGACATACAGCCCGCAGCCAGCAGCATCCATAAAAACAGTTTCTTCAATTGTCAAACGTTTTATTATTCCTCTACAATAGGGTAAAGCTCGATAAACTCACCCTGATGGTTCTGGCCATCGTTAATCAGTTCGGCAGTCTTCTGTCCTACGGTCTCAATGTCGTGGAATCCAGGCAGTGCCATGTTGCCATTCAGATCGGTAGTGGTAGGTCCTGGGTGTACTGAGAATATCTCTACAGGTGTATTGCTCTGCTTGAACTCGATGGCCATTACGCCCATCATGGCATTCTGTGCGGCCTTGCTAGCCACGTAGGCAAGCGGATGCCAATAAGGACTGATTTCTGATGGTACGGTGATGTTTACGATTCTACCATTATTCTTAGCCATCATTGGTATCAGCGCCTTGGTAAGTGCGAATGTGCCGATAAAGTTCACATCCAGTGTTTCTTTGATTACGTTTATCTCTGTATGCTCGCTGTCAACGCTCATATCGCCTGGAATACCAGCATTGTTAACCAGGAGAGATAGTTCTGGGTATTTCTCACTTACTTCCTTGGCAGCTTGTTCTACACTAGCCAGATTGGCCAATTCGATGTTTACCCATCCGAGCACATCGATGCCCTGACTCTTAAGTTCGCTGATGGCTTTCTCTGCACGCTGCTCATCGCGCGCACCAATGATAACACTCCAACCACTAAGGCCAAGATGTTTTGCTATCCCAAATCCGATGCCCTTGTTGGCACCTGTAACTAATACCGTTTTCATAATCCTATTGAGTTTAAAATGATTAATTCCGCCCGCAAAAGTACACACTAAATTCCATTCTACCAAATATTTTGGACTAAAAGCGAATTTCAGTGCTTTTAATCTCAATTCTACTATCCATATAGGGTTATATTTTGATATAGTTGTGCAAGTATCTTTGTTGATTGATGATGTCGAAGATTACTATCACGCATTTAACAATTCCTTTATCTAATAATTTTCATCTGCAAGAAGGCGGAATTTAATTGGTATACAATAATGTACTCTGGCAGGTTTACCTCTCCACATACCAGGCTCCCACTTGGGCATAGACTTAACTACACGAATAGCTTCCTTGTCGAATGCTGGATCTAAACTCTTTATGACTTTTACATCAGTCAGGCTGCCATCCTTCTCCACTATGAAAGATACTACCACACGCCCTTGTATGCATGAATCGTCATCACCAGGCCAGCGTAGGTTATCTGCAATAAACTCAAACATTTTCTCTATTCCACCAGGATATTTCGGCATCGTAGGTTCTGTCATAAAATCCTGAGATAACGGAGATATAATCAAAGGCTCCTTCTCGGCAGCACATCCCGTCAAGAAAACAATCAAAGCTAAAAGCCTCAATAACTTATAAATAGATACACATCTTGTCATACTATTCTGATAGGTTTATATTTATTCTTTGGCCGCTCGGCTTTGCCGCTTCACTTGCGAAGAAAGTTACTAATTCTTCTGATTGATCAGGTTTACTACTACCTTTACCATCACGTCTTTCTCTTCTGTTTTACTCTCTGCAATCATCAGAGTAAGGGCTACGAGCGTGTTATCAGCCAATCGCTTCGAGCCGTCCTCGCGATATAGTATGCCATTATTATTCAGAAACCAAAGGAATAGCGTGGCTGCAATGCGCTTGTTGCCGTCGCTAAACGAGTGGTTCTTTGTCACCAGATACAGCAACATTGCAGCCTTCTCCTCTACGCTTGGATATAGCTCTTCACCTCCAAATGTCTGATATATTTGGCCGATACTACTCTTGAACGAATCATCCTTCTCGTTGCCAAACAGCACAGAGCCTCCAAACTTCTCGCGAAGACCATCAATAGCTTGCATTGCATTCTCGTAAGTGGCATGGAATGGCTCTTCCTTTGTAGTCTTGTCGATTGAAAGACGCTCGTAATCGTAGTTATCGAGTGTATCAAGAGCGTAGGTATAGTCTGTCACCACTTCGAACAAAGCTGTGGTTTCATCAGTAGAGATGACTGGTTGGTTTTGTATGGTACGTCCAAGCATACCTACCAATTGGCGCAACTCTCCAATTTGCTCATGGCGTATGCGCTCATTAACGGCATAACCCTTAACGAGATAATCCTTAATGATTTGTCTTGCCCATATACGGAAAGCTGTACCGCGCTTGCTATGAACGCGATAACCAACAGAGATGATGACATCGAGGTTATATAACACTGTTTCTTTTGTCTGTTGTTTACCTGCGATGGCACCGTGTTGAGTGGTATGTGCAAATTTTGCACACACCACCTCTTTTTCCAACTCACCTTCTTTAAACACATTATTGATGTGGCGAGTTATTACAGTTCTATCTTTTTGGAACAGCTCAGCCATCTGAGCCTGTGTTAACCACACGGTCTCATTCTCCAAACGGACATCAATCTGTGTCTGTCCGTCCTCTGTCTGATAGATTACAATCTGATCTTGCTTCATAATTGATTAATTCTAATACATTCTGCAAAGATACGCAAAATTCTCCATTCCACCAAATATTTATGCAAGAAAAATGAGAATGTAATATTACAGTATTACATTCTGATCTTGCTTCATAATTTGGGTAAAGGTTTGGATTTGCGGTAGCCCATACCGGTGACGTGGCAGATAAGGGTGTTGTCCTGATTAGTAACGCGTACTTCTACTGATGGAATCTTGTGATGATCTGACACGAAGATGGCTTCTGCACGGAGATGGTCGCCCTCTCTGGCACTGGATACAAACATAATGTTGTTTGAGATACCAAAGGTGAGCTCTCCGTGCTGATTCATCAAGGCAGCAATGGCGAGGTCGGCTAAGGTAAAGAGGGCCCCACCCTGACACACATGGCCACCATTGAGATGATCGCCCGTGACGGTCATCTCAGCTACTGCGTGATGTCCGTCGACTTCGACTATCTTGCAGCCAGCACGAGCAGCAAAATGGTCGGTCACATTTAGTAATTCTTTTATATCCATAAGTAGAATCAAGTTATTATTCACTTAAACACAATCATATCAGCCAATTGCAGGAAGTAATCATTCGACCAGATGTCTAGTTCCTTTGGATTATCAATGAAACCTTCAACATCCTGCTTTACTAGTTCGATATCTGCAGTTGAGAGCTTTTCACGTAGCTGTCGCATAAACTCGTCCTGACCAATTCTCTCACCATGAAACTCATATATTCTCTCCTGAAGATGCGTGTAGTCAAGGGGAATCTGATGACGTACATACCATTCAAAATCATACCAGTCGCGCCCCTTAATTCTTCGTTGCCAAGCACGATAAACTAAAGCGTGCATCTTACCAGCATAAAGATCAGGCAACGTAAAGCAACGAGTCATAAAGGTATAAGGCATAATAAGAGTTTTCTGCTCAGTTTCGAATGCTAACGGCGGATTCGTATCGAGCTCTATCTTTACCTTAATGGTTTTCTTAGTCTGGAATTTTATATCGTAGACTTCCGTATTCTCCTTAAGAAATGCGGACTCAACTCGCCCAAAGGTCTTCTTCTCTTTTTTTACGATGTTCACTTCATGTCCTGCCAACTTAAACTCTTCGATAATGGCAGGGAAATAGTTCTCCAAATGAATATCATCGCGCTTTTCAACTAATGAAAAGTCCATGTCCTCAGAGAAACGAGGCAGGTTATGAAATATACGAAGACAGGTACCGCCGTAAAATGCTGCATGCTGGAAAAATCCACCGCGCTGCAGTCCTGCCAGGGCTATGCGTTGCATCACCTCTTGTTCTACGTTGGGTGTAGCAGTACCAACTCTATCGGCTAGTTGGGCTACCATTTCATCATATATACTCATAATTTCTTGATAATTTTAATGAGGTTGTTTAATATCTGTTCCTTTCCACCTGATTGCGCACAGACCTCAATAATGTTGATGTTTAAATCGCTCAAGATATCCATATCAAAGCGCATATCCTCTTCAAGATATTGCTGTAATCCTATAACCGATTGTGATGGCAAGTAGGAGTCGTATAAAATCGTATCACAGAGAGCTTTTTCAGGCCCTGCCATTAGGCAGTTTACACCATTCTCCTCCACGCTTCTGATACCAATGGGAAAGTAACTCGGCTTAACCTGATAATAGGTAAAACGTCCTAAACTGTTCTCGAACTCCCTCGTTCGCTTTGTGGTGATAGAGGTCATCGTGAACACTCGTTCCGGAATCAATCCATACCATCTTAAGGCCCATTGCAACGATACATAAGATGGACCATAGATATGATTGGCGCATAGTCGGACATTGATAGGCTTACCGCTTACTCGCTCATCCACCACATATAATCCGCGCTTCAATCTTATCAACTGACCATCTTTCTCCAGTGCGCGCACCTTTTCGTTAGGAGCAGCCAAGTAATCAAAACAAGCAGCTATTGTACCCGTCTGCACGGGCACATTTCCCAATTGTATCAATGGATTCTCCTTCATAAGCACTATTATTTGGCTGCAAATCTATAAAATATTGCACAGAAAACCAAATAATTCTTTGTTTTCTGTGCAATATTTAATACAATTTAGGAATTCTACTATTCAATATTAAGACGGCGGTTCTTGGGATATTTTACTTTATATTGCAGAATCAGGTCGCGCTGCTCGCCGGGCTTGAGCTGTAGTGGCCATTTGATGATGCCAGTCTTCTTATCAAACTGGCCATCACTAAGTTCATCCATGATTACCTCGATACTGGTATTACGCGAGATGGGGGCCTGATCGAACACGGTGATGTTGACACTCTCCTGACGATTGTTCTTTACGGTGATACGCCACTTCAAAGTCTGCTCCTGATTGCTACCGAAGAATCGACGTGTAGAACTCTCGCTTACCTTGGTGCGCTGTACACGGATACTCTGGTCGCGACCCATCGAGAAGTGGAGCGTGTCGCTACTTACGTTAGGATCGAGAATACTCTTGCCTACAAACGAATTGTCGAAATATACATTGGCCTCGCCCTCCATCAGATTGAGTTTCTGCCAGTCGGTAGCATCGGCCACAAGGAACGACTCTTTGTCGATCTTAGGTATGCCACGATACTCGTATGATGCTGGCAACTGATGACGGGCAATCTCAGTTGTTGTAGTCTTGCCGCCATCGGGCAATGTAAGTAACTGCTTGATGTCGAACTCATAGCCGAACTGTGCCTGCTGCTGATTGACGGCAATCACTTCGCTCTCGTTCAACTCCTCTTCTACAGCGACACCTGCAGCCTCCGGTATCCTCTCTTTCGCTTTCAACACTTCGCCTTTAGAATTTGATCTGCGTCCCTTCTTTGATACGCCATAGCCCACAACTACAACCTCTTGAAGTGATGCTTGATCCTCCTTCAGGCGTATATTGAGCGTGGAACCTGGTTCTACAGTGTGCGTCTGGCTAACATAGCCTACGTATGAGAACGTAAGCTTTCTACTGTTTTGTGGCAAAACAATGGAATAATTACCATCTATATCAGAAACTGTCCCAAGATTAGTGCCCTTTACTATTACAGTGGCTCCAATCATTGGGTCACCATCATCGGCCGATACGATCTTTCCACTAACAACGTTGCTGCCGTCATTATCTATATTATAGGTAGGAGCCGACAGACCATAATCCAGCCAGTAAGTCTTAAGCTGTGGTGCAACATTTGAGCGATTAGGATTGGCAGATGAAAGTGTTACGGGCACGTTTTTCCATTCTTCCTTGGTGTTCTGATAGATATTGGCTTTGTACGACAGTTGTAATGGTTCGTTGATGCTATTCGAACGTATGTCGTAGCTAGGGAACCAACCTGCATTCATTACATAGTAGGTAATGTCGAAATCGGCACGACCGGCCTGTTTGGCATCTACCTTCACATCAATCTCGGTGACGCTCTTCAACTTTAGTTTTGCTATCGAGTCGCAGGTATCTTGCCTGCGTTTCAGTTCTTCATTCAGGTTTTGCAACTGCTCTTCCAGTTCCTGACTGCGTTTCTTAACCGAAAGCACCTGTTGTGCATAGTAGGCATTCAGTTCCTTGATGTTAGCCAACGGTGTGGCCACTGTTCGCCCTGCTACCGAGCAGTTGGTTTTAACCAGATCCAACTGTGCGGTCAGCATCTCTTGTTCATCCTTGGTCTGCTGGATGCGACGTTCTACTGCCTTTACGTCATCTTCGGCAGCACGCAGTTTTTTGACTTGTGCCGCAGAGTCAGGATGAGCCGTTCGCTCGCTTACACCTAATATCGTGAGATGGCCCTTGGCCTTAACCTGCAAGCTCTTTTTGTCCATATATGGAGAAAAACCGGTAAACGTAACCACTTGTTCGCCTGGCACCAGGACAACGCTCTTTGAGCGCTCCACCTGAGCACCATTGGTAAACACCGTAACCTTGTTTATAGATGCTGTCTGCTTGTCAACAGCCTTAGTCATAACTGCCGCCATCAGGCAAAGGGCAATCATCATTTTACGCTTTATATTCATAGTGAATAATATAATTGGGTTTCTTTTATGTGATTAATATTAATGGATATTAGTTAAGGGGAATTGAATAAAGGGCATGGTCGTTTTGCAGGTAGAACTTATTGCCAGCGATGCCTACCCTATTAACAGGAATGGTAAGCTTAAGTTCGGGCACACCTTGCAACGTTACTAGCCACACATTCTGCTGGCCACCAGCATAAGACGAGATACACATGCGATCGCCTACCATACATCTCGGCCAATAGAGCGATGATGCAGGGAAATGTTCTGTTGTTCTCAGCTCTTTATCTACCATAAGAATATTACCCTTCTCTGTTATTACAGGGAAGTATATACCATCTGATGCGATTAGTTCAAACATTCCTTGATACTTGCAGTCTGTATATACAGGCTGGGTGATGATACCACTAAGCTTTCCATATTTTTCTACCTGCCAAGGTGAGATGGTAACCACCGAATCGGAGAGTTCGCGCTTATACGCCAACGCATCGTCGAAGAGCATGAACGCACCATCGGGCGTAAGCACAGCATCCTCTACCATATCTTTTTTCATACTCAGCATATTCATAAACCGGCAGGCACCTGAACGCTTGTCGAACGAAGCAATAAACGGGCGTCCCATCTTTTTGCGGCGTACACCGTCTTGCATACCGAAACCAAGACTAAACATATAGAGCGTACTATCGTCGCAGACAATCTGCGAGAAAGCCGACGTCTTTGATGGAAGATCATAGCTCCAAACGGTATTCATCATACTGTCGAGACATACCACGTGCTGACGGTCGGCAAAATAATAGAGCGAGTCGTCGCAAAGCACATTAGAATGCAAGCGGTTGATGACATTTGGATCGATCACGCCAACCGGAAGGTATGAATAGCCCGAAAGCATAGCTCCAGCTACAGCTCCGCCAGCCATCACTAGCCCCTGCAGTAAAGCAGCCTTTACATCGGTTACGCCTGTCTTAGCTTCGTAGGTACTAACTTCACCCGTGCGGATGTTCAAACGGTTCAGATTGTCGGCCACAATAAGCCAGTGCACAGAGTCTTCGCGTATCACATTGTTCCACCCCCAGTTCTTGTCGTGGGGCATTTTGACAGTCCATAGCTGTTGGCCCGTTGTAAGTTCATAAGCACTCAATTTATTAGATCGAGGTCCTGAATAGCCTAACACCATATTGGTAGAATCGTCGTACTGCACAATATAGAATTTGGACTGCCAAGTCACATCGCCAGTATTAGGATCAAGCATACTAACCTTGTTGTTTTTGGCCGTAAGTATGCCTGCCTTAGTACAAACAGCGGTAGAATTGCTATAGTCAAATGGTTTTGTCCACAGCAGCTTCGACTCCTTCAGACTATAGGCGCCTATATCTCCTTTGAACTTTATCCATTTACCATCTTTGGTAAGATCACGAAATTCTAGCAGCATATAGTTCTGCGAGGGGGTGATAACTATGTTATCCAAACGACGTCCGAACGTCTGGCAATCGGCTTCTACTACAGTACTATCCAGAGTGAGTCCAACAGGCACCTTGGTTACATTATCAGCCTTTGCGGGCATACCGGCAACTAATAACAGCATCGAGAACAGGTAGGTTCGCAATTCAATCTTCATTTCCTAAGTAATAATTATCGTATAAAAATCGCCCGCAAAGGTACAGACAATTCTTCATTCCGCCAAATATTTATGCGAGAAAATATATAAATTAAAAGGTAGCCAACTGGCTACCTTTATAATTCTAATCGATGTGACGAGGACGATGTGCTCTCTCGCGCATCTTCTTTTGGTCCTCCTGATAACTCTTGTACTGATCGGCGGTCATTATCTTCTGCAGCTCGGCCTCGTACTCCTTCATATTCTTCTCCATCTCAGCACGACGCTCCTTCATCTTGCTGTCGTCCTTTGGTGGTTCGGGGCGCTGACCCTGAGCATCAGATGGTGGCATGGGTGGACGACCAACGCCTGGACGGCCGAAACGACCACCGTGACGGTGACCGCGTGGGCCCATCTTGTCGGCAAACTTGGTGTTGAGCTCCAGCAGCTTCTTGGCCTGCTTGTCGTTTAGCTTGTAGCGACTCACTGTCTCGTCGGTGCGATGCTTCACCATCTCGGTCTTGTCGAACTTGCGCTCGCGGCGCTGCTCACTCTTCTCGTCCTGTGCCATGGCCTGAGTGCTAACCAGCGCTGCTGCCACGATTGCGAATAAAATCTTTCTCATTGTTCTAATAAGTTTTGTTTAATTAATATTTCTGTTCATTAACTCTCTGTTTTGTTTCAACTATAACTTTGACGCAATGGGTATACCATAGTTTAATCAACACAGCGGTGATTTCAGCCAACGGGTATGTAGTTTCAGCCAATCGGACTATTTGATAGACAAAAATGCTAGAAAAACGTGATAAAAGTTTGCTGGATTCAGTTTTTATTCTTAACTTTGCAAGCAGTTAAGTAATTATCAACTATTATCAACATTTAAACCATATAGACAATTTATGAAGAAGATCATTACATGCCTGATGTTGGCAGGTGCGATGGGTGCACAGGCACAAATCGCACGATTCTCTGGTAAATCGGCACTCGAGGAGATAGCTGCCGATAAGTTCTTGGCGGCTGGTAACATGACTGACTACGACCGACTGCCACGCCCTGCAGCACTAACACCTGCGCCTAAGGGATACGAGGTGTACTATCTGTCGCACTACGGACGACACGGTGCACGTTATCTGTTGGAGGAGAACGACTATGCCATGCCGGTAAAGACACTGCGCCAGGCTAAGTTTGCCGGCAAACTGACACCACTGGGCGACAAGGTGCTGGCCAAGCTGGACTCGATGCAGAAGACTACCAAGGACCGACTGGGCGACCTGACGGCCGCAGGACAGCGACAGCACCACGGCATAGGTAAGCGCATGGCGCAGAACTTCCCAGAACTGTTTAAGACTCCCAACCTGCCAATACACTCGGTAGCAACCACATCGATACGTGCGATACTATCAATGATGGCTGAGTGCGAGGAACTGCAGGCCGCCAATCCATCGGCCCGCATATACAACGATGCCAGCAAGGCCGACATGAACTACATGAACCACCAGCAGCAGCGTGGACCTGGTGCTGGCATGCCCAACATGAAGATAATGAGCGCCATGCAGAAGCAGAGTGCGATGAGCGACAGCTTGAAGCACCCGGAGCGACTGATGCAACAGCTATTTAACGACCAGCACTGGGTGTATCTGAATGTGACCACAGGACAGCTGATGAGCAAGATAGCCGACATAGCTCTGAACATGCAGAGCCACGATGGAGATGCTGAACTACTGGAGCTGTTTACACCCCAGGAGCTGCACGACTTGTGGATAAGCAATAATCTGTACTGGTATCTGATGTACAGCAATGCTCCACAGACCGACGGTAAGCAGCCATGGAACCAGAAGTATCTGCTGCAGAACATCATAGAGACTGCCGACACAGTGACCAAGCCACAGGTATCGCTGCGATTCGGCCACGACACCGTGGTGCTGCCACTGCTGTGTATGATGGATATCGATGGTTCGGCTGTGCAGGTGGACGACCTGAACGAACTTGAGAACTCGTTCCGTTCATACCACTTGATACCTACCGGATGCAACGTGCAGCTGGTGTTCTACCGCCCAAAGAAGAATAAGGATGGCGAGAAACTGGTTAAGGTGCTGTTTAATGAGCGCGAGTCGCATCTGCCCATAGCTACAGATACGTGGCCATACTATAAATGGAAGGATGTACGCGAGTACTATCTGAATAAACTAGCTGAGCACAAGTAAACTGCAGAAAACATAAAAAATAGCCATTCTAACGAAAATAATGGCTAGAAAATTTGCAGAGTCCAAATAAAATGACTACTTTTGCACCCGCTAAAGGAGACCTGCCGATATGGCTCAGTTGGTAGAGCAACGCATTCGTAATGCGTGGGTCGCCGGTTCGAGTCCGGCTATCGGCTCTCCTAGGCAAACATATCATCCTTTCTTTATGGTTGCGGAATTAGCACATCGGTAGTGCACGGGCTTCCCAAGCCTGGGAGGCGGGTTCGATTCCCGTATTCCGCTCATAAAAAAAGAGTAGAGAGCACTGAGCCCCCTACTCTTTTTTATCTCAATCTGAGGCCATCGCCAACCTTGATCTGATAATCGGGCGATAGCTTATTCATCTTATACAGACTCTTAAGACGGATGCCGTACTGCTGGGCTATGCTGTACATCGACTCGCCACTGCGCACGTAGTGCAGTCGGCCCTTGTAGTCCTTAGGTGCCTTGCTCTGCTTCTTCTTGAGCCAGATAACCTCGCCCTCCTGCAACTGATCCTTACGATTGCGCTCGTTGTACTTGGCTATCTTGCGGTAGCTGATGCCAACTTCCTCACCGATAGCCTTGAAAGTGTCGCCGCGACGGGCAATGATATAATAGTTCTTATTAAATATCTTGATGGTGTGGAGCGATGCGCCGTTAGGATTCTGATCCTTGGTGCGCTGGGCCATAAAGTGGTCGTAGCCCTTGGCGCTATCGTACTGGTACAACTTGTAGAGCTGGATAATCTCAATCAGTTTCTCGGCATACACAGGGCTGGTGGCATAGCCGCAGGCCTTAAGTCCTTTGGCCCATCCCTTATAGTCGGTAGTCTTGAGCTGGAACAGCTGACGGTAGCGCTGATTGCCCGAGAGGAACTTAGAGTGGTCTTCGTACGACTCGTAGGCGCTGTCGTACACACGGAAGCAGTCGTTCTTAGCATCGTCGTCGTGATATGTTCGGCGGCCGGTCCAGTTGTTGTTGCACTTTATACCGAAGTGGTTGTTGCTGTTGCGTGTGAGTTCGCTGCGACCGGCACCGCTCTCAAGCAGTCCCTGAGCCAGAGTGATGGATGCAGGTATGTGATAACGCTGCATCTGCTCGATGGCGATATCCTTGTACTGGTCGATATATTGCTGGTAAGCCGAGTTCCACTTTATCTGCGAAAATGCAGAAATATACATGGAAATGGCTATAAAAAGGAATATTTTTCTCATATTATGCAAATTATTTGTGCAAAAATAATGATTTATCTCGAATTATTTGTAATTTTGCCGAAAAATATATCATTTTATGAGAGAACTGGAGCTAAAGTCGGTTATTAAGGTGTGCGACATGGACGAACTGAGTGCCGAGGAGAGACACTTGGTAGAACTGGCCATCGAGGGCACAACCCGCAGCTATGCACCCTACTCTAAATTCTGTGTAGGTGCAGCAGTAAGACTGGATAATGGTGTAGAGATAATAGGTTGCAATCAGGAGAATGCGGCCTATCCATCGGGACTTTGCGCTGAGCGCACTGCACTGTTTGCTGCTGGAGCCCAGTATCCCGACCAGCCTGTACGCATGCTGGCCATTGCTGCACGTGGCACTCACGGCGACCTAGAGGAAGAGCCTGTAGGTCCGTGCGGATCGTGCCGACAGGTGATAATAGAATCGGAAACACGCGCAGGCGCGCCTATACGTATACTTCTATATGGTAAGAAGTACGTGTACGTGATAGATGGTATCAAGGAACTGATGCCACTGACATTCGATAAATTCTAACGGTAGCAGCCTAATCCCACAGCCGTCGACAATGAGTCGAGGTGGAAATCGTAGTCAAGGTTATCTTCATCAACCTTGATGAAATGGGCTTTTCCCTGTATAGAATCCTTGGGCGATTCCCAGATGATCTCGCAGAAATGTTCGGGATCGTCGACTGCAGGTGTGCGCAGCAGGCACTGGCTGAACGAGTAATTAAACGGTATTTCATCGCTGATGCGATTGCCCATCAGCACATCGTCGTCATAGCCGGTAAGTATTGAGCCTACGCAACTGAGGGCTAGCAGCGGATGGTGGTTGGTGATATAAAGCGCAGCACCGCGACCGCCGGTGAACGGATAGAACTGGGCCAGTGTGCAATACGAAATTTCGACGATTCCACCGTCGATATGCAGACAGTCGCCCTCGGCATTGGACAGTTGGCAATTCTCAAGTCGGGCGTGGGTATTGCTGATCTGTACAGCATTGCCCTGAGTATTGTGTACCACGCACTGCTGCATCACCAGTCGGTAGCTGGTAGAATCGATGGCTGCAGAATCACAAATCAATCCTTCGTGAGAATTTCGTATCTGCGTGTTAATCAATATGTTATCACTTGAACTTTCATAGAGTCGTACACCCTTCCACTGCCCTGGCACACGGTCGTATGGCAGGTATGAGAACATACGGTCAAGTCGGTCGCCACGCATGGTGCAGTTATCGGTTTGCAGAGTGCCGTAGACGTTCATTCCGGAGGCATCGTGGAAGTAAAGTGTGGTGTTGCGGATGGTGAGATGTGCGCCCTCGGCAACGGTGAAATCGCCATAAATCACCAATGGCTTGGCTGACTCTATCACCGAGTCGGTCTCGATTACTGGCGAGTACAGCTTTACTGCATCCCATGCCCATGCCTGCAGACATACGCTCTGCTCGCTGCCGCCCTCGGACTGAAACACCAGCTGGTCGGTAATCGACACAGGCTCATCGCTGTGGGCCTCGTAGGGAGTGATCTCTACAAACACCAGGATACTGTCATTACGGCGTATCTCAATCTCATTGGTCTGCGAACCGTTGGCATTGTCGAGGTAAATGCCGTCGACATTGACACGGAAACCAGTCTGGTTGCCGCGCTTAAGGCGTACGCTCTGCATCCTGATGCCAGAGCTGTTGCGATTATGCACCCAGAATGAATAGGTAGACGAGGCTGTGCGACTGAACACCGTGTCGAGCTTGATGGTGTCGGCAGGGAAGTCTAATCGCAAACCGGATGACGACGAGAATGTGTCATCATCAGAACATGCCACAAAGGCAAGTATCGTTATGAGAAAAAAGAATATCCGTTTCATCTAATGATAAAACGGATAAATCTCTGATTTATTGTGTAGCTTACTTGCCAAAATAGCGCTTGAGCAGTCCGGCAAAGCCTGCACCGTGGCGAGCCTCGTCCTTAGCCATCTCGTGAACAGTGTCGTGGATAGCGTCGAAACCGGCAGCCTTAGCGTTCTTGGCAATACGGAACTTATCCTCGCAAGCACCTGCCTCGGCAGCAGCACGCTTCTCCAGGTTGGTCTTGGTGTCCCATACGCACTCGCCCAGCAACTCAGCAAAGCGTGAAGCGTGATCGGCCTCCTCGAATGCATAGCGCTTGAATGCCTCGGCAATCTCAGGATAACCCTCGCGGTCAGCCTGGCGGGCCATAGCCAGATACATACCTACCTCGCCGCACTCACCATTGAAGTGTGCACGCAGGTCGTTGATCATCTCGTCTGATACACCCTCGGGCTTGCCATCACCAATCTTATGAACGGTGGCATAAGTCATATCGGCATCGTCCTTAAGCTCAGAGAACTTAGATGCAGGAGCCTTACAGATTGGACACTTCTCAGGAGGATTCTCGCCTTCGTAGATATAACCACATACGGCACAAATAAACTTCTTTGTCATAACAGTAATTTGTTTAGTTATTAATAATGAATGTTTGTTAGTTTTAAATACTTACGTCGGCAAATATAAGAATAAAAAATAAATCCCGCAAGTTTTTTGCAGGATTTATTTTGAATTTGTGCAATTTTTGCACTATTTAGTGCGATATTTGCTCAACACGGGTATCTCTACACAGAGTGCATCGGCCAAAAGATTGGCAACCACACGTGCACCATACTTATTATAATGTGTATTGTCTTGCTTGCCCTGGGGTTCGCTGGGCTCCTGGCCGGGCAGGAACCACATGTGGAGTTTCTTGGAACCCTCGGTGCCCAGACTCTGCTCCAGATCGCTGGTAATCTTGTTGGCATCAACAAAGTGACAATGCATGTAGTGTGCCACATCCATGGGCACCACACGATAGAGCCCGTGGGTGTCGTTGAGTGTTGGGCCTTCCTTACGATTGCCACCATCCTTGAAGGTGGTGTTGCGCAGCTTCTCGTCGTCATCGTTAGCCGGTGTCTGAATAAAGAAGTCGCGGCGTGCCACAGCATTCATCAGCACAGGAATTCCGCCGTGTTCGCGAGTCTCGCGCACATACTTGGCCAGATTATCATCGAACGTAGAACCTGGTTCGGTGTGGCGTGCGGGCTGTGGCTTCTCGTCGTTATGACCAAACTGTATGATGACATAGTCGCCAGGCTTGATCTTTGCTAGCACCTTATCCCATCGGCCTTCGTCGATGAAGCTCTTAGAGCTGCGACCGTTCACTGCGTGATTATCTACCACAATATAGTTGGCGTCGAAGCACTCCTGAAGCATCATGCCCCACCCGCGCTCCTGCTTGCCACCAGTGGTATCCTTGTTGGCTGCAGTAGAGTCGCCTATCACAAAGATGGTGGTATGCTTGTCGGGGGTCATCGCAGTAAGAAGGAATAATCCGCCCAGAAGGAATAATAACGATAGTTTCTTCATTGTTTTAATTGTTTTAGTAGAAATCCCCCTCCAACACTGCGGAGGGGGATTAGATAGTTATATCAACGATTACTTGAGAATCGTCTGAATGATTTCGTCGATAGTTACAAGACTCTGCTCGCCACTCTCCATATTCTTCAGAGTGAGCTTTCCTGCAGCCATCTCGTTCTCGCCAGCCAGTGCCACGAATGGTATCTGCTTGGCGTTGGCATACGACATCTGCTTCTTCATCTTGGTAGAATCAAGGAAGATCTCGGTACGGATGCCGGCCTGGCGTGCCTTGGCTACAAATGGCAGGCAGTAAGCAGTCTCCTTATCGCCAAAGTTGATGAACAGCAGCTGGGTGCCGTTGGTAGCGTCCTTGGGATAGCAGTCGAGTGCATTGAGCACGTCGAAGATACGGTCTACACCGAAGCTGATACCTACACCAGAGATGCCTGGCATACCGAAGATACCAGTGAGGTTGTCATAACGACCGCCACCTGTGATAGAACCTATCTGAACGTCGAGTGCCTTAACCTCGAAGATGGCTCCGGTGTAGTAGTTAAGACCACGAGCCAGTGTAAGGTCGAGCTGTATCTCGTTCTTAAGTCCGAGCGACTTCAGTGTATCGAGGATGAAAAGGGTCTCCTCTACGCCCTTAATACCAATCTCGCTGGTTGCCAGTACGTTGGCAATGGTATTCAGTTTCTCATCGTTGGTGCCTTCGAGCGAGATGATGGGCTGAAGCTTCTCGATCTGTTCGTCGCTCAGACCATCCTCGCGGAGCTCCTGATTGACATTGTCGATACCTATCTTATCGAGCTTGTCGATAGCTACGGTGATGTCTACAATCTTCTCGGCAGCACCGATTACCTCGGCGATACCGGTGAGGATCTTGCGGTTGTTGATCTTGATCTGCACACGTACGCCGAAACGGCTGAATACGGTGTCGACGATCTGCATCAACTCAACCTCGTTAAGCAGTGAATCGGAACCTACGATGTCGCCATCGAACTGCCAGAACTCGCGATAACGGCCCTTCTGTGGGCGGTCAGCACGCCATACCGGCTGCATCTGGTAGCGCTTGAATGGCAGCTGCAGCTCCTCGCGGTGCATCACCACGTAGCGGGCAAAGGGAACAGTCAGGTCATAACGAAGTCCCTTCTCACAGAGTTTTGCAGCAAGGCGCAGTGAGTTGCGCTCGGCAAGCTCCTCGGGTGTAACCTTTGAGAGATAGTCACCGCTGTTGAGAACCTTGAACAGCAGTTTGTCGCCCTCTTCGCCATATTTGCCCATCAGTGTGCCGAGGGTTTCCATGGCAGGGGTCTCTATCTGCTGAAAGCCATAGAGCTGATACACCTGCTTGATAGTGTCGAAAATATAATTGCGCTTAGCCATCTCCAATGGCGAAAAGTCGCGCGTTCCTTTGGGTATACTTGGTTTCATATTTTATTAAACATTAAACATTAAACATTAAACATTGTTTTGCTTAGTGGTATTAACAATCTTAACTAAAGTTCCTGTAATTTTTCCAAGATCGTCAGATACTGAGTCGTACTGCTCTTGGCTAATATATTCAGTTTCATACAGAAGATCAAGCCAATACTTTGTTTCACTGGCTTCTTTTAACGATATGCTCATTTTGCTAACAAAGTCCATACGACTTTGAGCAAAAACACTCTCGCTGATATTAGCTCCAATACTTGTCCCACTTCTAAGTATCTGCTTAGAAAGTACAAACTCTTTTTTCATATCCGAAAGATATTTATAGAGTCGTATAATTCTTATAGCAAACGACTTAGAATCAATAAGTATCTGATTATCAGCCTTCATAACAATGTATAACGTTTAATGTCTAATGCGCTTATATAATGTTTAATGTTTAATCTTTAATGTTTAATGTCTCACAATAGTCTGGTCGCGATCGGGACCGATTGAGATAATCTTAATAGGAGTCTCTAACTGGGCCTCCAGGAATTTAATATAGTCGTTGAACTCTTTAGGGAACTGATCCTCGCTGGTAAACTTGGTCATATCAGTCTTCCAACCTGGCAGCTCCTGATATACAGGCTCGATACCATCCTCGATGTTGTATGGGAAGTAATCGATCTCCTGACCGTTCTGCTTATAAGCCACGCAAGCCTTGATGGTGTCGAAGCCGTCGAGCACGTCGCTCTTCATCATAATGAGCTGAGTAACACCATTGACCATGATAGAATACTTAAGTGCAACGAGGTCGATCCAACCGCAACGACGCTCACGACCGGTAACAGCACCGTACTCGTGACCCAGGTCGCGAATCTTCTTGCCAGTCTCGTCGAACAGCTCTGTGGGGAATGGACCTGCACCTACACGTGTGCAGTAAGCCTTCATGATACCGTAAACATCGCCAATCTTGTTGGGACCGATACCAAGACCTGTGCATGCACCTGCGCAGATGGTGTTGGATGATGTAACGAAAGGATATGAACCGAAGTCAACATCGAGCATAGTGCCCTGAGCACCCTCGCAAAGTACGCTCTTGCCGCTCTTGAGCAGGTTGTTGATCTCGTGCTCTGAATCAACGATCGGGAACTGACGAAGATACTCGATACCCTCGAGCCACTTCTTCTCGACCTCGGTGATGTCGTAATCAAAGTTGAGCGACTTGAGGATAGACTCGTGGCGAGCCTTGGCCTTGGCATACTTCTCCTCGAAGTTCTCGAGGATATCGCCTACGCGCAGACCAGTACGACTTACCTTATCGGTATAAGTAGGACCAATACCCTTACCGGTAGTACCTACCTTGTCCTTACCCTTCTGAGCCTCGTATGCAGCATCGAGTACACGATGGGTAGGCATGATGAGATGGGCCTTCTTTGAGATGTGCAGACGGCTGCGCAGGTTATGACCACTGGCCTCGAGAGCCTTGGCCTCCTCCATAAACAGGTCTGGAGCCAGAACTACACCGTTACCGATAATGTTAACCTTATCGCCCTGGAAAATACCTGAGGGGATAGAACGAAGTACATACTTCTGTCCCTCAAATTCCAGAGTATGGCCTGCGTTAGGACCACCCTGGAAACGGGCAACTACATCGTACTTAGGGGTGAGAACATCAACCACCTTACCTTTACCTTCATCGCCCCACTGCAAACCGAGCAGGACATCAACTTTACCTTTGTTCATTTTTCAGTTGTATTCTTATTGTTACTTTTTGTTCTACTTGTCTTCTTGCGTTTGGTCATCTTGACCTGGCACGTGCTACAGACGCCATAGATGTAGAGGGCGAAGCCGTCCTTGCGGAAACGCTTGAGTCGAAGATTTTCGACTGCATCGATAATCTCGGCCGACCTGATCTCAGTGACCTTGCCGCACATCGAACATATCTGGTGGCAGTGGCTCTGACTGTCGTAGCAGGCCTCGTACTTGGTAGAGCCCTGAAAACGGTGGCGAACCACCAGACGAAGAGAAAGAAACAGATTGAGCGTGTTGTAAAGTGTGGCCCTGCTAACAGGGAAATCCATGTCATGTGCCAATCGTGCCTTAAGCTCTTCGATAGTAAAGTGACCGTTCATGCTGTAGATGGCTCTGAGGATGCTATAACGCTCAGGAGTCTTGCGATGATTGTTCATCTCAAGATAGTTGTCCAAAAGCCTTTCTGCGGCAGCTATTACACTTACTTTCATCTGACTCTCTCACGAAAACCGCACAAAGGTACACATTTTCTCGCAGATAAAAGAAACATTATTTATAAAAAATCCAAATTAACCTGTTTTAATGCACTTTTTGCAAGACGAGTGTATACTAATCCAAGTTCTGAGAATCGCATCATGGTATTCATGGCTGCCTTACGAACCATCAGACTGTCGCCCTGGAGTGCTGCCAATGCCTGATCGAGGAACTCGTTAATGCCACGCTCGTTGGGCTCCTGACCGTTCATAAACAGTCGTGAAAGGATATGGAATCCACAAAGCTGATACAACTCCTTATCAGACGCCATCCATGTGTATGCCTTCTCAGGAGCGTACGGCAGATACTGGTAGAGGTTGAATGCAGCCTGCTCAGCTATCTCCTGAGCATCGGTCTGCTCCATCCAGATATCAGCTACCTCGGGCAGCATCTGGTCGGCTGGCATTATCATTGTGGCCAGTATCTTACATTCGCGCACATTCTCCTTCCACAGGGCTATGGCAAGATCGTATTGATTAAACGTTAAACATGAAACATTAAACATTTGTTTCAGTTCTTCTGCTTTATCTCTTAACCTTGGCAGTGTGGCACCCCAATTAAGTTTATAGTCAACGCCCTTCTGGCGCATAGAGGTAGCAACCATCCCGTCCATCATCAGACGGAATGATTGCTTGATCTCTTTTATCTGTTGGTTTAAATCCATTAAATATATAATGTTTCGCTCGGCTTTGCCGCTTGGCTCTGCCAAGAATGTTTAATCTTTAATGTATAATCTAAATCAGCGTGCCATACTCTGCGCTATATCGCAGCATCTGGTGTGCATAACTCTCGCCATAGTTTGCGGTAATATCGCTGATTTCACCGTTTTCATCGTAAACCGGCAAAAGCTGAGGATTGATAAATCCCTTGTACGGTGCCAGGTTCAGCTTCTTATATCGCTCGAGCACCTCGGCATGCAGGTCGGCATCTACCTTAACGGCATAACGTTCAACAAGGGCGCGTGCTGCCTCGTAGTCGCCTTCGCTCTTGATGCGCTGAATCTCGGCAAGCAGACGGGCAATGAGGGCTCTCAGCTCAACATAATCGGTGATTTCAACGTAGGTTTTACCATCGCGCTTAACCAGTTTGATGGCATCACCGTTCTCATAACACCAATGTGCTATCAGTGCACGGTTACGCATGTGAGCCTCTTCGAGTTGATTGCCCGGTGTAATGCGGATGAGCTGAGTCATAAGGCCGTTCATCATATAGGTGTAATACTGTGACTGATAGGCCTTTTCATCGGGCACAAGACCAAGTTCAACCAGCTTTTTATCGGCAATGTAATACAGTCCGAACAGGTCGGCTCTCGCCTCTTCTATCGTGCTGCTGTAAGCCTTGAGCGAATCAGGATCAACGCCAGGAAGCAGTTGGCCGCTACCATGACCCAGACACTCGTGCAGGTCGGTATGCAGATCGTCGCATACATCACCGTACTTATCTATAAGTGCCATGGTTTCCTGATCGATAACAAACTCCTCTTTGAAACCACTGCCTTTAGAGGCCTTGTTGTAAGCATCGGTGATATTGCTGATGGTGATGCTCTTGCTGCCGTACTGAGCGCGTATCCAGTCGGCATTAGGCAGATTGATGCCAATGGCGGTGGCTGGATATTCGTCGCCACCAAGCATGGCTGCACATATGACATTGGCCGACACACCCTTGACTACAGGCTTGCGGAATCGTGGATCGACAGGTGAATGATCCTCGAACCACTGGGCATTCTTACTGATGGTCTGAGTGCGGTGAGTGGCTTCTTCATCAATATATTCTACCAGACCTTCCCAAGAACCCTTGAGTCCAAGTGGATCGCCGTAGACCTCGATGAAACCATTGATGAAATCGATAGCAGAATCGTGCTCTTTAAGCCATTCAATAGAATATTCATTGAACTTCTGTAAATCTCCTGATTTATAATAACTTATCAATGTAGATATTACTTTCTTTTGCTGTTCATTCTCGGCCACGCCTAGCGCCTTGTCCAACCAATATATAATATGGTGTATGGCATTAGAGTACTTGCCATCGGCTTTCCATACCAGTTCCTTTACCACCCCATCCTCTTTAACCAGAGTAGAGTTCAAGCCATAAGAAGGTGGTGTATCAGGAGTCTTTTCGGTCTGTTTCTGCTGCTCGTAGAATGCTTCGGCTTCGGCCTGGGTAACACCATCGTAGAAATTGCACGCTGATGTAAGTATCAAGTCGTCGCCATCGGCCTGGTTTACGCGCTTAGGCATCACCAGTTCATCAAAGATGACGGGGAACAGCTCATCGCACATTTCATCGACGGTTTCGCCAGATTTCAACGGCAACTTGCAAGCGTCGACCTGATGTAGCACATCGCGCAAATAGTCGGCCGTGAACCCCGGCTTAAACTTCTCGCAACCATAGTGGTGATGAATGCCGCTAGAAAACCATACTCGCTTAAGATATACCTCTAAAGCTTTGAATTCATCGGTATCGTGCGATATATTCATATCAACATATACAACCTCCAACATCTTGCGGATGCGGAGGTTGTATTTACCGAACTGATCGAATGTTATGTCTCGTCCAAACAGTGTTGCCTTCGAAAGGTAATATACCAGCGTCTTCTGCTGTAGTGAAAGCTTTTCAAATCCGTTCAAACGATACCTGAGCATTTGCAAGTCGGCAAAACGCTCATCTTGATAGTTGAATTTCACTGATTACTTGCTCTCCTTCTTAGTTGTTGACTTCTTTGCTGTGGTCTTCTTAGCTGTAGTCTTCTTTGCAGTTGCCTTCTTGGGCTTGCGACCAGGCTTAGCCTTAGGCTTCTCTACCTTCTGCATAGAAGGATGCTGCTTAAGGTGCTCCATACGATAATCGCGTGGGGTCATACCCATCACTCTGAAGAACGAAGCGTAGAACGACTGACGGTTAGCAAAACCTACCATATCGCTTACCTCTTCCATACGAAGATCCTGATAACGCTTGTCTACGAGGATTGTCATAGCTTCGTCGATTCTGTACTTATTAACAAACGAAGTATAGTTCATATGGAAACGTACATTAACGACTGCTGAAATGTAGCGGGTATTAGTGCCTAAATCTTCGGCGAGTTTCTTAGCAGAGTAATCCTTGTCACGGTACTTCTTCTGCATCACGATGATGTTCATGATTTTTTCCTGCATCTCATCCATCATCTTGGGGCTTACCAAACTTCTGTAAGCGGCCTCTTTTTCCTTTTTTTCTGTAATGTTGTACTTTGCCATTTTGCCTTTTGTATTTTTAATATGTTGCAAAGTTAGAAAGTTTTTTTGAATTAGCAATGAAAAATGCAGAAAAATTGCAAAAAAAGCATTACCTTTGCCGAAAATTTAATTATTTATGGATATTTTAAGCGTTTTACGACAATATTTTGGATATAATTCATTTCGAGAAAATCAAGAGGAAATAATCAGGCACGTGATAAGCGGAAACGACGCTTTGGTGCTGATGCCAACGGGCGGTGGCAAGAGTATATGCTATCAGATTCCGGCACTCACATTGTCAGGAATTACGATAGTTATTTCACCACTAATCAGCCTGATGAAAGACCAGGTAGAGGCATTGCGTGCAAACGGTATTGAAGCAGAGGCTCTGAACAGTGGTAACGACCCTACTATTGAGACGGTAATACGTCGTAAATGCATCAACGGAGAAATAAAGCTCTTATACATTTCGCCAGAGAGAGTGATGCTAGAAATGGACTATCTGCTTAAGAATCTCAATATTTCGCTATTTGCTATCGACGAGGCTCACTGCATCAGTCAATGGGGCCACGACTTCAGACCTGAGTATACTCAGCTAGGTGTGCTGCGCGAAAAATTCCCGAATGTACCGATGATGGCACTGACGGCAACAGCTGACAAAATAACACGACACGATATTATCGAACAATTAAAACTAAAGAACGCGCGCGAGTTTGTTTCAAGCTTCGACCGTCCCAACCTCAGTTTGTCGGTGAAACGTGGTTATAAGAGTGCCGAGAAGATGCACTTCATAGTAAACTTTATCAAGGCACGACCAAACGATGCAGGCATCATCTACTGCCTGAGCAGAAAGAATACCGAAAAGGTGGCTGCCGATCTGCGCAAAAAAGGAATTAATGCAGCTGCGTATCATGCTGGTATGTCGAACGTTGAGCGCAGTTTGACGCAGGAACAGTTTAAGAACGACCAGCTGCTTGTGGTATGTGCTACAATCGCATTCGGAATGGGTATCGACAAGAGCAATGTGCGCTGGGTGATACATTATAATATGCCCAAAAGCATAGAGAGTTTCTATCAGGAAATAGGCCGTGCAGGCCGTGATGGTGCGCCTGCTGATACAGTGCTATTCTACTCGCTGGCAGACATTATACAACTGACCGAATTTGCCCGTCAAAGCGGTCAGCAGGACGTAAATATGGACAAGCTGAGACGCATGCAGGAGTATGCTGAATCGAACGTATGTCGACGCAGAATACTGCTGAACTACTTCAGCGAACAGACTGACCACGACTGCGACAACTGCGATGTATGCGAGAATCCGCCAAAGCGATTTGACGGTACAAAATATGTGCAGATGGCGCTGAGTGCTGCCAAACGATGCAATGAGGAGATACGTGTGTCGACTATCGTTGAGATACTAAAGGGTATGCGTTCGCCCAGCATCGTAAAACACGGATACGACCAACTGAAGACGTTCGGTGTCGGAAGAGATGTAAGTGTGAACGACTGGAACGACTATCTGCTGCAGATGCTACAGATGGGATACATCGAGATAGCTTATAACGACGGTAACAAGGTGAAAGTGACAGAAATAGGCGAAGACGTGCTGTATGGCAGAAAGACTGCCGAACTGTGCGTTATCGACCATAGTGCAAAGGAGGCTCCGAAGAAGAAACCAAAACTGCGACTGGAGATACCTACCATAACTATCCCAGGTTTGCCCCCCACTACTGGTATCGAAGATCCGAAACTGTTTGAAGCACTACGTGCACTCAGGAAACAATGCGCCGAGGAAGAAGGATTCCCACCTTACATCGTTTTCAGCGACAAAGTACTCCATTCGCTTGCAACTATCAAACCGACATCGCTCGACCAGTTTGGAAACATTTCGGGCATCGGAGAGCATAAAAAAGGCAAATATGGCGAAAGATTCGTAGCACTCATCCAAAGGTACCTTTAGGTGCTATTTTACACCTTTTTATTGTAAAAAGCGAAAAAGAAACTAAAAAAACGGCCCAAAAGTGCCTAATTTTTGCTAAAAACGAGCACAGATTGGCGATTTTGTGCAAAATAATTAGTACCTTTGCATGGTAAAATCATCTAAGATGGCTAAGAAGAAGATATTATTTATCAATCAGGAGATTACTCCTTATGTACCCGACAACGCATTGTCGCTCATGGGAAAAGACCTACCAAAGGTGATGCAGGAGCGTAGTCATGAGATTCGTACCTTCACACCAAAGTGGGGCAATATCAATGAGCGTCGCGGTCAGTTGCACGAAGTCATTCGACTCTCGGGTATGAACCTTATCATTAACGACACCGATCATCCCTTGATCATTAAGGTTGCATCAATCCAGTCTGCACGTGTACAGGTATACTTCATCGACAACGATGACTACTTTGGAAAGCGACTGATTGAGCGTGATGAAGCAGGTGTAGAGTATGAGGACAATGGCGAAAGAGCTATATTCTTTGCACGTGGTGTGCTGGAGACTGTTAAGAAGCTGCGCTGGGTGCCTGATATCATCCACTGTCAGGGTTGGATGAGTAGCGTGGTACCTTTCTACGTAAAGACGGCGTATCGCGATGAGCCTTCGTTTGCAGAGACAAAGGTGGTAACATCGCTGTTCAGCAAGACTCTTAAGGATGAGTTTGCTGGCGACTTCAAGCAGTTTGTAGAGTTCCGCGATGCTAAGGCTGAGTTGCTGGGCGACTATAAGGAACAGTTTGACTTCGACGAGCTTAACAAGCTGGCTATCGACTACAGCGATGGCGTAATACAGGCTGATCCCGATGTAGAGAAGTCGCTGATTGACTTTGCTGCAGCAAAGAACGTGCCCGTGCTAGGATATAACGAGGACTTTGCTGATGCCTATGAGACATTCTACGAGTCACTCTTTCCTGCCGAGAACGAATAAGTATTGAACTAAGATAATACATTCATAATGAAACTAAGATTGTTTACAGCGATTGCAGTCACCGCAATGGCAATGGTTTCTTGTAGCGAAGATACCGAGTATATCGGATCGTCTATCACTAGCGATAGCGACAAACTGGTATTTTCTACTGGTACATACAATGCTACATCGAGATCAATACTTGCCGACTCGGTGTACACTCACAATCCAGACCGCTACTTCGGAATGGTAAAAGACCCCGAAACAAACTCGTATGTTAAGAGCGATATAATGGCTCAGTTCAACATGGTTGAGGGATTCTCACTGCCAAACATCGACGAGATGCTGAGCAAGGAAGATGGTGAGGTCATTGCCGACTCATGCGAGATTTCGATTTTTATTAAATACTCTACCACATATGGTGATACGCTTGCTTCAATGAAGATGCGTATGTCGGAACTCGACAAACCTGTTGACAAGGCATATACACACTATAGCAACTTCGACCTGAAGAAGAACGGTTATATTCGTAATGGCGGTTTGGAGGTTAACAAGATGTTCTCTATGCGCGACCTTACCAACTCTAGCGATGCTCTGGCTTCGCTGCAGACGAATATCAGTAAGCAAGGCACATCGGCCGATAGCGGATATTACGACCGCATTCGCATACCAATGAACATGCCATATAAGGCTAAGGATGGTAAGACGTATAAAAACTATGGTACATACGTGATACGTTCTTACTACGATCATCCGGAATACTTCCAGAACTCATACTGGTTTGTACACAACGTTTGTCCTGGATTCAACTTCGAGATTACAGATGGTATGGGTGTGATGGCAAATGTATTTGCTATTTCATTTAACATCTTCTATAACTTTGATAAAAGCGGTACATCTACCAAGACTTCTATCTATCTGGCTACTACTCCAGAGGTGATGCAGACTTCGCACATCATAAATGATCGCGATGCTTTGGAACAGTTGGTAAATGATAACAGCTGTACTTACATCAAATCGCCTGCCGGTATATTTACCGAGGTTACCCTGCCTATCGATGAGATTACAGCGGCTCACGCCAACGACTCTCTGCTGCAGGTAAGCGTAAACTTCTTGCGCGAGAACTCGGATGTGGTTGCTAATAAGTACAGAATCGGTGCACCAGCAAACCTGCTGATGGTACATAAGGACAGCTTGTATACATTTTTCGAGAATCAGGTGATGTATGACTACAAGAGTTCGTATGCTTCGGCACTCAGTTCACAAAATGCTTACTCGTTCAGCAATATCGGCAACCTGATTACACTGATGGCACGCGCGAAAGCAGAGGGACTGAAGAGCGATCCTAACTGGGCGGAAAAACATCCAGATTGGAACAAGGTGGTACTGGTACCGATTTCGACTACTCTGAAATATACAACAAACAGCTATGGCACTACAACATCTACCGTTTCGAGTGTACAGCACAATATGGGATTGTCGAGCACAAAACTGGTTGGTGGTGCCAACAATCCTATCGAAATAAAGGTGATTTACGCCAAGTTTAAAGACTGATTTGTGCTTATGGCTGATGGATATCTAGAGAAGCATCACGAGGACTACGAGGCACGCAAAGCGGCCTGGATCCGAAAGAAGAAACATCTGCCGAAAGCCGGTAAAAGACAAATAGAGCGACCCGATGACGAGTCGCTCTAATTTTTTATCCTATAATCTTGAATTTTGCAAACTTAAGCAATAGTTGTTTTGTACCTGCATTGCGGAATTCGACTGTGGCCTTGGTATTCTCACCGGTGCCTTCGATACGAACAACCGTTCCGATACCAAAACGCTGATGCTCTATGCGCGTACCCTCGTGCAATTCGCTGGGGCTCGGATCGGTTGCCATTGGGCGTGGAGCAACGGCATTATATACACGCTTGAAGTTTGCTCCGAATGGATTGACAGGTTTCTCAGGCTGACGGGGTGCCACAGCACGTGGTTTCGGGTCGGCTTTAAACTGCGAAGCTACCGGACGTGGATTCTGCATCCACTCAGGACCTTCGCTGTCAAATCGGCTACTACGGCTATAACCACCAGTTTTTCCTGTGCCGTACGCACCGCCATCATAACGATTATAGGCCTGGCGATTGGCCGAGCCGAATGGAGCATCACCCCCACCCGCTTCGCTTTGTACTTCGAGCAGTTCTGGATCGATATCGCGAATAAATCTTGATGGTGTATCGTACTCCATACGTCCATAGCGGAAACGGTTCTGCGCACAGGTAAGTATGCAGTGTTTCTCGGCTCGAGTGATTGCTACATATAGCAATCGGCGCTCTTCTTCGAGTTCACGCAATGAATTGGTACACATCGGCGACGGGAAAATATTCTCTTCGAGACCAACTACGAATACCGTAGGGAATTCCAATCCTTTGGCTGAATGAATGGTCATCAGCACTACCTTATCGTTTTCATCGCCATTGTCGCTATCCAGGTCGGTGAGCAGGGCTACTTCCTGAAGGAAATCTGGCAGATAGACCTCATCGCCCATATCTTCCTCGCGGCGACTCTCTACGAAATCCTGCATACCACTCAGGAACTCTTCTAAGTTCTCCTGACGAGATATATCCTCTGGATTACGCCCGCTATAAATATCCTTGCTTATGCCCGAATTCATAATGATGTCATGACCAAGTGTATAGGCATCTTCTGTCTGCAGTCTACCTATCCAGCCCTCAATCAACTCTCGGAAATTCTGTATCTTAGTCATAGTGCCCTTACTCACATCCATCGGGAAGAGCACCGGCTCCTTGATGACCTGCCACAAACTTACACCATACTGCTGAGCTGTCTGGATAATCTTGCCAACCGTTGTATCGCCAATTCCACGGGCTGGATAGTTTACTATTCGCTTGAATGCTTCTTCATCGTTGGGATTTGCTATCAGTCGGAAGTATGCAATTACATCCTTAATTTCCTTACGCTGATAGAAACTAAGTCCACCGTAGATACGATATGGTATGCCATCTTTACGCAGTTGTTCCTCAAAACTACGACTCTGAGAATTAGTTCGATATAGAATAGCAAAATCGCTCCAGTTGCAGTTGTCTTGTCGCTTAATCCGCTTAATATCTTGACTAACTATCATCGCCTCTTCGCGATCGCTATAAGCGGGTTTAAGTTTTAGTCGCTCACCATGTTCATTCTTCGAAAAAACATTCTTAGGAATTTGTCGTTCGTTGCGACGAATCAACGAGTTGGCAGCCTGTACTATAAGCTGTGTTGAGCGATAATTCTGCTCAAGTTTAAAGAGTTTGGCATCATTATACTGACTCTGGAAATTCAGAATATTATCGATATTTGCACCACGGAACGAGTAGATACTCTGCGCATCATCGCCAACGACACAAACCTTCTGGCGCTCTTTAGTCAGCTGATATACTATCGACTGCTGTGCAAAGTTAGTATCCTGGTACTCATCTACCAATACAAATTGAAACTTGTCTACATACTTCTGACGTATATCTTCGTGTTTCTGGAACAATACCCATGTCTGAACCAGCAGATCGTCGAAGTCCATAGCATTAGCCTGGCGGCATCTTTCCGCGTACCTTATATATATATTAGCAACCTGCGGACGCTTCTGACTGGCATCATCAGCTGCCCAGGCACTCTGCTGATATGCCTGAGGTAATAGCAGATGGTTCTTGGCCATCGATATACGATCGGCAACCGATGAGGGTTTGTAAACCTTATCGTCAAGCCCCATCTCCTTAATGATAGTCTTTACCAAAGAACGGGCATCGGTCTGATCGTAGATGGTAAAATTGGCATTAAATCCTATCTTGTCGGCTTCGGCGCGCAATATGCGAGCAAACACACTGTGGAATGTGCCCATTTGGAGATATCTGGCCTGCTCCTCGCCTACCAGCCGACCAATACGGTCCTTCATCTCGCGCGCAGCCTTGTTGGTAAAAGTAAGCGCCAGTATCTGCCAGGGCTTCATACCTTGCTCCAACAGCCAGGCTATCTTATACGTCAGCACGCGTGTCTTGCCCGAACCAGCACCAGCAATCACCAAACTGGCGCCATCGCAGTATTCTACCGCAACTCGCTGACTATCATTTAGTTGACTTAATATATCGGTATTCATTGTAAATCCTTTCTTGTATTGCACGTGCAAAGATACAAATAAAATCTGAATTAATTTGGTTGTTTCGAAAAAAAGTTATACCTTTGCCCCCGTTATTATCAACTATAATGTAGAACCAAATTAAAAAACTTTTCTAAAAAATGAAGAAACTAACAATGATTATCGCTGCACTGGCAATGACAGTTGCAATGCAGGCACAGACAGTATTCCACGACGTTGAAGCTAATCACGCAAAAGGCGCCGTAAAATCAATCAGCACATCCGTAATGGGTATGCCACGTACCACCAACTTTACCCAAGACGGCAAAATGCAGTCGGAAGGTATGAGCGATGCCAAGTACGATGAGAATGGCTACATTCAGAGCGCTAAAATGAGCGTGCAGGGCCAGGAGGCTGAGGTTAAGTTTACCTGGGAGGATGGTAAGATGGTAAAGCAAACCGTCAGCGCCATGGGCCAGGATATTGCTACATCTTTTGTTTACGACGAGAATGGACTGGTTAAAACCGTAAAGATGAACATGATGGGACAGGATGTTGAGATTCCCGTAACCGACTACAAGTTCGACGACAAAGGTAACTGGATCAGTCGCAAGATGAGTATGATGGGACAGGAAATGGAGGAAGCACGAACCATCACCTACTTCGAGTAAATCGCATATTCATAAACGTTTCAATCACTAGGGCTCATTTTTTAATAAATGAGCCCATTTTTTTCATTTTTCGTATTGCTTACTCTTGGATGTTTCAATTATTCTTCGTATCTTTGCACACGATATTAAGCAATCTTCAAAATAAACCCAATACGAATATGAAAAAAGAACTGAAAAAGGTGTTGGTGCTCGGATCGGGTGCCTTGAAAATCGGACAAGCAGGAGAGTTTGACTATTCTGGCTCTCAAGCTCTGAAGGCACTTCGCGAGGAAGGCATCAAAAGTGTACTCGTAAACCCTAACATCGCAACCATCCAAACAAGCGAGGGTATCGCAGACAAGGTGTATTTCCAGCCTGTAAATACACACTTCGTTACCGAAATCATTAAGAAGGAACGTCCAGATGGAATACTATTGGCATTCGGAGGACAGACTGCTCTTAACTGTGGTACAGAGCTTTACCTTAATGGCACACTGAAGGAGTATGGTGTTGAGGTGCTCGGCACTAGTGTTGAGGCTATCATGAACACAGAGGACCGCGACTTGTTTGTAAAGAAACTGGGCGAGGTTGACCTGAAGGTGCCTGTATCTCACGCCGTAGAGTCGATGGAAGACGCACTTAAGGCTGCTCATGAGATTGGATTCCCAATCATGATTCGTTCGGCTTATGCACTTGGAGGTCTTGGTTCAGGTATCTGTCCTGACGAAAAGAAGTTCATCGAACTTGCTGAGTCAGCATTTACATTTGCTCCACAGATTCTTGTTGAAGAAAGCCTTAAAGGATGGAAGGAAATCGAGTTTGAGTGCATACGCGATGCTAACGACCGTTGCTTCACTGTGGCCTCGATGGAGAACTTCGACCCTCTAGGTATCCACACCGGTGAGAGTATCGTAGTAGCTCCAACATGCTCACTCCGCGAAGAGCAGGTCAAGATGCTTCAGGATATAACCATCAAGTGTGTAAAGCACCTGGGTATCGTGGGCGAGTGCAATATTCAGTTCGCATTCAACGCAGAGACCAACGATTATCGAATCATTGAGATCAACGCTCGTCTCTCTCGTTCATCAGCACTGGCATCTAAGGCCACAGGTTATCCCCTCGCCTTCGTTGCTGCTAAGATTGCTTTGGGTTACACACTCGACCAGATTGGTGAGATGGGTACCACAAGTTCTGCATACGTTGCTCCACAGCTCGACTATATGATCTGTAAGATTCCACGTTGGGACTTGACAAAGTTTGCCGGTGTTAGCCGCCAGATTGGTTCATCGATGAAGTCGGTCGGCGAGATTATGTCAATCGGTCGTTCGTTCGAAGAGATGATTCAGAAGGGACTGCGTATGATTGGTCAAGGCATGCACGGATTCGTTGGCAACGACCACACTAAGTTCGACAACCTGGACGAAGAACTGGCCAACCCAACCGACCTACGTATCTTTGCTATCGCACAGGCACTGGAAGATGGTTACACCATCGAGCGAATTGAGGAGCTAACCAAGATTGACGTTTGGTTCCTTGAGCGCCTGAAGCATATCGTTGACCTGAAGCACGAACTGCTGAAGTACAACAAGCTTGAGGAACTTCCCGATGAGCTACTGCTTGAGGTTAAGCGTTGTGGATTCAGCGATTTCCAAATAGCCCGCTTCGTACTGAAGCCACAAGGTGGAAATATGGAGAAGGAGAACCTGGCAGTTCGTAAGTATCGTAAGCAGAAGGGTATTATGCCATCAGTTAAGCGCATACCAACAGTAGCTTCTGAGCATCCAGAACTTACCAACTATCTCTACTTCACATACACTCATGTGCCAGCATTCGGCAACACCGCTGGAGAGAAATATGTACCCGCGCACGATATTAATTATTATAACAACGAGAAGTCTGTAGTAGTACTCGGCTCTGGTGCTTACCGCATCGGTTCATCGGTAGAGTTCGACTGGTGTTCGGTAAATGCTATCAACACCGCCCGCAAGTTGGGTTACAAGTCAATCATGATCAACTACAACCCTGAGACAGTATCTACCGACTACGATATGTGCGACCGTCTGTACTTCGATGAGCTATCACTCGAGCGTGTACTCGATGTGATCGACCTCGAGTCGCCTCGCGGTGTAATTGTATCAGTAGGTGGTCAGATTCCAAACAATCTGGCTATGAAGTTGCATCGCCAAAGCGTGCCTGTACTCGGTACATCTCCAGTAGACATTGACCGTGCAGAGAATCGTGATAAGTTCTCGGCTATGCTCGACAAACTTGGTATCGACCAGCCATCATGGCAGGCACTGACATCATTCGATGATGTTAAGGACTTCGTTGCTAAAGTAGGCTATCCTGTATTGGTTCGTCCATCATATGTACTCTCGGGTGCTGCGATGAACGTCTGCTACGATGAAGAGGAACTGCATCGTTTCCTCAATATGGCTACCGAGGTATCTAAGGAGTTCCCTGTAGTTGTATCTAAGTTTATGACGGAGACTAAGGAGATTGAGTTCGACGCTGTAGCCGATAAGGGCGAAGTAATCGAGTATGCTATCTCTGAGCACGTAGAGTATGCTGGTGTTCACTCGGGCGACGCTACCATGGTATTCCCAGCTCAGAACATCTACTTCTCTACCATCCGTCAAATCAAGAAGATTGCACATAAGATTGCAGCCGAACTTAACATCAGCGGCCCATTCAATATCCAGTTCCTGGCTAAGAATCGCGAGGTTAAGGTTATTGAGTGTAACCTGCGTGCATCTCGTTCGTTCCCATTTGTATCAAAGATTCTGAAGCGTAACTTCATCGAGACAGCAACAAAGATTATGCTTGATGCTCCTTATCAGAAGCCAGATAAGAGTGAGTTTGATATCGACCGCATCGGTGTTAAGGCTAGTCAGTTCTCATTTGCTCGTCTGCAGAATGCCGACCCTGTACTGGGTGTAGACATGAGTTCTACCGGTGAGGTTGGTTGTTTGGGCGACGACCTGAACGAGGCATTGCTCAACTCGCTTATTGCTACAGGTTACTCTATTCCTAAGGATGCCGTACTGATTTCGTCAGGTGGTGCTAAGGGCAAGGTAAGTCTGCTTGAGCCTGCTCAGCAGTTGGCTAAAAAAGGTTACACCATCTACGCTACAGCTGGTACCGCTAAGTTCTTCAACGACAATGGTGTTAAGGCAGTAGCAGTAGCATGGCCTGATGAGGCTGGCGACAATAATGTGATGGATCTTATCAGCCAGCACAAGGTTGGCCTGGTTATCAATGTTCCAAAGAACCACACCAGCCGCGAGCTTACCAATGGATATAAGATTCGTCGTGGTGCTATCGATCACAACATCCCATTGATGACTAATGTTCGTCTGGCCAAAGCCTTCATCGAGGCATTTACCGCTATGAGTCTGGATGAGGTTAAGATTAAGTCTTGGCAGGAGTATAATAACTAAATCTCAATAAATGTCAGAGATCTTAGACGAATATAAGACACTTAAGACCGAAGGCGAGGGCTACTACACCGAGAAGCGTAGCAAGTTCCTCGCCTTCGCTCATCATGTGCAGACGATTGATGAAATCAAAGACCTGATAGCAGGCTATCGCAAGAAGTATTATGATGCCCGCCACGTTTGTTATGCATATATGCTTGGTCCGGAGCGTTTGGAGTTTAGAGCCAACGATGATGGTGAACCATCCAGCACTGCAGGCAAACCGATACTCGGACAAATAAATTCAAACGAACTAACTGACATTCTTATCGTTGTAGTTAGGTACTATGGCGGAGTGAATCTTGGCACTAGTGGACTGATAGTTGCCTATCGCGAAGCTGCTGCCGATGCTATCGCTCACTCGGAGATAGAAACTCGACAGGTTGAAGAAATCATTACCTATCAGTTTGCTTATCCGATGATGAACGATGTGATGCGAATAGTAAAAGAGATGCAACCTCGCATTGTTTCGCAGACCTATGATAACACTTGCGAAATCAAGCTTAGCATCCGTAAATCAGAGGCTGAACAACTACGTAATCGCCTATCAAAGTTGTCGTTCGAATAAAAATCGTATTTTCCGCAAAAAATGTTTGGTGGTTTCCTAAAAAAGCATTACCTTTGCACCCGCAAACGTGAAAACGAAAGCAACTGGAGAGTTGGCAGAGTGATCGATCGCGCTGGACTCGAAATCCGGTATACCCCTTTCGGGTATCGGGGGTTTGAATCCCTCACTCTCCGCAAAGAAAAGAATAAGGTTTCGATGTATTTCGAAACCTTATTTCTTTTTATGCTTAATCCTCAAGGGGAGCATTCTTAAGTTGCTCAAGAGCCCTACATAGCTGATCGGGGCACGATGTACCTTTGGCTCCACAACGGATGCCGTTAATCTTAGGTATCACATCATCTATTTTCTGACCACGAACCAACTGACTGATGCCTTGCAGATTGCCGTTGCAACCACCAAGGAAGAACACTTGCTGTATCACATTGTTCTCATCGGCAGTCACATCTATAAGCTGGGAGCATGTGCCTTGAGTCTGATATTGAATATGCTTTGTCTTCATCGGCTTAGCTCAATTTATGGATTACAAGTCCTGAGCGCAACTTAGGCTCAAACCAAGTAGCCTTAGGAGGCATAATCTTACCGCTGTCGGCGATATCCATAATCTGCTGCATAGATACTGGATACAGAGCCAAAGCAGCACGCATCTCGCCAGAGTCAACACGACGCTTCAGTTCGCCAAGACCACGCAGACCGCCAACAAAGTCGATACGCTGTGATGAGCGCAAATCGCCGATATTAAGGATCTCGTCCAGAATCAGACGGCTAGAGATATCTACATCCAGCACACCAATTGGGTCGGTATTGTCGTATGTTCCCTCCTTAGCCTTCAGACTGTACCAGTGCTGGTCCAGATAGAGTGAGAACTCATGCAACTGCTGAGGCTTATAAATCTCAGTGCCCTTATCTTCTACCTCGAAGTTTACCTGCAGCGATGCAAGGAACTCCTCTGATGAAAGACCATTCAGATCCTTTACTACACGGTTGTAATCCAGGATGGTCAACTGCGAAGCCTGGAAGCAAACAGCCATAAAGTAGTTATACTCCTCAGTACCATTGTGGTTAGGATTCTGCTTCTGCTTCTCGGCACCTACCAGAGCTGCTGCAGCACTACGATGGTGACCATCGGCGATATACAGCGATGGCATCTTTGCAAACTGATCTGTGATAGTCTGCATATCCTTATCATCATTGATTACCCAGAACTGATGGCGGAAACCATCGATTGGGGCAATGAAATCATATTCTGGCTCTGTAGCTGCATAACGCATAATAAGCTCGTTCAGCACAGCGTTGTCAGGATAAGCAAAGAATACTGGCTCGATGTTAGCATTGTTTACACGAACATGCTTCATGCGGTCCTCTTCCTTATCACGACGAGTAAGCTCATGCTTCTTGATATTGCCCTTCATGTAGTCATCTACATAAGCACCAACTACCAATCCGTACTGAGTCTTGCCGTTCATGGTCTGAGCATAGATGTAGTAATGTTCAGTAGCATCCTGCACCAGCCAACCCTTATCCTGGAACTTCTGGAAGTTCTCGGCAGCCTTCTCATATACACGAGGATCATACTCAGATGTGCCTACAGGGAAGTCGATCTCAGGTTTGATAATGTGATAGAGGCTCTTCTCATTATCACCAGCCTCTGCCCTCGCCTCTTCGCTATCAAGCACGTCATAAGGACGGCTCTCTACTTGTTCTACAAGATCTTTTGGGGGGCGAATACCCTTGAATGGTTTAATAATAGCCATGATTAATATTTATAACTTTTAAAACACAATAGTGCACAAGTAGGGTTAAACCCTCCTGTGCACCATATGTTTGCAATAATTACTTGTTCACCTGGAACTTTGTATCTCCGTCCTTGAAGAATGCGTTGATCTGCTTAGCAGCAGCGATACCGGCATTGATGTTAGCCTCGGCTGTCTGAGCACCCATCTTCTTAGGAGTTGAGAAGTAGCGACCCTCGAACTTAGCGAACTCGTCATTAGCATCAGGCATGATGTCGGTCACAAACTTCAGGTCCTCACGCTCTGCCATCAGCTTAATCAGCTCAGGCTCGTTGATAACCTCCTTACGGGCTGTGTTAACCAGCACGCCACCTTTCTTCATCTTGCCTACCAGAGCAGCATTGATGCTCTGCTTGGTCTCAGGTGTTGCTGGGATGTGCAGAGATACTACATCGCATGTCTCGAACAGAGCATCCTGATTAGCTACGGCGTGTACGCCAGCTGCCTCGATAACCTCTGCTGGGCAGAATGCATCGTAAGCATAAACCTCCATACCGAAGCCCTTAGCGATGCGAGCTACATTGCGACCTACGTTACCGAAAGCCAGAATACCAAGCTTCTTACCAAGCAACTCGCTACCGCTCTTACCGTTGTAGAAACCACGAACGGCCATAACGAGCAGACCAAATACCAACTCAGCAACTGCGTTTGAGTTCTGACCAGGTGTGTTCTCAGCTACTACGTTGTGAGCTGTGGCTGCAGCCAGATCGATGTTGTCGTAACCAGCACCGGCACGAACCACAATCTTCAACTGCTTAGCAGCTTCCAGCACCTCAGCGTCAACCTTATCACTACGGATAATCAGCGCATCAGCATCAGCAACTGCTGCCAGGAACTGAGCCTTCTCTGTATATTTCTCGAGCAATACCAGCTCATTGCCGGCTGCCTCAATCTCTGCCTTGATACCATTAACAGCAGCTGCTGCAAATGGCTTCTCTGTTGCAACTAATACTTTCATAATACCTTATTAATTAGTGATTGGCCTCGAACTCCTTCATGCAAGCTACCAGAGCGTTGCAGCCCTCGATAGTCTGGGCGTTGTAGCAAGATGCACGGAAACCACCAACACTGCGGTGACCCTTAACACCAACCATACCCTTTGATACAGCGAAGTCTAGGAAGTCCTTCTCAAGCTCCTTGTACTCATCAGCCATAACGAAGCAGATGTTCATCAGTGAACGGTCCTCAGCCTGAGCTGTACCCTTGAACATCTTGTTGCGGTCGATCTCGCCATAAACGATCTCAGCACGCTGCTGAGCCAGCTTGTCCATAGCTTCTACACCACCCATCTTCTTGATCCAGCGCAGATTCTCGAGAGCGCTGTAGATAGGAACTACAGGAGGAGTATTGAACATAGAACCCTTGTCTACGTGTGTACGATAGTCGAGCATTGTTGGAATCTCGCGTGGAGCCTTGCCCAGAGCATCGTCCTTAACGATAACAATGGTTACACCGGCCATAGCCAGATTCTTCTGTGCACCAGCGTAGATAGCATCATACTTAGCAACGTCAACAGGACGGCTGAAGATATCAGATGACATATCAGCAATCAGACGTACGGGAACGTCGAGGTCCTTACGAATCTCTGTACCATAAATAGTATTATTTGTTGTGATGTGCAGATAGTCAGCATCAGCAGGAACTGTCCAATCCTTAGGGATGAAGGTATAGTTAGCATCGGCCGAAGAAGCCACCTCTACTACCTCACCGAAAAGCTTAGCTTCCTTCATAGCCTTCTTAGCCCAAACACCAGTGTTCAGGTAAGCAGCCTTCTTAATCAGGAAGTTATAAGGAATCATACAGAACTCCAGACTGGCACCACCACCAAGGAAAATCACTGAGTAACCCTCAGGAACGTTAAGGAGTTCCTTTACGAGAGCTACAGCCTCGTCAACTACAGGCTGAAAGTCCTTTGCACGATGGCTGATCTCCATCAGTGAGAGACCTGAGCCGTTAAAATCAAGACACTGCTGAGCAGTCTTTTCGATTACCTCGCGTGGAAGCATCGATGGACCTGCGTTAAAGTTGTACTTCTTCATTTGATTGTTTATTTTTTAAATGGTTTAAAATTCTATTTTGTTCTTTTGCCTTCTTTTCTTTAATTTGGCGCTGCGAAATTACACTTTTTATTTCATTCTACCAAATATTTAAGCAGAAATTCACAATAATTCCCGTTTTTCTTTCATTTTGTCAACTCAACATATCAGTTTTCGACATCTTTTGATAGTTTACTACACCTTATTATATATATTGACGTTGCAAAGATACTGAATATTTTTCTATTAATGTCCATTCATACGGATTTTTTTCAAAATCATTTGGATTTTTGCTCGCTTATTCGTACCTTTGCATTCGTTATGACACAAAGGTTACATCACATCATCATCAGCCTGGCTTCAAACATCAATCAAGAGGCTAATCTTGAGGCTGCACGCGAACAACTCACCCAGTTGCTCACCGAGGTGCGTTTTACTCGGGCCATCTACACCGAGCCAGTAAACTCATTGCGTAAAGAGCCCTACCTAAACCAACTATGCGAAGGAAGCACAGCCTTAGGTCCCGAACTACTTAGTGAGGTACTTAAGGAACACGAGAAACGCCAGGGCCGCACACATAATGAGGACGGGATAGTAACACTCGACCTAGACCTGATGCAATACGACGACGTGCGCTATCATCTTCGTGATTGGGAGCGCAATTATATCAAGGATTTAATTAACGAATTATGAAGAAGTACTTAATAATCAGCAGCTTACTGATTACCGCAATAAGCATTCATGCTCAGCAATTTGCCGATTATTTCGAAGATCGCACATTGCGACTCGACTATATATTTGCAGGCAACAACACCCAACAGAACATATATCTTGATGAACTTGTATCTATGCCGCGATGGTACGGTAAACGCCAGCACCTGGCCGAAGTACCACTCACCGGCAATGGGCAGGTCATCGTACGTTCTACAGCAAGCAGCGATACTATCTATCGCAACTCGTTCTCTACCCTGTTTCAGGAGTGGATCGCTACTGATGAAGCCAAGCGAACACAGAAATCTTTCGAGAATGTTTTTCTGGTTCCATTTCCCAAACAGCCAGTCGATATTACCATAGAACTCTACGATTACCACATGCGTACAGTAGCTTCGATGACTCATCGCGTCGATCCTAAGGACATCCTAATCCGCAAGACCGATGCTATCGCTACTACGCCATACCGCACGTTGCTTCAGGCCGCCGATACGTCACGCTGCATCCACATTGCATTTGTGTCTGAAGGCTATCGCAGCGATGAAATGGCAACTTATCTTGAGGATTGCCGTATAGCTATCGAGTCGCTGTTTCTGCACGAACCGTTTAAGCATCTCAAGGATAGATTCAACATTGTGGCCGTAGAATCGCCATCTGTAGATAGCGGCACCAGTCAGCCTAGCAAAGGTATTTGGCAGAATACAGCATTGGGCTCGCATTTCGACACATTCTATAGCGACCGATATTTAACAACGCTGCACCTTAAGCGGCTGCACGATGTGTTGGCAGGCACTCCTTACGAACATATTATAGTATTGGTAAACACAGACCATTATGGTGGCGGTGGAATCTATAATTCCTATAACCTCACCTATACCCACGGACCTAATTTCCGTCCCGTGGTAGTACACGAGTTCGGACACTCCTTCGGAGGACTTGGCGACGAGTATCCCTATGGCGATGACGATCCGATGTACTTTGCAGATACCGAGCCTTGGGAGCCTAATCTCACCACAAAGCACGATTTCACCGGCAAATGGGAGAATCTGATTCGCGAAGGAAAAGCCGGTTTCATCGAGGGCGGCGGATACCTTAGCAAGGGTGTTTGGCGCGGATACGAGAACTGCCGTATGCGCACCAACGAGGAACCCGAATTCTGTATGGTTTGCCAGCAATGGCTCGAACGATTAATTGACTTCTATACTAAATGATTACTGAAATACATTCGCTACAAGAGCCTGAAATAGAGGTATTTAGTGCACTCACCGAGGCTCAGCTCCGTAATAAACTTGATGCAGAAAAAGGACTTTTCATCGCAGAGAGTCCTAAGGTTATCCGTGTGGCCCTTCAGGCTGGATATCAGCCACAGGCCCTGTTATGTGAACGCCGTCATATCACCGGCGATGCTGCCGACATAATAGCTGCTTGCCCTGCCGATATACCAGTATATACCGGCGACCGCGAACTACTGGCCCAACTCACCGGCTATACCCTAACCCGCGGCGTACTCTGCGCTATGCGTCGTCCTGCCGAACAGTCGGTTTCCGATGTACTAGCCCGTATTCCGGCCGATAAGAAACACCGCATAGTTGTTATCGACGGCGTGGTTGATACTACCAATATCGGAGCTATCTTCCGTAGTGCTGCAGCACTTGGTATAGATGCAGTATTGCTTACCCGCAGCAGTTGCGACCCGCTTAACCGTCGTGCCGTACGAGTATCTATGGGATCGGTATTCCTTGTGCCCTGGACATGGCTCGACAGCTACGAGACCTTACGCCAACTAGGCTATCGCACCGCAGCTATGGCTCTTACTGATAAGTCGATATCGCTCGATGCCCCTATACTAAAGGAGCAACAGCGTCTGGCATTTATTATGGGAACAGAAGGCGATGGCCTGCCGAAACAAACCATCGCCGATGCCGATTTTACCGTGCGCATACCTATGTCGCACCAGGTCGACTCGCTCAATGTGGCAGCAGCAGCCGCTGTCGCCTTTTGGGAACTTAGGGCTTAATCCTTAGTCAACTTGTCTACGTACTTCATCTCGCGCATTATCCTAGCCTGACGCTTACGCATATAGGCCGATGGATTCTTGCTCGAGAACTTCCTTGGATTTGGAAGTGTAGCCGCTATCAATGCACATTGTGCCTTGGTAAGATTCTGTGCATCTGTGCCGAAGTGTTCCTCGGCCACAGCGTCGGCTCCATATATGCCGTCGCCCATCTCAATCGAGTTAAGATACACCTCCATAATCCTCTCCTTGGGCCACATCAGCTCTATCAGCGCAGTAAAATACACCTCAAATCCCTTGCGCACCCACGAACGTCCAGGCCACAGGAAAACATTCTTGGCCGTTTGTTGCGATATCGTAGATGCACCCAGTTTGCGTTTCTCAGGATGCTTACGGTTTCGTTCAGCCGCGTGCTCTATAGCCTGATAATCAAACCCATGGTGCTTCAGAAACTTGGCATCCTCGCTAGCCATTACCGCCATCGGCAGACTAGGCGAAATCTTGTTAAGCGGCACCCAATGGTGTTTCATCTTCAGACTCTTACCCTCGGCCAACTGTTCAGAACAACGGATGAACATCAGCGGAGTAAAGTACACCGGCAGAAATCTAAGTGCCACCACCGCTAAGATAGTGGAGCCTAGGAAGGCTACCACTGTCCAGCGTATGATGGCACGCAATTTTTTCCAGATAAAGCTCATCGCTTACTTCTTGGCAGCTTCAGCGTTAGCTTCCTTAATCATCTGCTCAGAAGCATACATGTAAACCTCTACACGACGGTTCTGCTTACGACCCTCGGCAGTAGAGTTATCGGCAACAGGATTCTTAGAGCCCTGACCGTCGATAGTCTTGATCTGTGAAGAAGCAACACCCTGTGACTTCAAGAACTTAGATACGCTCTGAGCGCGGTTCTTTGACAGAGGATTGTTTACAGCGTCGGTACCAGTATTGTCGGTATGACCGAAGATAGCGATATCCATATCCTTGTTCTCCTTCAGTACCTCAGCAAACTGTGTAAGCGAAGCCTTCGAGGTGGCATTCAAGTCAGCCTTGTTGGTAGCAAACAGAATACCAGAATCGAAAGTAACCTTGATAGCCTCCAGACCGTTAGCGTCGGTGATAGTCTCAACCTGAGCATTCTTAACAGCCTCGGCCTCCTTCTTAGCCTTGTCCATCTTGTGGCCGATGATAGCGCCTGTACCAGCACCAACTACACCACCGATAGCAGCACCAACAGCAGTGTTACCTGCGATAGCACCGATTACAGCACCTACGGCAGCACCACCACCAGCACCGATCATAGTACCCTTAGCTGTGTTACTCATGTTACATCCAGCGAGCACCAGCATTGCACAAAGTGCAACAGCAATTGACTTTAAACTTTTCATACTTTCCAAAATTTTAATGAGTTAATATTAAGAATTTGTTTACTTAACCTCGGTGATAATCTTAGCACCTTCCTTCAGAGCCTCCATGTTCAGAGGAATCAGTCCGTGATGGCGCTCAGGCAGTGTTTTGAAGAGAGCTTTCTCCACACCCTTGTCGCTCACTACAGGAGCCACCTTGAGCAGTCCGCCCAGCACAATCATGTTGAACACCTTACCGTTTTTCATCTCGGCAGCCTTGTCCATAGCGTTGATCTCATACACGGTGATATCCTTACGTGTAGGCTTGTTGATGATACCGAAGCCATCGTAAATCAGAATGCCACCGGGCTTGATTTTGGGTTCAAACTTCTCGAGTGATGGCTGGTTCAGCACCACGGCGATGTCGTACTTACTTAGGATTGGAGAAGAGATACGCTCGTCGCTCACAATCACAGTCACGTTGGCTGTACCGCCACGCTGCTCCGGACCGTAAGCAGGCATCCATGTCACCTCCTTATCCTCCATCAGTCCACTATAGGCCAGAATCTTACCCATCGAGAGTACTCCCTGACCTCCGAAACCAGATATGATAATTTCCTTTTTCATAAATCCTTCTTTATTTATCAGTTGTGTCCTTGAGGTCCCCCTTTGGATAGAATGGGAACATGTTCTCCTTCATCCATTCGTTAGCCTTAGCGGGCGAAAGTTTCCAACCGCTGTTACAGGTTGATACAAACTCTACCAGGCTAGAACCCTTACCGGCCATCGAAGCCTCGAAAGCCTTGCGCAGAGCCTTCTTTGCCTTGTTGATAGAGGCAACACTCTCCACACTCTGACGTGTTACGTAGCAAGTACCCTCAAGTCCGGCAGCGATATCAGCCATCTTCAGTGGGTATCCGTGAATCTCTGGATCACGACCGTAAGGACATGTAGATGTCTTCTGACCAATCAGCGTGGTAGGAGCCATCTGTCCACCAGTCATACCGTAGATAGCGTTGTTAACGAAGATTATCACGATATTCTCACCACGATTCAGTGCGTGGATGGTCTCACAGGTACCGATACAAGCCAGGTCGCCATCTCCCTGATAGGTAAATACCAGTCGGTCGGGCCATGTGCGCTTGATACCAGTAGCCAGTGCGGGAGCACGACCGTGGGCAGCCTCCTGCCAGTCGATATCTATATAATTGTACGCGAAGACGGCACAACCAACAGGTGAAACACCTACGGTCTTGTCTTCCATACCCATCTCTTCGATGACTTCGGCAATGAGCTTATGTACCACGCCGTGGCTACAGCCAGGGCAATAGTGCATATTGTTGTCGTTCATCAGCGTCGGCTTCTTGCAGACGATGTTCTCTGGTTGAACTATTTGATTTCTATCCATAATCTTACATTACCTTCTTAAGTGCGTTAACAATTTCCTCGGGATCGGGCACGATACCACCCAGACGTCCGAACTGCTCTACGGGCACAGCACCGTTCACTGCCAGACGTACATCCTGTACCATCTGTCCGGCGTTGATCTCGGCCACCAGGATACCCTTTACCTTCTTAGCCAGTTCAGCTATCTGCTTCTCGGGGAATGGGAACAGAGTGATTGGGCGGAACAGTCCTACCTTGATACCCTGCTCACGAGCTATCTCTACGCTCTTTTCTGCGATACGGGCGGCACTACCAAATGCTACAATAGCATAGTCGGCGTCGTCCATCTGCTGCTGCTCAAAGCGTACTTCGTTCTCCTGAATCTTGCGATACTTCTCCTGCAGAGCCAGGTTGCGCTGCTCCATAATCTCTGGCTTCAGCTCAAGCGATGTGATAACCACACGCTCTCTGTTCTTTGGTTTACCAGTAGAAGCCCAAGGACACTGCTTGATAACCTCCTCGTCGGTACGACGGGGCTTGAATGGAGGCAGAACCACCTTCTCCATCATCTGACCGATCACACCGTCGCTCAGAATCATGGCAGGGTTGCGATACTTAAATGCCAGCTCGAATGCCAGGTCAACGAAGTCGGCCATCTCCTGTACAGATGATGGAGCCAGTACGATAACCTTGTAGTCGCCGTTACCACCACCGCGGGTAGCCTGGAAGTAGTCACCCTGCGAAGGCTGGATAGTACCCAGACCGGGACCACCGCGCTGCACGTTTACAAACACACCCGGCACCTCGGCACCAGCCATGTAAGTGATACCCTCCTGCATCAGTGCGATACCAGGAGAACTCGAAGATGTCATGGCACGCTTACCTGCACCGGCAGCACCATAAACCATGTAGATACTAGCCAGCTCACTCTCGGCCTGAACCACCTGCATACCGGTAGTCTCCCAAGGCTTCAGCTCAGCCAGTGTCTCAATCACTTCACTCTGCGGAGTAATAGGATAGCCGAAATAGCCGTCGCATCCGCATCGAATAGCAGCGTGGGCGATTGCCTCGTTGCCTTTCATCAATACAACTTCTTTTTCCTGTGCCATAATTACTCCTCCACTTTTTTACGATACACGGTGATACAACCATCGGGGCATACGATGCCGCACGAAGCACAGCCCACGCAGGCTTCTTCGTTGACAGCTTCCACGTATGGGTAGCCGTGCAGATTAACTTTGTTGGCCAGGGCGATGACCTTCTGAGGGCAAGCTATGATGCAGAGGCTGCATCCCTTACACCTCTCGGTATTCACCTCGATAGCGCCTTTCATTTTTGCCATATTCAGTATTTGTTTATGGATTATACATATCTTTGCAATAGTAGGCCATAATGTCGTCGAGCATACGTTTGGCTTCTACAGCTGGGCTATCAGGATCAAGCTCGATAGCCTGTATGTAGCAGTTGATGGCTTCGTGCCACTTCGACTCTTTGCGAAAGGCATTGCCCTGTTCGTAATACTCTTGTGCCGTCATAACCTTACTTATAATATTCTTTTTTGCCGGCGGCCAGGGTATTCTTCATAAGCGAGCAGATGGTCATAGGTCCTACTCCACCTGGTACAGGTGTGATGTACGAACACTTCTCGGCTACCTCGTCAAACTTCACGTCGCCGTTCAGTCTGAATCCGCTCTTGCGAGTAGCGTCGGGCACACGTGTGGTACCTACGTCTACTATCACTGCACCATCCTTCACCATGTCGGCAGTAACGAAGTCGGGCTGTCCGATAGCAGCGATGATGATGTCGGCAGCGCGGCACTCCTCTTTCAGAGTCTTCGAGCGCGAGTGGCATACAGTCACTGTAGCGTCGCCATACTGTTTCTGCATCATCAGCTGTGCCATTGGCTTGCCCACGATGTTGCTTCTACCCAGAATTACACACTTCTTACCGCTGGTCTCTATGCCGTATCGCTTCAGCAGTGTGATGATACCCAGAGGTGTGGCCGAGATGAAGCAAGGCAGACCGATAGCCATACGTCCCACGTTGATGGGATGAAAGCCGTCTACATCCTTGCGATAGTCGATAGCCTCGATTATCTTCTGTTCGTCGATGTGCTTAGGCAAGGGCAACTGTACGATGAAACCATCCACATCGTCGTCCTTGTTCAGCTTGTCTACACACGCCAGCAGCTCCTCTTCGGTGATGTCGTCCTCGAATCGGATCAGAGTACTCTTAAAGCCGCAAGCCTCGCAGGCCAGCACCTTGTTTTTTACATAAGTCTCCGAGCCACCATCATGACCCACCAATATGGCGGCCAGATGTGGTTGTTTGCCACCCTTGGCTACAATCTCTTTTACCTCCTCAGCTATTTCGGCTTTGATTGCCGCAGCTGTTGCTTTACCGTCAATTAATTGCATATATTTAGTTTTGTTTTATCCACTGCCATTCATCTTTGGCATCTTGGGTTTTCTGGGCATCCAGGTGCATCAGTGTGTCTACGTCCGTGGCTTTCAGCCCGATGTAGATGGCCACCTCTTTCAGCGCCTCTACCTCGGTATCTGTCACGTTGTCGTCGCTCTTTACGATAAGAGCCAGCATACTAAGCATCTGGTAACGCAGATCTTCGCTAAGCGACTGTGCTATCTGATTGCCACAATCGCCTATCATCTGCAGGAAGGCCATAGGTTTACGGGCTTCCATCTCGGCACGTTTGGCAATGATTTTCTTCACCACTTCCATTCCTTCCTGCTCAGCTTCCTTACCGAAGTTGATACGCAGGAATCTTCCCAGAAACTTGTACTCCTCAGGCTCTACCTTGCCGTCGGCCAGTACGATGTGTGAAGCCATGAGCAACATCGAAAACAGGAAACTGTTCTTCACATTCTCACGAACCGGAGAATCGACGTTGAACGTCTGTCGGAACTCGTCGGTGATTATCACCTCTTCTGCTGCTTTCTTCGACTTAGAGGCTCTTGCCACCTCTTCTGTCAAATCCTTCATAGGTCCTTCTTCGAAGATTCCTACCAGGTTGCTAATCCATTGTCCAAATGCCATAGTAATAATAAATTTAGGTATCTTATTGTTTTCTTAGTTTCTAGAACTTCGGCATGCCACCTCGCATCTTCATTGCTGCGGCCATCTGTGCCATCTTCGATGAGTTCATGCCTGTCATCATCTTCATCACCTTGCGGGTCTGGTCGAACTGTTTCATCAGGCGGTTCACATCCTCCAGTTTCGACCCTGAGCCCTTGGCTATGCGAAGTCGGCGACTCTGGTTGATGATGTCGGGATTGGCTCGCTCCTTAGGTGTCATCGAGTTGATGATTGCCTCGATACCCTTGAATGCGTCGTCATCTATGTCGATATCCTTGATTGCCTTGCCCACTCCTGGTATCATTCCAGCCAGATCCTTGATGTTACCCATCTTCTTTATCTGCTGTATCTGCCCCATAAAGTCGTCGAAGTCAAACTTGTTCTTACGGATTTTCTTTTCCAGCTTCTTGGCTTCTTCCTCGTCAAACTGCTGCTGGGCGCGCTCTACCAGCGATACGATATCACCCATACCCAGTATTCGGTCGGCCATACGCTCTGGATAGAATACGTCGATAGCCTCCATCTTTTCGCCTGTACCTACAAACTTGATAGGTTTGGTCACCACGGTGCGTATACTCAGCGCAGCACCACCGCGAGTGTCACCATCCAGCTTGGTCAGTACCACTCCGTCAAAGTCCAGACGGTCGTTAAACTCCTTAGCGGTGTTTACAGCGTCCTGACCGGTCATCGAGTCGACTACAAACAGTGTCTCGTTAGGATTGATGGCATTCTTCAGAGTCTCTATCTCCTGCATCATCTCCTCGTCTACAGCCAGACGACCGGCGGTATCTATGATCACCACGTCGTTGGCCTTAGCCTTTGCCTCCTGCAGTGCGTGGTTGGCTATCTCTACTACGTTCTTATTGTCGGGCTCAGAGTATACGGGCACTCCTACGCTCTCGCCCACTACATGCAACTGCTGGATAGCAGCCGGACGATACACGTCGCAAGCCACCAGCAATGGCTTCTTGTGCTGACGCTCTTTCAGCATCTTGGCCAGCTTACCGCTGAATGTGGTCTTACCTGAACCCTGCAGTCCCGACATCAGGATGATGGCAGGAGCACCGGCGCGACCCTCAATCTTCAGCTCGGCAGCCTTACCACCCATCAGCTCAGCCAGTTCGTCGTGAACTATCTTCACCATCAGCTGGCTAGGCTTAACGGCTGTAAGCACGTTCATACCCAAAGCCTTCTGCTTTACAGTGTCGGTAAAGTTCTTTGCTACCTTATAGTTTACGTCGGCATCCAACAGGGCACGACGTACATCTTTCAGCGTCTCAGCTACGTTTATCTCGGTGATTTTTCCCTCACCCTTCAGTATCTTAAACGAGCGTTCTAGTCTATCACTTAAATTCTCAAACATAATACTTATTTATTTTAGGGCGCAAAGTTACATAAAAAATATGATATTAGCAAACTTTTAGCCCCCGATTTTCATTTTTCTGTCGATTCTGTTGATTTATCTCTGATACTGAACTCGCAACCGCAGTATTGCTGATTGTAGAAGTCGTACTCCTTCAGCAGTTGGTTGCGGCGCTCATACAGCCCTCCTTTACGCCAGTTCTGGGCCCAGAATTCTGTGCCTTCTACGGCCTGTTCTGCAGCGTGGCCAGCACGCTCTATCTGCTCCAGGCTCTTCCATCTCGAAGATGCCAACGTGGTGGTGAAATACTTCAGTCCCAGCTGCTTTGCCATCTGTGCCGATGCAGTCAGTCGCAGTTTGAAGCACTGTTCGCAGCGCCGACCGCGTTCAGGTTCACCCTCCAGTCCGCACACACCCTCGCGCCACTCGTCGTGGTTGTAATCGCCGTCTATCCATCGCAGCCCCAAGCTCTCGGCATGACGCTTACTTTCGTTTTTACGAATCTCATATTCCTTTGACGGCCAGATATTTGGATTAAAATAATAAATCACAGGTCTAACCCCGTTGGCCAGCATCCATTCCACTATGGCGCTCGAACACGGGGCACAGCAAGCGTGCAGCAGCACCTCGCTCAATCCCTCTGGTTTCTGTATTGCAGGTTGTTTCATGGGTGCAAAATTACTCATTTTTATTGTTAATCTTCCCAAATTCTTCATTTATTTCGCAAATATTGTATATCTTCGCACTCATAATTTATACTTTACTACAATATATAACATTATGAATTTAAATTTAACTAACAACATCAAGATGCCCGATCACCAGTTGCGTCGTCAGGTCATCGATCTTTGTGTAAAGGTACAGAAACCATTGCTCAAGCTTTCTACCAAGGATTATGTTGATAACGGGCTTGGCCACCTGGTAGAGCAGTTCGACGGTCAGGCCGGACTGGTAAATATCGAGGTCTTCAACGAGTTGCAGCACACCATCACCGGATGGCCTGGTGGCAAACCATGTGTCGACGATAGCACACGCCCCGAGCGTGCTACTCCATATCCCAAGCGAGTCATCGTGTTCTCGCCCCACCCCGACGATGATGTCATCTCTATGGGTGGAACCATCCGCCGACTTATGCAGCAGCACCACGATGTGCATATTGCTTACGAAACTTCGGGTAATATCGCCGTGGGCGACGAGGAGGTGCGCCGATTCATGCACTTCATCAACGGTTTCAACACCATTTTTGCTAATGGCAGCGATGAGGTTATCAAGCACTCATACCAGGCCGTAAAGGAGTTTATCAAGCACAAGAAGGAAGGCGACCTCGACAACAAGCAGATACTGCGACTCAAGGGATTGATACGTCGCGGCGAGGCCCGTCTGGCCTGCGAATACAACGGCATCGACAGCAAGAATATCCACTTTCTCGACCTACCTTTCTACGAGAGTGGCAAGATTGAGAAGTTGCCTATGAGCGAGGCCGATGTCACACCGATTATCGAGCTTATCAACCAGATTCAGCCGCACCAGATATACGTGGCTGCCGATCTGGCCGACCCACACGGCACTCACCGCAAGTGTACCGACGCTGTGCTGGCTGCCATCGACGAGAGTAAGAAGGCTGGCGCCGAATGGCTCAAGGATTGTCGTGTATGGATGTATCGTGGTGCCTGGGCCGAATGGGATGTGGCCGACATCGAGATGTGTGTGCCTATGAGTCCTGAGGAGCTGCGCGAGAAGCGAAATGCTATCCTCCGCCACCAGAGTCAGATGGAGAGTGCTCCGTTCTTGGGCAACGACGAGCGACTGTTCTGGCAGCGCGCCGAAGACCGCAACCGCGAGACGGCTAAACGATACGACAACCTGGGCCTGGCATGCTACGAGGCAATGGAAGCTTTTGTGGAGTACAAGTTCTAGACATTAAACATTAAACATTAAACATTAGACATTAAACATTAAAGATTAAAGATTAATGAAAACCGTAAACTTTCTTTCTGGGGTGCTGGTGGCTTTGGCACTTTGCGGCCCCGTGTGTGCTGCGCCGGCCAGCTATAATGTTGTGCCGATGCCGCAGAGTATTGTGCTGACCAAGGGGGCAGCATTTCAGCTTTCTGGCGATGTGCAGATACTGGCTGCACCGGGATTGCAACGCGAGGCTGAGTTTCTGCAACAATACCTGCGCGAAGTTGCCGGGCTGCAACTGCCGATAGCCGATAAGCGCGAAAAGAAACAGCGCTACATCGAGTTGGCTCTTGGCAAGCAAGATGCCAAAAAAGAGCAATACACCCTTACCGTCAATCAGAAGGGCATCCGCATCGAGGGCGGTTCTGCTGCCGGAGTGTTCTATGGCATCCAGACACTGCGCAAGGCTGCAGCTTCGGGCACCGAGTTTGCCGCCGCCGTCATCACCGATACTCCCCGATTCTCTTGGCGAGGCATGCATCTCGACTGTTCACGTCATTTCTTCTCGGTCGATTTCGTAAAGAAGTACATCGACCTGCTGGCCATGCACAATATGAACACTTTCCACTGGCATCTTACCGACGATCAGGGATGGCGAATAGAGATCAAGCGATTCCCCGAACTCACTACCATCGGCGCCATGCGTTCGGGCACCACACTGGGCACCAATTCCGATCTGGATGATGGCATTCCTCACGGCGGATTCTACACCCAGCAGCAGGCTCGCGACATAGTGCGATATGCTGCCGAGCGCCACATCACCGTTGTGCCCGAGATCGATATGCCCGGCCATATGCTGGCTGCTCTGGCCTGCTATCCCCAGCTGGGTTGCACTGGCGGCCCTTATCAGGTGGGCCACTATTGGGGCGTGTATAAAGATGTGCTCTGCGTGGGCAACCCTAAGGTTTACGATTTCGTAGAAGGTGTGCTCGCGGAGATTATGGACATCTTCCCATCGGAGGTCATCCATATCGGTGGCGACGAAGCTCCTACCGAGAAGTGGCAGGCCTGCCCTAAGTGCAATACGCTCAATCTGAGCGGAACCACCTATCAGGGCTATTTTACCCGTCGCGTGTTCGATTTCATCACCGCTCATCATCGCCGAGTGCTGGGTTGGGACGAGATTCTGGATGGTTCGCCAGCCGATGCTATGATTATGTCGTGGCGAGGCACCGCTCCTGGGGCTAAGGCCGCCCGTCAGGGTCACGATGTGGTTATGACTCCTACATCTCACGTCTACTTCGACTACCAGCAGAGCGAGGAACCCGAGCACGAGCCTAGCCGTTGCAGCGGATTTATCCCTGTAGATATGGTATACTCACTCGATCCTGGTCCCGATAGCATTCCTGCCGATGCCCGCCGTCACATCCTGGGCGGACAAGCCAACATCTGGACCGAGTATATCTTTACCGAGGGCATGGTAGAATATCAGGCATTGCCCCGCATGTCGGCTCTGGCCGAGGTGCTTTGGACAATGCCCGAAAGGAAAGATTACAATGAATTCGTTGAACGTTTGACGAGATTCACTCGTCTCTTTGAGCTCTATCACTACCAGTACGCCAAGCATCTCTGGCCCGATAGACAATTGCCCAGCCGCTGGCAGTTTTAAAAATTGAAGAATTTTTCAACTTTTCAATTCTACGTTATTGCGGATTTTCGTCAGATAGCCCTTCATGCCGGCGGCATCCTTCTGGTCGATTATCTCCAGCAGTTCCTTCAGCTCGGTGCGTATCTGGGTCACCTGGTCGTGTGTGTAGGGGTTGAACAGTATTTCCTGCAGCAGGTAGTCGTCCTCGTTCAGCACGCCTTTGGCTATACGCATGTGGCGCTTAAATGTAGTACCAGGAGCATCCTGATGCTTCATCACGGCAGCAAACACAAATGTGCTGACGAATGGTATCGAAAGCGAGTAAGCCACCGTCTTATCGTGCTCCTCAAATGAGTACTCATAGATGTTCAGTCCCAGTTTGCTGTACAGATCCTTAAAGAAGCAGCGGCCCAGTGTGTCGCCCTCGCTTATTATGATGGCGTTCTCTTCCGAAAGCTGTTGCAGGTTGGCAAATGTCGGACCAAACATCGGGTGAGTCGACACATAGCGCATGCCGGTCTGCTCGTAGAAATCCTTCAGGTCGGTCTTCACACTGGCTATATCGCTGATTATACACTCCTTAGGCAGGTATGGTATCACCTCCTTAAACACGGGTATGGTATATTTCAGCGTCACTGCGTTTATCAGCAGTTCGGGCTTAAACTCCTTTATCTCCTCGTAGGTGGTAAAACGCTGACAGTTGTATGTAAACCTCATGCGCTTGGCGTCTCTCTCGTACACCGCCACCTCATTGTCAAAACTCAGCAGGTCGATGAAGAACGATCCCATCTTACCTGCACCCATTACTAGTATTCTCATTACTTATTGATGATTTCTATCTGCTGTCTTACACTCTCTTCGTGGATGTTCTCGAACACGTGAGCTACAAACTCTGGGTCCATGCCGCAGAGCGAACCCTGGGCACCGCGCTTGTTCAGTATCTCGTTGTAGCGGTTGGCCTGCAGCACCGTCATGTTGTGCTCCTTCTTATACTGACCTATCTCGCGGCACACGCGCATACGCTTAGCCAGCAGATCCATCAGCTCATTGTCGAGCTCGTCTATCTGCTTACGCAGCTGTGTGATACCCTCGGTTGTGGTGTTCTCGTCGCGAATCACCAGCAGACTCAGTATGTAGTCCAGCACGTCGGGCGTAACCTGCTGCTTAGCGTCGCTCCATGCCTTGTCGGGATCGCAGTGGCTCTCAACTATAAGTCCGTCGAAGCCCAAGTCCATGGCCTGCTGACAGAGCGGAGCTACCAGTTCGCGGCGACCGCCGATGTGTGATGGGTCGTTGATGATAGGCAACTCTGGTATACGGCGACGCAGCTCGATAGGAATCTGCCACATCGGAGCGTTGCGATAAATCTTCTGCTCGTAGCTAGAGAATCCGCGGTGGATAGCACCCAGACGCTTCACTCCAGCCTGGTTGATACGCTCCAGAGCACCTATCCACAGTTCCAGGTCGGGGTTCACGGGGTTCTTTACGAATACGGGCACGTCAACACCCTTCAGCGCATCGGCGATGGCCTGCATAGCAAATGGGTTGGCCGATGTGCGGGCACCAATCCACAGTATGTCTACGCCGTGCTTCAGACATAGCTCCACGTGCTCAGGTGTAGCCACCTCGGTCGATACCAGCATCTTGGTCTCCTTCTTCACTTGCTCCAGCCATACCAGAGCGGGCTCGCCGTGACCCTCAAAACCACCAGGCTTGGTGCGTGGCTTCCACACTCCCGCACGGAAGTTGTGGCAACCCTTCATAGCCAGTTGCTTAGCGGTAGTCATCACTTGTTCCTCAGTCTCAGCAGAGCAAGGTCCTGCTATCACTAAGGGACGTTCGTTGTCACTAGGTAAATTCAATGGTGATAATTCCAATTCCATATCGTTTAGAATTTAAGAATTTAAGAATTGAAGAATTGAAGTTCTTCGCATCAACTATTCTGTTGGGTTATCTTTTGTTTTTTTTATTGTATTAACTAATGTTCCTAATATAACACGCAAATCCTTCATTATCGATTCATATTCATTATCTGATAGATATGAAGCTTTGTATAGCAGTGTCAGCCAATACTTAGTTTCATTAGCTTCTTTCAGTGAAATGTATAGTTTCGACAGGAAATCCGCTTTACTTTGCGCATGCTCACTTTCTGCGATATTTGCTCCGATACTGGTACCACTTCGTAACAACTGCTTTGACATTACATATTCTTGTTTGTCATCACATAGATACTTGTACAAGTTTACTATTCTCAGTGCAAAATCTAAGCTCAAGTTAGCAATCACAATTTCTTTCATCACATGAAAAACTTCAATTTTTCAATCTTTCAATTTTTCAATTCTTCGAAGCGCAGCTTCGATTTTCTCCTCCTTGGCACAGAGCGAAATGCGGATGTATCGCTCACCGTTCGAGCCGAAGATGAATCCCGGTGTAATAAACACTCTTGCCTCGTGCAGCACTCGCTCCGTCAGATCCTCCACGTTCTCGATGTCGGCAGGTATCTTGCCCCACAGGAACATTCCCACCTGATTCTTGTCGTAGGTGCAGCCCAGTGCGTCCATTATCTTCTCGGCCCACTGACGGCGACGTGCGTAGGTCTCTATGTTGTACTCGCGATGCCAAGCCTCGTCGTTCTTGTAAGCCTCGGCTGCAGCCAGCTGTATTCCGCGGAAGGTACCGCTCTCTATGTTGCTCTGCACTTTAAGTATCCACTGGATAAACTGAGCGTTAGATGCACACAATCCTACACGCCAGCCCGGCATGTTGTGGCTCTTCGACATCGAGTTAAACTCTATGCAGCACTCCTTGGCACCGGGCACCTGCAGTATGCTCAGATGCTCCTCGCTCAGTATAAACGAGTATGGATTATCGTTCACCACCACTATATCGTGGTCCTGGGCAAACTTCACCAGTCGCTCGTATGTCTGGCGCTGAGCTCTTCCGCCTGTTGGCATGTTGGGATAGTTGGTCCACATCAGCTTCACACGGCTCAGGTCCATTTTTTCTAACTCGTCGAAATCGGGCTGCCAACCGTTGTCCTCGCGCAGGTTGTAGTTCACTATCTTTGCGCCCAGTATCTTGCTCAGCGATGTGTATGTTGGGTAACCGGGATTGGGCACCAGCACCTCGTCGCCGGGGTTTACAAATGCCAGCGTCACGTGCAGTATTCCCTCCTTGCTTCCTATCAGCGGCAGCACCTCGCTCTTAGCGTCCAGGTCTACTCCGTACCAACGCTTGTAGAACTGCGTCATAGCCTCGCGCAGTTCGGGTGTGCCCTGTGTGGGCTGATATCCGTGCGCATTTGGCTGTCGGGCCACCTCACATAGCTTTTCTATTGTCTGCTCCGATGGCGGCATGTCGGGACTGCCTATGGCCAGGCTGATAATATCCTTACCCTCGGCATTCATCTGTGCCACCTCCTTCAGTTTGCGGCTGAAGTAGTACTCCTGTACTAAACTCAATCTATCTGCTGGTTGTATCATTTCAATGTTTAATGTTTAATCTTTAATGTTTAATGTCAATTGGTTTGCTTCCCGTCTTTATATTCGCCAAGAATCTTCAGCGCCTTGGTCAGCGGTATTATCGCATCTACTGCCTGTCGATATCGTGTCAAGTCGTCGTACATCACGTCTACGTAGAACAGATATTCCCACTCGTGTCCGATGATGGGCAGCGACTGTATCTTGGTCAGGTTGATGTGATAGAATGACAGGATAGCCAATACGTGAGCCAGACTTCCCTGCTCGTGAGGCAGCGAGAACACTATGCTACTCTTGTTGGCCTCGGTGATGGGGCGCAGCATGTCGGCCTTGTTGGGGTTAGATACCACCAGGAATCGGGTAAAGTTGTGCTTGTTGTCCTCTATATGGTCCTCCAGCACCTTCAGTCCGTACAGTCGGGCAGCCTCGGCGTGACATATGGCGGCGCATCCTCGCTTCATTCCCTCGGCTATCATCTTGGCACTTCCGGCGGTGTCTTCAGCTTCCACATTCTTTAGCTGTGGGTGCTGAGCCAGAAAGTCGCGGCACTGCATCAGCGCCACTGGGTGCGAGTGCACCTCGGTTATAGTATCCCAGTCGTCCTCGGGCAGGCAACATATGCAGTGTGTGATGTGCAGCTTGTGCTCTCCCACCACCGTAGTGCCGCTGTCGCGCAGCAGCTCGTAGTTGTGCAGCAGACTGCCCGCGATGGTGTTCTCGATGGCCAGCATGCCTATGGCTGTTGGGTCTTTCTTCATCTCCTGGAACACCTGTTCGAAGGTAGCGCAGCATATCAGCTGTATCTGTTCTCCCTCGAAGTAAAGGTGTGCCGCGATGTCGTGGAACGACCCTATCAGTCCTTGTATTGCTATTCTCTTCATATCTTAATTCTCAATTCTAAATTCTCACTTCTAAAAAGCAAGTCCCGCTATCACTGTGTTGTGAAGCGGGACCTTGTTTTTTATTCCTAGTGTCATAAGTTGAAATATTATACGCAACTTCCCGCTTCACAGTTCTCTGCAAAGTAAAAGTAATAACCGTAAAACCAAACATTCATCTTTGACATAATTCTCATTTTTAATCGTTTTCGGCTGCAAAAATACACTTTTCCCCCGAAACCACCAAATAAAATGCAAGAAATTTTTCGATTTTACTTACTTTTTTCTATTTTCTTGCCGCTAGGCATTGATAAACGCGACCTTGAGCTTCGCTCGAGCTCGCTACCACTCGGTAGATCAAGCAAGCTTGTCTACGCTCGTATAAACGCGACCTTGCGGCGATTCGAGAAGGGGCGCACCGCGAAGTGTAGCCATATCGCCCCGTAGCGATTTCGTTCGATCAACAACTCATCGAAATCCTGTTTCGATTCATCCGCGTAATCCAGCAGTATCGTCGCATAGCGGATTAGCTGCTCCATACCCAGCACACGGATATCAACTGCGCAGCCCGTCAGGTGATTGCTTCCAGCCACACCACCTATCTTTTTATTAAGCTGCGGACTGCGATAACCCGAGTTAATTCGGATAGGCTCCTCGCCCACTCCATATTTTTCATTATATCGCTTTCGCAATACCTCCAGCCACCCGCATACTCGCTTCAGATTAGCTATAGCCTCATGGGTAGGGATGTTATACAATTCAGGATGACTATTGCTTCTTGTGAACTCTCCAAGAATGAAGTGATCACTCAACTTTGCTTGACTATTCAATTGTACTATTTCACTCATAATTACATTGTTTTTTGAAATGACGCGCCGACGCGGGTACGCTCGACCTCTGGTCGCTTGCTGCCAAAGGGACGCAAGAACGCCGACGCGCCTAATGATTGTTAAAGAATAATGGTTCCTGTTTTGTGGTACAGGGCGGGTGTCGTGCCGCGCTCCTCTCGAATTTTCTCTATCAGGTGGTCGCGAATCAGGCGACTTACCTTACCCCTGGCCGATGAACTGCTGCAAAGGTTGAAGCAACGCATCACGTCCTCGTTGGTAAACTCCTCGGGCAGTCGGCTAAAAGCTTCGAAGGTCTTCTGCTTGCGCTGCACATTCACGCTAGCGTCTTTCAACTTGTTGTCGAAGTAGTTTTCAGCCATTGCGCCAAAGTAGTGGCGCTGACAGGCATACTGGATGTTCACAATCAATTCTGCGAGTTTCCAGTCCACATCGTCCGTCTCAAACTCGCCACACCAGTACTGACCATCCTGATGTAGTTGATCCCAATGGCGCATCACGATGAATGGTGCGGCGAAGTTCAGTCCATGATAGGCACAGCGTTTCAGTAGCATCTCGTCAGCCTTGCTGTCATTCTCCTTAGCATCTTCCATGCGTCGAGCGGTCCAGTCGTAGAGTTCATCCACAATCTTCTGCACACTTAGTTCACCCTTCATCTTGTCCAGTTTCTCTGCCCACTCTTTTAGACGCTCATCGCTAGCGTAGTCTACAACACTCTCGCGACTCATCATCTCGAAGTTAGTGGCTGGCAAAGGAATACAGGTCAGACGGGTTGCAAGTCCAGAACCAAAATTCTGCTCATTCACCATCTTCTTCAGGGCTATCGGCGTGCCAGTATATATGTAGTTCCAGATCACATAGAACTCTTGGAACACGCTGTCTACATTGCTGTAAGCCTGACCGTCCTCCTCGTTGTGGAAAGCTTTCAATTGCAGTGCCTGCTTATCGATATACGAACCACCCTTTTGTAGCGATAGCGTATTGTCCAACTCTTACTGCGTTCACCATGTCCTGAATAAACTGGGCATTCGAGGTTCGTGCAGGGTGAATTCGAACGACAACCTTTGGCTTCTTGGGCTTCTCCTTATTAGCACCCTTGGTGCGCATCTGCTCACGATAGGCATTGATAGCGTCCTTGCCTATTTTATCTGCAGCCACAATGGGCGAAGCAAGCAATTTAAATAGCCTTGTGGCGAACGATTTACCACTTGCAGGGTCACCAATAATCAGCGTCGAGTTATTCAGCCTGCGCAACTCCTCAGGGCGATGATAGAAGCGATAGGTACAGCGCGTCATTAGCGTCATCATCAGTCCGCCAGCCACAAACAGAGCAGCAGGATATTGGTTGTGCTTAAGTCCCTTGCAGATGTCCTTTATCATTGGATATTCCTCAGATAGTACCTCAATCTCAGCACCCCACTCCCATAGCCAACGACTCATATCATCATCTTTCAGCGTCACCGCCGCCGTCTGCGCTTTCGTGATTTCCTGATACGTTTTACCACATGACTCCTGAATCGCGGCGAGCATCGCCTTTGAGGGCAGAGAAGAAACGTACTTCTTTTCTTTCTCAGCAATACAACTGGCTGCTGACTCCACTGTCTGTGCCACATCTTCGTTTCGCTCGTCGATGATTTCCTGCACCCATGGCTGGCTCTCCACAATGCGCTGCACCAGTTGTTTGTCGCTGTCGAGCATAAGCATGAGGTCGGTGGCCAGTTTAAGACTTTCGTTATGCCTGTTATGGTCAGCTTCGCAGGGCAGTTTGGCTGCATAGCGAGCATCAATAATACGCTGTATATCATAGCCTCGCCACATTATCGATACTTGCTCAGCGTCCACTTGGCCGCCATCCTCACGCCCTTGGTTAGCACCCTTGCCGGCCACAGCAGCAGATACAGAGCGGTTAGCACCAGCAGCACTATCATTAGCATCGAATTGATGATGCAGCGGCTGCGTTTTCTTGTCACGATACATGGGAGTGTACTCCTTGTCAAATTCTTCATCATAATAATTAAAAAGTCGTTCTTCGTCAATAAATAGAATTTCATTTTCCTTGGGAGCGAATGAATTTCGAGTAGCATCGATCGTACTTGGGTCTGGCTGTCGGCAATGAAGATGATGCGTATGCCATGCCCACTACTGGTGATGTGTACCAATACCACGCGCGCCATCAGCGCCTCACACTTCTGCAGCTTCTCCCACACCTCCATGGGATTATCCACATGGTCGATGTCGAGCATCACCAGACCGTTCAGATGGCAGCCTTTCAGCACTCGCCTTGGGCCCTTCTTGGTCTTGCCATCTTTGGTCTTAACCGTTGCCTCGTCAAACTGATAGCAACTGAACTGAAACGCTGTAAGCGACTTTTTCAGATTGTCGGCCCATGCCAGCAGTTTCTTGTCGAGCGGCTTGTTCTGCCACTTCTCCTTGCCAGTCTTAGTTTTCAGACTGCGCAGCATCCTGGAGTCAAACTTCTGATAGTCTGTGTGCTCTGCCCATTTTATCAGCGTAGCCTCATCGTGAGCATCCACAGCACGCATTATCTCCCTGCGAGTGTCGATATTAAATGCAGTCGACGATTTACGAATCTCCCTCCAGAAGTCCTTTTTGGTGCACTCTGCCACAAAAAGGCTCTTAGTATCTTTCTGACTCCTGATCCATTATCTCCAGCTGCTCCTCGAGCGTAATGTCGTTGGGCACACTGGTATAGCGTTTCTTACGATTTACCGATGCCTTTACCCATCCCCAAGGTGTTTTCTTAATCAGCTCATCCGTATGACGTGTCTGTGGCTGACGATTGTACGCCTTAAAGGTTAGTCTACGTGTGTTCTTGTCGATAAACATAACACCTTCTACTCTCTTGCCATCCATGAGTCGTAGCATCAACTCAAAGGCATTCAATACAAATACATATTTTTTCATAACTTGTCGAATTAATGAGCATTGGAATTGCGGGGGTTTAGTTTGAGCTCAATTCGTACGTACACATTTCCTCGCTCATCCTCCGACTCGGTTATACTTAATGTTTAATGTATAATGCTTAATGTTTAATGTATTCATGTGGTTAGCAAACATCAGCTGCGGCATATCGTCCTTCAGCATCTTGCACAGAGTCTTGTAATGCTGCGTTGCTATGGAACTTTTGAACTCCATCTTGTGGCCTGTCATCACATACACCACCAGTGCGTATGCCATCGCTGCGCGATCCAGCGGATGATAAAACTCGAGTGCTTTCTCCACCTGCTCGCGACTCTCCTCAGTCAACCAGAGTTCTAGCAGCTTCATCATCATCTTAGTAGCCATTGTGGTTTCCCAACTACCGATGGACTCTTCGCCATCAGTCTTCTCTACCCAAGGAGCCAGATGTTGCAGCACCTTACTAATCTCCAGATCTCTCTCGATGTTTACTTCGTTTTGAATCTTTGTCATTTTTACTTATTTTTAATTAGTGAATAAAATGTTTACCAGAGACTTGTTTGATTTTCTCTGGTGCAAAGATTCTAAATAACTTATGGTAAAAACAAAGTTATTCAGTAAAACTTTAATTCAGCAACTCACTGATAATCAAAGCCTTACTGAATAACTCAGAATAACTTGAAAGTTATTCAAGGTAATTCAGGCTTTATACTTGCGCAAAAGCCCCTCGAACGTGCCCAAAATCACGTCTTGCTCGCTGCTGGTCTTCTTGTCGCCCAGCTTAGCTTGTACCGTCTGCATATTGTAATAGCCCTCGAAGGCAAAGAGCATGTCTACCGTCTGCAGATCCACATCGTTGATGACATGCATCCTCACCACATTGCCTATGAATGAGCACACCTTGGTTACCTGCACGCAGTTCATGGTGCCACCAAGCATCTCCTTCAGGCCGTCGCCATAGCTGTTCACCATCTCGTCCATCGCACGGCAGAAAGCCCCATCATCTATATTAAATATGTACGCACCCGCGTTGCCACGCGCACTGGTCTCAATACGCTGCCCATTCTTTTCAGCTGCCTTACGCATGATAGCCTTCACCCTATCGGCAAAGGTTTCTTGCGTTGTAGGTGATGGTTGCACGTCGGCTGCAGGTTTGCTGCATGTAGTCGCCTTCTTATCCTTCACCTCCTCGTACTCCGCATCTTCAGCATCATCCTTCAGAAATCTACTCAGGATATCGCTCAATGATCTTTCGCTCACAGTGCCTATATTTATCTCTTTATGGTGGTCATTATGTATGGCCCCAGGCTCATAGTGATATTTCTCGTTGCTCATTTATCCTCTAGTTTTAGTTGGTTGCTGTTATCACCCAATTCTATGTGTTTACTACGGTCATCGTGAGTAGCGCCCGATTGATATACGTTACCATTCACGATAGTAGGATTATCGCGCATCGAAAGTATCTTTTGCTTGATGTCGCTTGCTTTTTCCATCCATGCCTTGTTACCTGTAAGCAGCGAGTTAACCTGAGTAAAGACATCATAACTTGTACCAGGCGACAATCGCAATAGTTCCTTCTCAATATCGCCAACGGGTATCGAAGCATTAACAGCATTCACCATTCTCTGTGCCATCTGCTCAATCTGACTATTTAGAGAGTCTACCTTGTTTTTCATTTCATTCAGTTCATTCACCACCTCGTCATAACTAGGCAGTTTGTTCTTGTCAAGGTACTCCTTAAAACTATCAGGAAAGAATATCCTACATAGAATGTCCAAATGACTACAATCTTGAGTGGTAGTATTCATTATTTCCATGATTTTATTAAGATGTTTGCTTAACTTCTCTCTATCTGTACCAGATTGACACAAATCCTCAAAACGCTCGGACAGTACGGAGTAGAATATGTATATATATGGATGGCATCTTGACAAGATTCGCACATTATTGGCCACGCCTGCAAAATCTTTATGTCCACAATCCACGATACATCTTATCATTACAGAATAAACGAGCTTCAGATAGTCCCAATTTTCTATGAATAAATCAATAAACTTTTGTTGTTCCAATGGGTCTGGACGTCTTATTACTATCCTCAAAAAACCATGAAGCAAAACCAAATAACCGGCTTTAGTACGATTACCATACACCTCCAGCTTTAATATCTCATGCCACACCTCCTGCTCCAAATCATCCCACTGTTCGTTAGGACAGGCTTTTGAATAACAAGTAAGTAAGCTTATGAAATCTTCCACACGCACCTCTGAGTTGTTGTCTGCCCACGAAATAGCCGTTTCTATCAGGTCAAGGTTTGCAATTTTGGTACCAAAAGCAACATCCCAATCACAAAACTTACGAATTATTTCATTTTCGAAATACCCCACAAAAGGTTTCTTCCCTTTTATATATGCCTCGTAAAGTGGGCTAAGCTGTTGCAAGATAAACTTTTGTTCATTCTCGTCTGTACATTTACTGAGATTATCTCTTAATCTACAGAGATCACCTACTGACAATGAATGCCCTGATGCAGCACATTCGGTTAGAGGACTAATAATGGTGTTATAAATATTATTTTCAATCATGTTAATTAAGTAATTTCAAATTAGCCGCAAATATACTAAATTTCCTGCACCTAGCGATAGATGCAGGAGTGATATTAAGAGTTTTTAGCAATTTTGCGTGCACCAAATGGTCTCTTTTATGGAAGGCAGGTTATGGATATCAGATAACAAAGCATCCCTGCTCGAAATAGAAACGGGAAGGGATGCTTCTGATAGATAATAAAAACTATTTCACTATGACCTTCTGGCCATTGATGATATTAATACCCTTCTTGGGTTCTGACAAGCGAACACCATTCAGGTCGTAAATAGTGGCATTCTTGTTTTGGATGTTCTCAATAACTTTAATTCCTGTAGGTGTTCCTTCTTTAATAAACAGGAAGTCTTTCCAACCATCAGTTGCCTTATACTTATCTATAGTACCCTTCGGAACATAAAGCGTTGCATTATTGAATGTTTTTTGTGTAAAAGTACTAAAAAGCGATGTCTTTCCTGTTATCGTAAACGGATTCTCTATCAAAGAAATAACAGTTGGAATATCGATATCGACTCCATTGAACGCACGATTACCAATGCTTGTCACACCACTGCCTATGGTGACAGAGGTAAGGCCAGAGCAATTACCGAACGCAGCAGCTCCAATGCTCGTCACACTATTGGGGATGGTGACGGAGGTAAGGCCTTTGCATGTTTTGAACGCATACTCTCCAATGCTCGTCACACTATTGGGGATGGTGACGGAGGTAAGGCCAGAGCAACTATCGAACGCATGATTTCCAATGCTCGTCACCTTGCGTGTCCTGTTCATGTAGGTTACTTCCTCAGGTATAGCGACATTGCCTTGATATTCGTTCGAATGAGAGTCATAATAGCTATCACGGAAAGTAACCTCCAGTTCCGTGCCATCATTAATGTAGTTGTAATAAATGATAACACCATCGGCATTCTGAACTTCAATGTCGTGGGCACTAGCTACCAAAGGTAGCAAAATCATAGCGAATAAGAGTAGTTGTTTTTTCATATTACTATTTGTTTTAAAATTAGTATTCAATAAAGGTCTCGCCGTCCCACTCGTCGTCGATGGTGAGGTAGGAAGAAGGGTGTTTCCGTGTATTTCCGTGCTTCATAAGCGTGGGTTTTATTGTAATATGTGGCAAAGATATATAAATTTCTCTACATCTACAAGAAATCACCCTTTTTTTTGCGTTTTTTATATGACTGGACACATAAAACATCAAAGTAATTATGGGTACAAACTATTATCTTAAGCGAATCCCTACTAAGGAGAAAATCGAGCATCTAGCCGCGTCGGCGTTTAGGCGCGTCGGCGCGTCATTAGGATTTTTGTATGTAGTAGCATCATGGGAGTATATATTCTATTTAAATTATTATATATTTATAATATATAATAATTATATATAATAGATTAATAGCACGGCGCACCTATCGATTTTCCAAAAGACGCGCCTAAACGCCTAAACGGCGACGCGCCTAGAAGTGGATGTGAATGGGGGATGCCTAGACCTCCAATAAAAAATCATATTTCTCGAAAATAATTGGGGGAAACTATTGTTTTACACTGAAAAATTTCGTACCTTTGCACTGTCAAAATGAGAATCGCAGAGGCGGGCCTTTAATGATAAAAATTGCGAGGATTAAATCTAGAAATTGCGCAAGTTAAATCTAGCAATTGCAAACATTAATAGTGACTGCAGAAGCGATAAACAGGCGACAAAGAGAGAACTACGAAATTATTAAACATTAACCATTAAACATTAAAATTATGGCGATTAAAGTAATTGCACAGCGCCGAGTGCTTAAGATCGGCAACAAACCTGGGGCTAAGAAGTTCGTGATGCGTCCTGACCTGTACAGCCCC
>ONGP01000018.1 GCA_900317405.1 uncultured Prevotella sp.
TGCCTATACCCAAGGCGACGCCCGACTGCTGGGCTTCGAGGCCGGTATCGACTTCCACCCTGTGCACTCTTTGCACTTCTCCAACTCGTTCTCGTATGTCGATGCCCAACTGATGAATGCTTCGGCCGATACTAAGTATCTGCCTTTCACCCCGGCACCTCGTTGGTCGTCGGAACTCAAATGGGAGCTGTTGCACCATTCGCACAGCACCATCAAGCATCACCATTCAGACTACGGCTCTGCCCTATCACATATCGCATCCCACGTATCACATGTCGTTTCTGGCCTCTCATTCAACAATCTCTACGTGGCTGCCAGGCTGGACTGTTATCTTAAGCAATCGCACATCTACAGTGCCGACGATACAGAAACCGTTACACCAGGATATGCCCTGCTGAACCTCTCGGCAGGAACCGACATTCAGATAAAGGGCAAGAAGATTGCCGAACTATATGTAACAGCCGACAACCTGCTGAACAAGGCATACCAGAATCACCTCAGCCGACTGAAATACGCCGACGAGAACACAGTAACAGGCCGTCGCGGTGTATACAACATGGGCCGCAACATCACATTCAAAGTGGTGGTACCAATAGAACTATAACGTGGCTGCGGAATAAAATTAAGAGGATGTGTCATGATGAACACATCCTCTTTTTTCCTGTGGGTGCTGATGGATTCGAACCACCGAAGTCGAAAGACAGCAGATTTACAGTCTGCCCCATTTGGCCACTCTGGAAAACACCCCTGTTTTGAAATCGGGTGCAAAGGTACTAATAATTTCTGATTCCCACAAATTTTCGAAGAGAAAAATCTCCAAAAAGTTGAAATATCTTAAGAAACGGCTCGTAAATTTGGAGTTTTACGATAAATCTACTATATTTGCAACATCAAAACAATCACAAAAAACAAACGTATAACGTATGAAGGATTTTAATTTCTACGCACCTACAGAGGTGGTATTCGGAGAACAGAGTGAGGAGCAGGTGGCTACTCTGGTTAAGAAGTATGGTGGTACGAAAGTGCTGGTACACTATGGCGGACAGAGCGCTAAGCGTTCTGGTCTATTAGATAAGATATGTGGACTGCTAAGCGATGGCGGTGTGGAGTATCTGACACTGGGCGGAGTGGTACCCAACCCACGACTCTCGCTGGCTCAGCAAGGTATCGACCTCTGTCGCAAGGAGGGTATCGACTTTATCCTGGCCGTAGGTGGCGGTAGCGTGATCGACTCGGCCAAGTGTATCGGCTACGGTGTGCCTTTCGAGGGTAACGTGTGGGATATCTATATGGGCAAGGGCGAACCAAAGACGATGTTGCCCGTAGCAGCGGTACTTACTATCCCTGCCGCAGGTAGCGAGATGAGCGAGAGTTCGGTTATCACTAATGAGGATGGCGATATAAAGGTGGGCTACAGCAACAATCTGAGTCGCCCCAAGTTTGCCATTCTGAATCCTCGTCGCACCATGACACTGCCTCCTTATCAGACTGCAGCAGGCGTTACCGATATGATGATGCACACCATGGAGCGCTACTTTACCAAGGACGATGATATGGACTTTACCACCGATCTGGCCGAGGCTGCGCTGCGCAGTATAAAGAACGCCGTATTCCCTGTGCTGAAGAATCCTGAGGACTATCGCTATCGTGCCCAGATAATGTGGGGCGGCAGTCTGATGCACAACGACCTGACAGGCTGCGGCGCTACAGGCGACTGGGCTACACACCAGCTGGAGCACGAGCTCAGTGCAATGTTCGATGTGACTCATGGTGCCGGTCTGGCAGCTGTCTGGCCAAGTTGGGCCCGATACACCATGCACGAGAATCTGCGCCGCTTTGTGCGTTTCGCTGTAAACGTGATGGATGTGCCCAACGACTTTACCGATCCCGAAGGTACTGCCGAGAAGGGTATCCAGGCCATGGAGCGATTCTACCACGCCATCGGCATGCCTATCAACATAAAGGAACTGATTGGTAAGGACATCACCGACGAGGAGATAAAGGAGATGGTGCGCAAGTGCAGTCGCGACTATACAAGAACCTGCGGATGCCTGAAGGTGCTGAAAGCCGAGGATATGGAGGCAATCTACAAAATGGCCAGAGGATAAAAAAACATGTAATATCATTTTTCCGCGAGAATCTTTGTGATTTTCGCGGATTCTTTGTACCTTTGCAGCCAAAATTGTAACGATTATGGAGTCAAAACTGGTAATTTACAATACTCTGACGCGACAGAAGGAGCGTTTCGAGCCGCTTCACGCCCCCAACGTGGGCATGTATGTGTGTGGCCCAACGGTGTATGGCGATCCCCATCTGGGACACGCCCGCCCCGCCATTACATTCGACCTGGTGTTCCGCTACCTGAAGCATCTGGGTTATAAAGTAAGGTACGTGCGTAATATAACAGACGTAGGTCATCTGGAGCACGATGCCGACGAGGGCGAGGACAAGATTGCAAAGAAGGCTCGTCTGGAGCAGCTTGAGCCAATGGAGATAGCACAGTACTACACCAACCGCTATCATGCGGCTATGGATGCACTGAATGTGCTGCGCCCATCAATCGAGCCACACGCTACTGGTCACATCATTGAGCAGCAGCAGTTGGTTCAGCAGATTATCGACAATGGCTTTGCTTACGAGAGCAATGGTTCGATCTACTTCGACATCGAGGCTTACAATAAGAAGTTCCAGTATGGAATTCTGTCTGGTCGCAGCCTGGAGAACGTGAAGGACGCCAGCCGCGAACTGGACGGTGTAGGCGAGAAGCACAATCAGGCCGACTTTGCTCTGTGGAAGAAGGCTCAGCCCGAGCACATAATGCGCTGGCCAAGCCCCTGGAGCGACGGATTCCCTGGTTGGCACTGTGAGTGCACAGCTATGGGCCGCAAGTATCTGGGCGAGGAGTTTGATATCCACGGAGGCGGTATGGATCTGGTATTCCCACACCACGAATGTGAGATAGCACAGGCTCAGGCTTCGATGGGTCATCCTGCAGTGAAATACTGGATGCACAATAATATGCTGACCATCAACGGACAGAAGATGGGTAAGTCGTATAACAACTTCATCACTCTGGAGCAGTTCTTCACAGGTAATCATCCGCTGCTGAAGAAGGCTTACAGCCCAATGACCATCCGTTTCTTTGTGCTGAGCGCTCACTACCGCGGAACAGTTGACTTCTCGAACGAGGCTCTGGAGGCTGCCGAGAAGGGACTGGAGAAGATGATGAACGCCATTGCCGACCTGGAGCGCGTTCAGGTATCAGACAAGTGTGATGCCGAGACAGAGAAGGTGGTTAAGGCTCTGCGCCAGAAGTGCTACGACGCAATGAACGACGACCTTGCTACACCGCAGGTTATCAGCGCCCTGTTCGAGGCTTGCACCGTAGTGAACAAGCTGACCGACCACAAGGCAACCATCTGTGCCGAGTGTCTGCAGGAACTGAAGGACACAATGCACCTCTTCGCCGAGGATATCCTAGGTCTGAAGGCTGAGAAGAGCGGCACGAACGATGAGCGCGAGGCAGCTTTCGGCAAGGTGATGGATATGGTTCTGGAACTGCGCGCTAAGGCCAAGGCCGATAAGGACTGGGCCACCAGCGACAAGATTCGCGACGAACTAGCCGCTGCAGGTTTCGAGGTGAAGGACACCAAGGATGGTGTAACCTGGAAACTGAACAAATAAAGTACAAGACAAATCCCTCGCTCGCTGAGCGGGGGATTGCTTTTTGTTGAACAAAAGACACTTTTCGCAGAAAAAGTTTGTATTGTTTGAATAAAAACTTGTATCTTTGCCGGCGATTTGATGAATAACGACTAAAAAATGAAACTGAAGAAGATAGCAATGATGCTGATAGTGCTGGCGATGAGCACAACCGTGGGTGCGCAAAACACCGACGAGATATATGCTGAAGCCAAAGCGCTATACGACGCTAAGAACTATAAGGCAGCACTACCTAAACTGAAGATTGCCGCCGAGAAAGGCCACAAAAAGGCTCAATACCGGCTAGGCCGATGCTACGATAAAGGGCACGGAACAGCCGAGAACAACAAATTGGCCTATGAGTGGTACACCAAATCGGCTGCCCAGAACTACGCCAAAGGTCAACTTGCGCTGGGCAAATGCTATATGAAAGGAAAGGGCACTACTGCCGACCAGACAAAAGCTAAAGTTTGGCTTAACAAAGCCTTTAAGAACCCTAAAGGCGGACTTAAACTGAAGGAGAAGATAAAGAAGGAAGCCAAAGAGGGAGATAAAGACGCCATAAACATACAGAAACTATTGTGGAAAAAATAATAGAATCATTCAACCCCATATCGCTAGAAGAGATGAAGAGCGTGAAGCTGATGAATCGCACAGACACCAAGTTTGTGACGAACACCAGCAAACTGTGTGAACTGCTAAAGATGGCACAGCACGACTACTATGTACAGGAGATAGACGGCGAGCGCAACCTGGAGTACGACACCACCTACTTCGATACCAAGGCATTCGACATGTACACCATGCACCAGTGCGGACACGCTAACCGACAGAAGATACGCTTCCGTACATACTGCATAAGCGACCTGCAATTCATGGAGGTGAAGACCAAAAACAACCACGGCCGAACCAAGAAAAAGCGCATAGAGGTGAGCGATATGGACCTGAATGACGAGGAGAAGCGCCACTTCCTGCAGAAGCACTTGCGATTTGAGGTTGGCTCGCTTCAACCCGCTCTGAGCAATCACTTCAGCCGCATAACGCTGGTCAATAAAGGTATGACCGAACGACTAACCATCGACACTGGTCTGCGATTCCACAACCTGCTTAACGGCAAGGATAAGGATATGGGCCAACTGGTGGTTATCGAGCTGAAGCGCGACGGACTGGTTTACTCGCCTGTGCTGCACATGCTGCGCCAACTGCGCATACAACCCCACGGATTCTCAAAGTACTGCATGGGATCGGCACTTACAGGCAACGACCATCTGCCAGTAAACCGCTTTAAGCGCAAACTTATCGAAATCAACAAATTAGTAAATCAATAAAATCAATAATAAATATGGATCTACAAAATCTTTTTTCAGCCGACTTCGGCGAGACCCTACTGAGATTTGTGCTCTGTTTGGTAGTAAACTGGGGCATAGTTAATTACCTGTATTACAAGAAGAGCAAACGTCGCGACTTCTACTTCACCTTTATGATTATATCGGTGGCCATCTACTTCCTGGTTTACCTGATGATGGGTATGGACCGTGGTAAGGCTACCATGGGTGTGGGACTTGGACTGTTTGGTATATTCTCGATCATGCGATATCGTACCGACACTATGCCTGTTCGCGAGATGACATACCTGTTTGTAGTGGTATGCCTGTCGGTAGTTCACGCCATGTCGTCGGCACTGGGTGTTGACGATTCTGGAGCGATGACCGGCACACCACTGCTTGAGCTGCTAGTTATCGACGCAATCACCATCGCCGCAATCACCGTGTTCGAGAAGATGCTTAAGGTTGCCGCCACCAAACTGGTGCAGTACGACCGCATAGAACTGATTAAACCCGAAAAGCGCGACGAGCTAAAGGCTGACCTGGAAGAGCGTCTGGGTGTGAAAGTGATAAAGGTAGATGTTGGCGCCGTAGACTTTCTGCGCGACATGGCTGTGCTGAGAGTGGTGTACGAAGGAAAAGGCGGCAGCGATATAGAAAAGAAACTTAAACTGAAAGATAGCGATTATGCGCACATTTAAACAACTGATGGCAGCCCTGATGCTGACTACGGCAATGCCCGTAGCTGCTCAGAGCGAAGGCGGACTGATACTAGGCGCCGAAGCCGAGAAGAAGATAGACAGCCACTGGAGCATGAGTCTTGAAGCCGACATGCGAACCCGCAACGACTTTAAGACGATGGACCGCTGGACACTGGGCGTGGGCGGTGAGTATAAGTTCAACAAGTATCTTAAGGCCAATGCCGGCTACATACTGATGAACAACAACTTCCACGAAAAGATAAGTTATAAGGACAACGGCGCCTACAACAACTGGCGCCCAAGCTACTGGGGTATTCGCCATCGTGTGTATGCCTCGGTCGCTGGTACTTATAAGTTCAATAACAACATACGTCTGTCGCTACGCGAGCGCTGGCAGTACACCTATCGTCCAGAGAAGACTACCCAGCGATGGGACTTTGATAATGAGTACTGGGAAGACAAGGTGGTAGCTGGCAAGGCCAAGCACCAATTGCGCTCACGCCTGCAGATAGAGTACGACAAAAAGAAAGCCCTGCTCACCCCATATGCCAACGTGGAGTTATTCAACTCATTAGGGCTCGAGAGTGTGCGCTACACCTTGGGAACAGACATCCGACTGGCCAAGCAGCACTCACTGCAGGTTTACTACAGATTTAAGGACGCCTGCCGTGTAGACGAGTTAGACTACGATCCCGATATGCACTATCTGGGAATAGGTTATAAATTCAAATTCTAACAGTAATGAAGAAGATTATTTTTGGACTGATGGCTGTGGCACTGATGAGTGCCTGCCAGAATGATGACACCGACTTCAGCGAATACACCAATGGCGCCTCGTCGGGCATCTCGACTATATACATTACTTATAATGGAACAAGCGTTGACGTAACTGGCGACTCGAAGGGATACGTAACCACAAACGGAGCAGATGTAACAGTTAATGCAGGAAATCGTTCCGACTCACTACTGCTGGTACTGAGCGGTAGCACTACCGATGGTTCGCTGCTGGTGTATCGCCAGCAGAAGTACGGCATCAAACTCAATGGTGTAAGCATCAAAAACAACGATGGACCAGCCATCAACAACCAGTGCGGCAAATGGCTGTATCTGGATGTTGCCGATGGCACTACAAACACACTGACCGACGGCGCCAGTTATACCGACATAGTAGTTAATGAAACAAGTATTGACCAGAAGGCTTGTCTGTTTAGCGAAGGCCAGGTATATGTGAAAGGTACAGGAAAACTTAATATCACAGGCAACTACAAACATGGCTTTGCCAGCGACGACTATATCGTTATCGACGACAATGTTACACTGAACGTAAATTCCTCAGTTGGCAATGGCATAAAGGTGAACGACGGATTGTGGATAAACAATGGCAACATAGGTATCAGCGTTACAGCCGATGCAGCTCGCGGCATCAGATGCGACTCGGTAGTAGTGATAAGCGGCGGTAGCACCACCATCAGCACATCGGGCGACTGCGTGTACGATACTGATGCACAGGACTACAGCAGCGCAGCTTGCATCAAGTGCGATGATCAGTTCACAATGACTGCCGGCACACTCAAGCTTATTAGTAGCGGCGATGGCGGTAAGGGTATCAACTGCGCTGCAGATGTAGTATTTAGCGGTGGAGAGCTTATAGCCAAGACAACTGGTAGCAACGACAATGGTAAGCCTAAGGCAATAAAGAGCGATACTGGTATCATCGTTAGCGGTGGCTCGTTCTCAGCCTATGTAAACAAGAGTTGGGCCTGCGACAACGGCAGTGAGAGCGATGAGCCAGCCGACCACATCACAGTGATAGGCTCGCCCAAAACACAGAACATCACCAAGAAAACTGTTGAGATAACATACTAATCGGATTCATAGAACGAATAGGCCGGTTTGCTGAATATTTTTGGCAAACCGGCTTATTGTATCTACCTTTGCAAGAAATATAAAAAATAGCAAACAAAATGAAGACAAAAAACTATGTAGTGCTCTTAATTTCTGTAGCACTGATGACATGCTGCACAGCCGAAGATCCATTTAGCAATAGCAGCAGTTGGAACAACGGGAGTGACACTGGATTCCCAGGTCAGAGCAGCAGTAGCAGTTCTACTACAACCGGCGAACTAACCACTTTTACAGTTGATATCGACAACACCTCAGCCGAACCAACAACCACAGCCAGCGCCTATCTGCCCGATGAGGAAGATGCTCTGGAGAACAACAGTTTTACTACTGAGGTTGCCATCGACATGAGCAACCCTACAGCTAAAACCGAGAACGGAGTAGAGGTAACCGTAAATGGCGGACATGTAACTGCCAATCACGGTTCGACCAAGAATATATGCTACGTAGTGAGCGGCACTACCACCAACGGCTCGTTCACAGTGTTAGGCGACAAGAAATACGAGGTTAGACTCAATGGTGCAAACATCACCAATCCCGACTCGGCAGCACTCAACCTGCTGAGCGGCAAGCGCGCGTTCATCGTATTGACCGACGGCACCAGCAACACACTGACCGATGGTACGGGTGGCAGCCAGAAAGGCGCACTCTACTGCAAGGGAAAACTACTAATTAACGGCAGTGGACAGCTGAGTGTCGTCGGCAATACCAACAATGGAATACATTCAGCCGACTACATCGTGTTCAACAAGAGCACCAACATCTATGTAAAATCTACCGCCAACCATGGTATCAAAGCCAACGACGGAGTTTTTATAAATGGCGGCATTATCAATGTAGAGGTATCAGCCGCAGCTGCAAAGGGCATCAACTGCGAGAGCAATATCGTGGTTAACGGTGGACGAACCACAGTGATCACCACTGGAGGCGGAACCTACGATAGCACTGATAAGGAGGCTAAGGGTGCAGCCTGCATCAAGGCCGACTCTGCCTTTACCATCAATGCTGGTGAGCTGTGGCTTAAGAGTACAGGTAGCGGTGGCAAGGGTATCAATGTAGACACCGAGGCAAACTTCTGCGGTGGCAATGTGTATATCGTTACCGAGGGCGGACAGTATAAGAGCAACAACGACACCTCATCGCCCAAGGGTATAAAGGCTGATGGAAACATCAATATCAGTGGCGGTACCATCTGGGTACGTACCAACGGATATAATGGCGAGGGCATAGAGACCAAGAGCACCATGAATATCAGCGGTGGCGAGGTGGCCAGCTACGCTTACGATGATGCTATCAACTCGAAGAGCGATATGACTATCACCGGTGGATACGTATATGCACAAGGCAAAAACAACGACGGTCTGGATGCTAATGGCAACATGTACATCAAAGGCGGACTGATATATGCCATCTGCTCGGGTACTCCTGAGGTTGCCATCGACGCCAATACCGAGGGTGGCAAGATACTATACCTTACTGGTGGCACAGTAGTTGCCGTGGGGGGACTAGAGAATGGCAGCAGCCTCAGTCAGTCGTGCTATCAGTCATCGTCGTGGAGCAGTAACACTTGGTACACCATGACCTACGACAGCAACACATTCTCGTTTAAGACTCCATCTAGCGGAGGTTCAGGCCTTGTCATCTCATCGGCAGCCACTCCTACCCTACAGTCAGGCACATCAGTTAGCGGTGGTAGCAGCGTATTCGGCGGCATCGGCATCATGAGCGGAACCGTTAGCGACGGCACCAGCGTATCGCTGTCTAGCTACACAGGCAGCAATGGCATGGGCGGTGGTCCTGGCGGAGGCGGTTGGCATGGTGGCTGGTAAAAAGCCCTCATACACAATAAATTACACATTTCATCGTTATTAATAGTAGTAACAATCATGATTTGGATGAAGAATCAGTCGCGACATGAGAATCTGACATACTTGATAGTGTGGAGTCTGCTCTTTGCATCCCCACTATTAAGTCTGTACATGCGAGCCATCAACGATCCCTACATTACCTTCAACTGGACCGAAGTGTTCTTTATATGGCGCAAATTCGGTATCTTCCTGGCTCTGTTTCTGATTCACAACTTCCTATTGGCTCCGCTGCTGATCCATCAGCACCGTCGCACTCTGTATTTCTCGATTGCAGCAGCACTGGTAGCAGGGTTTGCCGTTTACCAATTCAACACGCACAAGTTTAACGGCAAACGTATGAGGGAATTCCGCCACCAAATGGAGCTGCGTGAGAAAAAGATGAAGCAGCACGATGAACATACGGAGCAACGCGATGAACTTCCTCCTATGTTTATGGATATGCCCGACGACAAAGCCGGTCGCGGTCCACGACCTGATGATATGCCTAAGTATGGTCTTGGGCCAAATGACTTTAAGCAGGATGGTCCACGAATGATGAAAGGTCGCCACAATCCTCCCATATTCTTTGGCGAACACGATATACTTAGCATCGTGGTACTATTACTGATGTTTGGCGCCAACCTTGGCATCAAGTACTACTATCGCAGTCGTAGCGACCAGCGTAAGCTTGAGGAGTTGGAGAAACAAAATCTGGAGCAGCAGTTGGAGTATCTCAGATATCAGATAAACCCTCACTTCTTTATGAACACCCTCAACAATATCCACGCTCTGGTGGATATCGACCCATCGAAGGCTCAGGAGACTATCCTCGAACTGTCTAAGATGATGCGCTTTGTGCTCTACGAGGGCGATAAGAGCGGGGTGCCACTTACCAAGGAGTTCTCGTTTATCCGCACCTACGCCAAACTGATGGAGTTGCGATATACTGACAAGGTAAAGATAACCGTCGACGTGCCTAATGAGGCTCCCGACAAGACTATACCGCCACTGATGCTCATCTCGTTTATCGAGAATGCATTTAAGCATGGCATCAGCTATCAGCACGATTCATTTGTTGACATGAAAGCCAGTATCGATGGCGACTACCTGCTATTTACATGCATCAATTCTAAGGCCGAAAAACCTAACCAGGAGAAAGGCGGCGTAGGACTGACCAACGTGCGCAAGCGCCTCGACCTGCTTTACGACAAGAGATATAAGCTCGACATAAAGGACGAGCCAGATATATACACAGTAGTATTAAAGTTACCATTATGACAATTCGCTGTATTGCTATCGACGATGAGCCTCTGGCTCTGCAACAGATTGTTGCATATATTAATAAGGTGCCGTTCCTTGAACTGGCTGCCCAGTGTCAGAGTGCCCTCGAGGCCCGCAAGTACCTGTCGGACAATGTGGTAGATGCCATCTTCTGCGACATCAACATGCCCGACCTTAACGGTATGGACTTTGTTAAGACCCTCACCGCACCACCGCTGATAGTGTTCACTACAGCCTATTCTGAATATGCAGTAGAGGGATTCAAAGTCAACGCTGTCGACTACCTGCTCAAGCCGTTCGGTCTACAGGATTTCCAGCGTGCAGCCAACAGATTGAAAGAACGCATGGAGCACAACTCCTTAGCCGACAATCCTCTTGCCTCTTCCCCCTCACCTCTCACCACTCAAGATGACACACTATTTCTCAAGACCGACTACCGCATACTTAAGGTCAACATCCCCGACATACGCTATGTAGAGGCCATGAGCGAGTATCTAAAGGTGTGGCTGGAAGGCGAAGCCAAACCCATCATCACACTGCTATCGATGAAGAAGATGGAGGAGCGACTGCCCGCAAACTTCATGCGCATACACCGCTCGTACATCATAAACCTGGATAAGATTCAAGAAGTGAACAAGAACCGTGTAATAATGGATGCCGAGACTTACCTTCCAATCGGCGACCTATACAAGGAGGCTTTCCAGGCTTATCTCGACACAAAATTTCTGGGTAAGTGATACATACGTCACTTACCCATTAAAATATCTTTCCCTTATAAAGCTGTCAACGGATATATCAGGTTGACTATCACTATGTTAGCTGCAAGGATTATCAAGTTCATCAGCAGTCCTATGCGCATAAAGTCGCTGAAGCGATAGCCGCCAGGACCATATACCAGCATGTGAGTGGGCGAACCGATAGGTGTGGCAAAGCTAGAACTAACGCTAACCATCAGAGCAATGAGGAATGGGAACGGATCATAACCTAGTTTCTCGGCTGCTTGATACATTATCGGGAAGAACATAGCACCCGCAGCTGTGTTTGATATAAACTCTGTGATGAATGTGCCCACGAAGCAGATAGCTGTCATAACCACTATCGGGTTAGTTCCACATACATCCAGTATACCGAATGCCATTCGTTCGGCTATACCCGTCTTCTGTATAGCCAGTCCCAGCACTACCGATCCAGCAAATACCATCAGGATGTCCCAGTTGATGGCCTTCATGGCCTGATTAGGACTGCAACACTGACAAATCAGCATGGCAGCAGCAGCCAGGAATGCGCACTGCAACAGAGGTATAATCTTGAGTGCCGACAGCACTACCATCGCAATCATAATGAGCGACGATATCAAGGTCTTAGATCCAACGTTTATCACCTCTTCGCCCAACTTCAGTCCGTGAGTTTCGGTGAGCTTCTGTATGGCCTTTATTTGTCCGGCATATACCAGATGGTCGCCACCCATCACATACTCATCAGCATCAAAATGGTGCATTTTTATCAGTCGGGCGCCCTCTATCTCGAATAGACCTGCCTCAGATAGTGTATTGCCTATAAACTTATTCTTCGATGGCACCAGCATCTCTACTGTATAGTCCACAGTGTCGTCGCCATCACTCTCGGGGGCCTTTCGGTTGGGCAGCAACTTGCTCATGGCGATAATCGACAGCACACCAACAAACAGGCAGAACAATCCTGGTATGGTAGTAGCCAGCACGTTCATTGTCTCGCCGGTCTTTTCGGCATACAGTCCTGATATGATAAGGTTAGGAGGCGTACCGATAAGGGTGCACACGCCACCCATGCCCGATGCATAGCTTAGTGGAATCAGCAGTTTAGATGGTGAGATATTCAGCTTCTTCGACCACATCTTTACTATGTTCACAAACAGCGCCACCACAGTAGTATTGCTCAGAAACGAGCTGAGTGCAGCCACAGGCAGCATCAGTCGCATCACCGCCTTCGAGTAGCTAGTGGGCTGTCCTAGCAGATTCTTCACTATCCACTGCAGCACACCTGTGTGAGTAAGTCCGGATACTACCACAAACAGTACTCCGATGATTACCACAGATGTAGATGCGAAGCCTGAGAATGCCTCTTTGGCATCGAGCACTCCGGTTACAAACAGTACTGAGATTGCACCTAGAAACACCAAATCGGCGCGTAACTTGGTACATAGCAGTACTGTGAACATGGTTAGCACTGTGGCTATGGTTATCCAAGCATAAAGGTTAAATCCCCAAAATACGATTGATTCCATACTTTTACGTTTTTACTTATTAATTATCATAGGTTAATCATTTATCACTCCGTGACCAAACAGCGCAAAGTCGCCCTTCAACGGGTCATCTGGGAATATCGCGGCCAGTGACTTCGTAAGTTTGCGAGCGGCACTCATCGATGCCTGTTTGCTAGTAGTCAGTCCCAATTTCATGCTCTGCTGCAGCACATGAGTGTCGAGCGGTATTATTAGTGTGCGGCGGTCGATGAAGTCAGCCCACAGTCCCAGATCAACAGGCGAGTCAGTACGCACCATCCACCTAAGAAACATACACACGCGCTTACATGCGCTCTTAGTGTCCTTTGGTATTATCACGCTAATATCGTGCTGGGCAAAATATCGGCATATCGCCTCTATGGCACTCAGTCCGTCGGTAGCTTCGCTGCGAACGTATTGTCCCAGTGTGCCGTATTCCTTTAATAGCTGTTGATATGTGTGCAAGAAATGGTACATGGTATCGCAGGTGTACATGCGGTAGAAGCAGCTCTCGTCGCCCTCCTTCAGGTGCTCGACATAGCGGCCCGTACGCACCCAGGCGTCTACGTCGCCGCGTGTCCACAGCAGTATCGTTTGTATCTTCTTCATAAACTGCTGCCTACTGCCAAAGCTCAGACTTGCTGAAATAAAGGCCATAGCCTCTTGGTTCTCATCGCCGCTCACCTGATGCATGAACCACGAAGGGTCTCCATTCAGGAATTCCATGGTTTCATACTGCTCTGCATATTGTTTTAGCAACTCCTTATTCATAACAATTTATAGTTTTGCTTGCAAAGATAGTGAAACTTCGCGAAATATTCGTACCTTTGCCGCAAAAATTGCATAAGATGGTTAAAGTTGATGATTTAAGAGAATGCACAATGGCCGTTTGCGAGATAACAAAGCGCGCTGGAGAGTATATCAGACAAGAGCGAACCAAGTTTAAACTCGAGAGTGTAGAGCGTAAGCATGCCCACGACTACGTGTCGTATGTCGACAAGGGTTCTGAACAGCTGATAGTTACCGCTCTGCGCCAACTTCTGCCTCAGGCAGGTTTTATTACTGAGGAGGGACTGGCTGGTCACGATGCCGAACAGATGCTTTGGGTAGTCGACCCGCTTGATGGCACCACCAACTTTATCCACCAATATGCCCCTTACGCCGTCAGTATAGCACTGCTGCAGGGTAAGGACATCCTGATAGGAGTGGTCTACGAGATTACCGCCGATGAGTGCTATTACGCTTGGCAGGGCGGTGGTGCCTACATGGATGGTAACCCACTGCACGTAAGCGGCCAACAGATACAGGACGCCCTACTCTGCCTGCAACTGCCCTACAACAGTGACGCCTACAAGCCCACCATCAAGCGCCTTATCGACCACCTATATGGCAATGTAGGTAGTATCCGCATGTGTGGTTCGGCCGCTATGGCCCTATGCTATGTAGCTGCAGGCCGACTGGATGGCTACGCCGAGCAATACATAGGCCAGTGGGACTTCATGGCAGGAGCACTGATAGTAAAAGAGGCTGGCGGCACAGTTACCAACTATGACGGTTCGCCCGACTTCACCCAAGGCAACTGCGTAGTAGCCACCAACGGGGTGATACAGCAGGATTTGCTATCGGTAATGAGTGACAATCACGGAAATGGGGTAATGATTTCTCAAGCTCATCTGTATATATAGTAAAAGCGATAAAAGATGCAAGCAAAAGAGCAACAATTCAAGGAACTCTTCCTTTCGGAGTACGGCAGGATGTACAAGGCAGCCTACATTCTGTTGGGCGACGAAGACGAGGCGAAGGACGTGGTACAAGACATCTTCGCTAAGCTATGGGCTGGTACCGTTACCATCAAAGAAGAGTCTCAGCGAACGTTTCTCTTGACTTGCGTCCGAAATCGCTGCCTCAACATCATTGCACACCGCCAAACACATTTGGAAGCCATCAAATTCCAGACGCCAGAGGCTATCGACGGCGAGACGTACGACGAAGAGATCGTTGAAGCCGTGAATCGCTACGTCGATGAAAGGCTTACCCCTCAGACCAGTCGCATCATCAAGATGCACTTCAATGAGGATCAGTCGTACAAGGAGATTTCCAACTCGCTGGGCATCAGTCTCTCGGCAGTGAACAAGCACATTGTGCAAGGATTGAGGAAACTACGTTCAACTTTTAAAAACAGAGAAGCATGAAGAAAGAAGAGCAGATCAGGATGCTGCTGCATCCAGAGAAATACACAGACGAGCAACTCGACCAGATGCTGGATGAGAGCAATATCCCTGTGCCTGATGCCAACGATGCGTGGGAGCAGTTCCAAAAAGCCCATATTGTTGCGAAATCCACAACAATATGGTATAAGATTGCAGCTATGTTCATTGGCATACTCATGCTGTCGGGCATCGCTTACGCAGCCATCATCCATTTCATCAAGATGGAGGATAAGCCCCAAGTGACCTTGACGGAACGCAAGCCTGACATCAAAAAGATGGAGAAGACATACGGAGCAGAAATGACTCCCACAAAGAAAGCGCCTGTCGTATTTAATAATGTGGAACTTCAGCAGATCATGCAGTATGTGGCTGATGGCTATGGCGTGAAGGTGGAGTTTAAAAACAAAGCCGCTCGCACCATCCGATTCTATCTGCAGTGGGAGGCCGATGACACACTTCAGGAGATTATCGACAAGATCAACCACTTTGAGAAAGTGCATCTGACACTAAACGAGGATACCATCACCATTAAATAAAGCCAACACCATGAAAAGAATATATATACTCATACTGTGCATTATTGCTATAAGCGTAAAGGCGCAACAGTTATCGCACGACTTCCAGAATGCATCGCTCAGCGAGGCCCTGATCTGGATTGACAATGCCCAGGATCATTATAAGCTGAACTTTATTTTCGACGAACTGGAGGACTTTACTGTGACCACCCGTTTGGAGAATGTTACTGTGAGAGATGCTGTCCGTCAGGTGTGCGGATTCTATCCCATGCACCTAAGTTTTGACCATCAGGATATCTTTATAGAATGTACCCAGAAGGAGGACTCAAAAGTAATAGGACGCGTGGTCGACGGAAGCGGCGATCCCATCGAGTTCGCCAACATCTCCCTGCTACATGATAAAACTTTTATCAATGGTGGTGTGAGCAATGAGAACGGAGACTTCGTTATCCCCTGCAAGGCACAGCAATTGACGGTCAAAGTGTCGTATATCGGCTATAAGACGGTGACTCGAAACATCAGCATGGGCAACATCGGCACCATCACTCTCCAGCCCGAGACCTATATGGTGAAAGGTGTGGAGGTGAAAGGCGAGATTCCGCAGTATAAAATGGCTCAAGGCGGTATGACGGTGGATGTGCAGCATTCTATCCTGCACGATGTAGGCACTGCCGATGACCTGCTCTCGATGATACCGATGGTGCAAGGCAAGGACGGCAAGTTCGAGGTGTTGGCCAAGGGCGAGCCTGAGATATACATCAATAACAAAAAGGTACGCGATCCCAGCGAACTGAAGCAACTGAAGTCTGTAGATATTAAGAGTGTGGATGTGATTACTGCCCCTGGTGCCAGATATAATGCCGAGGTGAATGCTGTGATCCGCATCAAGACGCTGAAGTCGCAAGGCGACGGCCTGAGTCTGATGGCGACCACTCAGACGTGGAAGAACAACAAGTGGAACAACTACGACGACCTGACCTTGAAATATCGTACAGGCGGACTGGAGGCTTTTGCTACCATAGCCCTCGACAACGGCCACTATAGCAACGATCAGGATGACGATCAAGAATTGCATATTACTAAAGACCTTTTTAATGTCCATGCTGATTTGCCAGTAAGGAGCACCTGGACAGAACTTCAGTACAAGGCAGGTGTAAGCTACGATTTCAACGCCGACCATTCCATCGGACTGAGTTTCTCGTCGCAGAAGCTCTTTTACGGAGCCTTCAAGTCGGACATGATGCAGCACTATCTCAAGAACGGTTCCTTTGACGGTGATGTTCGTCTTACAACAGATATCCGCGAAAAAGACAAGCCCGTATGGGAACTGAATGGCTACTATCTAGGCAAGGCAGGCAAACTGGGAATCGACCTCAACACCACCGTGTTGCGACAGGGATCGGAGAATAATAACAACCAACTGGAGACGAGCGAACAATACGGCAGCCGTACCATCACCACCCTGACCAATGAAGACCGTAGGATGGTGGCAGGTAAACTGGTGCTGACCTATCCCGTATGGAAAGGAGAACTGAGTGGCGGTTCGGAGGCAACAAGTACAAGAAGTCAGGGCCATAACTACAATCAGGAGAACATTATACCAGAGTCGGACACAGAAATGAAGGAAAATAATATTGCCGGATTTGCAGAATACAATCTGCAACTGGGTCCTTGGCATCTGAATGCAGGTCTCAGATATGAGCATGTGGCGGCAGAATACACCTCGTTCGGCATTAAGCAGGAGAAACCAAGTCGTACCTATAATGATTGGTTTCCCAACCTCTCAGCGGCGTGGCAGAAGGGCAAGTGGGGTGCACAATTGAGTTATGGTAAACGTATCACCCGTCCGCCCTACAATATGTTGACCTCTATGATTGTGTACGACAGTCGTATGCTCTACGAAGGCGGCAACCCGCTATTACGTCCTTCTATTCGTCAGAGCATTGATTTCAACCTCACCTATTCGTGGCTGAACTTCATGACAGGATTTACGCGCGAGAACGATTTCTTTACACACGTCGGCCAGATTTATGATGAAGCCAATGAGATCGCCATCTTTATGCCCGACAACTTCGACCACCAGGATCGCGTCTATGCCACATTCGTGGCTTCGCCAAAATTCGGATTCTGGCAGCCACAGGCCACACTGCACTACTATCAGCAGATGTTTGATGCAGAGAAGTACGGTGCGCTCAAGAAACTGAACAAGCCGGAATTCAGTTTCACTCTGAACAGTTGGTTTGAGATCAATCCTACGGCTAAGGCCCTGCTACAGGTGAACTATACAGGCAGCAATCACTGGGGATTCATGTATCGCGGCAGCAGTTTCATGGTGAACGCCCGACTGCAAAAAACATTCTTAAAGGGACAACTGTCAGCCACACTTTATGCCAACGACATCTTCCGCACCGCCAAGACAAAGGTAACCACCTACTATGCCATCGGCCAGACTGCTCAGGATATATATTCCTATACGCAATGTGTGGGACTAACCCTCAGTTACAACTTCAACGTCAGCAATTCGAAATATAAAGGAACTGGTGCTGGTAACGAAGAAAGGAACAGACTGTAAATACCTAATTTATATAGATATGATTGGCGATAACAATCCCGTACAATATTGCGAGGTCAGCGATGAGGGTATCGATAAATATCCCAGAAATTTGGCGTTATCTGCAACAATATGTATCTTTGCAGCGTCAAATAATAAAAAAACGTAAGGTATGAATATACTGATAATAAATGGAAGCCCGCGAAAGAAGGGACTGATCTCTCAGATGCTTGGCATCATGCAAGAGGAGGCTGTGAAGAGAGGCGACACGGTAGAGATGGTATATACCAACGACCTGACCGTAAAGCCCTGCACGGGTTGTATGGCCTGCCGAAAGAAAGAGAAATGCGTACTAGCTGAGGACGATTCGCAGCGGGTGCTTAAGATGATGCAGCAGGCCGATGCCATCATTATGGGTGCGCCCTGCTATTGGGGTAATATTCCTGGGCAGATGAAACTGATGTTCGACCGTCAGGTTTATGGCATGATGCGCGATACTGCGCGTTTCCCAGAGCCTCTGATGAAAGGCAAGAAATGTATCCTCATCAGCACCTGCACCACACCCTGGCCATGGAACATCCTATTCAAGCAGTCGCGAGGCGCAATACGTGCTATGCGTGAAATTGCCCGCTATGCCGGCTTCAAAATAGTGAAAACCATCGAGCGTGGCGGCACAGCCATGCATCCAGAACTCACAGACAAAGACAAGCAAAGATGCCGCAAGGCGATTGAGCGTTTTTTCTAAATCTGAGGATTTATAAACGTATAAAAAGATAATAGTATGGAACAGAGATTTTGTCAGAGTTGCGGCATGCCGCTCACAGATGATGTGCTAGGCACGAATGCCGACGGCACGAAGAATGAAGATTACTGCATGTACTGCTACAAGGACGGCAAGTTCTTGCAGGATTGTACGATGGAAGAGATGATTGAGCATTGTGCTCAGTTTGTGAATGCTGTTAACGAAGGGTTAGAAAAACCTATTACCAAAGAGGAATACATCGGCATGATGAAATCGTATTTTCCCCAGCTTAAGCGTTGGCGCCAAACGCTGGATGTGAATAACGATGAAGCGATGAATGCTAACCCCGCTTTAGCCGGCGTTAAAGAACTTATTGCACAGATGGCCGACACTCTGCCCATCGCTTATATCTCGTCAGTAGACCTAGAAGGTTTTCCTTGGACCAAGGCCATGCTGAAGCCACGTAAACGCGAGGGTATCAAAACCTTCTACTTTACAACCAACACATTCTCAATACGTGTGGCTCAATACAAGGCTAACCCCAAGGCCAGTATCTATTTCTGTGATGCCAAAGGTTTCAAAGGTATGATGCTGCGCGGTACGATGGAAGTACTAACCGACCCTGCCTCTAAAGAGATGATCTGGCGCGTTGGCGATGAGCAGTACTACCCCGGCGGTGTGACCGACCCGAACTACTGCGTTCTGAAGTTTACCGCCACCGATGGTCGTTTCTATAGTGATTTCTATCCACGTAGTTTTGTAATTGAGTAATGAACAAGATTACAACTATCAAACTAGTTATGATCTGAAGAAGCTCCCAGAGATGTTCGCATATTACGAAAGTAAAGGCTGCGAGGTGAAGAAACTAATAGAGTACAAATGAATATCCTAATCATAAATACTAAGCAATAATATGATGGAAACGAATCGTATCATATTGCGCCCTTGGCGCGACAGTGACGCGGAAGTGCTGTATAAGTGGGCTTCAGATCCTGATGTGGGTCCTCGTGCAGGATGGGCACCGCATCAGAGTGTTGAGGAGAGTCTGGAGATTATCCGCACCGTTTTTAACGATGCCTTGCACACTTGGGCTATCGAGTTGAAGGAAACGGGAGAGCCGATTGGTGCTATGGGCTATGGTCCTTCGTGCGAGTGCAACTTGCCTGCTCGTGAAGGTGAACCGCTCATCGGCTATTGGGTGGCCAAGCCCTATTGGAATAAGGGCATCTGTACAGAGGCACTGCGCCTGATGTTAGACCACATCAGAGAAACAACAGATATCAAATCGTTCATCAGCGGCCACTTTGTAGATAATCCTGCTTCAGGTAGAGTGATGGAGAAATGCGGCTTCGTTCCCACGGGCGAAACCTGCATCGATGCAAATCAGTATCAAGGTGAGAACCGACCTATCAGAGTGTTGAGATTGGAATTGCGATAAAATCGAAATAAGATGATACACGAGATTATTATGTTAGACGGAGTGCAGATTATCGGCATGGCTAAGGAAATTGCATTCTGCAAAGGGCAGGAAGAGTGCCCTAAGTTCTGGGGCGAGTATGTGGAAAGAATCATCAAGCCAGTGTTTATGGAGCACAAGATGCCGGACGTCTTTCAACAAGCAGCTATCGACAACGGCGTCGGCGAGTTCGGACTCTGTATCTGCGACATCCCTAACCACAACTGCATAAGCTGTGCCGAACAGAACTTCGGTGCTTGCAACAACAAGACCTTCACCTACGTGATTGGTGGCGTTTATAAGGGTGGCAGTGTGCCGAAGGGTATGCGACTCTTTCCCATCCGCAGCGGCAAATGGCTGAAGGTTCATTTCGAGGGCGGCATGAAAGCCTTCCAGCAGCAGTTCCAGAAGTTCTATAAGGAGTGGCTGCCCCAACACCCTGAGTTTCGTTGTCCCTTGAACGCCATGACGATGGAATGGTACAACGGCACCGACATCAAGTCGCCCGATTACCAGTGCGGCGTGATGATACCCATAGAATAATCATCAAAACGTAAATACGTAGAGAAAAGACAATGAAAGAAAGATTCATTTTCAACACTGTGGGGCTTTTCACCCGCGACAACAAAGCAACTGTAGATTTTTACACGAAGACCTTCGGTTTTACTACCGATTGGGACGGCATCCAGCCCAACGTGGAGATGACGCTGGGTGACATGCGTATCATCCTCTTCCTACGTGACGCTTTCGAACAAATGGTCGCTCGGAAGTTCCAATATCCCGAGGGGTTCAATGGTACTGTAGAATTGGCATTCGATGTGCCCACATATGCTGATGTCGATAAGGAATACCAGCATGCACTCGCAAATGGTGCTGCCTCTGTTCTTCCTCCCACCACAGAGCCTTGGGGACAGCGCACCTGTTATGTGGCCGATCCCGACGGTAATCTGATAGAGATTGGTTCGTTTACGGAATAGTTCATGAATACAGGCACCCTGACGGTATTGTTTGAGGATCCTTTCTGGATTGGGCTGTTTGAGCGTACTGACCATGAGGGTTTGCACGTTTGCAAGGTGACCTTTGGTGCCGAGCCGACGGACAAGGAGGGGATGGAGTACATTGATAAGAACTGGCATCGTCTCCAGTTCAGTCAGGCTGTAGATGTGGCTCCAACCACCGAAACCAGGAAGAATCCCAAGCGGCAATTACGAGAGGCCAAGAAACAGATGCAGTCGCAGGGCATAGGCACCAAGTCGCAACAGGCCCTGAAACTGCAACAGGAACAGAACAAGATGGAGCGGAAACAGCGTTCAAAAGCAGAACGCAAAGCCGAAAAACAACGTCAGTTTGACCTGCGCCAGGCCAAGAAGAAAGAGAAACATAGAGGGCATTAGACAAAAAGGTGTACCATTCGTCACAAAAATGTGCAATTCATCCCAGAAATGGGGTGGATTGCAACTTTTTTATGGGTTTTCGGCGTCCAACAGGCAAAACATTTAAATTGAAAAGAAGATGAAAAAGTTAAGTTTGAAAATGCTGGCTTTGATAGCTGCAATGATGATGTGTTTAACAGCCGAGGCAATGACCGAGGATGTAGGTGGACGAGTAATTGACGCGCAGGGTGAACCCTTGCCATTTGTAAGTGTGGCACTGCTCACAGCCGACTCTACTTATATACAAGGTGCAACGAGCGATGTGGACGGTTTCTTCCAGATCCAGACTACCGATGCCTGCTGCATTCTGCGATTCTCGTACATCGGTTATCGTACCAAGTTTGTGAATGTAAATGGCTCGGAGATTGGAACCATCCAGATGGAGGAGGACCAGGCGATGCTGAATGAGATTGTGGTAAAGGGACAGATGCCTAAAACCAAGCTGACAGGCAACTCGATGATAACCACCATTCAGGGAACCATCTTAGGCCAGTCGGGTACAGCCAAGGAAATGCTAGCAAAGGTGCCTGGCATGACACTAAAAGGCGAAGACCTCGAGGTACTAGGTAAGGGTACACCTGTTTTTTATATTAATGGCAGAAAGATGCGGGATAAGGACGAGCTGAAACGACTGCGTTCGGAGGAGATTCAGAGCGTAGAGGTGATTACCAATCCTGGAGCAGAGTACGATGCCACCATTTCGGCAGTGGTACGTATCAAGACTGTTCGCTGCGAGGGAACTGGTTTCGGCTTCGACCTGATGGCTGCCAACAACCAGGATCTGGCGTTTGGTTTCAGTGATCCCAGCAGCACGCTGAACCTGCGTTATCGCCACAACAACCTGGACCTGTTTGGTATGGTGAACTATTGGTCGTGGGATAGTCCTAACGACCTGCGTATTACGCAATCCACTTTTCTCCAGGCCGATGAAGGCATCAGGAATATTCTTCAGGACAGCCACATGCGTAACGACTGGCACGGAGAGGGCCTGAACTATAACCTGGGCTTTAACTGGCAGATTAACGACAAGCACTCGCTGGGTGCCAGAGTGGAGCGCCACGACCAGTTTAATACGTATAATAACATGTGGGTAGATACCGAAAACAATCTCACAGGTCGCGACCTTTCGCACCAGGACGGTCATACCCATTATCCGTACAACTGGCAGAGCAATGCCTATTATAACGGCCAGGTGGGCAAACTAAACATCGACCTGAACGTGGATTTTGTGACAGACAAAGAGAATGACGACGACCAGACAGATGTAATACTGCCCGAAGCCCGGACCATGCAACAGGACTCGCATACATGGTCGCGACTCTGGGCTACCAAACTGGTGCTGAGTTATCCTGTTTGGAAAGGACAGTTGCAGGCTGGAACGGAGATGAGTTTCGTAAAGCGACAGAGCAGTTCGTCGATTACCAACTACCCTCTTCCCTCTACCGATACAGATGTAAAGGAGAACAACGTGGCTGCCTTTGTGGCTTACAATGCCAACTTGGATAAATATGGTACCGTAAGTGCAGGATTGCGTTACGAGCATGTAGGTTTCGACTACATCGACAACTTGGATGCCGAGAACAATATGACGCGCTATCAGGACGAGTTTTTCCCGAGTGTCACATGGTCAAAGCAGTTTGGCCCTATCCAGACCTCGCTGAGCTACACCATGAAAACCGTGCGTCCGAGGTACAGCTCACTGAACGACCATATTTACTATCTGAACTCATATACTCTGAATCAGGGCGACTCGAAATTAAAGAATGCTATCATGCAGGAGGTAAGCATTAATGCCCGTTGGAAGTGGATTAACCTGTTTGCTGCCTACGAACGTCGTGACAACACCATCACACAGGTGCCGATGGTCTATAACAACGAGGGAATCATGCTGATGAAGCAGGCTAACTTGTCCGCCCCCGTTCGTAATCTGGCCATCTTCCTTTCGGCCAATCCCACATGGGGTGTATATAGCCCAAGCTGGACCATTGGCGGACAGAAGTTCTGGAATACAATGACCTACGACGATCCACATAGCGCCACAGGCAAGACGGATGTGACCTTCACCAAGCCCATCTTCTTCTTCGACCTGAATAACACCTTCCGCTTTAAGCACAGTTGGCAGTTGGAGGCCAACGCCAACATCCAGACCAAGGGCGACGTACTGAACTTCCGTATACTCTCACCCTCATACAACCTCGGTTTTGTAGTACAGAAGTGTTGGTTGAAGAACGATGCCCTGTGCTTGCGTGCCAGCATCAGTGATGTGTTCCAGCGTAGCGTGCAGGATATGGCCCACGATTGTGGTTTCTTCTACGCTCTGCAGAAAACACGAAGCCGTAGCCACCGTCTGGACATCTCTATCCGCTACACCTTCAATGCCCAGAAGAGCAAGTATAAGGGAACAGGTGCAGGTAAAGCCGAGCAGCAGCGAATGAGCAACAGCAACTGATACTGTTCATCACATTTTTATGCAGTTTATCCCAAATGTTTGGTTGTCTCGGCAACATTTCGTAATTTTGCAACGTCAAATACGACAAATGAAATAAAGAATCGATTAAAATGATGAATGATATGAAAGCAATGAGATTTTTGGCAGTACTGGCCATCGGTTTAATGAGTGTGATGAGCGTAAAGGCTCAAGGCCAGCGAATGCTTGAGTTCCAGGTGATGATGTCTATGCATGATACCATTTATAAGAACTTCATCAAGGATGGGAAACACAAAGAAGCGATTGCCCCGCTAACAACGTTAATAAACATACTCGACACCACAACAATCTGTCGGGACACAGAAATGTCGCCCGAAATGGTAAAAGCTGCAAATGCCGATTATCTTTATGATTTAGCCTGCTGGTACAACTGCAAAATTGCAGGCCGTGAGACTGCCGACTATCGTTCCTTCGGCGAGGCTGATGTGCAGACATTCTGCCAGATATTCGACCGCCTGTCGAATGAGGGCATCAGCGATCCCGCAGAACTCTATCGCAAAGGAATTCTGGAGTATTTGAAAATCTATGAGTAAAAAACGGCTTTTATATCTGGACAATCTGAAGGTGTGCCTGACGGTGCTGGTGATATTCCACCACGCCGGTCAGGCATACGGCGATGGTGGCGACTGGGCTTACCACCCCAGCAATCCTGCCGAGTATATACCTTGGATATGGCACTTCTTCTCTGTCAATGCAGCCTTTTTTATGGGGTTGTTCTTCCTGATATCAGGTTATTTTGTGCCTACGAGTTTCGATAAGCAAGGGACAAAGATGTTTGTGCAGAAGAAACTCATCCACCTGGGTATTCCGCTGTTGCTGATGGGGGGACTGTTATCTGTTTTAACTGGCAAACCGGAGATCGGACACATGTGGTATATCGAGAGTCTGCTGGTGTTCTGTCTCATTTATACCTTAATACGATTGATAAGCAAACCGATAAATGACGAATGCACGTCGAGACCCACTATCATCGGCCTGCTGATATTTGGTGGCATAATGGGCATAGGCAGTTATCTGATTCGTCAGATCAGCCCGCAGGATCATTGGATCTGGCCTTTTGGCATTATACCGTTGCCAATGGAACCCGCACATTATCTGCAATACGTCATGATGTTCGTTATCGGCATTCTGACACGAAGATTTGCCTGGTTCGAAAAGATGGGTAACACCACTGGAGCATTATCGCTATCGATTGGCTGCTTGTTGGCATTAGGCATCTATCTTCGCGATGGCGGAGCATGGAACGACTTTGTTACAGAGTGGTTTGGCATCTACGAATCGCTCTTGTGTGTCTTCATCTGTTTCGGACTGCTCTGGCTGTTCCGCGAGTATGGCAACTGGGGCAGTCGGTTCTGGCAGTGGTGCGCCGCTCAGTCGTATGGCGCATACATCTTCCATCTACTGCTGATGATAGTTCTGCAATATGCCACCGACGGTCTCTGGATGGGAGCCTTCGGTAAGTTCTTGTTCATTGGCATAATTACCACAATCTGTTCGTTTGTGCTCACTTGGTTGGTAAGGATGATTCCCGGAGTAAAGAAAGTATTATGATTACGAGTGAGAGACTGAGGCATACATTTAGCGAGGGTGGAGCGCAGGAAATATATCAGAAGATCAGGGCAGCGGGCGATTTCCTCGGCTTTGCACGACGGTATGTTTTCGATTCGGACTATCGGGTGGCAAGGAGTGCCTTGTGGGGACTGACTAAATCCACCAACGAGGAACTATCAGAATTACAGGTAATACTTAATGAACTGATAGACCAAGCCATGCAGACGGAGAATTCATCCGTGAGGCGACTGACCCTGAACATCATCGAGCGATTAAGTATGGACGAAGACGATCTGAGGACAGACTTCCTCGACTTCTGTTTCGAGCACATGGTCTGCATCGAGGAGTTCCCCGGCATCCAGACGCTTTGCATGAAGCTCGCCTATCGCATGTGTACTTTCTATCCGGAACTGATGGACGAACTGAAGCGCACCCTCGAAGCGATGGAGATTGACTATTACAAGCCCGCCGTGAAGTGTCTGCGCAAAAGGATTCTCAGCGGGAAATATAAATCAAAATGATGGAAGAAGAATTAAAAATCGGCTCTACGCCGGCGCTACTCATTGGCGAAAAGAGTGACAAGGTGTTTCTTTTTGTACACGGATTGCATGGACGAAAGGAAGAGGCATTGGCCTTTGCAGAGGTGGCCTTGCCAAAAGGGTATCAAGTTATGGGTATCGACCTGCCTGTAGAACGCAAGCCTTGGGAGGTGCTGCCTTTGCTGAATGAGATACGTGATTATCTATACAAGAATTGGCAATCGGTTTCCGTTCGTGCCAACAGCATAGGCTCGTGGTTTTCGTTGTTGGCATTCCAGAGCAAGAAAGTGGAACAGGCATTACTTGTCTCTCCGATTCTCGATATGAAGAAGTTTATAGAACTGATGCCACAGTGCGAGGATGACTATTACGAGTGGGTTGTTAATAACACGATTACTTGCTGGGATACAAATCCGTGTTAAAATCTTCATTTCTCTTGACTATGGGTTGCAAGTGTCCACCACCAGACACCTGATGGCGAGCATCGTGAGATCGTCATTAGGTGCTGCACCGTTGCGGTGCGACTCTACCGACTGGCTGATGGTGTCGATAACCTGCTTGGCAGTATCTGATTTCATTTGTTGCATCATCTGTTGCAGCTGGTCGTCGCCATACTGCTCCTGTACCTGGTTTTCGGCCTCGTTCAGTCCGTCAGTATAGATAAAGAGCAGCTTGCCGCTGATATTATCAAGCTCCTCACCCTCAAATTCTAGTTCAGGCCACAGGCCGATGGGGGCATTCGGTTCTACTTCGATAAACTCGCCATCGAGCAGTGGAGGATTATGTCCGGCATTGCAGTAGTAAAGATGGCCGGTAGTGAGGTCGGCTTCGCCTATAAACATGGTGACGAACATGCCGTTATCGTTGTTCTCCGAAAGCTCATTGTTCAGGCGGTTGGCAATATCGCAGGGTTTACGCCGCTGCTTGGCCATAGCGCGGAAAAGGCGGATGGCCTGTGCCATGAACAGCGAGGCAGGAACACCCTTGCCGCTTACGTCGCCAAGGCAGAAGTATAGCCGATTGTCGATAATCTCGAAACTGTAGAGGTCGCCACCCACTTCCTTCGCAGGCGACATCAGTCCGTAGAGGTCCAGGTCGCTACGCTCAGGGAAAGCCTGTGGCACCATCGACATCTGAATGTCGCGGGCGATGCGCAGTTCACTCTCAATGCGCTCCTTGGCGGTGGTGGTTTCCTCAAGCTGGTCGTAGGCAACTGCCAACTGGTGGTAGGCATGTTTCAGTCGGCGTGCTGACAGTTGACGGCGGTATAGGTAGAAGCTGAGGAAGCAGATTACTAGCAGCGCTATGGCTCCTCCAGCAGCTATAAGTATATGATGGGCATGCTCCTTCTCCTCTTGGGCATGCACCTTCGATTGGTATTCGCTCAGTTGCAGGTTCTTGTTGTTGGTTTCAAGTCTGTCGTTCTCCAGCTGCATAGTTGCATTGGCCAGTTCTGCGTCACGGTTCTTTAGTTTTAGCATCAGGGCCTCTTCCTCCAGCTGTTTGTTCTCGAGTTCTTCGGCCGCAATGTCGAGTCGCATCTGCTGATTTCGCAACTTCAACTCCTTAGCCTCTAGTTCCACTCGTCCCAAATCCATAGTGGCGGTCATCTCCATCAGCAGGTGATTGTTACGTCTGCTATTGATAGAGTCGCGCAACTCCCAATATCTCTGTTGTGTGAAGTAAGCATTTCTATAATCGCCCTTGCGTTTGTGTATAAGGCTGAGCAAGTCATTCCTGAAGAGTGGCGATCTCAGTTTATTGCAGAGAGCGATGGCTTCGTCGTACTGATGATCATTGATTTTTCGCCATACTGCGATTACGGCGCCGCTGGAGTCATCGCGTCCGTATGCTTTCTTGGCTTTCTCGCGCTCGCCCCAAACGTAGTCGAACTCCTTCTGATATTCAGCCGCATCCTTTACGTTATATAAAGCTGTATCCACCTTACTCAGACAGATTACCGACCATGCGTTCAACCTATGCATGGCACTGATATTGGGTTCCTTCAGGGCTTGTTCGGCATCGACGATGGCCTGATGGATTTTTCTGTTGGTAAGGCTGATTCTGGCCAATTCTATCCACGAGGCTGCCGCACTCTCGTTGGGAAAATTCTCGTGCAGATAACTGATGGCTTTCTTGAAGTTCTGTATACCCTCCTGATAGTCGCCCATCATGCTCTGTATGGTGCCCATCACATGTGTACCTGTATAGATGCCGTACTTATGGTCGTGGTTCAGGGCATAATGCTGCATATCCTTGGCGATGAGCTGTCCCTTATTGCGCTGCTGATGGTTGGCAAAGTAGAGGGCCTGATTTGACCATGCCTTGTAGAATGTGCGTTCGTCGCCAGCCTTCTGAGCCGCCTCCTTCAGTTTGTTGGTAATATCAACGAAAGCAGTCTCGTCGTTTTTATTGTAGAGCTGGTACATCTCTTTCTGCAGTTGAGCGATGTCATCGGCAGCTGCTGATTGTGCCCACGTCGGCATCATACCCGACACAAGTATCAGAATAAGAAGGATAAGCTTTTTCATAAGCTGATGTTTTAGATTATTCTGCGGCAAATATACAGACAATTTCTTAAAAATCAAAACAATAAGCACAAAATCGCAAAACAATTTGTATCTTTGCAGCGTTAAAAACGAAAAATAGATGTACAAGACCCGCAAATTACCCAACACGCGAATTGATGTGGCCGATGCCTTGAGAGGTATCGCTGTGGCCGGCATCATACTTTATCACTCTGTTGAGCACTTCAACATCTTCACCCAGGAGCCGATAGTCCACCCACTAGCAAGCGATCAGACGGTGGCCGATGTGCTAGCTTGGCTACTTTCGGGCAAGATGTACGGTATCTTCGCCATGCTCTTCGGACTTAGTTTCTTCATCATGAACGATAATCAGCAGCAGAAAGGCAAAAGCTTCTCTGGTCGCTTTGCCTGGCGCATGTGTCTGCTGTTCATGTTTGGCATCATCAACGTGACCTTCTACGATGGCGACATCCTGATGCTATACGCGTGCTATGGTCTGCTGCTCATCCCTATCAGCTATCTGCCGTCCAGGTGGGTGTGGGCCATCATTATCTTGCTGGCCATCCAACCCGTAGAACTGTTCTGTCTGCTCACTGGTACCACCATCGACCACAGCACCATGTGGGAGCTGTATGGCAAGATAAATAGCGCACACGAACATGGTACATTCTTAGAAAATGCCCTCACCAACCTTCGATATGGTTTTGAAGTTAACTTCCGATTCAACATCTTCAGCGGACGACTTACACAGTTGCTCTGTCTGTTTATTCTTGGTATGCAGTTGGGCCGCCAGCGAATGTTCTACAACGAGGGGCGCCACTTACAGATATGGCATAGCCTACTCGTCACTTCGGTCCTCGGCCTTGGTGCGCTGATTAATCCAGATTTCGGCGAACTGGAATCATGGCTAAAACCCATCTGCAACCTCATTATCCTATTGCTGATTGTGTCGGCAACTGTCTCTGCCTGGTATGCCTTCGAGGGCGTGCGCCGAGTGCTCCGTCATCTTTGCATCTTTGGTCGTATGAGTCTTACCAACTATCTACTCCAGTCCATCATCGGCTGCTTTATCTTCTGTGGTTATGGTCTAGCCTGTTATCGCCTTTTAGGCATCACCTATGCCGTGATGGTTGGATGCGGTATGGTGATTGTCCAATATCTCTTCGCCCGCTATTGGTTTAGTTTCCACCCTCGCGGACCGTTAGAGGGCCTGTGGAGGAAACTTACATGGATTTGATCTGATTGCGAATGAAGCACGCGTTACTACTATTGGCGTTCTTGATCGCAGGAGTTATTCCTAACCAAGCGCAAACAGAAACAAGAAGCAGCACCATCGACGATGTGGCGCAGCATCTGCCAATGGCTTCGGTTTTGGTGCTCAAAGCCTGCGGCATGGGTAGCAACGAAGCATGGGCGAGTACGCTAGCTACTTGTGCCGCAACTTACCTGATTGGTACAGGCACAACGTGGGCTCTGAAGCAAACCACCAACGAACTACGTCCTGATGGCAGAGATCGTCACTCATTGCCATCAGGACATGCTATGTACGCTTTTGCCGGAGCTACGGCATTACGTCATGAATGTGGCAAGAAATATCCATGGATAGCAGTTGCAGGATACAGCGTAGCCACACTAGTTGCTGCGGACCGTGTGCGTCTGCGCCGCCACTACACCCATGATGTTATCTGCGGTGCCGCAATAGGTGCACTCTCTGGCGAACTCACCTACTACATCAAGCGTCGCTTATTACGATCAAAAAACGTTGACATTGCCTTTACAGGACAAACGCTAAACGTGCGTTGTACCATCCCATAAACTATTCACGTTATTCATTTATTCACATGTACAGGAAGGATTTGTCAAAATAAGTTTTGTAGGAAGAGTAGTTAGTATTAAATTATATATATTATATATTATATTATAATATAATATATAATATATATAATTCTTCCTTCTTCAACAAGCAGGTTACAAAAACCTTCTTGTACATGTGAATAAATGAATAACGTGAATAAACAGCTCAGACTGATCAAAACAGAAGTATAACTTCTGAATGGCAAAAGCGTAACTTCTGGGCATCAGAAGTTACGCTTCTATATACTAAAAGTATTTACTAAATCGACAGCGTTGCCGTAGGCAGATCGCTCTTAATAGTAACCTTCGCTTTACCTTTCTTGATGGTACTGCGGACTACCAGTAGGGCACGTCCTTTCCACGTGGTGACACGGGGTGAGGTCTTTGGTTCGCGGTCTTGGAAATCGGCGGTGGCAAAAGCCATCATGCGGCCTTGCCCCTGAACAATAGCCTCGCAGGGGATGGCAGCATCGGGACATACACGGCCCTGGGCATCAACCACCTCGACAGTTATGTAAACAAGGTCCTGACCATCAGCTTTAAGCGCAGGTTTGTCGGCAGTGAGACGCAGCCGAGCAGGCTCTCCGGCCGTGCTCAGCGCGACGCTCTGCCCTCCTGCCTCAGCACGCAGTGTTCCGGCCTCGTAAGGCACACTGAACACTGCCTTGAACTCTGTGCTGATGTCAACACTCTTTTTACCTATTTGTTTGTCGTTCAGATACAGTGTCACCTCGGGCGCCTTGGTGTAAACCTCCACCTCTACGGGCTTGCCTTCCCATCCCTGCCAGTTCCAGCTCTCCCAAGTGGGCCATACGCTCCATGATGTAGTGTTAATCTTGCCACGATAGCCATCGGGCTCCTTCACAGCCATGTACAAATCCTTAGAATCCTTCCACAACATCTCTCGATAATGACTGATGGGCTTGCGCCAGCCAGTAATGTCTACATCGCCGCAATAGGCACCATGCCACTCGGGCACACCACCTTCGCGCCAGCTTTCGCCTGGTGTCTCGCCATCGTAGTAGTTGCGACCAATACCCGACTCACCAAGGTAGTCGAGACCTGTCCATACCATGTCGCCAATAACGTATGGATAATCACTTACAACCTTCCAGTTTCTGAAAGCATCGCGCGGATAGCTCTCGGTCTGCCACATCACGCGTTTTGGATTGCGCTGATGATCGCTGGCGTGTTTGAATATCATATAGTTATATCCACCGATATCGAGTACATCAAAGTGAGGATCGTAGATTTCCCAATCTCTGTCCCAAGCACAAAGAGCCTCAGTGACAGGGCGAGTGGTATCGTATTTAAGTATTTCATTCTTCAACATCTTCGCGGTATGTACCACGCGGATGTCCTTGCGCTCGATGACCTCGTTGCCTATGCTCCAGCTGATGATGCTGGGGTGGTTGCGGTCGCGAACTACCATAGCACGTATATCCTCCTGATAGCAAGAATCAATCAGCGTAGAATAGTCGTAGGGCTTCTTAGCTGTGCGCCATCCGTCGAAGGCTTCGCCGATGACAAGCATACCTATCGAATCACAGGCATCGAGGAAGGCACGTGTGGTGGGATTGTGCGAGGTGCGGATGAGATTAAAACCAGCTTCCTTCATCTGGCGCACCTTACGGATCTCAGCAGCGTCGAAGGCCATAGCTCCCAGCACGCCATCGTCGTGATGCACGCAGGCACCATTGATGAGCAGAGGCTTGCCATTGAGCAAGAAGCCCTTTTCGGCAGAATACTCAATGGTACGGATGCCATATGTAACGGGCAGCACATCGCCCTCAGCCTCGATGGTAGTATGGTAGAGGTAAGGATCATCAGGCGACCACAGGTGAGGGTTCTCCACATGCAGCGTCTTTGTAATCGGTTTGCGCGAACCATCATTCATGACCACCTCGGCTTTGATGTTGACGGTGTGGATATCTGGAGTAGTAACATACAGGCTCTCTTCGTCAATATACTGCTTGCCTTTCGACACCAGCCATACATGGCGGTAGATGCCCGAGCCTGTATACCAGCGACAGTTAGGCAGCTCTGAGTTATCAACCTTTACCAGCACCTCATTCAGGTGCTTGTCTCTATATAAATAAGGTGTAACGTCGACTGTGAATGGCGTGTAGCCATAGGCATGCTGACCAGCCTTCTGGCCGTTGATGAACACCTCGGCCTTCTGATATACACCCTCAAAGTGCAGTTTTACCACCTCGCCCTTTGGTGTGGCAAACATCTTGCGATACTCGCCCTTGCCACCAGGATACCAACCACCATCGGTACCATTGGTAGCTTCGGCTGTGGGATCAGAAGCATACGATATAGCCCAATCGTGGGGCAAATCTACACTGATGGTCTTACCCTCGTGGGTAAACTTCCATCCATTGTCGAACAGCGTTCTCTGCGCCTGCATCTGCAGTGCCAGCAGCGAAACAAAAATTGTAATACACTTTTTCATACGATATAGTTGATTATTTCATAATTCTCAACACTGGAGCAATCTTATTGCACGGTTGGGGCAGCGTCACTACCAGTCCCTCGGCAGTCTGTGTAGCCTTGAGCTTACCATAGCCCAGCAGGAAAACGCTGGTAATCGACTTCTTGAAATAGGTATTTCCCTTGGCTAGCGACTTGATAATCAGTCTGCCATCCTTTGGCCAACCCATAGCAGTGGCGTACAGGTACTTCTTGGTCTGATTGAAACGAACGTCGCGATAGTCCATACCATTGTACTGTCCCTCGTTGAATCCCTGTGCATTTATCTCAATAACCTTTTCGGCTACAGGTCCCTCGCCAAACTTCACCCAAGGACGTGTGCCAAAGATGCTCTCGCCATTTGGAGTCATCCATGCTTCGAGTTCATCAAGGAACTGTGCCTCCTTCTCATCGTAAGTTCCATCGGCCTTAAGAGGAATGTTGAGCAGCAGGTTGCCATTCTTTGATACGATGTCGACCAACTGCTTAACTATATTCTCGGATGTGCGATAGCCGTGCTTGTAGACGTTGGTATTATAGTGCCAGTCGCCTATGCAGTTGCAAGTCTGCCAAGGTTCAGAGATTATCTGGTTAGGAGCGCCACGCTCCACATCCCATGTGAGCGCCTTCTTCTGGTCTTCGTTCAGAATCTTGCCGAAAACAACACCACGAGGGTTCTTATTATAAAGATGTGTAGCGATCTTCAATCCGCAGTCGCTCACGGGATAGAACGGCAATACTGTTACATCGAAGTAGATAAGGTCGGGATTGTAACGATTGATAGCATCGAGGGTGCGATCGTAGAAGTTGGTTACAAACTCCTCTGATGGAGGACATGCACCATTGCCCCACCCCCACTGGGCGTGAATCTGCCCGTTGTTCCACGAGCGGTCGCTCATAGGATGATTCTGTGCATATAGTTTCTGCGGGTCGAGACCTTCCCACCATTTGCCCTTACCATCGGCCTTAGTGAGTTTTCCATCGTAATAAACACCTGCCCTAGAGCCATTCTGGTCGTAGCGCTGCGATGGCTCATACCATGTCCATGCATGGTCGGCGTGGAACGAGATGCCAAGAGGCAATCCAGCCTTCTTGGCAGCTTTGGCCCAACCGTTGAGGAGATCCTTCTTGGGGCCGATACGCATAGAATTCCACTCCTGATACTGCGAATCCCACAGGTCGAAATTGTCGTGATGATTACCCAGCACAAAGAAGTACTGCGCACCACAACGCTTATAGCGCTCAACCAGTTTCTCAGGATCCCACTTCTCGGCCTTGAAGAGTGGCAGGATGTCCTTAAATCCGAATTCTGACTGATGACCATAATGCTTCTTATGATACTTGTACTGGTCGCTGCCCTCGATATACATGCCGCGAGCCATCCAGTCGCCCGAACCTTCTACACACTGAGGCCCCCAGTGAGCCCAGATACCGAACTTGGCATTGCGGAACCACTCTGGTGTCTGATGAGTCTCAAGCGACTGCCAAGTGGGCTGGAACTTACCCGTGAGCATCTTCTCATGCTTCTCGGATACTGGTACATCATAAGTTTGAGCCATAGCTGCGGTTGTACCGCAGCATATGGCCATTGCTAAAATGCTTCTTATCATACTTAGTTAGTAAAAGTTTATTCATACAGGTAAAACATTCGTTCCATCATTTGCCACTTCTCATCCGATGTACTGCCAGGCTTGCACTGCTGGAACATGGCTACATAGTCTTCCCATTCAGCCTGTCGTGGCAGTGTGGCTAGTTTTGCCATAGCACTGTCCCAATCAAAGTCAACAGGAGTTTCCACTATCATAAACAGGTGGTTGTCGAGTATGTAGATTTCCATCTCGAGTATGCCTACAGCCTTGATGCCCTCACGTATCTCGGGCCACGAGTGGTATCTGTCGTGAGCCTCCTTGTATTTGTCTATCAATTCAGGATCATTCTTCAAGTCCATCGTCTGACAGTACCGCTTTACCGGCATGCCATACTCCTTGCATCTGTAACCAGAGGTCTTATTGTTCGTATTCATCTCTTTATTTGATTGTCGCTGCAAAGATAAGCGTATTTTTCCAATCCTGCGCTAATTATTGTCGACATTTAATAGCACAATATCGACATAATACTAAAAAAAACGATAAAAAGTTGCTAATCTCGAAAAATATTTGTTCTTTTGCAAACTGAGAACTCTAGAAACCTCGTATTATGAACTACCCGATAGACAAACTCCGTCTACTGACGCTCAATGTCGGATTGGCCAATCACTACGGTGACTGGAACTGGAAAAATGTGCGCAGTCCATTTGCCCGTCTGTACTACGTTACAGAAGGTACTGCACAGGTTGAAATGTCGTCGTGTGTGTATACACTTAAGCCCAACCACCTGTATTTTATTCCAGCTTACACCACTCACAGTTATATCTGCGACTCTAAGTTTTCACATTACTATATACACATATACGAGGACCAGCAGAGCGAGACTAGTATGTTTGACAAATGGGATTTTCCCGTTGAGGTCAGTGCAAACGATACCGACCTGGGGCTGGTAAAACGTCTTTGCGAGATAAACCCGTTCCTAAAGTTGCCGCAGTCGAATCCTGACGCTTACGACAATCATCAGACACTGATTAGCAATCTCGAGCTTAATCGCCGTCGCCCGTTCTGCGACAAGGTTGAATCGCGCGGAATACTGTTTATCCTAATGTCGCGCTTTCTGAAATATGCAACTCCAAAGACTGATGTACGCGATGACCGCATACAGATGTCGCTCACATATATCCGAAAAAACATAGGCAGCCGGCTCAACATCGAACAACTTGCCGACAAGGCCTGTATGTCGAAAGATCACTATATACGTGTATTCAAACACGAAACAGGCGAAACGCCGAATGCATACATCACCAAGCGAAAGATGGAAAAGGCCGAACTGACATTGCTGACCACCGACCTGCCTGTAAAGAGCATTGCCGACCTGCTTGGCTACGATGACTACTCGTACTTTAATCGCATATTCAGAAAGAATTCTGGAATGACACCACTGCAATACCGTGCGAGTCATTTTAAACTATAAACCATACTAAGATGAAACAGATTGTCCTACTTTTAGCATCAGTATTGTCACTACAAGTACAGGCACAGCAGCATGATTGGGAAAACCAGACCGTGCTGGGTATCAACAAGTTGCCTTATCACGCAACACTACAGTTGCCATCTAAACAAAAGGAGTGCAAGGAGATTGTCAGTCTCGACGGCCAATGGCTATTCCATTGGAGCCGCAATCCTGAGGAACGACCTGTGGATTTCTATCGCGAAGACTTCGATACCAGCGATTGGGGAAAGATTACCGTACCCGGCAACTGGCAAACGCAGGGGTATGGTACACCTATTTATACTAACATCGAATATCCATTCGTAAAGAATCGCCCAAGCGTAACCAGCGAACCGCCCAAGGACTGGACTGCCTACGAGAACCGCAACCCAGTGGGACAGTACGTCACCTATATGGATGCAACTAAAGATATGCTTTCACAGAATCTGATACTGCACTTCGGCGGTGTGCATTCAGCTTTCTACTTGTGGATTAATGGCATAAAAGTAGGATACAGCCAAAATTCAATGTCACCAGCCGAGTTCGATGTGACAAAGTATATGCGCGAAGGCAAGAATAAGATTGCCGTAGAAGTATATCGCTGGAGCGACGGCAGCTATCTGGAGGATCAGGACATGTGGCGACTATCGGGCATATTCCGCCCAGTGGAGCTATGGGTACGTCCGTTGGCGCATATCAGCAACTATCAAGTAACCGCCGAACCTAGTGCCGACTACACTAAAGCTGAGATAAAAGCAGCTATCAGCCTTTGCAACACTGGCAAGAAGACTGTAAAGAATCTGCAGGCGGCACTGTTATTTAATGGTCGCGAGATTAAGGGCGAACTAAAACAGCTGGCCGCAGGAGACACCACAACACTCAGCCTTGGATACACATTGAATCAGCCCATGCTATGGTCAGCCGAGAAGCCCAACCTATACCCATTCAGCGTGGAACTGCGTGATACCAAGGGCAACGTTATCGAGCATTTTGATTATCACCTTGGTGTGAAGAAAGTAGAAGTAATAGGCGAAGTGTTCAAGATTAACGGCAAGAACGTGAAGCTGCGAGGTGTGAACCGCCACGACCATCACCCTAAAACAGGAAGATACGTTGACGATGCCACCTACGAGGAGGACATCCGACTGATGAAGCAAGCCAACATCAATTTCCTGCGTACCAGCCACTATCCCGACCGCGAATACATCTACGAACTCTGCGACCGCTGGGGCATCTACGTGATGGACGAGGCTAACCACGAGACTCATGGCTACGGATATGCCAACGAAGAGATGGGCCGCGACCTGACGTGGCAAGCTGCACACGTGGACCGTGCAGAATCGCTGGTAAAGCGCGACTTCAACCATCCCTGTGTAATTCTGTGGAGTCTGGGCAACGAGGGAGCCGTAGGAGCAAACATCGAGGCAATGTATAATAAGGTGAAGGAACTGGACACCACTCGTCCGCCATTCTACGACAGCGACCGCCGATACAGCTGTATCTGGGACGACAGCTACCTATACCCCGACGACCTGAAGAAGAATGCCGAGGCCGTGACTGACAAGCCATTCATGATGCGCGAATATGCTCACGCCATGGGCAACTCGTGCGGCAACCTGCAGGAGTATTGGGATGTGATTTATAATGACTCCAGCATCTGCGGTGCCGCCATCTGGGACTGGGTGGACCAAGGTCTGGAAAAGGACGGCTACTACGCATACGGTGGAGACTATGGCGACAAGCCTAACCTAGGGCCATTCTGTATCAACGGCGTTATCGGGCCCGACCGCAAGCCTCATCCACACTATTACGAGGTGCAGTATGTATATCAGCCACTGAAGTTTGAACTGAACAACGGCCGATTGAATATCATCAATCGCGACCAGTTTACCAGTCCATACGAATACGCCATCGTGCGCGACACCGTAACAATCGATAATGAGCGACTGCTTAACGTCTACGCCCAGCTGAAAAAGGATAAGCCTTGGGCCAAGAAAGGTTTTACCGTAGCCCGCGAACAGTTTGTGCTTAATCCATACAACTGGCCCACAACGCTACAAGGCAAACCAGCAAAGGTACAGAAAACCGCCAGTGGACTGCGTGTGCACACCATGCGCGGAGCAGTAACCATCAACAATACCGGCGCCATGACATCGTGGATAGTCGACGGCCACGAGATACTGAATGCACCATTGGAGCCATACTTCTGGAAGCCCGAGAACGACAACCAGAGTGCAGCCCACTTTGCCGAAACTTCGGCCATCTGGCAACAGGCTGCTGCCAAACGCACACTGAAATCATTGAGTAGCAAGAAAGACAAGAACTGCGTTAAGGTTATAGCCGAGATGACACTCCCAGTGGGTGCCGACCTTACCATCACATACTCAATCAATAACGATGGTATAATAAAGGTTTACATGGATTACAATCCAACGACTACCGAACTGCCGCTGATGCCTAAGTTCGGTATGCGCATGCGACTGCCAGCCGACAACACGCAGATAAAATACTATGGTCGAGGCCCATGGGAGAACTATCCCGACCGCAAGCGCTCAGCCTTCCTAGGTATCTACGAATCATCGGTTAAAGATTTCGAGACAGACTACATTCACCCGCAAGACAACGGCAACCGCACCGACGTGCGTTGGATGGAGATAGGCGATATAAGAATTGACGGCTGTGAGCCGCTCTGCATACGTGCATGGGACTATAGCGAGGAAGACCTTCTGGGTAAAAGACATCCAAACGAAATCACTCGCGGACGTTTCATCAATCTGAATATCGACCAGCACGTACACGGCGTAGGCGGTGCCGACACCTGGGGCAAACACACGCTACCACAGTATACCATCGACGGAAATAAACCACATCACTACACTTTTTTCCTTTCAACTATCAATAATTAGAAAAAAATACTACCTTTGCAGAGGAAACTTAAAACATTTATATGAACAAACTAATCATTATCCTGGGACTACTGCTCGGAGCTATGACTGCAAAGGCACAATTTGCATTTAACGGACAGCATAGTTACGATGGCGAGCACAAGAACGAATTGTCCGGCTATGTGATGGGTGGAACAAATGTCGTTTGCGGCGGATTTGGCGGACTGGAAGTATCATATCGCCGTCATTTCGACGATCATTGGCATGCCGGCGTAGAAGCGCAAGCACAGTTTGGCAAGCAGTTGTATTCTGCTGATGTGCAGGGTGGATACCATATGAAGTTTGGTTGGAGTGATTTCTTTCTTGATGGCAAGTTTGTATATAACAAATATCACCAATGGAATGCGAAGGAAACCATAGGCAACTTGTCACTCATGTGGGAGATGCCATACTTCTATCTGCGCGTAGGCGAATCACTTATACACTACAAGGTTAACTCGCTAGGGTATACCGAACCACTAACATTTACCTTCGGATTCGGAGTCAACATCCGTCCACGCTGGTACCACTGGAACCTTGGACTCTTCTTCCGCAATCATGACGACTTCTACTATGAGAACTGGAACATCAACTGGGGATTACATTTCTACACACCAGCACCATTCATTAAGAATGCTAAACTGTTTGGCGAGTTCAACATTCGTCCCGCGGGCAGTATGAGCCAGTTGGCCTCGAAATATGAGACATCAGGAAAGTTAGGACTTAAATACGTATGGTAATTATGAAACAGTTTACACATTATATAATATTAGCTGCAGCAGCACTATTGTATTCTGCCTGCGATAAGGTCAGTCCCATCGGAGTTCTAGTTAGTGGCACAGGTGTTGAGGATCGCGTAAAGATGTCGTACCAGTACTATATGGAGCATAAGGGCGAGTTTAAGATTCAAGACGCTTCTGACATGGACGAGTATACTTTCCTGGTAGGAGCCGACAGTCATCTTACAACCGACGATGGGCGTATGCGCGAGATGCTGCAGATGGGAATGGACAACAACGACCTGTTGTACGCTCATCTGGGCGATATTGCCGACACTAAGGCCGAGTATTATATTACACTCGAAGAACTGATAGACGAGTATCGCTGGAAATATGCCAAAAAACATTACCAGGAATTTTTTGGGGGCGACCCCGAGATTCCGTTTCAGGTAGATGATCCTAGCAGATACACATATATAGACACCTTGAATAACTTAATCTATAATGTCAACGAGATTCCTTATCCATTCTATCCTGTGGTGGGCAATCACGACATCACCCACAATGGATGGGCGCTATGGTCAAACATATTCCACTCGTCGTTCTACGATGTATATGTTCTGGTAGAGGATGATCCGTTGTCGTTCGATCACTTTATCTTCCTAGATTCGGCCAGCGGCACACTTGGACGCGAACAGGTGAAGTTAATAGAAGAAGGAGTGCTCGATGGACGTGACTACGAAAAGAATGGCTACCTTGTCCGTCACACCTTTGTGTTCAGCCACACCAACATTTTCCGTCCACGTGCCGTGGAGTTTGCTTCAACATTTCCACGCGAGGAGATGTTCTTCCTGCTGAATCAGTTTGAGAAGTGGGATACCAGAATGGTATTCCTAGGACATGTTCACAAGTGGGACTATCAGCAGGAAGGTGTTACTGAATATCTAACACTCGACTCGATGTGCGAGGCTAATAACCCAGAGCCTGGCGACTATCTGGTGCGTGTACACGTAAAGAAGGACGGTACTGTTACTTGGGAGCACGTAAGAATGAATTATACTCCAAAGAAATAACTAGTCCTTTATTATACGATGTTTTGCGGTTGTCCGCTTGCAAAGGCCTTGACATTGTCAATTGTCACCTGTATCAGGCGTGCGCGTGCCTCGACTGTGGCCCAGGCAATGTGAGGTGTAGTGTAAGCATTGGGCAGCCCCAATAGCGGGTTGTCCGCCTTTGGCGGTTCTTCGGTCAGTACATCGGCACAGAATGCATAGAGGCGCTTGGCCTTTAGTGCATCAGCTACAGCCTGATCGTCGACAAGCGGTCCGCGACCAGTGTTGATAAGTATGGACGTGGGCTTCATCAGTTTCAGTGTGTCGGCATTAATCAGATGGTGCGTATCGGGGGTTAGCGGACAATGCAGCGACAAAACATCTGACTGTGCAAGCAATTCGATTAGCGAAGCCTTCTTTATGCCCTCGGGCAGAGTAGTCTTGCTGGTCAATGCTATCACATTCATGCCAAAGGCCTGTGCTATCTGGGCCACACGCTTACCAATGTTACCAAGACCTACGATACCGAAACTCTTGCCAGCAAGTTCTGTGAGCAGAGTATCGGAATAGCTAAAGTCGGCACTATTTGTCCATCGTTCGGCACGATTCTGCACAGCGTAGTGCTCCACTCGGTTGGTTACGGTGAGCAAGTGTGCAAACACCATCTGTGCCACGCTTTCGGTGCTATAGGCAGGCACGTTGGTTACTATGATGCCTCGATGGTGTGCAGCCTCTATGTCGACCACATTATACCCTGTGGCCAGTACGCCTACGTACTTGAGTCGAGGCAGTTGCGCCATTACCTCCTTGGTTATCAGCACCTTGTTAGTAAGCACAACATCTGCATCAGCTGCTCTTGCCACTGTCTCGTCGGCACTGGTACGCTCGTAAACCACCAGCTCGCCAAGTGTCTCAAGTTCTTTCCACGACAAATCGCCGGGGTTGGCTGTGTAGCCATCAAGTATAACTATCTTCATAAATCTAATTGTTTTGGCGCAAAGATAGTAATTACTTGTGAATCCTCAAAACAAAAACTCTAAAATTTTCGTAAGGTTATCCCAAATTGCAGTTTTTTTTATCATTGTAGGAATAATATTTGGTTATATCGGTGGAAATGTGTTCCTTTGCACCCATGAACAAGACGATACTGACAATAACAGGTAGCGACGGAACCGGTGGTTCGGGTGTGCAGGCCGACATCAGGCTGATAAGCAAGCTTGGTGGAACAGCTGCATCGGCCATCACATCGATAACTGTGCAGAACACACTGGGTATCCAGGAGTTCCACGACCTGCCAGCATCGGTGGTACGTCAACAGGTGGAAGCAATCATCAACGACTTGCAGCCACAGATAATAAAGATTGGTCTACTGCGACGCATAGACGTGGTGGAGATGCTTGCCGAGGTGCTACAACGCTACAAGCCACAACACATAATCTATGCACCCGTACTGACATCAACAAAAGGCGAACAGCTGGTAGAGCCGAAGGTGTATGAGGCAATTGAACGACTGCTGATACCTATGTGCACAGTGGTATTGGCACCCAATGACCTACCTGTAGGTCCTCGCCGGCACGGTGCTGCCAACCAACTGGCTTCAGCATTGGCATACTACCTAAGTCTGGACGAGAAAGTGAGTGATGCCACACTACACGCTCAGGCATATCTGAAGCAGTTGCCTGCCGATTATGCCGAAGGCAACACACGCAGCGAGGAACTGTACAACCAATTTCTGGATGCAGTGGAGCACTACTACAACCGCTATGCCGATGTGGCCTTCTACGCAGAGCAGTTGAATGTAAGTGCACGCTATCTGGGCCAGGTAACAAGACAGATTGCCAACCGATCGCCCAAAGCTATAATAGATGAACGAATAACCAACGAAATAGCCAAACTTATAACCACCACAAACAAACCGCTGAAAGACGTGGCCCAACTGCTGGGATTCTCGTCGCAAGCACACTTGTCGCGCTTCTTCAAGAAACGAAAAGGCGTGTCGCCTACCGAATATCAACATAAACAATAAATAACAAAAATGACAAACGAAAGACGTGATTTAAACCGCCAGTTGGCTCAGATGCTGAAGGGTGGTGTGATAATGGACGTGACTACTCCAGAGCAGGCAAAGATAGCCGAAGAGGCCGGAGCCTGCGCAGTAATGGCCCTGGAACGCATACCTGCCGATATACGTGCAGCAGGTGGTGTAAGCCGTATGAGCGACCCGAAAATGATCCGCGGAATACAGGAGGCAGTAAGCATACCAGTAATGGCAAAATGCCGTATCGGACACATAGCCGAGGCACAGATTCTGCAGGCTATCGAGATAGACTATATCGACGAGAGCGAAGTGCTGAGTCCGGCCGACAATATCTATCACATAGATAAGACTAAGTTTGACGTGCCATTTGTTTGCGGTGCAAAGAACCTGGGCGAAGCACTGCGCCGTATAGCCGAGGGTGCCACAATGATACGTACCAAAGGTGAGCCAGGAACAGGTGATGTGGTGCAGGCAGTTAGTCACATGCGACTGATGCAGAGCGAGATTCGCCGACTAGTAAGCATGAGCGAGGACGAACTGTATGAAGCAGCAAAGCAACTGCAGGCACCATACGAGTTGGTGAAGTTTGTACACGACAACGGCAAACTACCAGTAGTGAACTTTGCCGCAGGAGGTGTGGCCACACCAGCCGATGCTGCACTTATGATGCAATTGGGTGCAGAGGGCGTGTTTGTGGGCAGCGGTATCTTTAAGAGTGGCAACCCACGCAAGCGTGCCGCAGCTATAGTACAGGCAGTGACCAACTATAAGGATGCAAAGATGCTGGCTGAGCTGAGCGAAGACCTTGGAGAGGCGATGGTAGGTATCAACGAACAGGAGATAGAACTGCTGATGGCAGAAAGAGGAAAATGAGAATAGCAGTATTGGCCCTGCAAGGGGCATTTATAGAGCACGAGCAGATGCTGCAGAAGCTTGGCGTTGAGACGTTTGAAGTGCGCCAGTTACACGACTGGGAACAGTCAAAAGACGCACTGGTATTGCCTGGCGGTGAGAGCACTGTGCAGATACGGCTGCTAAAGGAACTGGGACTGTTTGAGCCTATACGTAAGGCTATAGCCGACGGACTGCCGGTACTAGGTACTTGCGCAGGAATGATATTACTGTCGGAAGGATATCTAGGCACGATGCACATACGTGTGCGACGTAACGCATATGGCCGACAGCTAGGCAGTTTTCATACCACAGACCACGTGGAGGGAATTGGCGAGGACGTGCCCATGACATTTATACGTGCTCCGTATATAGAAGAGATAACTGCTGATGACTGCACCCCAATAGCAAAGGTGGACGGCCGTATAGTGGCCGCCCGCCAGGGTAATCAGATAGCTACAGCTTTTCATCCAGAGCTAGACAACGATACCAGACTGCACAAGCTGCTGGTATCGCTGACTAGCTAAATGGTTATCGACGTCCCCAACCGCCATTTCCACCACGGTTGTCGCGTCCACCCCACTTTTTATCGTAGCGGTTTTCGGTATCAATCTTTCCACCGAACATGTTCAGACGATAACGCACGTGGAGCATGGCATACGAGTTAACGCTATTATAACGGGTATCGCTACGGCCCGTGGCGTTAACCCAGCGTTCATAGTTGCTCTGCTGACCTAGCAAATCGTAGAAGTTAAGAGCCACCACAAGGGCCTTTGACTTAAGGAAAGCCTTAGAAACCTGGCCGTTCCAGATAAGTTCGTTGGTATTCATCGATGAGTCGTTGTACCCACGACGACTGCGCTCATGAAGATTGCTGCTTATCTCAAACCCCGAAGGCAGGCGAACAAGGAACTGACCACCATAATTAAACTGCCAAGTGTCCAGATTGGCATCGGGCTGCAACTCATTGCGCGAGTGCTGGTAGTTGACCTGACCATCGAGAGTAATCTCGAGCCAGTCATTGCGATAACCCAGCGAAAGACGCTCGTTCCAGTTGGTAGTCTTAGTGGTATTCTTTTCTGCATCGGCTTGCTGCTGTGCCACATAACTTACAAAGTTGTTGTATCGCAGACGGGTATCGGTGCCAACGTTCCAATGGGCGGTAGAATCGAGAGCTGTATTGAAGGTAAAGCCCGCATTTACGTTCCAGTTGCCATTGATATTCTCGGGACGAGTAATGCTTCCACCTGTCTCAGGGTTATAACGAACCAAGTTAGAAATGGAATTGCTGATGTGACGATAGTTGGCATAAACCACAATGCTACGTTTATAGCGAACTATGTAATTATTATAGTATCCGTTGAGCGAACTGGTAAACTGTGGCTTAAGTCCAGGATTACCCTGAGTGATGTAAAGAGGGTTAGAGTCGTCGGTGATGTCTAGTAACTGAGTCATCTCTGGCTGACGGGTATCACCACGGTAGTGCAACCACAGATTGCTCTGGTCGCTGAACTTATAGTGGAAGTCGAATGTTGGCGTTAGATTGGTGACATTACGCACTGTATCCACATAAATACCACGATAATCCTGTATGAAATTTGAGTGCTGCGGCTGGAACAGGAATCCGATGTTGTAATCGTACTTCTCTACACGATGACGCAGATTGACACGCGCATTGTGAGTATAATTCTTATACTCGGAATAGCGACTAAGGTCGCGGTCGAGAAAATCATCGAGATGATCATTGACAGTATGAAGCCATGGATCCCACATACGGTATTCAGGAGTGATACCAGCAAAAATATTATCAGACAGATTGCTAAAATCGTAAGTAAGACGATCGCTCTTGTTCTGACTATATCGCAACTCGTAGGTAAACTGCAGGTGGGCCCCCTTCCACAGCGGCTCGCTATAGGCTGCACGCAACACATAACCACTGTTGTCGGTCGGTGTAGCGTTGTAGCGGGCAGTGAAGTAGGTTGAATCCTGACCATACTGATCCTGCTTACGGAACAAATGAACCTCGTTGTCGCTTACATTCTGACTCTCACTATCTCCAACACTACCCTCAACACGCAGAATAATGTTTCGGCCACGAGGGTTAAGTCGGCGATACAACTGGAGCATTGCCCAAGCATTCTTGTTCTCGCTATAATTGAGGCTAGCATTAACATTGTGGTTGATGACGTAAGGAGTGAGAGATGGCAAATCGTTGAGCGGATCGGTCGAATATAGATATGGATCGGCATCGAAGGTAGCTGCGGTAGACTCATTGGTGGCGTCGCTGGTGCCATAGCTGCCATTGGCGCGAACCAACACATTGGTAAGACTATCTATCTGCCACTCAAAACGCATGTTGCCCCACCAGTTATTACTGCGAGTAAAGTTGGCAGTAATAGTATTAGAGAATGTGCTACCTGCGCTATAGAAATCTTCCTTGGCATTCTCAGTCTGATTATCGCCACCACGATGATTCCAGCGGATACTGGCATCAACCTTGACCTTGTCGTTATCGAAATTGAAGTTGCTACCCAACATCTTTCGAGAGTTTAGTCCACGACGGTTCCACCAGCCGGCATTCTCCTCCTTGTTGTTGAAGTTTCCCATCAACACGAATCTCGTTTTGTCGGTAAACATACTACCCATACCACGCGAAGCATAGCGATGCTTGGTACCGCCTGCAATATCAAGATTGGTCATAAATCCGCGATTCATACCTTTTTTAATAGAGAAGTCGAGCACAGTCTCTTTTTCGCCATCATCGATACCGGTGATGCGAGACTGGTCGCTCTGCTGGTCGTAGAACTTCATGTTCTGGATAATGTTTACTGGAATGTTCTTTAGCGCTGTCTCAACATCGCCAAGCATAAACTCCTTACCGTCAAGCAGAATCTTCTTAACCTGCTTACCATTTACGGTGATATTACCATCCTCGTCAACCTCGGCACCGGGGATACGCTTTATAAGTTCCTCGATAGGCGAACCCTCGGGTGTACGGAATGCTTCGGGATTATATACCAAGGTATCCTTCTTGACAATAACCTGTGCAGCACGACCTGTGATAACTGCCTCCTGTAGCATAATGCTTTCTGACTCCATAAGCAGGTTGCCAAGGTCCTGACTCTCGTTGCGACGCAGAGTAATCTCACGCTCAATGGTTTGGTAGCCTACCGATGATACTTTAAGACGATATGTACCACTACGGGGAGCTATTACGTAGAAGTTTCCACGCTCATTTGTTACGGTGCCCCCAACAAAGATGGTATCACTGGCGGTAAACAACTGGATTGTGGCCTGAACCATCGGTTCTTTGAATTCGGCATCGAGCAACTGACCACGGATAGCAAGCTTACGATCCTCGGGCTCGGGCTGCGCCAAAGTGCCGAGGCTTACTAATAAAAGAGATAATGTAAATAAAAACCTAAAAACCTTAATCATATATTACTAATTGTTTTGCTGGACGATAACTACTTAGTTACAATATTCTTGAATGAGGAACCGAAAATGACGTATTGGGTGTTGCCGGCGATAGTACCCTCGTTTTGCCCCCAAAGGAATGGCCAATCATCATAGTTCTCGAAATGGTCGGGCTGACGGAACAGCAATCCAGGAGCCACATTGCCAGGAATAAACGAAAAGTCAGCACGGTTGTTGCCATAAAAAACCTGTTTGGGACGGGCGGCACCTACCACAGCCACAAATGAGTAGTTATGATATGGATGACATCCGTAGAGCCAGTTGGAAACGCGATAAATCTCGTCCTTGCTCACGATATCAGGGAAGTAGATATGGGCGTAGTTAACAGCTATACCGAAATTGAGGACCATATTTACGCCAGCCCAGTTGCCAAGACCGATGGGCACGCCATAGGGATTCTGGGCATCGAAGCTCTTAACATACTCGGCAAACTTAACAATGAGTGGACGAATACGCTTTAGATATGATTTATCCTTCATCGGAACAGAATCAAGAGCAGTCTGCACATTACGTACCAAATTAGCGTCGCCATACAACCAGGCATCATCTGTTTCAGCCTGAGCATTCCTACGGACATTTCGTTTAGCAAGCAGTTCGGTAGCCTCCTTACGTAGTCGATCAGCCTGAATCTGAGCACGCTTTGCCAGGTCGTCATTATAGCCTTTAAGCACTCGCGCTGCAGAAGTAAACACACCAGCAGCCTGTAAGTCAAGTCGCGGGTTGCGAGTAGTGAATGCCCACATATCATCGGGGGTGCCGCTTCGCTTACCATCGGCTGACACCTCATAGGGCTTCAGACTTGGATCGTAGTGCAGCCCATCGGTAATAGATGCAGCATCGCCAAGATGATGATAATTATCAAGTACCGAGTTTGATAGGGTTGATGCCATATGACCTATTTGTTCGGCCTGTGCCACAAGGTTCAAGATTCCATGCTCAATAAATTGCAGGATATCGGGCACACCATCGGGACGATGCAAATCGACATAGCGCTGCTGCTGACTTACAAATGTTTCATCACGCTGGGGATGGAACAACTCCCAGGTACGAATGAAGTTCTGAACCACATTAATATTCGAACCAGTCTCAATATCAAAGTCGCCGGCATCAAAAAATCCGCCTATGTTTAGACCAGGAATCAATTCCAGCGGTTTATATTTGGTGTCAGTACTTTCGCCCTGGCTGTGCAAGTCGAAGTGGTCGCTAGGCGGAGCCTGCAGATAGCCCTCTTTGAACGGCTCACCATGCCATGTGCGATAACCCTCATTGACATACATATGGTTCATGTGTATCGGCACCCACACATCGGTGGTGGCATCGGTAATCTTGTCGTATACATGTTCATCGATTCTGGATATAATATATGCCAGGCTGGCGCACTGACGAGAAGTCAAACTTCACATAATTATATTTATAGTAAGGGCCCCAGCTATTTATCGCCCCCGAGAAGGCCTGCTCTGAGGTTCCATCTGGTTTTATACGCATAAGCGATGCTGTAGCCTGAGGTGTATCATTCTTGTCGAGCTCGATTACAGCCACCTTTGGCTGATCGGGTATATAACCCACCTGCGAGAAGCCTATATTTGGTTCGCGAATCCATCCGGGAATAGCGTAGGGTTCTACTGTCCAGCTAAGAACCTTACCTGTTTTTTCCTTTGGCAGTACACTGCGTAGCACAAACCATCCGTTTTGGGCAAGCATACGACCATCATAGAGCTTAAGTTCCGAATCGCTACTGATACTTATCATACGCTCAGGCTGATCAGTAGCCAGGGTTAACTGATGTCCAGTCTCGATAGGTAGCGGATCAACAAATCTATTGGTTCCACGGTCATCGTATGTCTTAAACCCCTTGAACTGGCGGGGCTTCTCACTATTCGGGCGAGTAACCGTCTGGCTAGTAGCGTAGCGTGGTAATCTGCCAAGGCGCCCATCTACGATATAGGTCTTAAGCCAATACTGCGAAGGAAGGAATTCGATATTGAATCCCGCCTCGCCGGCAAGTTTCTCGGGAACAGGCTTATCTAACCATACGGATATCTCGACCGCTTTGCCCTTAGCAGTTACTACTACTCGACTGTCAAAATCGTATTCATCATAACGCATTGAAACCTCAATGCTATTTTTTTCGCAGTCTACCTTTCTTGATACTGTCTTGGGAACAAGATCCCACTGTTCAGGGGTGTTACTAAGACGTACTGCCCCACCCTGCACGGTGCGTACTCCATGGTGGATTATCTCAATACCAGAGTTTTTCTCATCGTTGAAACCTCCATTGAAATTGTTGCTGAATACCAGCACATTGACTCCCTGTCGCTCAAAATACTCGCGATCATTAAGCTTAAGCTCTTGGGCATTACCAATAAATGGAACAGCCAATAGCAATAGTGATAATAAGTTCTTCATAAGTCCAGTGTTTTTTTAGTCTATCATGTTATTTTGTACTCTCTCTTGTCTCCAGCCAGGCCTTAATGATGACGTGTTGCACACAAGTATCGCCATTAAGTTGATCGAACAACAACTTAAACGCCTTAGTGCCTATTTCCTTCTGGTTTTGTTTGACAAACGATACGCGTGGAGATGTAACCTCCGACACCCAGTCGCTCATATAACCTACAATCTGGATATCATCAGGAATTCGCAAGCCGCGACTCTCAATAGCCCTCATTGCCGATGTAACGAGCAAACCATGAGTGGCGATAATGGCATCGGGAGGCTGTGGCAGATTTAGTAAGTCTAGCGTATCAGTAAGTCCAGAGTTGTAACTAATATAATTGCACTTTACCAACTCTTTACGGATTGGGATATTACGTTCACGCAGGACCTCCAGATAACCATGTTTTCGTTCGGACGTTTGTTTCATCTTATTAGGTCCGCCAAGGAAAGCTATACGCTTTGCCCCACTGTCAATCAAGTTCTCTGTAACCTGGCGAGCAGTATCAGCGTCGTTGATTACTACAGATGAAATATCAATATCAGCATCTCTGTCGAAGAGAACCACAGGAACATGAATCTTTCTTAGGCGCTGAATATGTGAGAAATCAGTGGTTTCCTGCGAAAGGCATATAATAATACCCTCTACATGCATGTTTACCAACAACTCCAGACAGTTTTTCTCTGTTTCATACTTATCATCCGAATCGGTGATAATGCACATATAACCCTCCTTACGGGCCTCGGCCTCAATACGCTTAACAATATGAGCATAGTGATTGAATGAAACATCCGGAACAACTATACCTATTGTTCGTGTGGTATCATAACGAAGACTTACAGCAAAGGGGTTGGGACGATACCCTCGCTCCTTAGCAAGAGACAAAATCTTCTGTCTAAGTTCAGGGCTTACACCTTCCAAACCACGCAATGCTCGAGATACAGTTGATACATTTACCTTCAAAAAATTTGCGATTTCACGCTGTGATATTCTTTTCATCCACTTATATAGTTTTCGTTAGCACTACAAAGATAGTGCTTTTTATAAAAAAAACAACGCAACAATATAAAAAATGTTGCGCAACCCGTTGCTTAATTCCGTACAAGATATGACCATCAACTTTCGTAAGCTGATGGTCTTATCTAACTATTTAATTTAATGAAGCAAAACAAGAGATTCTTATTTATACAATCATTAAATGGACATATATAAACGTTTTGTGTTGTTTTGGTAGTACAAATTAAGCGAATTTTTATTATATATTATATGTAATTACAAAAAAAATATACCGCAACGCGTTGCGGTATATTCACTATATTTTTGCGTAAAACTAGCCTACCTTCAGGCACATCATCGTCAGGTCGTCATTAGGATCAGCACCTGCACGGTGTTCCTCAACCTGACGCTTAAGTTTCTCAACGATTTGCATTGAATTAGCGAATGTAGTTTCGCGGAGTACTTGGAGCATGTGGTCATCGCCGAATCGCTCCAACTGAGGATTCTCAGCCTCATTCAGGCCATCGGTATAGATGAAGAGAGGCTTACCCTTGATACTCTCGATAAACTCGCCCTCGTACTCGAGTCCCTGCCACAAACCTATTGGTGCATTAGGATTCATCTGGAGGAAGTTACCACCATCGGCATCACCACCAAGTACTGGAGGATTATGACCGGCATTACAGAAATCAAGACGTCCTGTTGTTAGGTCTACCAGTCCGATGAACATTGTGATAAACATACCATTCTCATTGTTCTCTGTCAGTTCATCATTTATGCGATTACATATTTCAGCAGGCGAATAGTGATGTTTGGCCATAGCACGGAACAGGCGGATAACCTGAGCCATGAAGAGCGAAGCAGGTACACCCTTACCCGAAACGTCACCAATAGCGAAATACAGGTGATTCTTCTCAAGGAAGTAATCGTAAAGGTCACCACCAACCTCCTTGGCTGGAGTCATCGATGCAAACAAATCGAGACCTTCGCTCTCAAGATTTCCTGCAGGAATCATCGACATCTGGATATCGCGAGCAATTCGGAGTTCACTCTCGATACGCTCACGGGCTGTAGTTGCCTCTTCGAGCTGACCATAGGCATCCTGCAACAACTTGAACGATCTACGCTTGTAAACCATATAGAAGATCATGAATCCGGCCAAGAGCACAAATCCTATTCCTAAAGCGATAAGGCGCTGACGGTTAAGTTCGTGTCCCTGTTTCTCCACCTCCCACTGTGTACGAGCAAGCTCCTCCTCCTTCTTGTGAGTTTCGTAAATGGTTGCCATTTCGGCAGTATCATCACGCTTTGACCATACCAGAGCCGAATCGTAGGCATTACATATCTGATTTGCTACATAGATAGCCGAATCCCTAAGACCTGCACCAGCATTTGCACGATACTTAGGTACAAGATAGAGGTTGATATTGTCGAGTGTCATCTTCATTCCGCGGAAACCAATCCAGTGATCCAATGTACGGAAGTTCTTGGCAGCCTCGGCATAACGATGAGCCATCATCAGATAGTCATTACCATCAAGCCGCCCTTGCTCTGTCTTTGAATATTCTGTTTCCAGATAAGCATTAAAAGCAGCCTCAGCCTCAGCCTTATTTCCGGCATCGTACGAGATACACGCTTGGAACAGACGGATTCGGGCACGATTGCGGTCTATAAAATCAGTATCAGCATCGGGACGAAGACGATATACATAGAGCAACGAGTCTGTGCGGTCGTTCCACATCCTACCTTCCTTATAATGCTTGGTGTTTAGATGAGCAACAGTGATATTGCTTACACCAGTTACGGCCGAACGTATGCGCGAACCATTAGTATCCTTTTTCGAAATAGAATTCTTATAATGCCAATAAGCATTCTCATAGCTCTGAGCTGCATCAGCATCATGACCCAGATACATCTGACACGAGCCAATGGTATAATAGAGCACAGCCAAGTCGCGTGACTGAGCTTTCTCATTACCCTCCAGTTTCTCAACGGCAGGCATTGCTATTCTAATAGTAGTCTCGCTAGTTCTTCAACATCGAGTGCCTTCTTGTAATAAACTTCTGATGCAGCTCTCTTATTCTGACTGTGAAGAGACGAGCCACGCAGGAAATTTGCTCTCACCGAGCTGATGACTCCAGCCTTCTCCAAGCTATCAGCCAAGAAGAACTTACGTTCATAATCTTTTGCCTTGTCTGCCAGCGATATCAAACTATCCACCATACTCGACTGTATCGAGTCTTTAGCAGACACTTTGCTATCACCCTTAGTCGAGCTTTCATCCTCGCCTCCACATGAGACAAAGAATACAGCTGCCAGGGTAGCGGCAACAACAGACCATCGTTTTAGTTGTTTCATTATTAATTATCCTTTTTTATTTGATGTATTCAGAAAAGTCAGTCAGTTTCATATCGCCCTTACGAGCCAATGTGTCATGCATGGCAAAAGCAGCAGGCAAGTTGTGACGGGTCTGGCCCATCTTAGAGATCTTAAGGTAATCCCACAGCAGCTGCTTGTAATCAGGATGTGCACAATTCTCGATGATGAGTTCTGCACGCTGAGCAGGACTCTTACCACGCAAATCGGCAACACCCTGCTCGGTTACGATGATATTAACATCGTGCTCTGATGAGTCCTGATGGCTTACAAAAGGTACAATAGAACTGATAACTCCACCCTTTGCGATAGATGGACAAGTAAATATAGATAGGTAGGCATTGCGGATGAAGTCACCACTACCACCAATACCATTCATCATCTTAACACCACTGATATGGGTTGAATTTACGTTTCCGTAGAGATCGGCCTCGATAGCTGTATTGATAGCAATCACACCCAATCGACGGATGATCTCAGGCGAATTGGAAATCTCGCTCTGACGCAGAGTAAGGTGATGCTTCATATAGTCCATGTTGTCGTAAACCTGCATCAGACAATCGTTAGATACGGTCAACGAGCAAGCCGAAGCATCTTTTACACGTCCGTTAAGCATCATCTCAATTACAGAGTTCTGGATAACCTCTGTATAGATGTTGAAGTTAGGCACATGCTTGTCCTCGCCCAGAGCACCAAGAATAGCATTGGCAGTAGAACCCACACCACTCTGCAATGGAAGGAACTCCTTGGGGATACGTCCCTTATGCATCTCCTCTACCAAGAACTCTGCAGTAAGGAATCCAATCTTTTCGGTAACAGGGTCACTATCCTTGAAAGCACGAGCCTCATCAGGGATATTACACTCTACCACGCCTACAACCTTATCCTTAGGAATGCTTACATAAGGCTTACCAATGCGGTCGCCAACATTCTCAATGGGGATAGCTTTGCGATAAGGCGGGTCCAATGGCTCATATACGTCGTGAATGAACTTGGCGTTAGCATTGTGAAATGAGTTAAGCTCTAGGATAACCTTCTTGGCAAGGCGAGCTGCAGTAGGTGAGATACCGCCAGCAGCAGTAAGATATACATGGTAATCGTTGCCAACCTCCTCGATGTCGCAAACTTCAAGGATTGCCCAATCCACATCGCCATAGAAACCATAACGCAACTCCTGAGCCATATGACTCAAGTGGAGGTCGTTATAAGGAATCTCGCCCATGTTAACATGCTTGCGAAAATCTGGATTAGTTGTATAAGGTGCACGGTATTTGATGGCCTGAGCATTTGCCAGATCACCATCAGTGCTCTGTCCTGTCGAAGCGCCAGTAAAGATGCCAACTTTAAATTCGCGACCAGCCTCGTGTTCAGCTACCGCAATCTTAGCCAATTCCTTGGTTGTTGCCTTAGCCACACCAGCTGGTGTAAAGCCACTCATAGCGATATTCTCGCCGTTCTTAATCAATGCTGCAGCCTCGGCAGCAGTAATACGCGTATATGCCATAATAGTCCAAATTTGCAAATTTGGGTGCAAATTTACAACTTTTTAGCCAAACAACCAAGAAAAACACCTAACTCTTAACAATTATAAGTACTCCATTAACACGTCCCAGACTGCAATGATATGACAAATGCTGCCAGCCAAGACAAAAAAGTGGAATACGGAATGCATATATTTGGTCTTATTCAGAGAATAAAAAATTGCTCCTGTGATGTAAAAAACGCCCTCTGCAACAATCCAACTAACAGCAGCTGTCGACACAGAATCGATAAGTGGTTTAAAAGCAACGAGCACACTCAAGCCCATTCCAACAAAACAAAATGTCTCGATATTTGAATGTTCTTCAAGATGAATAAGACTGATTATCGTGCCAGCAATCGCACAAGCCCAAACAAAGCAAAAAAGGCTCCAACCCCAATAGCCTTGTTCACGCAATGCAATCAGTGTTAATGGGGAATACGAGCCAGCTATATGCCAATAAATAGCAGCATGATCCCACTTACGCAAACGCTCTTTCCACTTAGAATGATGCTTTATCGAGTGGTAAATAGTAGATGCTGCATACGACCCCAGCATACCAAAAAGGTAAAGAATTACTCCAACTCTTGCCCAGTCATTATCAGCTTGGAAGCACCACACCAAAAATATGATACCAAAAACAACTCCCAGCAGGATTCCTCCCCCATGAGATGCCGCATTCCATATTTCCTCTTTTTTGGTGTATCTAATCATGCTTTCTCTTTACCATTTGAGCGCTGCAAAGTTAAGACTTTCTTTGAAAATAACACAGAATTTAGTAAAAAACTTGCAAAACATTTGGAAGTTTCGGATATTTTTCATATTTTTGCCCACGGTATACTATAGATATTTCGAATTATTAACCAATAACTTTTGAGAGAGAACAATGAGATCTATTAATAAACTTGTTGCAATTTCCATTATGTGGTTCACCATTCCACAAGTATCCTTCGCCCAAAAGAAACATTTTGAAGGCGAGATAACCCATAATGTATCCATTACATTAGACAAGACTGCCCGTAAGTTCTTAAAAGGAAGCGATGGTGCCTACGAGATGAAGACCATATATAAAAATGGTAACGAGTTAAACCACGAGGGGTATTACGGGTTTATCACATTAATATCGAGAGCGAAGGATTCTGTCTATATGTACCAACCCGACATTAAGAAAGGGTATAAATGCTCATTCTCTGCCTCGATCGCAGACTTCAAGGAAACAAGAAAGGAGATGAAAAGTTCTATCAGTTCCACAGGCGAGGCAAAAGAGATGTATGGCATAACCTTTAAAAGATATAAAGGTGAAGAGACATCAGATGCCACTTTGGACACAAGCGATCAACTCGACTACTGGATATGCCCTGATTTCGACGATACCTGGGTTTCAAACATCAAGGTACCTGGTTTGATTCAGTATCTAGACTACTTCAACAAAACTAAAATTCCCATCTTGGGTACAATGACACAGCACTTGGAGATGAGCATCAAGGAACTTAAAGTCCGCGAGGTGAGCGACAGCGAGTTTGCTCTTCCTACAGACATCACTTTCACACTAGTAAGCAACCAAGCTACAGCCGAATCGAAATTGAAGAAGGATCATAAGAAGTGGACTAAGGAGCATGGCAAGAAAGTGGGCGAGGACATACAGACCCGCGGTGCTGCAAAGACCAAAGGTGATTGGGATTTTTAAACCTTCTGGACATTTTTACCTCTAATATATAAGATGTAACTAAAATGAAAAAACTGTTTATTATACTAACCCTGAGCTTTTTGGCACATACAAGCTATGCCCAGAACGACGAGGACTTCAAGTACATGAGAGGTTCGCTCTGTATCATGATGGTAGAGCACCCAGCCCTAGAATTCAACGAACAGATTGAGAAAGCATTCGAGAAAATGCCTATACCCAACCGTTTCAATAGTCATGAGTTGGGAGTTAGAATTCTTAGTTTCCCAAATAGCGACGACCAGTTGGCCAATCTCAAGATATTCAGCAATGAGAATCAATTAGCCAAGCGCATTGTATCAAAGTGGTTCGGTCGCGATAAGAATACAGGTGCTTTCAATATCAATCTGCTGAAAGAACGTGGACACTATAGCGCCACAAAGATTGATGTCAAGGCTGCTATGGCCCAGCAAAGAGGAATGGCTGTGCTCGAGGACTTGGGCGAGAACCTGATTGGCCATACTTATTGGGTAGTTAACGACATTAAGTATGTGAATCAAGGCAATTTCTTTAAGAGTGTAAAAGATGTCGCCAGTTTTACCAAGGATGCGGTCGGCAATAAGACCACATCACTCGAAGAAACCTTGGGTATAGACTTTGAAGATTCTGCCATAGATTTGCTCGACAACGTCAAAGGATTCCGCGTAAAAATCACCTCGCATCTTTTCCGTCTGAAATGGGACGAGGAGACTTCAAACACTTTCTACAACGAGTACTACACAGAGACCCCCGAAGAAGATGCAGATAAAGTCAGTGGATTTAAGGGAGACAAGGACCTATTTAAAATGGAATATGTAGGTTCTGTTACCAGCACCAGTAGTAAGACCTCCGTATTAGGAGTAACCACTAACGAGCAGATGATCCGTAAGGTTTGTGCGCGTGCTCTTGACAAAAACATTGCTGACTTACAGCATAAGTTTGCCGACTTCCGTATCAAGGCCCCGCTGATTAGTGTTGAACCACTAAAAGCATACGTTGGCATGAAGGAAGATATCAACGAGAAATCACGCTACGAAGTCCTGGAGGCTGTTCCAGATGAGCGTGGCGTAACTACATACAAGCGTGTAGGCCTTATCAAGCCCATCAAGGACAAGATTTGGGACAACCGCTTTATGGCTGACGAAGAAAAGACTACCGAAGCTGCCCTTGATGGAACTCTGTTCGAAAAGATTTCTGGCAAGGACTTCTACCCTGGAATGCTCATTCGCGAGACAAAATGAGACAAGATAATCCTATTATTAACAACTTAAAACATTTCTATTATGAAAGCTATTAAATTTTTTGCAGCTTTGTTTATGATGTTTGCCGTATCGGCAAGTGTAGATGCTCAGGAACTGAGTAAGGCCAATCAGAAACTGCTGAAGAAGCAGCTTAAGGAATTCAAGGCTGAAGGCTGGAAGGTCAACCCAGGCCAACTACCACTTGAGACCCAGCTAACAAAGTCTTTCACTTCTCAATCAGAAGTTGACGCTATGGGATACGAAGTATGGATTGTTGGCGAGGGCCGTAGCACTGGTACTGTATACGATGCTGCCAGAACTCAGGCTATGACTGTAGCAAAGGGCGAAATCGCCACCAAGCTGAGAACCGACATGACTTCCACTATCGAACAGGATCTGGCCAACGAACAGTTTGGTGCTGATGAGGCAGAGTCAATCGCTAAGACAATTGTTAGTCAGCAGGGCCGTAGTATCGACCAGCAGCTGAACCGTCCTAAGACTCTGATGGAGTGCTGGCGCAAGTTGCCTAACGGCAATACCGAGGTACTAATCCGTTGCGCTATCTCTGCCGACACTGTTAGCAAACTCGCCAAGGCCGCTATCCAGCAGGCACGCCGCGACAATCTGATTAAGGATGTAGAAAAAGTTAAGGCAAAGAACTAATGAAACAATTGCTCATACTGATCACCATATTCTCCTGGACGCTGACAACTAGCGCCCAGGAGAAGGGTAAAGTAAAAACGGTGGAGGATACCTATTTATATGAGATACCCTCCAACGTTTCCTATGCCCAGGCTTGTCAGTTTGCGCTCGTAAAAGCGCAGAATGCAGCTATCGAGAAGGAATTCGGTACGTCTGTAAGTCAAAACGACGTTGTTCTTATTTCCAATGAGAACGGCCAGTCGAGTACCTCATTCCATTCCATGACAAGTGGTCAGGTGAGAGGTGTGTGGCTGGGTGACGTAGCCGAACCGAAGTTTGAACGCGTGCTCGATGGAGGCAGAGACCTGCTGAAGGTTACCGTCAAGGGTAAAATCAGAGAACTGGTTACTGCCGGCGTAGAGTTCGAAGCTAAACCACTGCGTGTCCAGCCAGACAAGAAGCTCGTGTCCGACACCTTTAAAAATGGTGAGGACTTTTTCCTTTATTTCAAGTCACCCGTCGATGGATACCTCACGGTATTCTTGTTCGACATCCTCTCAAATCAGGTATTCTGTATGCTGCCTTACCAGAGTTCAGGCAAGGGCTCTTTTGCCGTTACCCACGACAAGGAATACTATCTGTTCTCTGCAGCAAAAGCCGACCCTGCAGATGGTGAGGTTGACGAAGTAGTACTTACCTGTACGGAGGGAAACACTGAAGAATACAATAACCTTTATGTAATCTTCTCGCCTAATAACTATGCAAAAATAAGTTCTAAGGTTGGACAGAAGCAACTGTCTGACGACCTTATCGTACCAAGTTCGCTCGACTACAAGGAATTCAATGCCTGGCTGACTAAGTATCAACAGAAGGACGAACAGATGCAAGTAGAACGCATCCCCATTAGAATAGAAAACAACTAAAACTTATATAGATATGAAAAAGCTATCGCTCACATTACTCAGTCTGGTTCTGTTCATTGGCATGGCCTATGCACAGGGTCAGAGACCTCAAAGGCAAAGAGGTAGTCTGAAACAGCAAGTTCAGAACAAGCAGAAAATGAACTACGATGATTTCGTAAATGATGCAAATAAAAAATACGAGGAATTCCGCGACAGCGTCAACAAGAAGTATGCCGACTTCATGGAGAAGGCTTGGAAGGACTATCCCATTGAGGATGCCGTTGATCGCCCAAAGGAAGATGACATCAAGCCTATAGAATACGACAAGATGACCGATGAGGATTATCTTGAGGACATGAAGCGACAGGAGGAGGAAAGAAAACTGGCCGAAGCGCAAAAAAAGCGCGAGGAGGAACAGGCCCGACTAGCTGAGGAAAAGAAAAAACAGGAGGAAGAGCAGGCTCGACTGGCTGCCGAACAAAAGCAGCGCGAAGAAGAGCAGGCCCGACTGCTTGAGGAGCAGAAAAAGCAGGAAGAAGAGCAGGCTCGCTTAGCTGCCGAAAAACAAAAGCAGGAAGAAGAGAAGGCCCGCATACTTGCTGAAAAGAAAAAGCAGCAGGAAGAAAAAGCCCGTATGCTAGCCGAAAAGAAAAAGCAGCAGGAAGAAAAAGCAAAGTTACTGGCTGAACAGAAGAAACAGCAGGACGAGCTTAAGCGTATAGCCGCTCTGAAGAAGCAGCAGGAAGAGCAGCAGAAGTTGCTCGAGAAGCAACAGAAGAAGGAAGAGTTAGCCAAGCTGTTAGCCGAGAAAAAGAAGCAGGAAGAGCTGGAAAAGCAGGCTCTGGCCAAGCAGAAGGAGCAGGAGCGCCAGCAGAAACTGCTAGAGGAACAGCAGCGTAAGCAAGAGGAAGAGGCACGACTGCTTGAGGAGAAACTGAAGAAGCAAGAAGAGCAGCAGCGTCTGCTCGAGGAGAAGCAGCGTCAACAGGAGGAGAAGGCTCGTTTGCTGGCAGAAAAGAAAAAGAAGCAGGAAGAGCAGAAGCGACTGTTAGAAGAAAAGAAGAAGCAACAGGAAGAGCAGAAGCGACTCTTAGCCGAGCAGAAGAAGAAGCAGGAAGAAGAGCAGGCTCGTCTGGCTGCCGAGAAGAAGAAGCAGGAGGAGCAAGAGCGAATCCTGGCTGAACAGAAAAAGAAGCAGCAGGAGAAGCAGAGCAAGCCTATCGAGGCTGTTGTTGTGCCCGTGGTTCTTACCGTTCCCCCACAGCCAAAGCCAGTTAACCCAATCGTAGAAAACAAGGAGTCGATGACTACAAGCGCATTCGAGTACTATGGCACACCGATGAAGGTTAGATGGGGTAATGCTGAGAAATTCAAGCTTACCGACACCTCTAAGAAGGGTATCTCTGATGCATTCCTGGAGCTCACATCTAAGGGTTATACCAATCTGGTTCACGACTGCCTGGAGCTCCGCAAAGAGTACAAACTTTGCGACTGGGCATACTACAAAATGCTTCAGACGATATCTGAGAAAGCTTGCGGCAAGGGTACTAACGAGGCCGTTTTCCTCCAGGGCGTATTGCTCAACCAGTCTGGCTATCAGATACGTTTTGCTCTTGAAGACAATACAAAACTGCACGTAATGTCTAGAATGGATGGTTTCCCATACGATCGCGGCTATTTGATAGCCGACGGAAAACTGTTCTTCCTGATGGATGGTTGCAAGGCCAAGAACCTTACAGTCTGCGACGCCGCTTATCCTGGCGAGCAGATGATGAGCCTTGGTGTTCACGAGCAGCCTGAGTTCAAGAAGAATCTGTCAGACAATCGCACAGTCATCTCACGTTTCGTCAACGTGAAGGCCGACATGCAGATGAACAAGAATCTGATGGACTTCTATACCGACTATCCTACATCTTATGACGGTAAGGATATGATGACCCGCTGGGCTTACTACGCTAATACACCAGTAGCTCCTGAGGTTAAGGATAAGGTTTACCCACAGCTCAAGGAGCAGATTGGTAATGCTCCAAAACTGATGGCAGCCAACATGCTTCTGAACTGGGTTCAGATGGGACTCACCTACGCATATGACGAAAAGGTTTGGGGACACGACCGCGCATTCTTCGCCGAAGAGAGTCTGTTCTATCCGTTCTGCGACTGTGAGGACCGTTCTATCCTATTCTCACATCTTATTCGCGACTTGCTTGATCTCGATGTCGTACTGGTTTACTACCCAGGTCACCTCTATACAGCAGTTTGCTTCAACGAGGATGTAACTGGCGATTATATCATGGTAAACGGCAAGAAGTTTACTGTAGCCGATCCTACCTATTATAATGCCAACGTGGGTAAGACCATGAGTAAGATGGATAACTCTAAGGCTAAGGTAATTCTTCTTAAGCGCTAAGCCTATGAAGACGCCATTCTGGAATACTGTTAAAACGTGGATTCGTCAGCGTCGGAGACTGGTAACCCTCTCCGTCCTGACGAGCACGGTTATCATCATTTTTACCTATGTGATGGGTAACTCGGGCTATCCGCTTCCAGGAGAGACGGGCGCACTAAAGCAGATTACCGACTACAAGAAGTTTCTGGGTATGCAGATAGGCAATGTGCCCGACAGCATACTCTTTATCAACGTGCACTACGACAAAATGCTCATTCCCTACGAGGAAAACGAAGTTCCCGTAGGCAATATGGTCATTACCGACCGCGAAAAGTTGTTGCAATTCCTTACCAAAGCTAAGGAGGTCAACAATTATCGCTACATATTCATGGATGTATTCTTCGAGGAAGGCATGGAGACCGAATACGACTCGGCACTCTTTAGTACCATCAAGTCGATGGACCGCATTGTTATTCCCAAACACAAGGGGGTGAACATGTGCGATAGCACTCTCTATCAGAAGGCCTCGAATGCCGACTACGCCACCACTTGGCAGGCACTCACCTTTTCACGCTACCAGTACATCCACGACGAGGATGAATCTGTAGCACTCAAGATTTACCAAGATCGCTTTGGTTCTACTATCACGAAACACTGGGGCGGACTATGGTATACCGACAATGGCCGACTCTGTCAGAACAGTGCCACACTGCTGCTGCCTATCCGTATCACGGGCAGTTTGCTCGACGAAGAGGGGCAAGCTCGCGAACGCAACTATATCTACCTGAGTGCCGACTTACTCGATCTCGACGAGGTAATGCCGGTAAGCGAGCAGATTGACGACAAACTCATCGTCATCGGCGACTTCAACAGCGACGTACACTCTACGTTCCTTGGTTCACAACCAGGTTCTTCAATTCTGTTCAATGGATATATTGCCCTGTCGCAAGGAGCCCATCTCGTCAATTGGCTCTATATGGGCATTCTGTTTGTCATCTACATTATTATCGGATTGTTCTACCTTTCAGGACACTCATTCTCATCTATGTGTATGAACCCGTGGCTCAGCATCGTGCTATCATTTGCCAGTACGGCTACGGTATTCCTGATTATTGCACTTGTGGCCAGTTGGTTCGATCTGGCATTCAATATGTGGGTACCCACCACAGTCTACTCTCTCTACGATACATTCATGCAGAAATACAACATCTATAAAAACAAAGCGAAATGAAAAGACTACTCTTACTCAGTTGCCTAGGCTTGTGGCTAAGCCACGCCAGCGCAGACAATTACAAGGTGCTGTTTATCAACGACGCAAATCTCACCTATAATAACGGAAAAGCCGTCAAAGTGGGCGACACCTTTACTGATGTGAACGCCATCAAATGGCAGAAAGACAAACAGGCTGTAAAAGTATTCAACCTTACCACCAAGAAGCAGATGCTGATGCTTGGCAAGCAGTATATGCGTAAGACTGGTATGGATGCACTTATCAGCAGCAAGCGCCTGTCTACCAACGACTTTATGGATACTAGCGATGCTCCTAAGACCATCTACGAGAAGTTGGGCAGCGTGTTCGACAGTCAGTACGATCTGCTCGACGCTATCGAGCTCCCAGCTGATGTAGAACTTAACGACAAGTGCTACTTCCAAGCCACTTATAAGTATGGCGACACTATGCTCACCAAGAAGCTAAAGAGCAAGAACGGCAACACCGTAATCCTCGATAAGTCTATCTTCGAGATCGACGGCAAGAAACTTGGTCCACGCGACATCACGCTTTCTATCGAGTATGTAAACACCGAGGCAGGTATGCCTATCTTCGTTAAGGATGGCATAGAGGTTACCTACATCCCCGACAACCTCGAGGAATAAGAAATCACTTACAACTTACGGCATAAAAAGGTTTTACCCTCGCTTAATCATCAGCGAGGGTAAAATCTAGTTGTTTGCGCTCTAGATTGGCACGAGCCACCTGAATGCGTATTGGGTCGCCAAGCTGGTACTTGGTATGATGACGTCTACCTATAATCATATAGTTCTTCTCATCGAAGTCGTAATAGTCGTCGCCCAGGTCGCGGATAGGAATCATACCTTCGCAGTGGGTCTCATCTATCTGGGCATAGATGCCATACGACTGGATTCCGCTGATATGAGCATCATAGGTATTACCTATCTTATCGGCCATAAACTCTACCATCTTATACTTTATCGAGTCGCGCTCGGCGTTCTGGCTAATCTGCTCCATATCGCTGCAGTGTTCGCAGAACTCTTCGTATTTGTCTTTATTGGCAGAACGAGCTCCATCCTGATACTTGGTTAGCAGACGATGAACCATCATGTCGGGATAGCGACGGATAGGTGAGGTAAAATGGGTATAGTAGTCGAACGCCAGACCATAGTGGCCGATATTGTGAACACTATACTTTGCCTTCATCATCGCTCTCAGTGCAACTGTCTCGATAGCGTTCTGCTCGCGCGTTCCTTCGGCCTCGGTCATCAGAGCGTTAAGCGACTTGGTGATAGCACCCTTGGTGCCTGCGGTCTTTACTTTATAACCAAACTTAGCCACAAACTCACGCAGATTCTCCAACTTCTGTGGATCGGGCTGGTCGTGTATACGATAGGGCAGCGTTTTTGCTTTTACGCCCTTTTTAACTTTGCCCACACTCTCGGCAACGGTCTTATTTGCCAACAGCATAAACTCCTCGATAAGTTTGTTGGCATCCTTCGACACCTTGAAGTAAGCACGTATCGGCTTGCCCGTCTCGTCGATATCGAAGTGCAACTCCTCGCGGTCAAACTTCACGCTACCGTTCTTGAATCTTGCAGCACGCAACTTCTTGGCCAGCGCATCGAGGGTTATCAGTTGTTCGGCATTCTCGCCCTTATACGGATTCTTCTTCGTAGCTGCAGGTGCAGGCTCGCCTGTACCATCCTTCACACCATTGTCTTCCAGTATCTGCTGCACTTCCTCGTAGGCATAGCGGCGATTACTCTTTATTACGGTATGTGCCAGGTGCCAATCCTTGATATTAGCCTCATTGTCCATCTTGAATATTACGCTATAGCAAAGCTTTTCCTCGTCTGGACGCAGCGAACAGATAAAGTTACAGAGTCGCTCTGGTAGCATAGGTATGGTGCGATCAACCAGATAGATACTGGTGGCACGAGCGTAGGCCTCCTTGTCGATGGTAGATCCCTCGCGTACATAATGAGATACGTCAGCTATATGAACACCAACCTCCCAAAGTCCGTTATCCAATTTCCTAATTGAGAGAGCATCGTCAAAGTCCTTGGCATCCTTAGGGTCGATGGTGCAAGTAAACACCTCACGGAAGTCCTCGCGACGGGCTATTTCCTCGGCCGATATGGCTGCATCTATCTTCTCTGCCGCCTCTTCCACATTCTTAGGATACTTATAAGGTAGGTTGTACTGAGCCAATATAGCGTGCATCTCTGCATTGTTCTCGCCAGTCTTGCCCAATATGTCAACTACCGCTCCGATGATGTTCTTATGCTCCTGATCGGGCCACTGTATCACTTTTACTACTGCCTTATCGTCGGTCTTTCCACCCTTAAGTTTGCGCTTAGGTATGATTATATCGTGTACAAATGTAGTATCAGGTGTAACCAGGAAGGCCATATCCTTCTCTACGCGCAACTTACCAACGATGGTATCGTGGGCGCGCTTAACTATCTCGATGACCATCGCCTCCTTGATATGCTTGTCGCGACGGGCCATCAATGATACTTTCACTCTATCTCCATCCATTGCCGACATCGAGTTTCGCTCGGCCACGAAAATAGGCGTACCGCCATCATCGGGCACAAACGAGTTGCGACCATTGGCCTTTCTGTGGAACACACCCTCCTGCACCTGTGTCTTCAGGTTAAGTTTATACGAATTATCGCTAACCTTCAGCAGGAAGTCATCCCATGCCATCTCTTCCATCACATCGATGGCTAGCATTTTCAGCGGATGAGTATCTAGTTTAAGTACCTTGAATATCTGCTTAAATGTAAATGTCTCGTTTGGATTATGCTGGAACAGGTTTTGCAACAGCTCGCTCACCTGCTTCTTTCCCAGTCGTTTTCCACCTTTCTTCTTTCCCATAGAATTGTTGTTTATTTGTTTCTTTCTGACTGCAAAGATACAAAAATTATTGTACGGATGGTACGGATTACAAAAAAAAGTGTACCTTTGCAGGCAAAATTACAAATGGTATGAAGATATTGATAACTGGTGCGAGCGGATTTATCGGCTCGTTTATCGTCGAAGAGGCCATAAACCGCGGGTTCGATACATGGGCTGCTGTGCGCAAAAGCAGTTCTAAGGCTTACCTGCAAGATGAACGCATAAACTTCATCGAACTCAACCTCTCGTCGAAGTCCCAACTCGTTGAGCAGCTTCGTGGTCATAATTTCGACTACGTGGTTCACGCAGCTGGTGTAACTAAGTGTATCAACAAGCAAGACTTTGCACGTATCAACACCGAGGGTACCAAGAATCTTATCGATGCACTCGTAGAGCTGCAGATGCCCCTCAAGCGATTTGTTTTCGTAAGCAGTCTCAGTATCTTCGGTGCCATCAAGGAGCAACAGCCTTACGATGAAATACGCGAATCGGACACCCCAATGCCTAATACTGCCTATGGTGAAAGCAAACTTGCCGCCGAGCAATATCTTGAGCAGATGGCCTCGCGCGTACCTTATATAATATTAAGACCAACTGGAGTATATGGTCCACGTGAGAAGGATTACTTCATCATGGCCAAGAGCATCAAGCAGCACTCCGACTTTGCAGTGGGCTACAAGCGTCAGGATATTACATTTGTTTATGTACGCGATGTGGTGCAGGCGGTATTCCTGGCTCTCTACAAGGGTAAAAACGGTCGCAAGTACTTCCTTAGCGATGGTAACGTATATCAGAGCGAAACATTCAGCAATCTGATTCACGAGGAACTGGGCCGCCCATGGTGGATCCGTATCAAGGCGCCTATATGGGTACTCCGTGTGGTAACATTCTTTGGCGAGTACATCGGCCGAATGACAGGTAAGGTTACTGCACTCAACAACGATAAGTATAACATCCTGCGCCAGCGCAATTGGCGATGCGACATACAGCCCGCCATCAAAGAGCTAGGTTACAAGCCCGAATACGATCTTCAGCGTGGCGTAAAGGAAACTATAAAATGGTATAAAGACAACAAATGGTTATAAAGAAAATCTTCGAGATAGAGAAGAAACCCCACAAGGGATTGCTGGCATTCGAGTGGGCTGTATTGGCCTATCTGGCTTTCACACTGCTGCTAATGCTCATCACATACACCAAACTGCACGACCCTGAGGAGATGCTTTGGGGCAGAGCACGTTTTGTGATAACGATGCTGGCACTATGGGGAGTATATAGACTTATTCCGTGCCGTCTCACTATCTTCTTCCGAGTGGCACTGCAACTGATATACCTGTCGTGGTGGTATCCTGACACCTACGAGTTCAACCGCATGTTCCCTAATCTAGACCACGTGTTTGCCACCTACGAGCAGCAATTGTTCCACTTACAGCCAGCCCTACTCTTCTCTCAGAAGATATCCAATGCAGTATTCAGCGAACTGATGCATCTGGGCTATGCCTCATACTTCCCCTTGATAGCGCTAGTCACGCTCTACTACTTCTTCTATCGCTATCAGGAGTTTCTGCGCATAGAGTTCATTATCCTCGCAGCATTCATGATATATTATGTCATCTTTGTGTTGCTGCCAGTCACTGGTCCGCAGTATTATTACTTTGCGGCAGGTATCGACCAGATAGCCCAGGGCAACTTCCCCAACGTGGGCGATTACTTTGCTACGCATTCAGAGCCCCTGCCTATACCAGGATGGAAGGACGGATTCTTCTATCAGTGTGTGGCTAGTGCACACGATGCAGGCGAACGTCCCACAGCAGCATTCCCCAGCAGCCATGTTGGCATTACCACCATTCTGCTCCTGCTGGCTTGGCACGCCCGCAACCGCAAACTCATCTACACCATCCTCCCATTCTACGTTCTGATGTGTTTTGCCACCGTTTACATTCAGGCACACTATGCAGTCGACGTAATCGGAGGTTGGATTTCGGCAGTAGTAATCTATACAGTTTTGCTTTTTTTATCCAAAAAATTTGTTTAATTCGAAAATAATACTTATCTTTGCAACCGAATAAGTAAGGATAAGACATATTACAACCGAGGATTCCGACACTAATCAAGTCGGGATTCTTTCTTTTTTGTTTAATTTAAAAAATTAAAATAGATTATGGCTTACATGTCACAAGAAGGCTACGACAAACTGATAGCCGAACTTCGTCATTTAGAGGGCGTTGAACGTCCAAAGGCATCAGCAGCTATTGCTGAGGCTCGTGAAAAGGGCGACCTGAGTGAGAACTCTGAGTACGATGCCGCCAAGGAGGCACAGGCTCATCTTGAGGATAAGATAAATCAGCTTAAGATGACTATCGCCGAGGCCAAGGTGGTTGACACCAGCCGTCTGAGCACTGACTCTGTACAGATTCTCTCAAAGGTCGAGATGACCAATCTTACCAACAAGGCTAAGATGACCTACACTATCGTAAGCGAGAGCGAGGCCAACCTGCGCGAAGGTAAGATCTCTATTCAAACCCCAATTGCACAGGGTCTGCTTAACCACAAGGTGGGCGAGGAGGTAGAAGTTAAGATTCCTCGCGGCACCATCAAACTGCGCATCGACAAAATCACCGTTGGATAATTATGGATATCTTTAGCAAAATCGCTGCTGGCGAGATTCCCAGCTACAAGTGCGCCGAGAACGATGAGTTCTACGCATTTCTCGACATCAATCCGCTGGTCGAGGGTCATACACTTGTGATTCCACGCCGCGAGGTCGACTACATCTTTGATATGGACAACGACGAGTTGGCCCGTTATCAGGTATTTGCCAAGCGTGTGGCTCTGGCCATCAAGAAGGCATTCCCTTGCAAGAAGGTAGCCCAGGTGGTGCTGGGTCTCGAAGTGCCCCACGCACATATCCACCTCATCCCTATGCAGAGTGAGGCAGATGTTGACTTCCGTCGCGAAAAACTTAAGCTGACAGAAGATCAGTTCAAGGCTATCGCAGAGAAAATACGTGGTGAGTTTGTGTGATTACACAAACTCATCACCGTATTTAATCCTTACCTCGTTTACATATTTCTTCACCATCGACGAGTTGTCGCTCTTCTTGCAGATCAGCAAAACCCCGTCTTCTTCGGCTACAATGTATCCCTCCAGACCGTTGAACACGCCTAGTTTACCCTTTGGCAACTTGATGATGTTGTTCTTGCAGTCCTCCAGTATCACCTCCGAGTCCATTACGACATTATCATCCTTCACCTTGTGCATCACCTCATAGATGGCGTGCCAGGTTCCCAGGTCGGCCCAACCAAAGTCGCACTTCATCACAAACACATTGTTCTCGCTCTGCTCCAGTATGGCATAGTCGAGCGACAGGTTAGGATATCGTGGATAGTTCTCCTCCACGAACTTCATCTCCTCCTCGGGTGTATACTCCTTTACCTCGTAGCGCAATCCCCTGAGCACTGGTGGGAACACATGCTCGAACGTATCCAACAGATGATATGCACTCGAAATGAATATACCCGTATTCCAATAGAACTCGCCACTATCCATAAACATACGTGCAAAGTCGCGCTCAGGCTTCTCTGTGAACGATTTAACCTTATACACGTCCGGCTTGCAACTCAGATCGCCCAACTGTATGTATCCATATCCAGGCTCAGGTCGGGTTGGCTTTACGCCCATTGCCAGCAGCACATGGTTTTCTGATACATATCCCAAACCCACATCGATGCTATGAGCAAACGACGACTCGTTCAGCACTAGCTGATCGGATGGCGACACAATGATATTTGCTTCTGGGTTAATATGATGTATACGCATCGAAGCCCACGCTACACTAGGGGCAGTATTGCGATGGATAGGTTCTACTATTATGTTTTCGTCGGCTATATCGGGCAATTGTTCCCTAACCAGATCGTGATACTCCGCGCACGTACATATATAAATATTCTCTTTGGGTAACAATTTCTCAAAACGGTCGAGTGTAGATTGCAATAGTGTGCGTCCGGTGCCAAAAAGGTCAAGAAACTGTTTAGGGTGCTGCTCCCTGCTCACAGGCCACAATCGCTGACCGCGACCTCCAGCTAGGATCACGCAGTAGTTTTTCTTATCAGTTATTTCCATTCAATTAGGGTTTTAGCATTAATTCTATCTACAAAGATACGAATAAATTATGATACCTACAAGAAAAACTAAGATTTTTTTCAAAATCTTTTGCCAATTCAAATAAAAGTAGTATCTTTGCACCCGCCAATGGAGGTCAAACCGTTTGAATTGTCAAGCCCAGATGGCGGAATCGGTAGACGCGCTGGTCTCAAACACCAGTGGAGCAATCCATCCCGGTTCGATCCCGGGTCTGGGTACCAAGAAACTCCAAAAGCTCTAAAGTGCTGCAAGTTCACCGCTTGCAGCATTTTTTTTGTTGTCTGCATGTTCAAAATGAGTGAAATGATGTGTAATTTGCGATAAATGACGCAAAATGAACATAAATTGACGATATTTAAACATCTGTTTGAGATAGATGGCATATATTTGCAACAGAAAAAGATTTTAATGGTTAAGGTTTATGGTTGATTAATTTAGTTTTTTAAGTAATTAAGGAAAAGGTTCGCTGTGAAGCGAGCCTTTTTCGATTGTGTAGATTCCCAGCTTGGGAACGGCTTGTTCCCACGTTGGGAATGAAGTGTTCCCACGAAGGGAACAAACTGTTCCACCGATGGGAATACCCCCTAAGGACTCGGTCGGACACTTCGTTAGCATCAGTCGAACACCTTGAAAGCACGATTCGGACAGCTTGTAGGCATCAGTCGAACCACTCATAGACATAGCTCGAACAAAATACCCGATTCGATTTTAAAAAAGATTTTCAAAAAATCTCTCATCCCTCACTTAAATCTTCTGAAACACGCATAAACAGGGAGTTTTTGAAAAATCATCTCTCACACAATCCCTCACCTCATCCCTCCCTAATCTCTCACCCAATCTCTCACATGGCAATTCTATGCCAGACTATAAAAGTGAGGGTTGATGTGAGGGATTAGGG
>ONGP01000023.1 GCA_900317405.1 uncultured Prevotella sp.
GGCTGGTAAATACGAGCCTTTGGGTGAGGAATCAACCATCAATACAGAGCAAATACAAAGAGAAAAGGCGTTGGAGAGTGCTGCATATATAGAATACGAGCATTCGCTCACAGAGAAGCTGTCTGTTTCAGCAGGTTTACGCTATTCTATGTTTAATGCACTTGGTCCGCGCGATGTTAATCATTATTCTGCTGGCGAACTACCATCAGAAGCAACATGGCTGGAGACACGACATGAAACAGGATGCATCAAGACCTATCACGCCCCAGAGATACGCCTGTCGGCTCGCTATGCCCTTAAGGATAATCTCTCTTTAAAAGCAGGTTTCAACACTATGCATCAGTATATCCACAAGGTATCAAACACCTCAATCATGTCGCCCACTGACATTTGGAAACTATCCGACCTTAATATCAAACCACAGAACGGATGGCAAGTAGCAGCAGGAATTTATCATGAGACTGCCGGAAAAAAATATGAGTTATCTGCAGAGGTGTACTACAAGCATATCGGCGATTATCTTAACTATCGCAGTTCGGCAGTTCTGCTGATGAATCCTCATCTTGAGACTGATGTTATCTCGACAAAGGGAAAAGCCTATGGCATAGAACTGCAAGCGAAGAAGCCTTTAGGCAAACTGAATGGATGGGTAAGTTATACATACTCTCGCTCATTGCTACGTCAGGACGACAAGAGGGTAGCAATGCCTCTGAACGATGGCGATTGGTATCCTTCTGAATATGACAGACCTCATGAGGTTAAGGCTACGCTCAACTTCAAAATTACAGAGAGGTATAGTTTTTCGAGCAACTTCAATTATGCCACAGGTCGTCCTACAACTATTCCTGCCGGCAAATACTATAGTTTCTATACCTATAAATATATGCCGTACTATACAGACCGCAACACATACCGTATTCCAGACTATATGCGTTTGGATCTGGCATTTAACATAGAGCCCACTCATAAACTGACATCCTTCCTCCACACATCGTTCTCTATAGGTGTATATAATGCCCTTGCACGCAAGAATGCCTATAATATCTACTATGTCAATGAAGGGGATGAAATTAAAGGGTACAAGCTGTCCGTGTTTGGCACAGCCATTCCTTATATATCACTTAATATACGGTTCAACTAAAAGATACAAGAAATGAAAAAGAAAAAGCTATATATCATCTTATGTCTCATATTGACAGTTACTCTGTCAGGCTGTATTGAGGAATATCAGGCAGATATACCTACAAAGGATTCAGACCTACTAGTTGTTGAAGGTACAATATGCTCTTCCAAAATGAATATGTTCATTCTATCACATACGAAGGAGATCAATTCTGACAAGGGATTATCTGACGACATATTAGAAATGGTTGATGATGCAAAAGTCTCAGTACGCGGAAGTAACGGTTCAGTATTTATTGCAGAAGGTTACAACGGAATATATTTGTGCCAGGTTGGCGTCCTTGATCCTGACGAGGAATACTATCTCCATATAGAGTACGATGGCGAGGTTTATGAATCTGAACCACAAAAGCCTTTACGCACAGAGAAAATAGCAGATGTCTGTGGAGTACAGAATACACCAGATAGCAACATAGACATACTCGTAACCCCAGATACCCCCTTCGACCCCAACAAGGAAAACTACTATTCGTGGACATGCGATGAGACATGGGAAGTGCATTCAGACTATACAACCACAGTATATTATGACCTCTTTCTAGGGAAGGGCGTATTTAATGACAAACAGTTTCCTTCGCGCGGATGGAAAGATGCTATCCAAACAACGGTTATGGTTGGCTCAAGCACAAACTACGAAGGACAGCATATACAAAAACTCAAGATATACGATATAGATAATAGCGATGAACGCGTATTTTACAGATACAGCGGTCTGGTGCATCAACGTGCCATCTCAAAAGCAGAATACGAGTATGTGCTTGCTCAGCAACAAGCAAGTTCTGACATGGGTGGACTGTTCACTCCTCAACCATCAGCTCCGCTTACTAATATCCGCTGCTTAACCTCGTCAAAACACGTAATCGGATTTGTAGGCTGTTCGTTAAATACGAATGAATACAGGTTTTTCCTTGATGCAGATGATTTCTCCATCTATTATCCTCGAAAGGAAGACACCCGTCTTTGGGTAGAAGATCCCAACGAGATGTACTGTCGCAGACTAGTAGAGGAAGAAGGTATGTTCCTCTGCGTATGGCAGGATGAAAGACTATCTGGCGGTAAATTGATAACAGCGTGGGCATATGAAGAGCAACTCGATGTGAGATATAAAGGTGCATATATCGAGGAACCTGATTTTTGGTCAACGACAAAAGACGATAGTGAGCAATGATTGTCTGTATTAAATTAGAAAAAAATGAATAACAGGTATTTATCACTTATTATAGCATTGGTGCTTAGCCTTAACTCCTTTGCCACAAATATAGAGACTGATCGCCAATGGTATCTAGCCGGCGAGGCGATGAAGGTGAGTATCACAACAGAAAACGCGTTCATGGCTTACGCAGAACTATGTGACATGCATAGTCTGGTGGCAGGAACCTTGATTAAACTTAACAAAGGAAAGGGCGCGATTTCTATCGAGCTCCCCTCCAACCTGCATAGTGGATACTATGTACTCTCTGTATATACCCGTGATAACGCAAATGTCACCAATAAACTTGTAGGCATCGTAAACCCTCTTCGCAAGAATAAAGATGACGACATCAAATGGATGCAGGATGATAGCTGCTGGGTGACTAGTGTAGGAACATCTGAGTTGATAAACAATAAAACCATCGATGTATGCGAGACAGAAGGACATATCATCAAGGCGCATTTAAAGAATATATATGGTGGCCACACATTCAAGGATAGTCAAATCACCCCTTCATTAAGCATCATAGGAAAACAGGTACATTATTTTGAAGGAAAGATGATTAATGACACTACTGCCGTTTTCTACACTAGTGGTATTCATGGCAAGCAACCTCTCGTGCTATCTGCATTATCATCTACTGGAGTGAGCCTACCAATTGAGATGATTAATCCATTTGAAACTTTGCTCCCAAGAAAACTTCCTCATCTCGTGTTCCATTATAAGCGAAGCGAGGTAGAAGCCCGCTCTATGGATATGCAACGTCATCAAATAGCCATTACACCAGTAAAACGTGAACTGCAACTTGGTGATCATGCGGACGATACTGCCGAGGATGTAGTACCTCTAGGCTATGACGAGACTATATTTGGAATCAAACCTGACCTAAGTTATAATCTTGATGAATACCGTCAATTCCTTACAATCAGGGAGGTACTACTTGAATATGTGGTCTATGTAAGCAACAGAACAATAAACGGTGTACCCAAACTGATTGTCCGCAAGGAGGATGCTGCCTACGATACATCATCGCCTACTTTGGTACTCATCGACGGCATGCCTGTCATTGACACAGAGCGACTACTGAACTATGATGCCCGACGTATTCACCATATCAATATCTATAGTGGTCAATACACATTTGGTAATGGTGTTTATAATGGAATATTGTCATTTGTAACTCGTTCTGGCCGTCTAACCAATTACCCAACAGAGCCCAATATGCAATATCTGGTATATGAATTTCCAGAATGATAAGAATATGAATTAGTTTTAAGGTAAAAAGATAAATTTTGACGTGAAAAAGTTTTTTTGTTTTATTGCCTGTATGATGGCTATCGTGCAGAATACTAAGGCTCAGGATTATTTTTCCTCTGCTGCTAATTTTGCTCGTCTTTACGTAGGGACGGTCGAACCACCATACCAAATATGGTTGTGGAATGACTGTCCGTATTATAAAGACAATTCAGACACATATCGAGGTCGAATCAGTTATTATGGTGTGGTCTACGATGATGTACAACTACGTTTTGACCAGTTTAAACAGAGTATTGCAGTCCTGTCTCCACTTGGGAATGTATTTTGCATGCCTGAGCAGGAACACGTTGACTGGTTTGAGATGGATAGCTACAGATATGTGCACGATCCAGAGGATAGTCTGCGATATACAGCTGTACTATGTGACGGAAGCATTAATGGCGTTCAGCTTTATCATACTGTATGGAAAGTCAACGGTGGTGATAAATTAACTATTGGAGAACGTACCCCACTAAAAACTCTTAGAACCAAAGAGCATTACACACTCATAACTGCTCAGGGAGAAATGTACCATGTGAAGCGTGCGTCGGATGTGGCAAAGATATTTGCCGAACAGAAAGCGCAGATTAAGCGATTTGCCAAACAGAATCGCCTTTCGTTCTCAAAGAGAAATCGCGAACAGAGTCTAATTAAAGTCATCAAGAGTGTATCTGGTTCTCCAAAGAGTAATCCACACATTCTCTCTGCCCTAGCCAATCACGAATCAAGAGTGACAAGAAGCAATTACGTGCAGCCCATAACTATTGCAAAACAAGTTGACAATAAGAAGCTAATCACAGGAATACCTGTTCTTGACAATGATTCCGTCATAATGTCATCAGGCTCTAAGAACACAAAGACCTATATAATTCCAGGCGTAACGAAGGCTAAGAGAAGCATTGCCGACGATCAGGAACTAGCTGAGATTGTAGTTGTTGCCGGTCGCCAATCGGCTGTTAAGAGCACAACTATGGGTTCGGAAAAATTTAAACCACAACTACTGAAAAACATTCCATCAGCATTTGGCGAATCGGACATTATGAAGGTGGTCCTCACTCTGCCAGGCGTAACAACTGTTGGCGAGGCCTCAAGTGGATATAATGTGCGAGGAGGAGCAACAGACCAGAACCTTATACTATTCAATGGCGGAACGGTGTATAACCCGTCACACCTGTTTGGACTCTTCACATCGTTTAATTCTGACGCAGTAGAGGATGTAGAACTATTCAAGTCGAGTATTCCTGTAGAATATGGAGGCAGAATAAGCAGTGTACTGAGAGTGACTTCGAAAGAGGCTAATATGCAGAAACTTACAGGTTCTGCAAGTATTGGCGCACTTACCAGTAAGGTTAATCTTGAGATACCTATCATAAGGGATCACGTATCACTGATGCTTAATGGCCGTACTACTTATAGCGACTGGATTCTGAAACTACTGCCAGAAAAGAGCGGCTACAAAAATGGTTCGGCAAACTTCTATGACCTTGGTGGTGTTCTGACTTGGAAAATAAATAACATGCATCGTCTCAAGATATACGGATATCTGAGTAGAGATAAATTCTCGTTCAGTTCTGATGACAAATATGGTTACCAGAACCGTAACTTCTCAGCCGAGTGGCGCTCTATCCTGAATGAGAAAACCACAGCTACGATTTCTGCAGGACTTGACCACTACGATTATTTCAATGAGGAGAATGCCACACCTTCGATGGCCGCCCGATTAAGTTTCGGCATAGATCAGTTGTGGAGCAAGCTACATCTTCGTCAGCGTATTTCCGAAAAACAGACTCTTACCTATGGTCTCACTGTGCAGCATTACAATGTACAGGCTGGTAAGTATGAGCCTATGGGTGCGTTATCACGCATTAAGACAGACCAATTAGAGAATGAAAAGGCACTGGAAAGTGCAGCATATATCGACTATGAGCATTCGATAACAGAAAAGTTGTCTGTATCTGCAGGTTTGCGTTATACTATGTTCAATGTTTTTGGTCCACGCGACGTTAACTATTATTATGCAGGAGAACTGCCATCTGAGAATAATCTGCTGGAAACACGGCGTGAAACAGGTATCATCAAGACCTATCATGCTCCAGAATTACGTCTGTCTGCAAGATATTTCCTTGCAGAAAACCTTTCGTTGAAGGCTGGTTTCAACACTATGCATCAGTATATCCACAAGGTGTCGAACACTTCAATCGTCTCGCCAACTGATATTTGGAAACTTTCAGACCTAAACATCAAGCCCCAAAATGGATGGCAAGTAGCAGCTGGTATCTATCATGAAACAGCACGCAAGACATACGAATTATCAGCAGAAGTATACTACAAACATATCGGTGATTATCTGAACTATCGCAATTCTGCTGTCCTGCTAATGAATCATCATCTTGAGACTGATGTAATTTCGACAAAGGGAAAAGCCTATGGTCTGGAACTTCAGGTAAAGAAACCAACAGGAAAGCTGAATGGATGGGTAAGCTATACCTTCTCGCGCTCTTTGCTTCGCCAGGACGACAAGAGGGTTGCCGCACCTCTGAACAATGGCGAGTGGTATCCATCTGAATATGACAGGCCACATGAATTGAAGGCTGTGCTAAACTTCAAGTTTACGGAGAGATATAGCTTTTCCAGCAACTTCGACTACGCCACAGGTCGCCCCACGACAGTACCTGCCGGCAATTATTATGACTCGCATAATAATACGTATATGCCCTACTATACCAACCGCAACAAATATCGAATTCCGAACTATATGCGATTAGACCTAGCGTTTAATATAGAGCCGACACATAAGCTTACAAGTTTCCTCCACACGTCGTTTTCTATAGGTGTATATAATGCCCTTGCACGCAAAAACGCCTACAACATCTACTATGTTACAGAGGGAACACAGGTTAAAGGCTATAAGTTATCTGTGTTTGGCACTGCCATTCCTTATGTCTCACTTAATATACGATTCAACTAAAAAATGAAGAAACTAAATAAAACGCTATATTCTGTGCTATGCCTAATGATATGCATGTGTACACTGTCGGGCTGTATTGAGGAATTCGAAGCAGATATTCCTTCAGAAGATTCAAACTTGCTCGTTGTCGAAGGAACAATTATTTCTTCAAGAGAGAATACATTCATCCTAACGCGTACGTTGCCTATCAACTCATTCGGCACCCCTAAGATGGAAACAAAAGCGATTTTATCTGTACGCGGAACTGACGGTTCTGAATACAAAGCGCAATCCGATTATGGCAAATATACCTGTATGGTTGGCGATCTTAATCCAGACGAAGAGTATTATCTACATATCGAAGTAGATGGTGAGATTTATGAGTCTGTCCCACAGAAACCTATGCGTACAGAGAAGATTGCAGAAGTAAGCGGAGTGCAGAACACACCAGAAAGCAACATTGACATACTCATCACACCAGAAGCGCCCATCGACTCTACTAAGGAAAATTATTACTCGTGGACATACGATGAAACTTGGGAGGTGCATCCTGACTACATAACAGACTTGTTTTTCGATGTAGAGAATATGAGAATAATAAAGAAGGAGAATCAGTTCCCTGTGTGTGGATGGATAGATGCAACTAGCTCGACAATAATGGTTGGTGCAGGCTCTAACTACCAAGGTCAACACATCCAACGTCTAAAGTTATATGACATAGACAGAAGTAATGAGCGCATGTATTATAGGTATAGCGGACTAATACATCAACGTGCCATCTCCAAGGCTGAATACGAGTATGAACTTGCACGCCGTCAGGCAAGCTCTGAAATGGGAGGTTTGTTCACCCCTCAACCATCATCACTGCCAACAAATATCCAATGTCGTACGTCGAAAAAGAACGTGATAGGATTTGTGGGATGCTCTTTTAACACAGGCGAATACAGATTCTTCCTAAATTACACAGATTATTCCATCTATCGCCAAAAAATAGGTTCACTTGCATGGATAGAAGACTGCAGCATGGAAGATTGCCTCAGAATGGTAGAAAGAGGAATGTACCTGTGCAAGTATGAAGACTCGATGAAATCTGTTACAGGCAAGTCACGGTCAGCATGGGCATACGGACGCCAAGTTGACGTAAGATATAGAGGCGCATATACTGAAATGCCTAGTTTTTGGTTATTAACAAAAAATGTAAGTTACTAAGATGAATAAAAGAATTAAGATATCAATAGCTGTTTTGGCAATTGCCTTGAATTCCTTTGCTGCAAGCATTGAGACAGATCGTCCATGGTACCTTGCTGGCGAGACGATGAAGGTAAGTATAACTACAGATAACGCACTAATTGCATACGCAGAACTATGCGACACACATAGTCTGTCGGCAGGTTGTATAATAAGTATTTATGGTGGTAAGGGGGATGGCATCATCGAACTGCCATCCTACCTTCATAGTGGATATTATGTACTATCTGTATATACTCGCGACAACTCTAATGTTTCCAATCAACTTGTTGCTATAATAAATCCTCTTCACAAGAGTAAAGACGATGATATCGAGTGGGTATCGGGCAATAATAGTATAGCAACGAGTGTTGGTTTTGCTGATTTGGTTAACAAGAAGGACGTTGATGTGCGTGAGACAGAAGGCCACATCATAAAAGCACGTATCAAAAATGGTGGCCAAGTCTTCAAAAGCGACCAGATACGTCCTTCTTTAAGCATCATAGGCAAGCAGATACATTATTTTGAGGGAAAGATGGCTAATGACTCCATTGCCATATTCTACACATACGGAATTAATGGCAAACAACCATTAGTGCTTTCAGCTGTGACGCACACAGACACGAGCCTACCCATCGAGATTATCAGCCCATTTGAAGCCCTGATTCCTAAGAAACTGCCACATCTTGTATTTCATTACAATCGCAGTGAGATAGAAGCACGCTCCATCGAAATGCAGCGTCAGCACCTCGTCAAAGAAGAACAGGAAGACGACACACAATCTGCAATAGTACCACTAGATTATGACGATACTGTATTTGGTTCTAAACCTATACAAACCTATAACCTTGACGAATATCGTCAGTTCCAAACTATCAGAGAAGTGCTGCTAGAGTATGTTATCTTTGTAAGCAAAAGAAAAGTAAAAGGCGTACCACAGTTGTTTGTTTCATTAGAACAAGCACCAAACGTTAATTCATGGCCATCATTGGTATTGATAGACGGTATGCCTATCACCAATATCGAACGACTAATGAACTACGATGCTCGCCGAATTCATCATATCAACATCTATGGCGGGCAATACACATTTGGATATGGTGAATTTAATGGTATACTGTCATTTGTTACACGCTCTGGTCTACTCACAAACTATCCAATAGAGCCCAACATGCAATATCTGGTGTACGATTTTCCTAAATGAGGGGCAAATTTCCTTAATAAATTTGGATTTTAACCCGATTTGCACTATCTTTGCACGCGATTATGCATACAAGCAAGTATAAATATGTGTCGATAGTTAGTGTAGTAACAGTTTTGCTGTTGCTTGCATTATATATGTGGATGACTTATCGTTCTGTAACCAAGGATATTACAGAGCGAGCAGGCAACCAACTTACATGGGCCATGTTTTATGAGAGTTATACTCGTGCAGACATAGTAACTAAAGACGACACTCTTAGTTTATCAGAAGCACGAGGCAATATCTCTCTTGCATCATCAGTAGAGGGTATGAACGATGCCTTGAGCAAGGATTACCACTCAGAGATTTCGCTTGATACAGTTGCATTATACGTAGATTCACTACTTAGTGTGGCAGAAATCAATCGCAATGTTACCATACTCGAGATTGATGCTTCTGGGAATATTATACGAAAGAACAACGACAACAACACTTCGTGGTCTATATTCACTCATCCAGTAAGCATTCGTAGAGATCAATCCAAAGCAATACAACTTGCGCTAAACAATCCCTACCCTGAGTTGGCACAAAAACTTAGTCCGCTATTCCTTCTGAGTGCATTTATCCTTGGTTTCTTTGCCATCATCATTGTGCAATTACTAAGGTTCATTACCGAACAAGAACAGATGGCCGCACTACGCAACGACTTCTCGTATGCAATGGTTCACGACATGAAATCGCCGCTTTCATCGATTATTATGGGTGCCCACTTCCTGCATAGCGGTAAAGTTGACGACAAACCACAGATTAAGGAAAAATACTATACCATCATCGAAGAAGAAGCTGAACACCTGCTAGCTCTTGTCAACAAGCTGCTTACCATCTCAAAACTAGAAAACAAAAAGCTTATTCTGAACAAGTGGGATATAGATATAGAACCAATAATTGTTGATTTAATCGACAAAGCAAAGGCAAAAGCAGACAAACCGTTAGAAATAGTAACAGACCTAAAGATTAAAAATGTACTGGCCGATGAGCAATATCTGACCGAGGCCATTGCTAATCTGCTAGACAACGCCATCAAATACTCTAAAGATGAGATAAAAATCAAGATTTCATCGATAGATACAGACAAGAATGTACTATTAAAAGTACGCGATAATGGTATTGGTATAACCAAAGAGGAGCAGCAGATTATCTTCGACAAGTTTGGTCGGGCTGCTATCCATGAGAAGAATCGCAAAGGTGGCGTATCTGGCTTTGGTTTAGGTTTGAACTATGTATACCAAGTAATGCAAGCCCATGGTGGCAAGGTTACTGTATCAAGTGAGAAAGACAAATATTCAGAATTTACTCTTTATATCCCCAAGAACGTATGATAAAGTTATTGTTAGTCGAAGACGACGAATCGCTCGCTTACATCGAGAAGACAGGCCTGGAGGACATCATTGGCGGCTATGAGGTCACAACAGCCAAAAATGGCAAGGAAGGTGTGAAAGCCTGGGAGGAGACGCATCCTGACGTCATTATCTCAGACATCGATATGCCTGTAATGAATGGCTTCGAGATGGTGGAACGTATTCGTGAAACAGATGGCGATGTAATCATCATCTTCACTTCTGCCCTCACCTCACCAAACGATGTAAAGGCTGGTTATCGCTTAGGCATTAACAACTATGTAAAGAAACCATTTGTTCCAGAGGAGCTAGATGCACATATCCAAGCACTTATGAAGATGCGCGGTGGAGCCAAGACTCAAAACGAAACAAATCACTATAAACTTGGCAAATATACTTTAGATGCCAATCACGCAACACTTCGAAACGATGAAACGGGCGAAACTCAGACTACGACCCAACGAGAAGCTCAGATTCTGCAGCTGTTAGCAGAGAACAAGAACAACGTGGTTCGCAGAGAGGCCATCCTCAGTAGATTCTGGAATACAGAAGATGACTACTTCGCATCGAGAAGTCTCGATGTCTTCATCAACAAACTCAGAAAACTACTTGCTGACGAACCCAAAATTAACTTGAAAACGGTTCGTGGAATAGGATTACAGTTGATTGTAGAGGACTAATCGATAGGTTTGTAAGGCTCCATACTGTTAATGGCAAAATAGCCACCAACCCCCATCATAGGAACAGCAACCAAGAAAGCCCATCCACTAGATGGAAGGCCAACCAAACACAGCATGACTATCCAAAATACCACATCGCCTATTATAATAGGTATAATACTGCGAGTGTATTCAAACAACGCAGCCTCAAATAGAGCTATGGCAAAAGCTGGCGTCATAAGACTAGGCATCCCTTCTATCAGACTAAAAAGAGACATAATCATCGCAAATATATAAACAACAGGAAATGGCCGATGTTTCCATTCCAATATCTCACGGAGCACAGCACCATAAATTACCAGGTTAGCAGTAGCTTCGACAAAAAGCAAAATTAAGATGGTAAAAATAGGATGTTGACGCATCCACGAATAAGATTCCATAACAAATCCATCACTTTCTCCGTTAGAAATGGACTTATCAAGAAGCATCCAATAAAACACAGCTAGACCTATCATGGCAACAATCGTACCAACGACAACCTTCAACCCAACCTTCTTGGGAGATTTTGGTATACGACCAATCGTATAACTTGCAAAACCTAACTTTAAGAACACCCATTGCAGGACGACACATAATATAATAATGAATACAGAACCAACTACCACCATATAAGTCATAGAAGAGGTAGTTCCAACCTTATCACCATTAAAACCATCGATGAAACCAGCAACAAATCCTGCTGTCGCGCCACCTACGAATACCACACCAAGTGTGATACCCAACGCCAAAAGTAGATACATCATTGCCTTCTTCATCGCCTTTGTATATTATTATATCAAGTGCAAAGGTACGATGAATTTCTTAAAATAAGATAAAATAATATGTTATCTTTAGGTTAAATCTTTTAACTTACTTTTCTTTATAGATCACCTTATTGGCTCCACTGGTAATTTTCAACGCCTCAGGATGCTCCTTGATAAACGAGTCGATATGACGAACACGCTTATCTTCTAGGATTTCATCTACAGCAATCAGAATACCCGTCTCTTCAACATCACCGAAGCCATAGTTGATAGCTGTACCAAACAACTTCATGGTTGGCGAAAGACTCATATAGGCATTAACCAGTGGTGGGATATTATAGCCCAACTTACGGATTTCACCATTAAGTACACGATAATCGTCCTTGAATGATTTTCCACCGAACAGAGCTTCCAATTCCTTTGGATCAGTTTCCAATTCTAGCGGTTTCATCGGTATAATCAGTTTCTCCTTGTCATCAAAGTGCTTCTTAAGGAAGTAGAGTATCATATCGCGACCTTTACGGATATACGATGGATACATTGTCATCTTACCAAAGAAATACTTAACGTTTGGTTTGATAACCGTCAGAGCACCAAGTCCATCCCAAAGGTTATCGAGAGCAAACAGACTCTTGGCACCCATACGAGAACTCTGATAAGGTAGAGAAACGAAAGAACGACCGAGTTCAATGGTCCAAGGTGCATAATCCTTAATGAACCTATCAGAGAAGTGGAACATATGGCTAGTTGCCAGAATAGGCTGCCCCTTTTCATCATACTCCCAATCTGTACCCAGTAGATATCGATAGCCACCAATAATCTCTTCTGCTTCAGGATTCCATACTATCAGCTGCTTATAGCAGTTTTCACATATATCGAATTCATCGATATCCATATCCTTGCCAGTACCTCCACCAGCCTCGCGGAAAGCAATCTCGCGAAGACGTCCTATCTCCTTCATAACATTAGGAGCATTGTGAGCCGTAATAACATATATCTCATTATGACTCTTGTTCGTCATACGAAGCTGGCGCTCTGGAGTCAATTCGCTTTTAAGCACCTCTTTGGCTATAGGCTGGATAATTTCCTGTTCCATTCTCTCTATCTTAAAAAGTTTATAGTTTATAGACCTGTTCTCTTACAAATTCCGCCCATTCCATCGGAGTTTTTGACTTGTCAAACGTCTGCCAAGGAATAGGTTTTCCTATCTTCACCTCGAAGGTTTTGTGTACATTTTTATACATTTCATCGACAAGAAACAGCATTGCCAAATTAAAAGGCAAATGTTTATCGCTGAAGTTAGCCAACCGATAGAAGAACTTACTGTTTTCGCCACTAAAGTGGATGGGCACAACATCACGCTGATATTCTACACTCTTAGAAATGAAAGTCTTCTTCCAAGGTATATCCTGGATAACACCATTCTTCTTACGAGAGCAGATACCTGCAGGAAACATCAACATATGATGATCGCTCTTAAATCCGGCCTCAACCATCGCAGGAAAATTGCGACTCTGATTACCGGTCTTGTTGATAGGAATACACAATGGAGCTAATCCTGGCAGGTTCATCAACAAATCGTTTACCAGATAACGAAAACGACCATCATAGAATCTGCCGATAATGGCACCAAGTGCCACTCCGTCTTCACCACCAAGCGGATGATTACTTACAAAAGTATATAGCTTGCCATCGTTAGGATCAGGAAGATTCTCCTTGCCAACGATGTTCAGTGTCATATCCAAGTACTTTACGCATTCCTCAAGCCACTCCACACCAGTTTTATCACGACTTTCCCAGAGGAAAGCGTTCACCTGGTCTTGATGAGCTATCTTTTTTAGCCAGCTCACCAAAGGACAAGGCACAAATTTAGCCTTTGCGCCCATCTTACTTTTGAGGATCTGATCGATGTCGATCGTATGCTCTGTAACTGTTGTCATTTCTCTCCTATGCACTAACAAGTTGCAAAAATAGCACATTTCTTTGAATAATGAGCAAAAATTGAAGAAAAAACTTTGTTTTTAAATGTATTTAGGACTGAAGAGGGCTTTTAATCATCAAAAAAAGGTTAAAAATAAAAAAAAGTGGGGAATTGTGGTGTAAAGTGGGGAAAATTCACTAACTTTGCGGCAAATTTATTATTAAATAGGTACGTATGCGTTTTATAGGTAATATAGAGGCAAAAACAGACGCTAAGGGAAGAGCCTTCCTGCCGGCCGTTTTTCGCAAGGTGCTACAGGCATCTGGCGAGGAAGGCTTGGTGCTTAGAAAGGATGTCTTCCAGAACTGTTTGGTACTCTATCCTGAAAGCGTATGGAATGAGCGACTAGACCTACTGAAGTCGCAGCTACGCCCCTGGATGCATACACATCAGCAGATTTTCCGCCAATTCGTATCCGAGGCGGAAGTGGTTGCACTCGATGGCAACGGACGATTCCTTATACCTAAGCGACTTATGAAAGTGGCTGGGATAGAACAGGATATTCAGTTTATCGGCATGGACAACACCATCGAAATCTGGGCACCAGAGAAATTAAAGCAGACCCTGAAGAGCGAAGAGGAATTCGGTATCGAATTTGAGAACATCATGAACATCAGCGATAATCTATGATTAATACCGCCGAGACATATCACGTACCAGTGCTACTCAACGAGAGCATAGACGGACTTGACATCAAGTCTGACGGCATATATATTGACGTCACTTTCGGAGGCGGAGGACATAGCAAGGAGATACTGCGGAGACTTGGTAAAAAAGGCCATTTATATAGTTTCGACCAGGATCCAGATGCAGAAAAGAACATCGTTAATGACAATCGCTTCACATTCGTGAGAAGCAACTTCAGATACCTAAAGAACTGGATGCGTTACTATGGCGTAGACCATATAGACGGTCTTTTGGCCGACCTGGGAGTTTCGAGCCACCACTTTGACGATGAAACACGCGGATTCTCATTCCGTTTCGACGCTCCGTTAGACATGAGAATGAACAAGCGAGCAGGAACAACTGCTGCTGAGATACTTAACAACTACAACGAAGAGCAGTTGGCCGACATCTTCTACATATATGGTGAGTTGAAGAATGCAAGAAAGATTGCAGCCACAATTTCTAAGGCTCGTAATGAGAAAAGAATAGAGACCACAGATGATTTTCTACACGTGACAGAAAAACTTTTCCAACGTGAGAGAGAAAAAAAAGAGATGGCCAAAATGTTCCAAGCGCTCCGCATAGAAGTAAACCACGAAATGGATGCACTTAAGGAAATGCTGAACGGCGCCAAAGATTTGCTTTGCGAAGGTGGACGTCTCTCAGTCATAACCTACCACTCGCTTGAAGACCGCATTGTAAAGAATATGATGAAGGCTGGTAATGTGGAAGGTAAAATAAAACAAGACTTCTTCGGACGCATCGAAGCCCCATTCCGTCTGATTAACAACAAGGTAATAGTACCTAGCGACGAGGAACAGCAACAAAACCCACGAAGCAGAAGTGCAAAACTGAGAGTGGCTGAAAAGATTTAGAGAAAGAAGATGGAGAAGAACGACGACATAGAATTGGAGATGCAGGAGATTATCGAGGAGCAGCCCGCGATACAGGAAGAGGTAAGTCTGAAAGAAGAGGCCTCCGAGATGAAAGAGCATGCCAAGAAAACTATCCAGAAGATCAAAGAGAAGGTTAAGGAGGAGGACACTCGTCCAACATCATCTTTGAATCTCAGAACCATTCTTGGTGGTGATTTCCTTACTGCAGAGATGGTGCGCAAGCAGATTTGGCTGGTTGTGCTCATGGTGTTCTTTACCATCATCTATGTAGCCTCAAGATATCAGTGCCAGCAAGACCTGATAGCTATAGACAAACTGGAGAAGGAATTGCTTGACGCAAAATACAAAGCTCTATCCAGTTCAAGTACCCTGACAGAGATGTGCCGCGAGAGTCATGTGCTCGACGCACTGAAACAGAACAGAGATTCGCTGCTCCACATATCGGACCAGCCACCATATATAATTAATGTACCAGAATAAACAGAGATGAGTAAGTTCAATAACGATAAGGTCATGCCACGCTACTTCGCTATCGCAGTAGTATTAACGCTTATTGGTTTTGCTGTTGTAGGCAAGGCCATGTATATCATGACTGCCAAGAAAGATTATTGGACTCAGGTAGCATCTCGACTTAAGCGAGACAGTGTTGTAGTTAAGCCTAATCGCGGAAATATCCTCAGTTGCGATGGTCAGCTTATGGCCAGCAGCATCCCGGAGTATATGGTATACATGGACTTTCAGGCTGGAGCCGAAGATTCTATTGGCAGACACAAGCGTGACTCGGTATGGGCTGAGAACATCGATACTATCTGCTATGGACTGAATCAGATATTCCCACAAAAATCTGCAGCAGAATTCAAGGCACATTTGCTTGAAGGTAAGAATACCATCTCTAAGAACGGAGTGAAAGGATCGCGCAACTGGAAAATCTGGCCACGCCGTATAGATTACAACACATTCTGCGAGGTTCACAATCTGCCAATCTTCAAGGAGCGAGCCTATAAAGGAGGATTCCATTGGGAAACTTTCAACTCACGACGCAAACCCTTCGGAACACTGGCACAACGTACCATCGGAGAGATGTTTGGTGCAAAGGATAGTGCCAAGAATGGGCTTGAGCTATCACTTGACACTCTGCTTAGAGGTAAGAACGGTTTGATGCATCGCCGTAAAATCCTAAGTAAGTATCTGGATATCCCTGTTCTATCACCAGAGGATGGAGTTGATGTTGTAACGACAATCGACGTTGGTATGCAGGATTTGGCCGAGCGCGCCTTGGTTGATGAGTTGAAAGAGATCAACGGAGAAATGGGTGTTGCCATCCTTATGGAAGTAAAGACTGGCGACGTAAAAGCAATCGTAAATATGACCCGAGGCCAGGACGGCAACTATTATGAGATGGTAAACAATGCCATCAGCTACCGTTGCGAGCCAGGTTCGGTATTCAAGGTTGCCTCGTTCCTTGTAGCCCTCGACGACGGAGTGATTGACACCACAATGACAATCCCAACGGGATGTGGTGTAATGGAGATGCACGGTCGACCAATGAAGGACCACAACTGGCGTCGTGGTGGTTATGGAACCATTAATGTGGCTCGCGCACTCGAAGTTAGTTCTAACATCGGTGTAAGCTACCTCATCGACAAGTACTACGGTCATAACCCAAGAAAATACGTAGAAGGTCTATATAGAATAGGTATACATGAGGATCTGAAGTTGCCTCTGGTAGGTTACCACACGCCTATGATACGTATGCCTGACACCAAGACCACAGATAGGGCAAAATACTGGAGTAAAACCACCCTACCCTGGATGAGTATTGGATACGAAACACAGATTGCACCTATCAATACCGTTGCATTCTATAATGCAATTGCAAATGACGGCAAGATGATGCAGCCACGCTTTGTAAAACAGTTGATGAAGAACGGCGAAGTTATCCGTGAGTTCGAGCCTGTTGTGCTGAAAGAGCGAATTGCCAAACCTCAGACCATCAAGACCATGCAGACTATTCTGGAGCATGTGGTCAGTCAGGGACTGGGAAAGAAAGCAGGTTCCAAATCATTCAAAGTGGCCGGAAAGACAGGTACCGCACAGGTGGCCGACCAATATGGAAGCTATCACTCGGGAGTAACCCGCTACTGGCTCAGCTTTGCAGGCTTCTTTCCTGCAGACAATCCACGATATACCTGTATCGTATGTCTTAAGAAGTCAGGACTTCCTGCTTCCGGAGGAGGTATGAGCGGTGTGGTATTCCATCATATTGCCGAAGGCGTAATGGCTCAGAATCTTAAGCGCAATGTCGACGCAGCCCGCGATGCTTCATCGATAATGACTCCTGACGTAAAGAGAGGTGATAATGCAGCTGCAAACTATGTACTCTCGAGTCTTGGAACCAAAGCTAATGGCAACAGTAGCTATCGCGAAGTTAGCAAACACGTAGTACCGGATGTTACGGGAATGGGTGCGAAAGATGCCGTTTATCTGTTAGAAAGTCGGCACATAAAAGCCCGATTGAAGGGTAGAGGAAAAGTAAAGTCACAAAGTATCCACGCAGGCTCTGCTGTAAAACAGGGAATGGTGTGCGAACTAGTTTTAGATTAATATATAATAAGGTATAAGAATATGAGATTAAATGAACTGCTCAAGAATGTAGAATCACTCAACATCATTGGTGATGTGAATGTGGAAATTACAGCTGTCAACATCGACTCTCGTCGTATCGAGAAGGGACATCTATTCGTTGCCATCCCAGGCACCGTAACGGATGGACACAAGTTCATCCCAAAGGCAATCGAGCTGGGAGCTGCAGCAGTATTATGCGAGATAATTCCAGAGGAGAAAACAGCAGGAGTAACATATATTAAAGTAGCATCTACAGAGGATGCTGTAGGTAAAGTTGCAACGCTGTTTTACGGCGATCCTTCAAGAAAACTTAAACTCGTAGGTGTAACAGGAACCAACGGCAAGACCACCATCGCCACCTTATTATATAATATGTTTCGCAAGTTCGGACACAAGTGCGGTTTGCTGTCAACTGTATGCAACTATATCGAGGGTGAAGCAATACCCGCCGATCATACCACCCCCGACCCAATAGAACTGAACCGTTTGCTAGCACAGATGGTTGACGCAGGCTGCGAATATGCATTTATGGAGTGTTCTAGCCACGCCATCGCGCAGAAACGTATCGGCGGATTGAAGTTTGCAGGCGGATTGTTCACTAACCTTACCCGTGACCATCTGGATTATCATAAGACATTCGAGAACTATCGTGATGCCAAGAAGGCTTTCTTTGATGGCCTCGATAAGGATGCCTTCGCAATAACCAATGCCGACGACAAGAACGGCATGATAATGGTACAGAACTGCAAGGCTCAAGTCAAGACATACTCTACCCGCACAATGGCCGACTTTAAAGCTAAAATTATAGAGTGTCACTTCGAAGGAATGTATCTCGACATCAATGGCAAGGAGGTTGGTGTGCAGTTCATCGGCAAGTTCAACGTCAGCAACCTGTTGGCTGTATACGGAGCAGCAGTAATGTTGGGAAAGAAACCAGAGGACATCCTTCTGATTCTCAGCACGCTGAAGAGCGTTAACGGCCGACTCGAGCCCATCCATTCGCCCGAGGGCTATACAGCCATCGTTGACTACGCCCACACTCCCGATGCACTTGAGAATGTGCTCAATGCCATTCATGAAGTGCTTAACGGCAATGGAAAAGTTATCACCGTTTGTGGTGCTGGCGGCAATCGCGACAAGGGCAAGCGTCCCATCATGGCACAAGAAGCCGTTAAGCAGAGCGATAAGGTTATCATTACATCAGATAATCCACGATTCGAAGAGCCACAAGATATCATCAACGATATGCTAGCAGGTCTAGACCAGAAGCAGATGAAGAAGGTACTGAGCATCGTAGACCGTCGCGAGGCCATCCGTACAGCATGCATGCTGGCCGAAAAGGGCGATGTTATCCTTATTGCAGGTAAGGGCCACGAAGACTATCAGGAGATTAAGGGTGTAAAGCACCACTTCGACGACAAGGAAGTAGTAAAGGAAATATTTAATTCATAATTATCTAGCTTATGTTATACTATCTGTTCAGATTCCTCGACCAATACGACATACCTGGATCACACATGTGGGCCTACATATCGTTCCGCTCACTTTTAACACTGATTCTCTCATTGCTCATCTCTGCATGGTTTGGCGAGAAGTTCATCAAATGGATGAAGCGCAGAAGCATTTTCGAGACAGAGCGTGACCCAAGCATTGACCCATTCGGAGTCGAAAAGAAAGGCGTACCCACAATGGGTGGTATCATTATCATTGTGAGCATACTTGTGCCAGTATTACTATTTGGTCGTATCCGCAATATCTATCTTATCTTGATGGTTATAACTACCATCTGGTTGGGATTTCTGGGATTCCTTGATGATTATATCAAAATTTTCAAGCGTAACAAGGATGGTCTGAAAGGAAAATACAAGATTGTAGGACAGGTAAGTATCGGCTTTATCGTCGGCCTGACACTATGGCTTAGTCCTGATGTAGTAGTTCGCGAGAACGTGAATGTACAGCAACAGAACAAGGAGATTGTAGTGAAACATAAGAAAGAAGCAGTGAAATCTCTGCATACAACCATTCCGTTTATAAAGAATCACAACTTGAACTACTCAAACATTATGTCGTTCTGCGGCAAATACAAGGTTGCTGCTGGTTGGGTATTGTTTGTGTTTATGACAATCTTTGTTGTTACAGCAGTATCAAATGGTGCCAACTTAAACGATGGAATGGACGGAATGTGTGCAGGAAACTCTGCTATCGTCGGAGTGGCACTTGGTATACTTGCTTATGTGTCATCCCACATAGGCTATGCGTCCTACTTCGACATTATGTACATCCCGCATTCTGAAGAGCTAGTAGTATTCCTTTGCGCATTCATCGGCGCTATGATAGGTTTCCTGTGGTATAACGCCTACCCCGCACAGGTATTTATGGGCGACACAGGTTCGCTCACAATCGGTGGTATCATCGGTGTTGCAGCCGTTATTATCCACAAGGAGCTGTTGCTACCTATCCTCTGCGGAATATTCTTCGTTGAGAGTCTAAGTGTTATCATCCAGACCCAATGGTTCAAGATTATGAAACGTAAAGGCCAGCGCGTCCGCGTGTTCCGCGCAACACCTATCCACGACAATTTCCGCAAGCTCGATTCACAACTCGATGCTACAAGTAGATATATTCTTAAAGGTTGGCCTCATCGTCCATTCCACGAGTCAAAGATTACTATCAGATTCTGGATCACAACGATTATACTGGCCGCACTCACAATCATAACATTAAAGATGAGATAAAAGGATATGAAAAGAATAGTTATATTAGGAGCAGGCGAAAGTGGCGCAGGAGCCGCCGTTCTCGCAAAGAAAGAAGGTTTCGATGTGTTTGTTTCAGACATGTCGAAGATTGCCGACAAGTACAAGAAACAGTTGGACGACCACCAGATTGAGTGGGAGGAAGGACAGCATACAGAAGAGAAGATTCTGAATGCCGACGAGATCATCAAGAGTCCCGGCATCCCCGACACAGCTCCGATGATTCAGAAGATTATCGCAAAGGGTATTCATATCATAAGCGAGATTGAGTTTGCTGGTCGCTATACCAACTCTAAGATGATCTGTATCACAGGTTCTAATGGCAAGACCACAACCACCTCGCTCATTTATCACATCTTCAAGGAGGCTGGCTACGATGCAGGTCTGGCAGGAAACATCGGAAACTCTCTTGCACTTCAGGTCGCAGAAGATCCACACGAATATTACATCATCGAGCTTAGTTCGTTCCAACTTGACAATATGTATGACTTCCGTGCAGACATTGCTATCCTGCTCAACATCACTCCCGACCATCTGGACCGCTATAATTTCGAGATGCAGAACTACGTGGATGCCAAGATGCGTATCATCCAGAATCAGACACCAAAGGATGCATTCATCTATTGGGCAGATGATCCAATTATTAAGCGCGAGTTAGAAAAATACGACATCAAGTCTATACAATATCCATTCTCTGAACTCAAGGAGAAAGGCGTTATCGGATATATCGAGGAAGGTCAATACAAGATCGAGAAGCCCGAGCCATTCAATATGGAGCAGGAGAGCCTCAGCCTTACCGGCAAGCATAACATCTACAACTCGCTAGCAGCAGGTATTGCAGCCGATATTGCAGGAATTAAGAAAGAGGAGATCCGCAAGAGCCTGAGCGATTTCCCTGGCGTAGAACATCGCTTAGAAAAAGTATGCACCGTTCGTGGTGTACAGTATATCAACGACTCGAAAGCTACCAATGTTGATGCTTGCTGGTATGCCCTTGAGGCAATGAAGACCAAGGTAATTCTTATTATCGGTGGCAAGGACAAGGGAAATGATTACGAACCAATCAAACCTCTCGTAAAAGAGAAGTGCTCTGGTATCGTATATCTGGGTGCCGATAACAAAAAGTTGCACGACAACTTCGACAATCTCGGAATCCCAGTTCGCGACACTCATTCTATGAAGGAGTGCATGGAGGTATGTTACGAGATGGCTAAGCCAGGCGAGACGGTACTGCTTAGTCCATGCTGTGCTTCATTCGACCTATTCAAGAATATGGAGGATCGAGGCGAGCAGTTTAAAACTCTAGCAAGAAATCTCTAAGAAATGAACAAGAAAATAGGAAACATCTTTAAAGGAGACAAGGTCATCTGGATGGTATTCTTCTTCCTCTGCATGATCAGTATCGTCGAAGTATTCTCAGCTTCGAGCAATCTGACGTATAAGAGCCAGAACTATATGGGTCCAATTGTTTTTCACACCGTTACTATTATTCTTGGTGCGGTAGTGGCGGTAGTTACGCTTAACATCCCCTGTCGATACTTTAAACTGATGACTCCTTTCTTGCTCATTATCACCGTAGTATTGCTACTATGGGTATTGGCTACTGGCGAACGCACCGGCGACGCCAGCCGATGGATTAACATCTTCGGCCTGACATTCCAACCATCAGAGATTGCAAAAGGAACCGTAGTTTTAGCAACGGCTCAGATTCTGAGCGCCATGCAACGAGAAAACGGTGCTGATAAAAAAGCGTTTAAATACATCCTTTGGATTGTGGTTCCGATAGCTATGCTTATTATGGTCGAGAACCTATCTACTGCCGCCCTATTGTGTTCTGTGGTATTCCTAATGATGTTCATCGGACGTGTACCAATGGTTCAGTTGGGTAAACTTGTAGGAGTTGTAGCAGCCTTAGCTTTGGCTGGTTTCTTGTTTATCATGGCCGTAGGCAACGACAACAACGTCGCTGTAGACAAAGCCAAAACCGAACAGGTATCCAAACCTAAGGAGAAGAGTAAACTAGAGAAGATACTACACCGTGCCGACACATGGAAATCGCGTATCAAGAAGTTCTCAAACAAAGAGATTATCACTCCCGATCAATACGACCTTGATAAAGATGCTCAGGTGGCTCACGCTAATATCGCCATTGTCTCAAGCAACATCATCGGTAAAGGACCCGGTCAGTCAGTAGAACGCGACTTCCTGTCGCAGGCTTTCTCCGACTTCATTTTTGCCATCGTTATCGAAGAGTTGGGTATTGTCGGTGCAACATTTGTAGTATTCCTATACATAGTGCTTGTATATAGAACCGCCCGTATTGCCAGCAGATGTGAAAACAACTTCCCAGCATTCCTGGCCATGGGACTAGCTCTTTTGTTGGTAATCCAAGCAGCCTTTAATATGTTGGTTGCTGTTGGTATTGCGCCTGTAACAGGTCAGCCTCTCCCACTCATCAGTAAAGGTGGAACTTCTACCATCATCAACTGCGCTTACATCGGTGTTATATTAAGTGTTAGCCGTTCTGCGAAAAAAAGGCAGGCAAAAATAGAAGAATTATAAATAAAATTTGTAATTTTGCACGCAATTAATAAAATAATATATGGAAGAACTAAGAGTCATCATTAGCGGAGGAGGCACCGGGGGACATATTTTCCCGGCAGTCTCGATAGCGAATGCCGTCAAGGAGCTTCGTCCTGATGCCAAGATTCTGTTTGTAGGAGCACTTGGTCGTATGGAGATGCAACGAGTACCCGCTGCAGGTTATGAGATCAAAGGTCTGCCCATCTGCGGTTTCGACCGCAAGAATCTGCTCAATAACTTCAAGGTTCTCTACAAGATATGGAAGAGTCAGCGCATGGCAAAGTCTATCATCAAAGACTTTAAACCACAAGTTGCCGTAGGAGTTGGCGGATATGCCAGCGGACCTACCCTTAACAAAGCTGCAGCCATGGGTATTCCTTGTCTGATTCAGGAACAGAACTCGTACGCAGGAGTAACCAACAAACTATTGGCTAAGAAAGCCGAGAAGATTTGCGTGGCCTACGAGGGAATGGAGCGTTTCTTCCCTGCTGATAAGATTATACTTACAGGTAATCCCGTTCGCCAGACACTTCTTGACACCAAGATATCTCGAGAAGAGGCAATTAAGACCTTCGGCCTCGACCCTTCAAAGAATACAATCCTGCTCGTAGGCGGAAGTCTTGGAGCAAGAACCATCAACGAGAGTGTTCTTCAGCATCTAGACCTAATCAAGGCTGCCGATGCACAGTTTATCTGGCAGACAGGAAAATATTATAGCGCAGAGATAGCAGAGAGACTGAAGGGAGAAAATATCCCAAATCTTGTGGTTACTGATTTCATCACCGATATGGGCGCCGCCTATAAGGCTGCCGACCTGGTTATCAGTCGTGCAGGAGCCAGCAGTATCTCTGAGTTCTGCCTCATCGGCAAACCAGTAATCCTTGTACCAAGTCCTAACGTGGCCGAGGATCATCAGACAAAGAATGCTATAGCATTGGCCAATCGCGACGCAGCGATCTATGTAAAGGATGCAGAAGCTCCTGCCACACTGCTTGAGTTGGCTATTAAGACAGTTGCCGACGAGCAGAAACTGCAGTTGCTCAGCGAAAATGTATTGAAACTTGCTTTGCCAGATTCAGCCGACATCATTGCAAAAGAAGTAATCAAACTGGCAGAAAGAAAATAAAGGAATTATGGAATTAAAAGATATCAAAGCAGTATATTTCGTAGGAGCCGGTGGCATCGGTATGAGTGCCATCGCCCGCTACTTTATTAAGAAAGGTCTTGTTGTAGCCGGCTACGACAAAACACCATCCGACCTCACCAAGAGACTCGAGACCGAAGGTATGCTCATCCATTACGAAGAGAATGTAGATGAAATTCCTCACGAGTGCAAGAAGAAAGAGTCGTGTCTGGTAATCTATACACCAGCCATCCCTGCTGAGCATAAGGAACTTACATTCTTCCGCGAAAATGGTTTTGAGATACAGAAACGTGCCCAGGTACTCGGCACACTCACCAAGAGCCACAAAGGTCTTTGTGTAGCAGGAACTCATGGCAAGACTACAACTTCTACCATGTGTGCACACATCATGCACCAGAGTCATCTTGACTGCAATGCCTTCCTTGGAGGTATCTCTAAGAACTACGGCACAAACTATATTCTGTCTGACTCAGACTTCGTAGTAATCGAGGCTGACGAGTTCGACCGCTCTTTCCACTGGCTCCGTCCTTGGATGAGCGTTATCACATCAACTGACCCCGATCACCTGGATATATATGGAACAAAAGAGGCATATCTTGAAAGCTTCCGTCACTACACAGAGCTTATTCAGCCAGGTGGTGCGCTTATTATCCATCGCGATCTGGAAATGAAAGAGAACATCCAGCCAGATGTTCGTCGTTATGACTATAGCCTCAACGAAGGCGATTTCCACGCAGAGAACATCTGTATAGAGAATGGCGAGATAACATTCGACTTCATTTCTCCTATTGAAAGTATCAAAGGAATACAGTTAGGTCAGCCTGTGCCTATTAATATTGAGAACGGCATCGCTGCAATGGCTATGGCACAGCTTAATGGATGCACAGCTGAAGAACTGAAGTATGGCATGCAGACATATGGAGGAGTTGACCGTCGCTTCGATTTCAAGATTAAAAATAGCAAGATGGTATTCTTGAGCGACTATGCTCATCACCCAAAGGAGATTTACCAGAGCGCTAAGAGCATACGTGAGTTGTATAAGAACAAGCACATCACCGCAATCTTCCAGCCTCATCTTTATACTCGCACTCGCGACTTCTACAAGGATTTCGCCGATGCACTGAGTCAGCTCGACGAGGTGATTCTAACAGAAATCTACCCAGCCCGCGAACTTCCTATCGAGGGTGTTACCTCAAAGCTGATTTACGACAATCTAAAACCTGGCGTAAAAAAGGAGATGATACAGAAGGTCGATGTGCTCAACTATATCAAGGAGCACGACTTTGAAGTACTAATTGTACTTGGTGCCGGAGATCTTGACAATCAGGTTCCACAAATTACCAAATTATTAAATAGTAAATTTTAAGATAGTCAAATAAGATAATGACCATCAACTGGAAACAAACCCTCATGGTAGCCTGCAACATAGCAGTTGGCATCTACCTGCTTCTGGCCGTCACAGCATTCAACGATCCTGACGAGGCCATGGCCAAGGAATGCACTGAGGTAAAAATCGACATCGAAAAGGAATCGATGGAAGGTTTCCTTAATCCAAGCGAGGTCAAGAAGTTGCTCACACAACATAAGATATACCCACTATCACAACCTATGAGTTCAATCTCGCCACGCAAGATGGAAGAGACTCTGCAGAAGAGTCCGTTTGTAGAGAAGGCCGAGTGCTATAAGACACTGAGCGGACACGTATGCATAAACATCAAGCAGCGCATACCCGTAATCCGCATTATGGCCGACAATGGCGATAATTACTATCTCGACAATCATGGCAATATCATGCCCGAGGCTGGTTATGCCACAGATATTCTGATAGCGACAGGACACATAAGTAAGAAGTACGCTCAGAACGTATTGTCGAAAATTGCCAACCACATAGTAAGCAACACTTTCTGGAAGAACCAGACAGTACAACTTAATGTACTTACAAACGGGACGCTAGAGATGGTTCCTCGTGTTGGCGATCATATTGTGTTTCTTGGTTCGCCCACGCATATCGACAGCAAGCTGGAGCGACTTCGCAAGTTTTATATCTACGGACTGAACAAAGCTGGTTGGAACAAGTACAGCTATATCAATGTGGAGTTCAACAACCAGATAATATGTAAAAAGAATAATTGACAAACAAATAATAAGAGATGGCAGCAAAGGATTTTATTGTAGCAATTGAACTCGGTTCGTCCAAGGTAACCGGAATCGCGGGACAGAAGAATCTTGACGGCAGCATCAACGTGCTTGCTGTAGTCAAAGAGGATTCTTCGTCGTTTATCCGCAAAGGTGTGGTTTACAACATCGACAAGACCGCACAATGCCTCACCAGTATCATCAAGAAACTGGAAACTCAGCTCAAGACACAGATTACTCAGGTCTACGTTGGAGTTGGCGGACAGTCAATCCGTAGCGTAAAGAACGTAGTAACCAAGGATCTTCCAGGCGAAACCATCATCACTCAGGACATGGTGATTGAACTGATGGACGCAAACCGCAACATGACATATCAGGACCAGGAAATACTCGATGCTGCCGTTCAGGAATACAAGGTTGGAACCCAGTTCCAGTTGGATCCCGTAGGTATTCAGGCCACTCACATCGAGGGCCACTTCTTGAACATTCTGGAGCGTAAGGCCTTCTATCGCAACCTCAATAAGTGCTTCGAGACAGCCGGCATAAATGTTGCCGAGATGTATTTGGCTCCACTTGCACTTGCCGACAGTGTACTTACTGAGGTTGAAAAACGTTCGGGTTGTGCACTCGTCGATATAGGTTCTGATACAACTACAGTATCAGTCTACTCTAAGAATATACTCCGCCATCTTGCCGTCATCCCCCTTGGAAGCAACAATATCACAAAGGACATCGCTACCTTGCAGATGGAAGAGAGCGACGCCGAGAAGATGAAACTGAAGTATGGCTCGGCATATACCGACAACAGCGAGATCGACAATGAACTGAAATACTCTATCGACTCTGAGCGTCAGGTTGAGAGCCGCAAGTTCATCGAGATTGTAGAGGGCCGCCTTGAGGAAATCATTGAGAACGTCTGGTATCAGATTCCATCTGAATACTACGACAAACTGCTGGGAGGTATCATCCTTACTGGCGGCGGCTCAAACATGAAGAATATCGAGAAGGCATTTGTCAACCACACTCACGTTGACAAAATCCGTATAGCCAAGTTCGTTTCGCAAACCATCCTTACTAATAATGAGGAAATCAAGTCGCGTAATGGTATGATGAACACCGTATTAGGTCTGCTAGCCAAGGGCGACATTAACTGCGCCGGCGATGCATACGATCCAAACGGTGACCTGTTTGCGAGTCTGAAACCTCAAACAGCTCATCCTACTAACGATCAGCGCCCTGCACGTCAGACAACCGACCTCCCCGCTGGTGTTATCCGCACTGAGGCCGAGAAACAGAAGGCAGAGGAAGAGCGTCGTCGCCAGCAGGAAGAAGAAGAGCGCGCACGTCAGGAAGAGGAACGTCGCCAACAAGAAGAAGAAGCACGCATCCGCAAGGAGAACAGCGCCTGGAATAAGTTCAAGAAGGGACTTATGAAGTTTGGTAAGTCGATTGTTGAAGAAGAAGATTAAAAACGAAAGAAGATTATGGAGAACAATATGAATATAGACATCCTGGACTTCGGAGCACCGGAGAAGGAGCATAGCATCATCAAGGTCATTGGTGTTGGTGGTGGTGGCGGTAACGCTGTTAACCATATGTATCGTGAGGGCATTCACGATGTAACATTCGTGCTTTGCAACACCGACAACCAGGCACTTAACGATTCGCCCGTACCCGTTCATCTCCAGTTGGGAAAGGAGGGACTTGGTGCAGGAAACAAACCTGAGAAAGCCCGTCAGGCAGCCGAAGAGAGCATCGAGGATATCCGCACTATGCTTAGCGACGGAACCCGTATGGCATTCATCACAGCCGGTATGGGCGGTGGTACAGGTACAGGAGCTGCTCCTGTCATCGCTCGTGTTTCAAAAGAACTTGGCATTCTTACCGTTGGTATCGTCACCATTCCCTTCCGTTTTGAGGGCGACCGTAAGATCGACCAAGCTCTAGATGGTGTCGAAGAAATGTCGAAACACGTTGATGCTCTGTTGGTTATCAACAACGAGCGTCTACGCGAGATATATCCAGAACTGTCTGTACTCGATGCCTTTGGCAAGGCTGATGACACACTGAGTGTTGCAGCCAAGTCGATTGCCGAGATAATCACCGTTCACGGACTTATCAACCTCGACTTCAACGATGTAAAGACCGTGCTTAAGGATGGTGGCGTAGCTATCATGTCAACAGGTTACGGCGAAGGTGAAGGTCGAGTAAAGAAGGCCATTGAAGATGCACTCAATTCACCTCTGCTCAACGATAACGACATCTTCAACTCAAAGAAGATCCTGCTCTCTATCTCGTTTGCAGGCTCTAAGGATGGTCAGTCATCGCTGATGATGGAAGAGATGAACGACGTAAACGACTTCATGGCCAAGTTTGGCAACGACTTCGAAATCAAGTGGGGACTTGCCACCGACCTCGAACTTGGTAAAAAAGTAAAGGTAACAATTCTGGCTACAGGTTTCGGTATCGAGAATGTTGATGGTATGAATGGTCACCTGAAGAAACATAGTCAGGAGGATATCAATCGTATAGCCGAAGAGCAGGAAAAAGCAGCCGAGCGCCAGGATCGCCGCAACCGCTACTATGGAGGCGAGGGAGCAACCAAGCGTTACAAGCGTCGTCCTAACATCTACCTGTTCCGTCCTGAGGATCTCGACAACGACGATGTTATTTCAGCCGTTGAGCAGACTCCTACCTACAAGCGTACCCGTGAGATTCTGGATAGCATCAACTCACAGGCCAGCAATGTCGACGAGGTTGTAACCATCGACGAGCCCGCACAGGATCCGCACGAGCCAATTCAGGGTACCATTAAGTTTATGTAAACTCGCTGCACCTTATTGATATAAGGCTTGCAATACTTCTATCGACTTCATCTCTGGAAAATCCGGCAGATGGAGTCGATAATATTTTAGCGACACTTCAAGCAGTCGATTTCGCTCCTGATGTGTCATACGAAACAGATGCATCGTGGGAAAATCCATTCGCATCATCAACTGCACCTTCTGCGCCTCTTCTGGATGCAAGAAATCGCGATGTACGGGGGGATTTCTCATAAACACACTCTCGCGCAGGTCAAAGTAATCCCCATCCTTATAATCGTCAAGATTGGGATAGAAACCCAGGAATCGCGTAAGCCTCAACAGAAATACGAGGTGAAAGTTTGCAAAACGAGTCTGCTGACCATCCAGCCACATAATACTATTCTCCAGATAATCATATAGCAACTCGTTACGCTGCTCTGAACGTAGGGCATAATACAGGAACTCGGCCACAAACAGCGAGATAGTCAACTTATCAGGCTCAAAGGGTATAGATGCAAACGGACTCATAAGTCTTACGTCGTGCAACTTCTGTAACTGCAGCCTTGGCCTAATGTCGGTCTCTATATCTAATAAGGTAAGAGGCTGAAAAAACTGCTTCTTAACCTTACCTTTCGCCGTCTTGGGTATGCTCACAATAAACGACTGCCTACCAAATGCTCTGGTAAACATATCTACAATCAATCTAGTCTCTCCATACTTGAGCGAATGTAGTACAATAGCCTGAGTTTTCGTCAACATATGGTGCAAAGGTACAAAAAATATCCGTAAAATGTTATTTTTTACTAAAAATATTTGGTAGAATGGAAAAATAGTCGTACTTTTGCACCCGCATTTTCGCGATGGTCCCTTCGTCTATCGGTTAGGACGAGAGATTTTCATTCTCTAAAGAGGAGTTCGACTCTCCTAGGGACTACAAAATTTAAATCTATCATCTGCACAGCCATGTGCTACCAAACATCAAATGGATGGGATAAGGTGGTAGAGGGTTCGAAAGAGCCCGCCCAGGGCAGCCTTTAACGACGTAAGACCCATAAGCTTTATAATTAACAATTTAAAATTTCAAAACAAACATGGCAAATCACAAGTCATCAGTGAAGAGAATCCGTCAGGAGAAGAAAAGAGCACTTCACAACCACTACTACGCAAAGACAATGCGTAACGCTGTTCGCAAGCTCCGTGCTACCACTAACAAGGAAGAGGCTGTTGCTCTGTATCCAAAGGTACAGAAGATGCTGGATAAGCTGGCTAAGACTAACGTTATCCACAAGAACAAGGCCGCTAACCTCAAGTCTAGCCTTGCACAGCACGTTAACAAGCTGGGATAATTCTTCTACCCAACGATAAGCTGAGCCGTAGCCCTTTCAGGGTTGCGGCTTTCTTTTTTCATTTTTTAGCAGATAAACTACGTTTATCTGAAAGTTTTTTTGTAACTTTGCAACCAAAATGAATATTAAGTAAGCAATGACAGAAGAACAACTGAACCAAGAACAAAATTACTCCGCGAGTAACATTCAGGTACTCGAGGGTTTGGAAGCCGTACGTAAGCGTCCAGCTATGTACATCGGCGACATCAGTGAGAAGGGTCTCCACCATTTGGTAAACGAAACCGTCGACAACTCTATCGACGAGGCAATGGCCGGATATTGCACCCATATCGAAGTAACTATCAACGAAGATAACTCAATCACCGTACAAGACAATGGTCGTGGTATCCCCGTAGACGAGCACGAGAAGATGCACAAAAGTGCACTCGAGGTTGTAATGACAGTGCTCCACGCCGGAGGTAAGTTCGACAAGGGATCTTATAAGGTGTCAGGAGGTCTGCACGGTGTAGGTGTAAGCTGTGTTAACGCACTCTCTACCCACATGATGTCGCAGGTATTCCGCAATGGCCATATCTACCAGCAGGAGTACGAGAAGGGTAAGCCACTCTATGACGTTAAGATCGTAGGCGACACCGACAAAACAGGTACCCGCCAGCAGTTCTGGCCCGATGGCAGCATATTTACAACTACAGAATATAAGTACGACATCATAGCCAAGCGTATGCGTGAGTTGGCATATCTTAATGCAGGCATTACCATCACACTGGCCGATCTTCGTCCTGATGAGGAGGGCAATCTGCGCCAGCCCGAGGTGTTCCACGCCAAGGAGGGACTTAAGGAGTTTGTGCGCTACGTAGATCGTCACCGTACATCTATCATCGGCGATCCTATCTGCCTGAAGACTGAGAAGGACGGTGTGCCCATCGAGGTAGCCCTGCTCTACAATAGCGACTATTCTGAGAATATTCACTCTTACGTAAATAATATCAACACTATCGAGGGTGGTACCCACCTTACTGGTTTCCGCATCGCTCTAGCTCGTGCACTCAAGAAGTATGCCGACGAGGACGATCAGCTGCGCAAGCAAATTGAGAAAGCCAAGATTGAGGTGGCTCAGGATGACTTCCGCGAGGGTCTTACGGCCATCATCTCTGTTAAGGTAGCCGAGCCACAGTTCGAGGGTCAGACCAAGACCAAGCTGGGCAACAGCGAGGTTAACGGAGCCGTACAGAAGGCCGTAGGCGAGGCTATGACCAACTATCTGGAGGAACACCCAAAAGAGGCTCATACCATCTGCGAAAAGGTTATTCTGGCCGCTACAGCACGTATTGCCGCCCGTAAGGCTCGTGAGAGTGTTCAGCGCAAGAATCCTATGACTGGCGGTGGTCTGCCTGGTAAACTGGCCGACTGCTCAAACAAGGATCCTAAGGAGTGCGAGATATTCCTCGTCGAGGGAGATTCGGCCGGTGGTTCTGCCAAGCAGGGTCGCGACCGTCACTTCCAGGCCATTCTGCCTCTGCGTGGTAAGATCCTTAACGTAGAGAAGGTACAGTGGCACCGTGTGTTCGAGGCCGAATCAGTAATGAACATCATTCAGAGTATCGGCGTACGCTTTGGTGTTGACGGCGAAGATTCTAAGGATGCCAACATCGATAAGCTGCGTTACGACAAGATTATCATAATGACCGACGCCGACGTCGATGGTTCTCACATCGACACACTTATTATGACACTCTTCTATCGCTTTATGCCACAGGTTATCCAGGGTGGCCATCTCTACATCGCTACACCACCACTCTACAAGTGTACTTATAAGAAGACCTCAGAGTACTGCTACACCGAGCAGCAGCGCCAGGCATTCATCGATAAGTACGTGGCTGGTAATGGCGACGACAAGGCCTTGCACACACAGCGCTACAAAGGTCTTGGTGAGATGAACCCAGAGCAGCTTTGGGAAACCACAATGAACCCAGAGAACCGCTTGCTCAAGCAGGTTACTATCGAGAATGCCGCCGAGGCCGACGAGATATTCTCAATGCTGATGGGCGACGACGTAGAACCTCGCCGCGAGTTCATCGAAAAGAACGCTACCTACGCCAACATCGACGCGTAATAAGTATTGGGGGCAATGAGAGTTCATTGTCCCCTTTTTGTTCCCTCACTAGGGAAATTTTGCGCCCTCACTAGGGAAATAATTTTTCTATTAATAGTAGCAAATCGCGGACTTATAGATAGTCGGCATCTATCTGGTAAATAATCGTAACATATCTGGTAGATTGCCGTAATATACCAAGCGACGACCCGTAACTACGTGACTCGAGAAGCTACGCTTCGTGGGCGATGAAGTACTGTTGGGACAATTGGGACAACGTTTTTTCGTTATTGGCTGGCAGAGATGGCTGGGAGATTATTATAATGGATATGATTTATTGAATGATATTATTATCAATTAATAAACTTATTATTTTCACTAACTAAACATAGTATTTAGTCGTAGTAGATAAGCAGTCTACCCGAAGTAGGCCAAAAGTATGCAAAAAATGCACTGTCTTTTGTCCTAATTGTCACACCTCTCGAAAAAATACGCACAAAACAAAGAGGATGTGTCTATATGACACATCCTCTTTTCTATCCAATATTATCAATTAATTAGCGTGCTGTACTTCTATGCGAATATCGTCGAAATAAACAGTATTCTTAGCACCCTTTGCCAAATTGAAGGCGATAGTATACATGCCTGCCTGAGCATGACCCCAAGAACCATCATCAGTAACATCCTTCCAATCTGAATCAAACTCAGTCCAGTCTGCGGTAAAGTTAACATCACCAACGCAGTACCAGTGAATATAGCCACCAGGATTCTTGTGAGACTGTGTACCTGCAGTCTGTGCTGCATCAGCCTTTACCTTCATAGTCAGACGAACTTTGTCGCCTGCAACCAGAGCCTTCTCTTCTGGGAATGTGATAAAGAACTGGCTATCCCAATCTGCGAAGTTACCATCGCCATCCAAGGTTGGATTTCCAGCCTCACGTGCCTCTTCCTCACTACGGATAGTAACAGCTACACAACGGTTTTTAGGATCAGCAGGATCTGAAACAATCTGAGCAGCACCATCTACATAACCATCTGCACGGTGCTCATGAACCCAATAGCTCTGTACCTCAGCACCATCGCACTGACCATTAACTACGAGACTACCCTCATCAAATGCATAAGGAGCACTAGGGAGTGAGGACTCTTCTGGAAGTACTGGATTGTCGTTTTGAGTACATGATACCAATCCTGCTACAGCTACTACTACAGCAGCAAGCGAAATAAACTTTTTCATTTTCATAATTTTAAAATTTTGTTAGTTACTGATATTAATAAAAAATTAAATTTGGCTTTTAGATTAA